>CAUTIE010000001.1:0-190800 GCA_963538475.1 uncultured Atopobiaceae bacterium
TCAAGCTTGCAAACATCAAAGATATCTTTGTGCAATGTTGGCCTCTCTTTTTGGCGCTTTTCCTCTACAACCTTATTGATTCGCTTCCAAAGTTTGCCATGGAAGGCGCTCTTTCTTATAGCAATCAGTTGTACTTCAACGCACTTTATTTCCCCGCTCACACTATTTTGATGATCTCCACGCTCATCTACAGGCCGCAGCTCTTTAAGCTTGCCAGTCTGCTAGAAACCTCTATCCACAATCCGGCTAATAAGAAGCGCTTTGGCGTAATGGTACTTGCCCTGTTTGGAGCCATCGCGGTAGTCACCGCAGGTACTGCAGCATTTGTTGAGTTTATTGGCATTCCTCTTAACAGCTTCTTGTACGGCGTTGATTTTGAGCAGTATCGCGGACTTGCACGCATTATGGTAGCCACCGGTGGCCTTTGTGCTGCAATCGACTTTTTGTACCAGCTCATCACCATCATGCGAGCTCAAAAGGCAGTTACGCGTGCCTACCTGATTTCATTTGTTGTATCCATCCCTATTATCTGGATGATGGTCAGCTTTACTGGTCTTAACGGCGCAGTTATTGGCAGCTTCTCCTCTATCCTCATCCTCTTCTTGCTGCTCATCAGCGAATACGCTGTAGCACGCCTAAAGAGCTAACCAACGTGGTCAAGGCTGAAGAGCCATAAACTACCCCGTTTTCTAACGCAAAATCCCTCTGCTCCATACGTTGGAACAGAGGGATTTTGAACATAAGGCGAGAAAACCTACTGCTTGACGGGTTTCTCGTCAAAAATCTTAGAAGGAGCAAGCACCGCCGATGGTGCAAGCAGCTGCTGCAGAGCCGTCATCAGAATCATCTTTTGAGCCAGAAACATGGAAGACCTCGGAAAGGTAGTTGATGATGTCGCCAGACTCATACATTGCCTTGCCGTCAATGAACAGACAGGGGACCTGACGCTTGCCGCCTACCTCAATGAGGCGCTCGCGAGCTGCATCATCAGCAACAATGTCATGCATAGGAAGCTCGATGTTGTTCTGCTCCATGAAGGACATAACCTTGTGGCAGTATGGGCAGGTTGGCTTATAGAAAAACTCGAGATTCTGAGTAGCCATAAAAACTCCTTTGTTAGTAATTACTACTACTTTGTCTATACCCACCACAGCGCAGTTGTTTCACGTAAATTTGGTTATGGAGGCTTTCTTGTTTAATAAAAAAGCCGCCCAAAAGGACGGCTAAAAATACAAAGCGAAACTTAGGCTAAATCAAAAATCCACTTTCCTGGAAAGAGTAAAACTCTTCATAGTTCTTCTTTGCTTCTTCTGGAGCGTCGTCTTTAATGTGATATCCGCGACCATCTGGGAAAAAGAAATCATCAATGCCTTCATCTTCTGGCGTTGTATACCAGCTTCTGTCCTTCAGAAAATAAAGGTCTTCTACGCTAACATCCATTGTCTACCTCCAAGACTGCCGTAAAGAGTTCCTCTTGAGATAATCCTGCATAGCCCTGCCGATTGCGTTAGGTGCGCCAAGATTAGCATTGGCAAATGACTCAGCGAAAAATTCCACTGCATTCGTCTTCCCGTAATTTGATAAATACTTACCTGTTGCATCATACTTTCTAACAGCGCTAGACGCGATGCTTAGGAATGCTCGCTGTCTAAGAGTTGTCATTTCTCCTCCACTCACCAGCAGAATAATCTTTTTTCACAAACTATCGCGTAACACTAGTTTACTCGCGTGCGATAGAGGTTATGCGACAGAAACAATGAGTAACCACTCGTGGCATAAAAATAGCCGCACAAGGCGGCTATTAGTAGTTGATGGTGCCAGCAACCAGGATCGAACTGATGACCCCCGCTTTACGAGAGCGGTGCTCTACCAACTGAGCTATGCTGGCGTGCAAAAGCGCGCTAACAACTATACGGGGAAGCCCTGCATTATTCAAGCAGAAATACTAAAGAAGCCCGAGAACACCACGAACAAGGCGCTCAAGATCATTTGCGTACTTCTCAGATGCCTCTTGAACACTCTTATGCGTAGTTCCGTGAGCACCAGCTGGGTTTGCTGCAAGCGTCAAAGCTAACACATTCATATCAAGAGCGCGTGCCATAATAACCTCAAGAGCTGTGGAAACCCCAACGTATGAGACGCCAAAGCTGCGAAGCATAGCAACCTCTGCAGGAGTCTCAAAGTTTGGTCCCAAAAGACCAGCAAAAACACCCTCGTTAAGCTCAATCTTAAGATCATCTGCTACGCCACGTGCTAGCGTTCTTAGATAAGGCGAGAAGGCATCATTCATATCAACAAATGGTGTCTCAACATCACGAAGGCCCGCCCACTCTGCAAGCGGATTGGTTCCGGTGAGGTTAATCTGATCCGTAATAACACCAAGACCAGTCTTTGCATTACCAGAAACAGCACCTGTTGCACCTGCAAAGATAATATCTTTGCAGCCCAAATGATGCGCATGTTGAACAAGGGAGGTTACCTCAGCTGCAGAATAGCCCTGATAGAGGTGAACGCGGCCAGGATACACAACCACAGGTACGCCGTCGATTGTACCAATAGTTGCCTCAAAGCTGTGACCTGCCATAGGAGAAGCATCAACAGGGAAGCCTGGAATATCACGATAATCAATACGACGAACTGGCTTTACCAGATCGGCAAGATGGCCAAGTCCGGTTCCCAAAATAAGAGCAACAGGATGCTCAACAGATGGGCTTACATTCTCAATGGTTTTCTCGGTAACCACGCAAATCCCCTCCTCTAAGAGGTGACGAGTAAGTGTTCCCTCGCCAGAAACAAGCTTTCCTGAGTACGTACCATCATAAATCTCATGTACGCCACAAGACGGGCTCTTTGCCTTCAAAACGGCGAGCGTGATGTCAGAAGACGTAACGGCATTAAGAGCAATCTTAGATCCACGTTCAAAATCTTCCGTTACATCTGAACCGTCCTTGAGCCAAACACGTCCTTCTCGCTGCTCCGCGGGCGGACGAGGCACAGGAAGGCCCGAGGAAGTCTCGGGGCAAATCTTTGTAACGTTTACTTTTTGAGCCAATCTTTGTACTGCAGAAACAGGCTTGGCCCCTCCGTCATATCTGACGGGGAGGCCAAGTAAACAAGCGCTAATTGCAACTTTCATTGCGTTTCAGTTCCTAGAGAGCAAGAGAGTAAACAGCAATAGATGCCTTACCAAGAATCTCGTTAATCTTCTGTGACCACTCCTGAGATGCCTTGCTTGCAACAGCAGAGTACTTGCTCATAGCAACCTGATAAGCGGTCTGAGCAGCTGCGTAAGAAGCAGAATCATTGGAGATTGAGTAAGCAGAAAGCTGCTTGTAGTAATCGCCGTCTTGAGAAGCCCAAGTGTTGTTCTTAGCGTCCCACTCATCGCCAGCAAGACCAATGATGTACTGGGCATACTCCTGGCTTGTAGTCTCAGAGTTGCCGTCCTCAGGTGCAGTTGGTGCCTGTGGAGCATCTGGAAGGGTTGTAGTCAGAACGCTATCACGATACTTCTTCATAATGACAGCATCATTGATGAGCTTCTTTGCAACGTCTTCAGAGAGCTTATATGCAGAAGCAACCTGGCTAACATCAGTAGTCTTGAAGTTGGTCTGCATGTAATTGTTGACCTCGTCATCAGTGACGGTAATACCCTTGCTCTGAGCCTCAGCAACAACAAGAGCATTGCGCACATAACCAATAATCTTATCGGCTGCAGGAACAGCATAGGTACCGTCAGACTGCTTTGCTGCGTCAAGACCGGAAGTATTCTCAATGACCTCACGAGCAGTTACTTCTTTGGTCTGACCGTTATAGGTATAAGAAGCAATAGGAGTGTTGAGTTCACCCTCAGAAAGTGTGGTACGACCGTTCAAAGAACCAGTAGCTCCGCCGCCGCCAAGAAGGAAGCGACCGATGACAATACCAAGAGCAAATAGTACAACTGCTCCGACTCCGATAAAGATCTTTGAGTTCTTTCTTACATCAATAGATGGCATATCCTTGCCTTTCATCGCTCAATGCAACTATGCGTACACTAATACAAACCTGTAGTTTACTCTTATTAGCATGCATAAAACATACAACCAGTAAACTCCCCCGTTTGTACACAGTCGTTTACATGCAAAACAAACTACTTGGTAGCTGCAACAATCTCTTCTGAATACTGTTTGATGTATCCAGTGGCATTTTCTGCATCAAACTTCATGCGCTGAGACAGTGCTTTCTTCACGTCCTTAGAGATAGTTCCGTGTGCTAAGGCGAGAAGACCCTGGAGCATATCATGGTACTCAGCATCTCCGTGATAGCACTGAACCGCCTCATCCAAAAGTGGCCACGCCTCATCAGAATGCTTTGCAGAAGTTGCTCCGTACTGACAGAGGAACAAAAATGCTGCGAGACGCACTGTTGCTGAGTCATCGTCAAACAGAGAAGCCTCAGCAGCATCAAATGCCTTAAAGACCTGGTCACCAAAGTGAGCGCTCAGATTGGCAAGCGCATCAAGCACTTCCCAACGAGTCTGTGCTTCTGGCCTATACAGTGCATCAATAAGAGAATCAATGTGCTCTTCAAAGGCAAGAGGAGCAATATGGGCCAGCTCCGCAAGCTCATGAGATGCGTCTTGACGAGCGCGCCTACTAGCATCAGACAAAGCAATGACCAGTGCATTCACTTTTTTCATCTGTGCCATAGTTGGCTTTTTAGTAGCCTTCTTAGCAGGTTGCTTTTCTTCTTTTGGCGCCTTTGTAGAGCCCGCTTTTGCGGTTGCCTTAGTTGAAGCCTTTTTTGGCTTCTGAGCAGTTTCTTTCTTTTCTGCCATGAAACCTAAATCCTCTCTAAAACACCCTTTATTCTCTAAATCCGTCTACGACAACGGTGCCGCTTTTTTGATCCTCATGAATTTTAATAAATCCAAGGCTTGATGCTTCACGTAAAAGAGAAGTAAACGAACGATATCCATAAGTTGCCTCAGCAAACTGTGGACGCTTCCTTCGCATAGTCTCTTTTAAACGAGACGCATAAATAAATGTTTCGCTTTCGCGTTCCAAAGACTCAATAGTCTCAAATAAAAGCTGATAGCAGTCGTGTTTCTCGACAGGTACCTTCTCTTTAAAGTCTGGAATTCTGCCAGAACTCAAAATATCCTCGTAGAAGATAAACTCGTCACAAACTTCAGCAAGAAGCGAGCTGGTAGACTCCTTCATACCAACGCCAATGACCGTTTTACCAGCCTCTTTAAGCTTTGCCACAAGTGGCGAGAAGTCCGAGTCACCAGAAAGCACAGCGAATGTGTCAATGTGGTCTTTAGTAAGACACATCTCAACAGCGTCCACCGCAAGTCTAATATCGGCAGAGTTCTTGCCGGTATAAGCCCTATCGGGAATCTCAATGAGCTCAATACCAAGCTCATGCAGGGGTGTAATTGCATTTGGAAAGCGCTGCCAATCGCAATATGCGCGCTTAGCAGTAATACGACCCTTATCAACCAGCCTCTCCATAATGAGCTTCATCTCTGGAAGATGACCTGGTTCTTGATGACCGTTTTTCTTTCTTTTGCCTGTTCCTAGTGCCAAATTTTCATAATCGATGAAAACCGCAATAGAGCTCTGAGGAGTAGAAATATCACTCATAACCTGGGTTCCTTTGCGGCTAGCTCTTAGTGGCAGCAGTGGCCGTCATGACCGTGCTCGTGACCTTCATGCTCATGATAATGTCCGTGACCATGACACTCACACTCGTGATCGCCATCTTCATGGTCATGACCACAGCAGCACTCATGCTCACCCTCATCTTCCTGGCTCTCAAGGAGCGACCAGTCAAGACCAGCTGCAGTGCTCGTAGCCTCGTCAGCATAGAGCAGCGAGATTGCCTGAGTACCCTTACGAGCGCCGCCAATCTGGCACAGCATGTCATAGAGGGTAAAGGCGGTTTCTGCACCAGGGAGGGTAATCTCAAGGTCCTCAGACTGAGCAAGAGCAAGCGCAATATCCTTGCGGAAGTGCTCGGCCAAAAATCCTGGCTGGAAGTCCCCCTCAAGCGACTTAGGAGCAAGCTCTTTAAGTGCGCGAGAAGAACCCATGCCGCTGGCAACAACCTCAAGCATCTGCTCAACGTCAAGTCCGCCCTGCTCTGCCAGAGCCATTGCGTCGGCGTAGCCAATCATGCAGGAAGCAAGAGAAACCTGGTTACAAAGCTTTGCAGTCTGTCCCTTGCCAGCGCCACCCATGCAGAAAATCTTTGCCGAGAAGGTCTCGAGAAGTGCGCGTACTGGCTCAACGTCGTTCTCGGTTGCACCAATAATCAGGGTGAGCGTACCGTCCTGAGCGCCCTTCTGGCCACCGGTAACAGGACAGTCAAATGCATGCTTTCCCTCAATCTCAGCAGCGTCATGGATGTCACGTGCAAGTTGAGATGAAGAAGTAGTCAGATCAATAAGGTAAGCGCCCTTCTTAGCAACGCGGATAAGACCGTCTGTTGCCAAGTAAACGTCTTCAACGTCAGTTGGATAACCAACCATGGTAAAGACAACGTCAGCGTCTTTTGCAGCATCTGCCACACTCTCTGCAGCATGAGCGCCAAACGAGACAAGCTTTTGTGCTTTCTCTGGTGTTCTGTTGTAAACAGTAACGTCATAGCCAGCAGAAATAAGGTGCTCTGCGATAGGAGCGCCCATAATGCCTGTTCCAATAAAAGCAACCTTTGCATTCTTGCTCAGTGCCATGTATGAGTCCTTTCAGACTGAAATAAATATACAAACTGGGGCCGCTCCAAAGAGCGACCCCATACCTTGTACCCGTTAATTAGATTTACGAACCCTGTTAGCAATTCGGTCAGAAAGCGAAAGCTTCTCGCGGCGGTCAGTGCCCCAGAAGACAATAGCTACCATGCCTGGGCCAACGTGAGCGCCAATAACTGGTCCCACCTGACTGTGAATAATGGTAAGTCCCTCGCAGCCTTTCTCTTTACGAATCTGAGCCTCTAGCCAATTGGCGTCCTTCTGTGCGTCTGCAGAAATGATGCCAACAGGAAGCGAGGTGTCATGAGAATAGCTATCTCTAAAGTCCTGGATAAGAGACTTGAGTGCCTTCTTACGGCCTCTGCACACAGTCTTGACGGTAAGAGCTCCTGTTGAGTCATAGGTAAGCTCTGGCTTTACATCAAGCTTACCACCAATATTTGCTGCAGCTGCAGGAATACGACCGCCCGCAGCAAGAGCATCCAAGGTCTCAAGTGTTAAATAGCCATGAATGTAGTTACGAGCATCTTCTGCCCACTCGGCAATCTCTTTTGCCGAGAGACCCTTATTGGCCTGATGCACTGCTTCAAGACCCAAAAGCTGAGCTGCGGACGAAGGTGCACCATTGTCGACTACGTAAATCTCAAAGTCTGGGTATTTCTCTCTTACCATATCTGCTGCTTGCTCAGCTGCATAGTAGGATGAAGAGAGAGCTGAGGTAAAGCAAAGATACACCGTTGGAGTACCCTGCTTTGCAGCGCGCTCAAAGACCTCAAGGTAATGACCAGGAGTAATTGCAGAGGTGGTGTAGCGTAGCTTTTTGTCCTTACGCATGCCCTCAAAAAACTCATGTGCACTAATGCTCTTCCAGCCATCGTCATAGTGCTCTCCATCTGGTCCCACATACGGGAACTGGATGATATCAACACCTAGCTGTTCAGCGATTCCTGGAGCAAAGTCTGCGCAGGAGTCCATGATAATTCGAACGTTACTGGGCTTATGATATGCAGCTGAAAGTTCAGTAGGCTCAAGGTCTTCAAAGGCGACCTCGCTGATTTCCTCTTCGGCTTTATCTTTTTTATTGAACATCTGGTTCCTCGATCTTAGGTTTGATAATTCCGTATCCACCATTTTTACGATGGTAAATGACATTAGTCAAACCAGTGGAAGAATTAACAAAGACATAAAAATCATGGCCGAGAAGGTCAGTTTGGACAAGCGCCTCCTCCTCTGTCATTGGCTCAAGATCAATGTACTTCTCGCGAACAAGCTGGTCATCAAGGTCTTCAGCTGGAATCTCAATGAGATTGGCAAGATCTTCTTGTGTAAGCGCAACTCCGCGCTCAGACTTTACATGATGACGACGCTCAACAACTTTTGTCTTGTACTTACGCAGCTGCCTGGAGACTTTTTCTGCCGCTTCATCAATAGCTACATACATATCGTCAGAGCTGGCGGTGACACGAACAACATTGTTACGAACAAATACCGTAACCTCAGCTGTCTTTCTATCTGGATTTGAAGGGTTTTTGTCTACTCTGAGAACTACATCGCAAGACATAGGAGTGATGTCAAATACCTTAAGAGCATCACCGATTTTCTGGTCTACGTGTGCGCGCAAAGCCTCAGAAATACTTACCTTGCGTCCCGAAATCTTGATGTCCACCATGGGAGCCTCCTATCGGATACACGAGACATCTTCTAACTGATGTCTGTATAACAACAATACCCATTTGTCGGCCAATCATTCCATAAAAAGTTGAATTGAGCGGTAAACGGTTAGAGACTATTTCTCTTTATGTGCGATTAATTTTGCACAGAGGAAGATGTGGCAGAATCAGCGCTGGTAGATTGCGTAGAAACTTCCACAAGACCGGAAATCTTATTGGTGGTTGAGAGGTGTGGCAAGGTGCCAATCCACTTGTTTCTAATAACTCCCTCGACACCGTTAGATTGAATAGCTGAAAGAGCTTGCTGAATTTGTGTAGCGAGAGCTTTATTACTTGTTGCTACAGAAATACCAATCGTGGATGGAACGTCAACGACACCAACCATAGTAATGTCTTTATTTGCTGCTAGATAGGCACCAGCATACGCATCACAGGCCACATAATCAATGGAGCCATTTTCAAGTGCTTCAAAAGCATCATTTAAGTTAGAAAAACCTTGCACAGACATACCGGTGAGCACCTGGCCCATTGCTCGCTCGGACAAAGAGCCTGTTTGAACGCCAACGGACTTTCCACTCAAACTATCAGCAGCAATATCTGTTTCTGAACCCTTATGGAAAAGCGCTGTTGTGGACTCTGCATAGCCAGAAATGAGCGTACTTGTTGAATCCTCACCACTTCTAACATCCATGACAATGTCACAGCCTGCTTGTAGGCCATCTACTGGTCCATTAACTGATACAAACTTAACGTCTACGCCTAACTGATCTGCAATTGCAGAAGCTATTTCAACGTCAATTCCCTGCAATGTCCCAGCTTCTGAGGCCACAACCATTGGAGCTGTTACTGACTGAGTACGTAGACCAACGGTCAAAGTGCCAGCTGTGTGCAGTGAGGAATCAGGAATCTTCTGCTGACGGGCTTCTCGCTTCTCTTGGATTGCCTCTTGCACTGACTTGACGTGTAACCATTTATCCAAATCAATGTTGATAGGACCAATGGAGCATCCTGTTAAAACAACAGCAAGTACTATAAGAAGTAACACCTTAAGAGAGTTTTTACCGCGCATCATCAGAACTCCTTCTTCTATTCAGGTGTCTTTTCAGCTGACCTGGTATTTGACCCCACACTCGCATACTGGAACGTTTGCTTTGCTACCGCAGCAGCTCCACTAGTAGTTCTCTCGCCTGCGAGACCCTTTGTCTCTTTGATATAACAGGCGGTATGGCTTACTTCTAGGACGAGCCATGATCGTTTACGTGCGCACACGCAAACTTACGTGGATCCCTTTGACCTCGTCTGTCATGGACTAAAAGCTCACAGAGAACTTCGCAACCACAGACCTGAAAAGACTCATCAAGTATAGCCGTTTGCAACCATAGGTAACTCACCATACGCGAGCTAATGCGCCTACGGTTACAGAATGCACGCCTGCGGCACAAAGTACTCTAGTGGCTTCTCTAATTGATGCTCCCGTAGTTACAACATCATCTAAAAGTAAAATATTTGATTGATTAACCGGCACAGTACAAGCAATACTTCCTTTCAAATTTATTTGCCTTTGAGCGGATGAAAGCGTTCTTTGGTCCTTTGCATGAGGACGTATAAGCACGTCATACAAAGGTAAACCTGTAAGCTGGCAGAACGATTGGGCTACAAGTTCCATATGATCAAAGCCTCTGCGCGCGTACGCTTCTGCAGTTGCTGGAATAAAGGAAACGCCATCAATTTTTAAACTATCAAAGCGAGAAGTACCGTCACGAGCTTTCCATGCTGAGGCTTCTTCAAGCGCACACAACAGAGCTGCAGCAATTACCGGCGCCAGTCGAAGCTCGTGTCCATCCTTAAGTGTCAAGATCAACCGTGCAGGAGGACCCTTAAATCCCATGGCACAAATAACCGCTCTACTCTCCCACTGAACAGGTCGTTTCTTCTTATCCGCACACTCTGAACAGACGAGCTTCCCATATGGAGCGCCGCAATTAGGACATGCCCACTGCTGAGAAATCCATGGCAGCTTTGCCCGGCACTCATCGCAGAGGAGCTGACCGGGTTTCTCGCACACAACGCAGCGCGTAGGAGCAAGCAGCTCAAGTGTTGAGTTTGCCGTTGCGGTAAGGATAGATGTAGGTTGCATTTTTACCCCCAAAATCTGGGGGCTGACAGTGAATACAGTCTAGATCAAAGGTCGCAAAATGGAAGGTATTTTAGGTAAACGGAAAAAGATGGCTTATCTAAAGCTCCTACCAGTGAGATTGTATTTTGTGAGGATTCGGCTAACGGATGTTTGCCATGGAAGCCATAACAAAATCAAGAAAACAAGCGTTGCAATACCGTGCGTTAGATCAAGCGGAATTGAAGCCGCAAACGCGAGAAGAGCGGACTCGAGGGTTAGAGGATGGACAAATCCAATAACAAAGTACACGTTCATTACAAGGCCAAAGAATGGTCCAGAGATAAACGCCCAGATCATAAGCAAGAAAGGTGGAAGTTTGTGGGGTTTCTCGCCTTGTTGGACGGATGTGCGTTTAGAAGATGCAGGGTGAGCTGAGGTAAAAGTTGCAAGAAGGCCTCCCAGATAGCCAACAAGCCCCCACGCATACATCTGCCATGGCGTCCACGATCCCTGGCCAAAGAAAACGTTAGAGAGAAGCGCAGACAGCGCACCTACCAGAAAGCCCGCGTGTCTTCCAAGAAACGCTCCAGCAAAGATAGCAACCGCTGAGACAGGCTTTACGTATGCGAGTGGCGCAAAAGCAATTCTTCCCGCGGCTCCCAAGGCACTAAAAACGGCCGTGGGCACCAATTTGGCAACTGAAGGCTTTTGGGTCTCAAAACTTAACATAAATAATGCAACTGAAATGATTGCTAAAATAATTGAAGATACCGCAGTAAATTCGGGAAAATATATCATTTCAACAGCAAGGATAACAGGAGTAGCAAAGAGTGCTACAACCTCTAGAAGAATTGATAACGTGTGCCGATTATCCACGAGAACCTCACGCTTACCGTCAAAATAAAAATATCGAAAAGGTCTGTCTTATTTTGGCATAAGATGATTTGAAACTACAACAAGGAGGTCTCATGATCTATCTGGGAAACTTTAGCTATAACGACGAGCTTGATTCTACTGACAACTACTGCCTTATGCCTTGCATTGTTGAGGCAGACTCCACAGATCATGCACTTGAGCTTTTCTCGGAGCACCTTATTGAGGTTGCAAAGACATCTGACCTGCTTGATGGTGCAAAAGAAATTTTCTTGGACTCCATTGTTGAGTTGGGAGAAGTTCCTACCACTCCTCTGATTGCTCAGTGGCAAAAGATTATGCCTGCAGGAGTTGGCCTTTGCAGCATTACCAGTGCCCTTCCAACGCTTGATCTTGATGATGAGACGGCAAATGCGTACGGCTTTAATGAGCATTCTCACGATCATGAGGAAGATGAAGAGGAGCATGAGCACGAGGAGTTTGGCGACATCAACGATCTTGACGATGAGCTTCTTGAGGAGCTCGGCCAGGATGAGGAGCCTTTCTTAAGGTTCTAGCCTCCTGCGGTGCCAAGCAGCGGGCGCAGTTCTAGACGCTGCCGAAGTTCTAGACGCCTATTCCGCCGACCATACCCACGAGTTTGCAAAGAACTCTGGAGTTGGCTCTGTCAGAGAGATCTGACCATCAAAAACTAGAGAAACGTTATCAGCAACGCGCGATATCAACTGCATGTCGTGCGTTGCTACTAGTATGGTCGCACCTTCTGCTTGTGCGTAAGAGAGCAGGTTGATAACGTCCTCTTTAGTCGGAGCATCCAGGCCTTTTGTTGGCTCATCAAGAATGAACAGTCGCGCCTTTGTGAGCATCACTTTTACCAGCGCCAGAAGTTGCTGCTGTCCGCCAGACAAGTCGTATGAATGAGAAAGCATAAGCTTCTGATATGTTGTGCGAGCAAGAAGTCCCGAAGCTTTCAGAAGGTCTTGAATGTCCTGGTCAGAATAGGTGCCGCTCTGCTGCCACTGGGTAAGCTCCTCACCCACACTCTGGCAGGTAAAAAGCAGCTCAGGGTTTTGCGGGATGTATCCCTGGGATTGCTGGAGCTGGTTGTAGACGCGGCCTCTTCTTGGACGAAGAATGCCTGCTGCAAGCTTGAGCAGCGTTGACTTACCAGAGCCGTTGCCGCCTACGAGCGCACGAATTTCTCGCCCAGTGACCTCAAGTGAGCACTTG
The DNA here is from genome assembly GCA_963538475.1 of uncultured Atopobiaceae bacterium. GTDB lineage: Bacteria > Actinomycetota > Coriobacteriia > Coriobacteriales > Atopobiaceae > Lancefieldella. Next base: position 12,626 of record CAUTIE010000001.1, read on the forward strand.
TTGAGCACCAACTGTTCGCTCTGCGGATATGCAAACGTCACGGCGCTGAACTCGAGTGCGGGCGTGTTGTCGGCCACGGTAGATGCTTGGTTGGGCGCGGGGTTGCAAGGACAGAACGTCTGGCGAGAAGAGCTGTCTGCTTGGAGTACATCGGGTTTCTCGCCGTCGAGGTGGATGTGGGTATTTGCGAGGTGCTCGAACGCGGCAACGTCGTGGGTGGCAACAAGCACGGCAACGTTGAGCTCGCGCGCGACGCGCTCCAGGAGCGCGGTGAAGTTCTTCTGCGCAAACGGATCCAGCTGTGAGGTTGGCTCATCCAGCAAGAGCAGCTTTGGACGCATGACAAGCGCTGCGGCAAGGGCTACTAATTGCTGTTCTCCCCCGGAAAGCTCGCAGTTACGTTTATGCAAAAGCGGCTCCATGCCAAAGAAGCTGACCGTCTCAAAAATACGGCGGCGCATCTCTTTCTCAGAAACACCTCGATTTTCCAGGCCAAAAGCAAGTTCTTTAAGAGGCGTCTCGCACACCAGTGCACGCGAGGCAGCTTGTGGCACAAAAGCAATGGTATCCACAGACTGTGCCTGCGTCATTGCAGAAACCTCTTGTTCACAAACAATAATTGAACCGTCTTGTTTACCCTGAGGCGCAATCTCGGGTTTAATGAGGCTCAAGATAGTTGACTTGCCTGAACCAGTTGGTCCAAGTAAAAGGCTAATCTGACCTGCATAAACTTTGCAGGAAAAATCCTCTATGACCTTGCTGTTTGGAGCTAGAGCATAGGCAAACGAGAGATTCTGAATAGCAAGAATTACTTCTTCCCTAGTTGAAGACGTAGATAAATTCTGCTGGTAGGAAGGGTACTCACTCATACAGACTGCTCCCATAAGACGGTATCAAGGCGCACAAAAACTACTGGTAAGGCGGCAAATAACACCAGCCCCATATACCAAAAACTCAGTTGAAACGCTGGCATAGTAGGGTAAAACTGCCAAGCTTGGACAAGCATATACAAAGAAGTTGCTGCTACGACGCCTAAGAGAGCAAACGACAACAGAGCCAGGGTGTCGTAGGCATCAAGCACCTGGGTATTCCATCTGCTTCTGCGTACTGTCATTCCCCAGCCTCGAGACACAATGGACTGAAACGTACCTATCGACTTCTCAAGCGCACTCATACACACTGCGTTGATTGTACTGACTGTCTGCCCAATAGCTTTTCTCGCGCTCAAAAAACGGCGTTGACCTGGAATGCAGCTTTGCCGAGGCAGCTGCGTCGCAGAATTACACGCCCTAGCTGCGGTGTTTGCCGACTGAATTTGTTGCGCCACGGTAAGATCAGAAAGCAGCTGTGGCATAAGCTGCACAGAAAGGCTCAAGACCAGTTGCAGCCCTGGAAAACGCACGCTTGAGCGCTGTAACAACTCGAGCGGAGACACCACCACAAACAGACACTCAAGCCAGCTCAACGTGCTTACGAGGACCAAACCAGAGGTAGCACCATACACCAGACTTTCTGCGTACAGTTGTGTGTGCCCAAAAGAGTACAAAACAGTAGACCCAGATGCCGAGAAAAACGGATTGATAACTGTCATCAATACAATAATGGGAACATACCAAACAAGTTGTCTAACAGCATGTTTACTGTCAAATAACTGAACTATGCACAGCTCAGCACCGACAAAAGCAATCAGCGCACAAAGCGGCTGAAAAGAAAAAGCGGCAAGCACAACCTCCCATCCAAACAGCACAACCGTAGCAAGTGGATGAAGGCGAGAAAAACTTGTGCGCGCGGGATTCATTAGTTCACCGCGTTAACGTACGTCCAAACAACCGAATCGCCATCATGCAGAACATATGCATCTGATGTGTAGTTAGGCTGAACACCGTTAACTGAATATACCCAACCGCTCTGTGGACCGTGATCACGCTCTGCAAGCCCATTAATAGCCGCAACGTATATACCAAACGACGTGTTACGTGCATTTACCCCGGCTCCACTTGCAAGCAACGCGTCATAGACTGACGTACCCTCTTGCACCTGGAGGTTGACGGTAAATGAAGGTCCTTTGGCTGCAGAGCCGTTAACCGTGACACTTACAGAAAGCGCACTATTCTCTTTACGAGGAGCAGCTACAGCGTTTGTTGAGTTACCAGAGTTAGAAGGCTCCGATGTTTTCTGATTAGAAGAATCCTGCGTTTTAGACGCATCAGCATTTGATTGAGCGTCTGAACTAGAGCTCCCTTGCGTCTGTGACGTCTGAGAGTCTGTTTGTGTGCCAGAAGCACCTACTACCGTCTGACCTTGTGCGGTAGGAGCTTCTTGAGCAGAAGTGCTTGAAGCAGGCGTAAAGAAATACTGAATCAATGTCCATGCAAAGAAAAGCATGAACAGAAGAGACACAATTGATGCTGCCAAATAGAGAATCCGTTTGGATTCTCTTGTGAGCTTAACCACTATCTCACCTGGCCTCGGCCATTGGAAACATGGTGAATTGCAGCAGTTTCTTTCTTAAGCAACACTACAAACACTGCAAGAACTGCACCAGAAGCAAAGAAACCAAAGACACTCAGAAGTGGAATGGTAGGCGCAGAGGACACCTGCTGTGGGGCAGCGGCCTGCTTATTTGAGTATTCAGTAGGTGGAAGCTGCTTCTCGTCAGAGTTAGTGTCTGCAGTCTTGTTCTCAGATGGAGCCTTTGTAACCTCCTCACCAGCACTCGCAGCGGTGGTCGAGGAAGTTTCATGCGCAGCTGGAGATGAAGGATCTTGAGCTGGCACGTTGGTAGCTGTGGAATCTGTCCTGCTAAAAATGTCTTCAGATGGCTGGATATTCTCGCCAGAAGGTTTCTGATTAATAAGCGAGAAAAGCGTGCCGGAGTCGTTGGTGTAGTAAAGATTACCCTCAAAGTCTGCAATGACTGACGATGTGGTGTAGTTCTGGTGATCTTTATCTGGAGTGTAGATCTGAGCTGCTCGGCCGGTACCCAGCTTGTATACCCATACGCCACCAGGTAGGCCGTTTACGGTGAAGTAGGCATAGGTACCATTTTGCTGAACAGAAACAAGAGGGGTGCTCTGAGACTTACCCTTGCCAGCACGAGCCTGGTCAGTCACCGTAAAGGTGTCAAGAGAAATCACAGAGATAGTTCCGTAGCCCTCAGCATCGACACCATTAACAAAGACATTAGAACCGCTGATAGTTGGTGTAGAGGTAGATTCTGCTGCAAATTTGACCTGCTTCTCTTCAACAAGAGAAGAACCGTTTCTTCTAATCAGGTGAAGCGTACCGTCATTTCTGGTTACAGCAAGATAGGTTCCGTTACCGTTTTGATCAACGGAGACAGGAACAATACCTGCGCGAATTGGTGAACCAAGGTTAAGCTCAGCCTCAATGGCGCCGGTTGTACCGCTAATAAGCCTGACAGAGGAGGACTCGTCGCCAATCATAAAGTCCGAGCCAGAAGCCGCTGCGCCAGACCAGTAATAACCTGCAGGCTGACCAGAGGTTGCTCCAGGAATATTTGCAGGCTGAGCGTTCTGCTTCCAGCGAAGCGCACCAGTGGTAGCGTCAACAGCAACCATGTAGCCACCAGCTGCATCAAATCCACTCATCTTGGTAAACTCAGCCAAGATGGTACCGTTATTAACCGTCAGGCTAGAAACAGACTGCAACGCATTGGTGGTGTCCAGCGGCTCTGTCTTCCAGATACACTCCATAGTTGTTGCCGAGAATGCGGTAAGACATCCATCATCGGTAGCAACAACAATCATGCCATTAACGTACAGAGGACGTGCAAAGTACGAGACCTTGGAGCCAATCTGTGCCGAGGCAATAAGGTTACCTGTTGCAGCGTCAACTGCTTTGAGAGTAGAACCGCTTACGTAATAGACCGTATCATGAACAATGACCTGATCAGAAACAAATCCAGGCGTATTCTGAGTTCCTTCGGTCACACTCCAACGAAGAGCTGCAGAATTAATGGGGGTACTCTGCGTAGTAGTGGAACCGTTTCCGCTACCAAAACCACTCCAAGATGCCTCGTAGTTAGGGTGCTCAGCAAATGGATTGATGACCAACTCATTTTGAGGAGTTGGAATGGAGCTATCCTGACCACCATATGTCCAGGTAATGGTAGTGTTTTTGTCCAAGACAACGTTGTTTGCCATCTTGTCCGAAAGCTGACCGTTTACAAAGAACTGCCACCATTTATAGGCGCCATCCACCTGCGCTGTTGCAAGTGTAAGTCCCTGTGAAGGCGACGTAATAGAAGACAAATAACCGCCCGCTGCATCGTAGGTAAGGCCATTATTCTTCAGGTAGTCATACGTTACCTTGTCAGCAGTGGTACCCTTACGAACCTCAATAGTCTGCGTAGGAGCCCAGTGCTGAGGCTTACCGTCTTTATCAAGACCCACCACAGAAAGAGTGACGGAAACAAGCTGACTTGGATCTGGATTTTCCTCTACAGATCGAGCGCCCTTCTCGCCCGCCACGGTAAAGGTGGCAGAGACCTTCTGATTAGTAAGGGCCTGGAACTGCTCATTATCTGGATACAAACTTGCATAGCGAGAATAGCGTGCACTTGAAAGAAGTACCGAAACCGTAACAGACGTGTTGTACTCAGGAGTCTGTGCGAGAACAAGATTCTCGTTCTGAATGATTGTTGGCTGAGAAGAACTGTACGTGCGTGCCTGATCAGCAGGGCCCATTGGATCGTATGTTGGGAACTCTGAAGGCACAATACCACTTGCGGTCTTATCGGTATTGTTAACATCATAAGACCAGGTCAAAGATCCGTCAGCAGCACGATAGAACTTGTTTGGTGTAGCCAGGGATTCAGAAACACTGTCTTGTTTATTCTGCTGACCAGAAGGAGTAGCAAGTGCATCCCAGAAATGAGCCTTAGACTCATTCATCAAAGCAAGCTCTGCATCAATGTCAGCCTGATTAAGTGGGCTTACCGTAACCGTAAGAGTCTTAGAGACTGATACCTCAGGATTTTCTTTATCGGTAACGGTCAGAGTGATGTCTACCTGCTGCGCGGAAGCTGAAGGCAGAGGCTGGTACACCGTTCCTCTATAGCCATTAAACGTAATAGCAGCATTGGAGGAAGTGTACGTAAACTGATAGCGCTTTCCGTCCAAGCCAAAGTTCTTTGGTGTAGGCATCTGCAGGTCATCTGTAACCGCCTGAGCATTAATGGAGTGATTGGTATACACATCTTTAATGCTTGATGCCGAAAAACGCCTGTTAATGCGCCTCAACAGATTATTCTGTGCATCGGTAATAGCCGAAGGGTCCCCTGGAACCGTTATGGTAAAGGTTTTCTGATAGTTTGTCTGAGGAGCGTCGGAGCTGCTCAAAGAGACATTTGCAGTCAGCGTTACCTGCTTGTCACGAATGCCGCGGGTAACTGTTGCCTTATAAGGCTCAGTGCCATATCCATCAATGCGAACGACAGAGGTATCTGAGCTAGTCCAAGTGACCTTAGACCATGAAAGTTGGTTTCCATCTGCGGAAACAAGCTTATGTGGAAGGGTAAAGTCTGAAGTTACGGAAGATTCATTCTGTCCTGCCGCGTATGATGGCACAAGGTTTTGAGATACGTCAGCAAGTTGCGCCTGAGATTTTGCCTCATCCCAAGGAATTAAAACATTGCAGGTATATTGGACGGTCTTTCCATCTTTAGAAAGTTCAAAGATAACTTTTACCTGACGGAGGATAAGAGTGCTTCTCTGGTTAGTAAAACCGGCCGCATCCATCCAGAAGTACTCAATAGAACCATTAGTCGCAAAATCAGTAGAAATGCCTGCGTGAGCATATGAGGCTGTCGAAGACATCTGAACAGATGCCACTCTAACGTTAACCTCTCCAGCACCAATGCGACGCAGCTCTTCTGCAACCATGGTGTTGAGGTTAGTATCTACACCATAGCGAGGTTTTGGCTTATAGAAGGAATTAGTCAGAGTTTCTACTGCCTGGTCCAACGTTTTGTGTGGATAGTCAGTCTCATTTGTGGTTGCTGCAACGCCAGGGCCTGTCTCTTCAGAGGTTGTGGTTGCACCACTTGTAGCTTCTGCCGTACCAGAAGCAGCTTCCGTACCAGAAGCGTTGTCCTGAGCAGTAAGAGCATTCTCTGCTGAGGAGGTTGCAGTTGCAGTAGCAGTAGTGGTCAACTCCCCCGCTGCTTCTGCGAATGCAGGAGCTGGTAAGAGCGCAAGCACTAAAAGTATGGAGAAAAGGCTATTGAGCGCCTTTTTAAACATGCTTCTAATTCCTTCCAACTTGTGGTGAATTTAGCCTTCTTGCCAAAACAAGCACCACAATTCCAAGTACAACTAAAGGCAGACTGAGCAACTGTCCCATGGTAATAAAGCTGCCAAAAAGGTAGCCAAGCTGCTCGTCTGGAACACGAACAAATTCCACGACAAACCTAAAAATGCCATAGAGCATCAAAAACGTTCCAATGAACGTTCCTTGTGGACGAGGAGGGTACTTCCTAGAAAGGACGTACAAAATGACAAACATCACAAGGCCCTCGAGAAGTGCTTCGTAGAGCTGAGAAGGATGACGGTAGACCGCTCCTCCTGTCTCAAACATTACTCCCCAAGGCAGATCTGTTGGCTTTCCCCAAAGCTCACCGTTGATGAAGTTTGCGCAGCGTCCAAAGAAAAGACCAAGCGGCGCACCAATAACTCCCAGGTCACAGATGGTAGGGATAGAAAGACCCGATGCCTTACAGACAATAGAGCCGCCAACAACAGCGCCTACAAGGCCACCGTGGAAGCTCATGCCACCTTGACTTAAGGCAAATGCATCAAGTGGATGAGCCACGTAATAACCAGCGCCGTAGAAAATAACGTAGAACAGACGGGCGCCAACAATAACGCCAAACGAGATGCCAACCATCAAATTAAGCACGTCATCAAGGGTAACGTTAAGCTTCCAGCGCTGGGCAGTTCTATACATAACTACGCCAGCAAGCACAAAGCCTACGAGATATGCCAGACCATACCACCTGATAGACAGCGGACCCAGAGAAAGTGCTACTGGGTTTAATGAATGATAGAAAGCATCAAGCCACACAATAAGTCCTACTTACTAAAACTACTTTGAAAGAACATGCGAAGGAGTTGCTCCGCGCTGACCCTGATAATGGCTGCCAAGATCTTTGCAGCCATAAGGACGCTCAACAGGAGAGCTCATACGCTCAAAGGAAAGCTGACCAATCCTCATGCCCGGATGCAAAATGATTGGAAGGTTAGCAACATTAGAAAGCTCCAATGTGAGCTCTCCGTCCCAACCTGGATCAACATAACCTGCAGTTGAGTGAATCATAAGGCCTAAGCGACCCAAGGTAGACTTACCTTCAAGTTTGCCAAGGATATCGTCAGGAATAGCAATGCGCTCAAGCGTAGTACCAAGCGCAAACTGACCAGGATGAAGGACAAAAACTTCTCCCTCAGGAACATCAATTGACTCAGTAAGACCCTCTTGAGCTACAAGTGGATCAATTGAGGTGTGCGTAGAATTGCGGAAGATTCTAAAGTTTGAGCCAAGGCATACATCAACTGATGCAGGCTGTACATTCTGCTCACACAGAGGCTCAATAACGATACGACCAGCAGCAATCTCAGCTTTAATGTCGCAATCAGAAAGAACCACAACGTCCACCTTTCTTACGTCATACAAATGTATGGTCAGAAAAACTAATTATCCATTTATATAAAATATCACGCCCTACACAATAATGTGAGGGGCGTGATATATAAATTTTGTAATTACGCAGGTCAATTATGGTTCACCACAACTTCTCTGCATAAAAAACACGTTTATGCGCATGAAGCTCACAACCGATAAGCGCCAAACGTTCATTTTTTGACGCCGAGTGATAACTTACAGCATTGCAGGCTGAACGCGCTTTACACCAGGAACGTGCTCAATCAGGATGCGCTCAATACCCTCAGACATATCATATGCAGACATTGGGCAGCCAGCGCAAGAACCAGTCATCTCAAGCGTTACGGTGCCGTCATCACTTACATCAATAAGCTCAACGTCGCCGCCATCGGTCTGAAGGCTCTGACGAATAACATCAAGGGTTGCATTCAAAAGGTCACGATTAATGGCCATGTTTGCTCCTATTCAAACTCTTCAAGCGCGGATGCGCCCGTAATTTACAACATGGGTATCCTACCCAAAATTCCAAACTTATTTCTGCACTATCCAATTGGCGAGAAAAGATGTCCAACTGAAGCATCTTTGAGACGTGCAGGCAATGATGCACCCGACGTTGTTGCCGCAATCGCCGCAGCTACGCGAGAGGTAGCCTCCCTTGTCTGCTCCGTGCTCAGAAGCGTTGCATCCACCATAAAACGCTTCACACCAGCAGAAAGCATCTCGGACATCTCTGGCACGCCGTCAAAGAGCTTAGGGCTCCAAATCTTGGAGCGACCATGTCTGTCAGTCCTTACGGGCATGTAATCGTTATCAATACCTCTAAGCGTATGCTCCTCAAGGCGCAGCTTACAGGCATCGCAATCGTGGATACACTTGCCCGTAGACATCAAAATGCAGTGCTCAGTGGTCATGGTACGAATACGACCGCTGACCATATAACCCACAGGAATCGAGGCGTTTCTCGCCATATGACAGATCTCTTGGAGGGTAAGCTCGGAGTTGAGCCAGACGCCTTCTGCGCCCATATCGGCAAGCGCCTGCAAAGCGTAGTCGTTGTGGACTGGAATGCACTCGCGCACCTCAGGGATGGCTCCGCGCTCAACGGCCAGCGCCAGCTCGGAGATGTTTCCCACGGCAATCGGCTTACCTGCAGCAACGTAGGGATCCAGGCGCTTATGGTCAATCTCGCGACATACCTCATCAAGCCATGGGGTTACCTTGGCGAGAAGATCCTCTGGCCACGAAGTCTCTGCGAGCGCATCGCTTGTTGCGTACAGACGATCTGCTCCCGCCTTGAGCGCAACACGTGCCTGCTCTGGTGTTTCAACCAGAACACACACCTCTGCCTGCGATGCATTTGCCTTTGCAGCCAACTCATCAAAGGCAAAAAGCTTCTCTTTGTCCTGGGCTTCTCGCTCCTTCTGATAGGCAAGACGAGAAAGCGGAGCAATCTTCTCTTCGCGGTCCTGATACTCTTCCAAAAGCGCAGCCTCGAGCTGCTCACATGCCGCAGCGCGGACCTTGTGGACAGCACTAAAGCTCATGCCGCACGCATCGTCCATCTGGACGTTAAAGCTTACGGCCTCAAACGGCGAGGTTCCCATGCGGCCAACGTGCTCAATAAGCTCGTCAGAGGTTACCGCCTTGGTGCGTGCCTCCTCCACCACAAAGCCTTCAGCGGATGCGCTTGCAACGCCATCTGCCGTTGTAAGCACTACGGTGAAGGGCTGGCCAATGCAGGCAATAATAGCCACGTCAACGGCTCGTTTGCGAGGATATTCCAGTGAAGAGATCTGCTCAGCTGCAACACGCGCAGCTTCAGAGCGAATAATACGTACCGTAGAGCCGGTCTGCATAACGCGAGAAGTGCGAACCGTAACAACCTGACCAGGCTCAACGTCCACAGGACAAAGAGCGGTCAGGAACTTGTCAGGCTCATCGAGCGGCCTAATTTCAAGCAAGTCATTCTTGCCAATAGGCGCGTGTGCAATAAGGTCAACATCTGCCTGCTTGTAGCGGCGCAGCTTAACACGGCCACCATTCAGACCACTCTTGCGCTCAAGAGCATCCTCAAGCGGACGTCCGCCGGTGACCTCACCAACAATCTCACCGCGGTTGTTGGAGCGCTCGTAGCTCATCATCTCGTTGCCAGCGGTACCATGCAGGTAAGCGTTAGTCAGGCCACGGTTAAACGAGCGTTTAAGCAAGCGGTGACGGCGTGCCACATCAGCCTGGTTGTCCACGCCCTTCTCGGCAGCATCAATAGCCTGGCGATACGAAGACACTACTGAGTACACGTACTCAGGTGCCTTCATGCGGCCCTCAATCTTAAGCGAACCCACGCCCGCCTCAATCATGTCAGGCACATCATCAATGGTGCAGTAATCCTTAGGACACAGCAGCCTATCAATGCCGCCCATCGAAACAACTTCGTGCTTAGAATTGAGCAGCTCATACGGCAGGCGACACGGCTGAGCACAGGCTCCACGGTTAGCAGAGCGATCTCCTCGCATAGATGACATGTGGCAGATGCCCGAATAGCAAAAGCACAGGGCACCGTGACCAAAACATTCCAGCTCAACGCCAAGCTTGGAGATGGTAGAAATTTCTTCTTTCGTAAGCTCTCTGGACAAGGTAACACGGCCCACACCAAGCTTTTTACAAGCAGCAACACCGCGCGTATCGTGGATGTTTGCCTGCGTTGATACGTGACATTCAATCTCTGGCCAGGTCTTTCTTACCTGAGTCATAAGGCCCCAGTCCTGGATGATAAAAGCATCAGCACCAAGAACCCATGCACGGCGAATCAAGCGCAGTACTCGCTGCATCTCGTCCCACTTAACAACAACGTTAACGGTGACGTACACGCGAGCGCCAGCTAGATGAGCCTGTCTACACGCACGCGCAAACGACTCGTCATCAAAGTTGTCTGCACCACGACGAGCATTGAAGCTGTTGCCTAAGCCGCAGTAAATAGCGTCAGCTCCACCAGCAAGAGCTGCGGTAAATGGTGCTGGACCTCCCGCTGGGGCGAGAAGTTCCATCTGTGTTGCACGAGGGAGTGGCTGAGTTGAGAGCTCCTTGTCAGAAGCTTCCTCTGTCCACTCTGCCTCGTTCATGCGATTTAGCTCGTGAGCTGTGGATTCACGCTCACGACGATTACGTTCGTTCATACTACCTAACTTATCTTCAGCGCTTGTTACTTCTTAAGTGAAGAAAGTGCTGGATGAATCTTATCTTTGTCGGAAAGAATGACCTTTGCTGGATCTAAGGTCTTCTCGCCAAGAAATGCTGGCCACTCAATGCCAAGCTCTGGATCGTTCCACATGATGCCACCCTCATCACCTGGATGATAGATGTCATCGCACTTGTAGCAGAACTCCGCAGTCTCGGAGAGTACCAAGAAACCGTGGGCAAAGCCGCGAGGAACAAAGAACTGTCTGCGATTCTCCGCGGACAAAACAACGCCTTCCCACTGACCCCAGGTTGGACTTCCCTCTCGCAGGTCAACCGCAACGTCAAAGACAGTGCCGGAGATTACGCGCACAAGCTTTGCCTGTGGATGCTCAATCTGGAAGTGAAGGCCACGGAGCACACCCTGAACGGAAGAGGACTGGTTATCCTGTACAAACGATGCGTCAATGCCGCCAGCAACAAAGTTTTCCTCACGGTAGGTCTCCATAAAGCCACCACGAGCATCACCGAACAGCTTTACGTCCACAACCTTTACACCTTCAATCGAAGTGTCATAAAACGTAAAATTGCCCGACTGAATAGGGTTTTTAAGCTCTTTTGGAAACTCCATAGCGTTCACCTTTCGATTTCTTTAGGTAATCTACTATATACGAGTCAAGATTAATAAGGCTTTTGAGCTATGATATTCATGCAGTTAACGTGTAATTTGCAATTCAAAGGATGCTTGTGAGAATTCTTGCAGTCGTTCCCGCTTACAACGAAGAAGCCTGCATTGCTTCAACTATTACAGAGTTGTGCCAGGTAGCCCCTCAAGTTGATTACATCATAATCAACGACGGCTCCGCTGACCGCACACTGGACATCTGTAAAGAGCGTGGATTTAACTACCTTAATTTACCTGTTAATGGTGGTCTTTCTGCTGGCTTTAGGGCTGGTATGCGCTATGCAAAAGAGCATGGCTACGATGCAGTAGTGCAGTTTGACTCCGATGGCCAGCACAGGCCTGAATACATTGCTCCTATGGCGCAAGCAATGGTAAACGAGGGAGCAAACATTGTTATTGCTTCTCGCTTTGTCACCAAAGCTCGCGGAAATTCTCCCCGAGAGATTGGCTCCAAGCTTATTTCTTGGCTTATCAAAACAAGCACTGGTCAGACTATCACTGACCCTACGTCAGGCATGCGTATGTACGACCGGGGCCTTATTGAGACGTATGCGCGCTCCTTTGATTTCTCCCCCGAGCCAGACACTATCTCGTTGCTGATGCGCCGCGGTGCAAAGGTTGTCGAGATTGAAACTGAAATGCGTGAGCGTCAAGGCGGCGAGTCCTACTTGAGCTTCTACAACTCAATTATGTACATGGCTCGTACGTGCCTCTCGCTTTTGCTCTTCCAGTGGTTTAGATAAGGTGACACCATGACTTTAGTTCTAAGAATTCTGCTGCTTATTGGCGCCCTTTTTGCCATGGGCATTGTCATCAATAGCGTCCGTAAATCAAAGATTCGCATCTCCGACTCAGTCTATTGGGTTGTTTCTGCAGGAATCCTTGTTTTGTTTGCGCTCATTCCTCAGCTTGCCTATTTCTTCTCAAGTCTGTTTGGCTTTATGAGCCCTGCAAACTTTGTTCTGATGCTGGTTATTGTGATGATTCTCATCAGGCTCTTCCATCAGTCCTGTGCAATCTCTAAGCTCACCTATAAGGTTGAGCAGCTTTCTAGTGAGCTTGCTCTGCGTGATAAAGATGCACGTGACGAGAAGAACCTTGATTTTGTAACTGATCTAAACCAGCGTACTCGCGTGTAAACGACAAGCTAGCCATTTGACGGTACGCCCACACAAGCAATACCTTAAAAAAGTCCGCTTACGCAGCGGACTTTTTCTTTTGATCTTTAAATCCCAAGAAGCAGAAGATGCCAAATACCAGAGCAAGAATTGCAAGCGAGGCATCATAGAGCATGCACGCTCCCATAATGCCAAAGTTGCCCACAAACCATCCCCCGGTAAGTGCAGCAAAGCCTGCACCTGCAGCGTAGCTCACAAAGACAGCAACCTGCTTACGCATGGTTACTACGGCATAGTACAAAATGACGGTAAGAGCATTGAGTAGACCGCCAAAGAGCAATAGCAAAAGCTCAAACTTATATGGCTCAAAATCAAGACCATACAAAAGTCCAAGAACTGGAGCTCCCAATGGCCACGCTAAAGCCATCGAAACAACAGTAGCCAGGGCAACTACCGCAAACCCTTTAAGAATCAGACCCACAAACTGTTTGTCTTGCTGATTATTCCAATATTCGGCCATCTGAGTGAGCAGCGGCTTAAAGACAAAGTTACTTAAAAGATTGATAACCATGGCTGGCATGGCCAATGCCGTAAAGAACGTAAGAAGCGCCTGATCGCTCAAAGCACCCAGTGCATAGCGAGGAGCACCAACAACGTACGTTAGCAAGAATGAACCAGCAAACAATGGAGCGGTGGTAACCAACAGCTTTGTAATTTGCTTAAAGTCAAAGGTAGGCTTAAGCGTTGCCATCTTCTTAGTAGGAGGAATGACAAGCGCAACCATAACTACCAGTGATGCAACAAAAGAAAGAGCAGCACCAACAAGCAAATTCTTTGTAAGAAGCACACCTACCGCAAAGCCAACAACGGTTGCAAGAACACGATAAAAGAATGCTCTACCAGCAATATCTAAGCGACCATGCTGCTGGAACATACCGTGGAAAACATCTTCTACAACGTCAAATAAACGAAGTGATGCAATAAGGGCATACAGCACTCCCTCGTAGCTCAATCCCTGGGACTGCAGGGTAAAGATAATGATTCCCGCAATCATCAAACCAGTTGTGATGATTCGTGCCGCAAGATACACACCAAACGAGAACACTTCTTCTGTATCGGTAACCTGATACGTCCTAATTTCAAAGTGACCAATAACCATAAGCTGCTGAGCCACAGCATACGCAAGCGAGAAAACACCACCGGCAGCAGCTCCCATGGTACGCGTAACCACCATCAACATAAGCACTGTTGAGGCAGCGTTCATTAAAGAACCAAGCGTATTCCAGAAGTAGTTTTTCTTAAGCTGTTCCGCAGAAGTATCAATAGTCATAGTTAGCTTTTCTGACCAAAGTCTTCAAATGCCTGACGGCTTCCTTTGGTAACGTCTACCTCTTTCCACTTACCAAAATCAAGCGCACCAGGATGATGGTTTTTACGATCATTCTCTGGAGGAAGCTGCATGTAATCCCCGTATCCTCTGGTTAAAAGCTTGTCATATTCCTTTGGAAGCGTAGTAGTAATGTCCTCAAAAGGAACGCGAACCATTGGGAATACATCCTCTTTGTCCATTGACCAGTTCTCTGGATCAGGTTCAACAAAACTTGCGTAATGAGTGGTTTTCTCGCCCTCTGCAGCACGTGCTGCCTGGTCCCACTTACGTTGAATATACGCAGATGAAACCCTAAAAAGCTTTAAGGCGTGGTGAATGACAAAGCACCCTGCAAGAGCAACTTTCTTTTTCCAGCCAACTAAAGGCACACGAGGTGTTGGAGTGACCAGCAAGAAGTTCAAGCGTCCCCAGAACCACGTTTGGCGCTTAATCTTAGCCAGCTTCTTTGGATCCGCCGGAATTTTATCAAAGGGGAAAATTCCAATTGAGATAGCGTACGTAAAAGGGCAGGTCATAAACTCGTCAGGGACGCAAACTGTTCCCTTTAAAGAGAGGTTTGTATTAACTGCTGGAAAGAAATTGTCTTTTCTTCCGTTTTGAATGCAAAAATCTGGTCGAAGAAGCGCAGGTGCCTTCTCCAAAAAAATCTCATAATCCTCGCGGAACATCGAGATATCTACATCATCATCCCAAGGAATAAAGCCTTTGTGCCTCACAGCGCCAATAGCAGTTCCGCCGTACGCCTGATACGAAATACCAAGCTCCGTACAGACGCGGTCAAGCTCATCCATCAAAAGCGTAGAAAGAATCTGAATCTTTCTTAGCTCATCAGGGTTCTCGTATGTCTTATATCCGTCAGACTCCACAAAGGCTCCCATTCGCCATTGTCCGATAACATTCTTATAATACTAAACATCGGAGCTAATCGATTGGATGTAGCAATGTATACACCTCAGGATCACACGTTTGCTGTCTGCGCTTATGGCGAGAGCCCCTATCTAGAAGAGTGCATTCTCTCGCTCAAAGAGCAGACACTGTCTACGAATATTCTTTTGGCTACTTCAACACCAAATGAACTGATTCAGTCTCTTTGCGAGAAGTACAACATTCCCATGCATGTTAATCCCGGTCCAGGAGGCATTGCTGGCGACTGGAACTTTGCCGTGAGCGTTTGTACAACTCCGTTGGTAACCATCGCTCACCAAGACGATCTCTACAAACCAAACTATGCAGAGTACATGCTTGAACGCGTGAACAGCTCTTCTCGCCCACTAATTTACTTCACCAATTATGGTGAGCTGCGTGACGGTGAAGAAGTTCTTGAAAATCGCTTGCTTAAAGTAAAGCGTCGTCTCCTGTACTCTCTTTCAAAGCCAGAAAATGCAGGTAAAGCATGGGCTAAACGTCGTGCGCTTGAGTTGGGCTGTGCCATTTGCTGCCCAAGCACCACATTGCTTCTTCCCAATCTTGACGTCCCTGTTTTCAAGGCTGGATTTGGCTCTAACCTAGACTGGGAAGCATGGGAAGCGATCAGCAAGCGTGAGGGTGATTTCTTGTACGACACCCGTGTACTCATGCTTCACCGCATTCATGAAGACTCTGAAACCAGCCACCTTATTCACGATAACCGTCGTGAAAAGGAAGACCTTGAGATGCTCAAGAAGTTCTGGCCAACTCCCGTTGCTAAACTTATCAACCTGGCTTATAAAAGTGGCCAGAAGAGTAACGGCTAACTCCATCTGTTCTCTACACAAAAAGACCCGTAGCTCAACAGCTACGGGTCTTTTTTAGTTTGTTTGAATAAAGCTAACCTACTCTTTATTAAAGAGTTCACTCCAATCTGGAGTTGCAGAAAGAACCGTTCCTACAATAATGACAATGCAGCAAATTACCGTCAAAGGAGATGGAATTGCTTCTGGCATAATTGCCGGCAAAATAATACCTGCAAGAGCCGCAAAAATGACTGACCAAGCTGAATAAGAAATATTCAAGGCCATACCGCGAGAAGCACCGATGGCGTCAATTGCCTTGTAGTAGAAGAGATATGAGGCGGTACCTGCAAGCGCTGCGATAAAGACAACACCATTAGCAGGAGTTACTGCAACCTGGCTTGCAAACTCTACAGAGCCTGCGAGAGGCAAGATAATAAGACCGTATGCAAACGCAGAGGTGGTTTCCCTAATCTGAAGTGCAGTCTCGTTATCAACAGCATCGTCTTGCATACCCCAGGCCAAAATAACTGCCTCAGAGCCCCAGCCAAAGACACAGGCAATAACGCCTAAGATTCCAACAAGAACGTTTCCGTTACCCTCGCCTGCAGCGGTGGATACGCCAATAACCATGACGCCGACAAGAGCCACGATAAGAGCAATGACTTGCTTTAAGTTCATCTTTTCTTTGAGCAAAAGCCATGCCAAAACCGAACCAACCGCAGGATAGAAAGCTGAAATAGCAGCGGTGTAACCAGGTCCAATGGTATTAATAGCAGCAAGGTAACCACTCATGCCAATTGGTCCGCCCAAAAGAGCGCCAAGCATAACAACGCGACCGCTCTTAGTTTTTGCAGCTTCAAGGGTATCCCTCAGCCTACCCTTACGTCCCATCATGACAAGAAGAATAGCCGCAGCAAAAAAGTCATGCATAAATGCACTGGCAAAGGATGCCTGAGCGGAATCAACATAGGGGCTCATACCAAGAGCAACACCAAGGATAACGGTATCAACCGCCCAAAGAATACCGCTTAATAAACCATATTGCATTATTTCCCCTTTTACTCTTAGTTCTGGTTCTCTTCGTACCAAGAAAGCACGCGGTCAATATTGTTTGCAGCGTAGCGATAATAAATGAAGAACCACTCGCCTACGTTCTCGCCCTCTGCTTCCTTAACCAGAGACCAGAGATACCAGCACCAACCGGCAAAGACTACATAGCTCCAGAAGTGTCTGCGCTGCTCAAACGTTGCCTCTTGTCCAAAGTAGTAATCAATAGCAGCATTTGCCTCATCATCAGTAAGCTCGCAGCAAACCGTAAAAGTACCAAAGTCATTTGCCTCATCTGACATGCCTGCATATTCCCAGTCAATAAGGCTGTAGGTACCAGCCTCATCAATCAAGAAATTCAGATAGAAGAAATCATTGTGTGAAATAACAATTGGATACTGATCTGCGTCTGCAAACTTCTTCAAGCGCAGGACCTTCTCGCGAAGCTCATAGTAGCCAGGAATCTCAATAGGACCCTCTTCAAGCAGGAGTTTCTCGTAATTAAGACCCTCGTTGACAAAGTCAAAAGAACGATCAAGTGACGCGCCGCTATGATGCAATTTATAACCCATTTCCATTGCGCGCTTGAGCTGCTCAGGATTATGAGGATCAAGATTCTGAGCGTTTTTCACAAACTTGGAAATCTTCCAACCCTCTTTTTGGTCCTCGTAAATAAAGGTACTGTCTAGGCCAAGCTCACGAGCAAGTCGAAGACCAGCCTCTTCAGCTGCACGATCAACAAGTTTCTCGGTACCAACACCAGGATGTCTATAGACATACTCCTGAGCATCATCACCATATCCCACAATAAAGTGAGCAGATAAATTGGTAAGTCCTTGTTTTAGAGGATAGAAACCGTGGATATCCTTCTTCTGGCAATGAAGCACCGAAACAATGTTGTCAAAAATCTCTGAGTCGATGTTCTCAATAAACGCTGGGTCAAACTGACGAAGCTCATCAAGGGAATCAAACTCGTAAATAACGCCATCAGGATACTTTCTAATGGTCATGGAAAGCTCTTTGATGTGGCGGACGTAAATCTCTTCCCAGAGCATATCAACGGTTTCTGGTTTGTCGTAGACAGCCTCAAGAATGTCTACAAACTTCTTTGAGAATTGCCTGTCAAAATAGACGTGACCAAGCATAATCCAAGAATTTGAACCGCCAATTTCTACGCCAGTAATACGTCCACCACGTCCTTCTTTAAGGCACCACTCATCAGTTTCTCCTGCAACATACGTTGCTGAGTAATAGGCCTCATAGACATAGTGTTCAAATGGATTCTGAGTAAAGTAGTCATCTGACGAGCAGATATACGTATTATCAAGCTGGTCTTTTACATACCAAAGCGTGGAGTTGTTATTTCTTGTTGCGTAATCTGGATTAACAATAATCTTGACGCCATACTTCTCCTCCAAATAGAAGAAGTACTCCTTCTTATAACCCACAACAACGGTGATGTCAGTAATACCAGCTTCAAGCAGCTGATGAATCTGACGCTCAATCAGAACTTCTCCACGAACCTTCAGAACACCCTTGGGCTTCTCATATGAAATAGGGGCAAAGCGAGAAGACAGACCAGCTGCCATAATAATGGCATTCTTAACCTCATAAGGTTTCAGAGCTTCAAGACCCTTTGGTGTAATGAGTCCTTCTTCAATAAGACCCTGGTCTTCAAGCGTTTTAACTGCTGAATTAACTGATCCTAAAGAAAGCTCAGTCTCTTCTGCAAGCTGTCTCTGATTGAGCTTCTCGTCAGAAAGAGCAATGGTTTTTAATACAGAAAACACGTTATTTGTTAATGCCACGGTTCCTCCAAATGAAGACCAATTAACTGCGAAATAAACTTCCATACCAATTTCCTTCAGTCATAATACTCCTATGTTCAAATTTATACAAGTATGAACATATTTTGAACATAATAACTTTAGAAGATTGTTAAAGGCTGCCAATCTAACAAAAAAACGGCACCTGAGATGCCGTTTTACCTTTTATGTATTGCTTTACAAACGAGAAGACCCTAGTAAGGACCAAAATCCAAACGCGCTGGATAGTGGTTTTTACGCTTCTCAACTGGTGGCATTTGCATGTAATCGCCGTAAAGCATCCTAAGGAATTTATCATTTTGATTAGGGAACGCTACTTGAATTCCATCAAAATCAAGCTTATCGACAGGAAAAACCTCATCAACTGGATAGGTATTTACAAACCTATCCGTATCGTGCAGGTAGGCAATTCTTTTTGTCTTAACGTGAGCAAAGCGGTTGCGGGCTTCCTGCTCACGCTCATACATTTTCTGAGTAGAGAGATGCAGCAGTTTGCAAACTCCCCTACCCATAGTAACTGCTGCCTTTAAGAGCTTTCCTTTGATGCCGTCGGCCAAAATAACAGGGCGAGGAACGTCAACGAGGATGCGCATATGTGACCAGAACCACGCATCAAATGCCTGCTTCTGATATTCCTTCTCGTCATCCGAAACATTATCAAAGCAGTAGACATCTAGGAAAATACCAAGGTCAAGAGGAAGTGGCGCAAGTGCTTCTTCGCAGAACTGTGTACCTTTGAGCATAATGCGCGTGGTTGGGAATGGATAGTTGATGTCCCTCTCAGTATTCATGATTGAATACTTTTCTGACCACTCTTTATCATAGATATCTAAGAGTTTGTTGAAGTCTTCTGCAGGAAGACAAACATCAATATCGTCGTCCCAAGGGATAAATCCCTTATGACGAAGAGCGCCAATCGCGGTGCCGCCAAAACCAAAATAGCGGATGTTGTTGGCTTCACACGTGTCTACGAAGTCCTTTAAAATCATCAGCTCAACTTGCTGGAGATGCTTAAGCGTTTCTGTATCGTATGTGCGCATTATCGACCTTCATACATCTTCTTGTAGTAATCCTGATAATCACCGGAAACTACATTCTTAACCCACTCGCGGTTCTCTAAATACCAGTTGATAGTGGTAACAATGCCCTCTTCAAATGGAGTTTCTGGATACCAGCCAAGCTCTTCTTTAATCTTATCAGGTGCAATACCATAGCGACGATCGTGACCCTTGCGGTCAGTAACGTAAGAAATCAGATCCTCGGTAATCTGAGTGTCCCCGGTGATTCTTGCAACTTCGCTGATGATGCGCTTAACAATGTAGAGGTTGTTGCGCTCGTTGTGACCGCCAACGTTATAGACCTCACCAAGGCGTCCACCTTCAAGAACCATAGCAATTGCCTTACAGTGATCATCAACGTACAGCCAATCGCGAACATTAAGTCCATCGCCATAGACAGGAAGAGCCTTGTGTTCCAAGCAATTCTCAATCATCAGAGGAATGAGCTTCTCAGGGAACTGATAGGGGCCGTAATTGTTAGAGCAACGAGTAATTACTGCTGGGAACCCGTATGTATCATGCCAGGCCTTTACAAACATATCTGCAGAAGCCTTAGATGCAGAGTAAGGGCTATGAGGGCTCAATGGTGTAGTCTCACGGAAGAATGCCTCTGGATCATCAAGCGGAAGTGAACCGTAGACTTCATCAGTAGAAACCTGCAGGTATCTGTGGTCTCCGTAGGAGCCCTGGCCATCATTCCAGAAAGACTCTGCAACGCTCAGAAGAGCGACAGTACCCATAACGTTAGTGTCAGCAAAGGCACCCGGATCTTCAATAGAACGGTCTACGTGACTCTCTGCTGCAAAGTTAACAACGTAATCAGGATGATAGGTCTCAAACAGCTGTGTCAGAGCCTCTTTATCCCTAATGTCAACGTGAGCAAAGGTATAGCGAGAATCTTGATCATATTCCGAGAGGTTCTCAAGGTTGCCTGCATACGTCAGAGCATCCACGTTCAAGATATGAATGTCCTGATTTCTTCTAAGCATATAGTGGATAAAGTTAGATCCAATAAATCCAGCTCCACCAGTTACTAAATAGGTCTTCACACTAACCTCTTTCTACCTTCGAAAGATATGTCGCAAGAGCCTCCTGCCAAGGTCTCATACAATTTCCAATGGTACTCTCAAGATGACCGTTTACCAAAGATGAATACGCAGGGCGAGAAGCACTTTCTGGGTGCATCTCTTTCCACTGAGCAGAGGTTACCCTGGAAACCTTACAGTCAAGATTGCTGCCAGCCATAATAGCTTCAGCAAAATCTGCCCATGAACATGTTCCTTCGTTGGTTGCGTGGTATATGCCATAGTTCTCAGTAGCCGCAATGCACAAGATTGTGTGTGCTAGGTCATTTGCGCTGGTAGGATTACCCACCTGATCATCAACAACGCTAATCTCTGGATACTTTGCGCCAAGGGCTCGCATGGTTGCCACAAAGTTCTTACCAACATAGCCATAAAGCCATGCAGTTCTCACTACAAACGTTTGAGGATTTGCCGCAAGCGCAAGTCCCTCTCCCGCCAATTTGGAGCGCCCATACGCAGAAACAGGATAAGGAGCATCTTGCTCTGTACGAGGAGAGCTTTCTTTGCCACTAAAGACATAATCAGTAGATACTTGAACAAGCTTTGTCTGCGTAGTACTGCAAGCTCGTGCAAGATTCATAGGACCAAGGGCGTTTACCGCAAAGGCCATCTCAAAATTGCTTTCGCAGCCATCGACATTTGTTGCGGCCGCACAGTTAATAACAAGGTCATAACAATCATGCTGGTCAAACCATGTATTTACCGCGTCTGAACTGGTAATATCCAGTTCTTCTGCGTCAGTATAGTCAACATCTGGGTCAACAAACAGCTCTGGAATAGCCCCAATTTCAGAGATACCAGTTTCAAAAAGACGTTTGAGTTCATTGCCTAACTGACCATGAGAGCCAGTAATAAGAACGCGCATACTACTCTCCCTTTCCAGAAGGAAGAATACGTCCCTCTGCAACACTCTTGAGGTGTTCACCATACGTAGATTTACCGTAGCGTTCTGCACACTCGATAAGTTTAGAGCTGTCAATCCAACCGTTCTCAAAAGCAATTTCTTCTGGAACGCTTACAGGTAAACCTTGCGCAGTCTCAACAGTACGAACAAAGGTAGATGCCTCAAACAGAGACTCCATAGTTCCTGTATCCAGCCATGCAAAGCCACGGCCAAGGGTGACAACATCAAGCGTGCCATCATCAAGATAGAGTCGATTGAGGTCAGTAATCTCATACTCACCACGAGCGCTTGGCTGAACCTGCTTTACCAGCTCAGTAACACGTTGATCGTAGAAATAAAGTCCGGTTACTGCGTAGTTAGATTTTGGATGAGCTGGCTTCTCCTCAATTGAAATAGCGTTGTAGTTCTTATCAAACTCAACAACGCCAAAACGCTCTGGATCATCAACGTGATAGCCAAAAACTGTGGCACGACCAGCAGTTTGTGCCTGCTGAGCAGCTTTTCTCACAAGTCCTGAAAGACCGTTTCCATAGAAGATATTATCTCCAAGAATCAGAGCAGCAGCGTCATCACCAATAAACTCTTTACCAATAACAAATGCCTGAGCAAGTCCATCGGGAGAAGGCTGCTCGGCATAACTGATGGTGATACCGAAGTCAGAGCCGTCACCCAAGAGTTTCTTAAAATTTGGCAGATCGCGTGGCGTGGAGATAACCAAAATATCTCTAATACCTGCAAGCATAAGCGTTGACAGCGGATAGTAAATCATTGGCTTGTCATAAACAGGTAAAAGCTGTTTAGATGTAACGGTTGTCAGCGGATAAAGCCTGGTACCGCTACCTCCTGCAAGAATAATGCCTTTCAAAATTACTCCCCATCAATCGGGCTTCCCGCTAAACACCGTTTAGGACGATATTGATATGTAATCTTACCAAAGTCTTACTCAACAGCGGTGATTCTATACAGTCTATAAGGTCCTTCTTGAAGAACAATCTCAAATCCAGGAATTTCATCAGTAATCTGTAAACCTGAGAAATAATAGCTTTGGTCTCCTAATAAAGCTGGATTTTCTAAATCTAACAACAGGACATATCTTGCTCCAGTTTCTCGGACCGCCTGCTGAACCTCTGGATTACTAGCTACCTCATTAAGCTTTGTACGAATAATTACACTTTGTGGCAATTCTTCCGATTCTACCTTTGCCCGGTAGAAAATGTTCATGCCATAAAGTGAGTTCAGAACAAGCGAGCCATCGTAAGGATTATTAACTACCAGGTCATTACCAACAATCTGGAGAGCTTTTTTTACAAACTCATCCTCACTTGCCTTATAAGTTGTATGCTCACGAGGCTCAAAGACCTCATTAAGCCAAATGATGCCATAACGAAGCTCACTGCGTTCTCTTCTGGGCAGGCTTGCTAAATCCCAAGGACTTAGGAGCGCACAACCCCACAACACAGCAATAATGCACATGAGAATGCCGGAGTTTTTAATAAACATGCAGGGCTTACAGGATGATTGATCTCCATTTGCAGAAATGGTGCAAGCAGAATTCTCTGAGCTTGTTTTCTCGCCTTTGTTTCCTTTTTCTTTGACCGTCTTAATAACGTATTTAATCAAGTCAAATACAAGCGTGATGGATGTTTCCATGCCAATAATTGCAACAGGAACTGCTGCTATTGCTACCATCGCGGCGGTTCTTTCTGGATCGGTATACCAAAATCCCGAGAAAAACCTCTTAATAGGAATCACATCAGAAAGACTTGCTACATAAATGACGGCAGTCATGAGAAATACCAGAGTGAGCCAGCGACAATTTTTATTCATACAACAGCTCACAAATCCAAGCCAGAACGCAACGGCAAAAAGAATCTGTGGCAAATTCAAAAGCAAGCCAAAATTCAATACGGAAAGAACTGACTTAATTGGATCAAAATAAATTTCCCAGAGGAAATTAACTGTCGGTGCCATAAAACTTGAATTAAGCACAATAGTCCACATACCAATAGCGGAGCCAAGAGTTACGCACTCTAAACAAATCAATAGAATGATTTTCTTCGGTTTTGTTAATTCAAATTTCTTACTCAAATACTGAGCAAAACTTGGAAGCAAGTTGCAAAGAACAAATGGTAAAACAAAAATAGCCCACAAAAAATCTGCACTAGGATGGACCAATGCTAGTGCAATAATCCCCATAAAACATAAACAAAGTGTATGAATATTTACAGAAAATTTTTGAACGCTATGAGTTGATGAGCATACTTCTTTGCAGGATGTCTTCTCGTTAAAAGACAATATAAAGACTGCTGCAACAGTGGGGACAAGACAAAAGCCAGCTACATTAGGAAAGACTGCATGAACCGTAACCATTCGAATAGGAAAAGCCAATTGTGCAAATGCCGCAAATGCAGTCAGTAAACTAAAAGTTAAATTTTTCTTTCCTATCACTTGAAGCAAAGCACAGACGCCCACTGGATATATAACCGCGACAAAAACAAACCAAACCACATTTTCTGTAAGTACCTCATTAAAGCCTGTAATTGCTGCAGTGACAGCTGCTAAAGAATGAAATAAAGTTGGATAAAAGCCCTCGTCAAAGAAGGGGGTCTGAAGCTCTGGTCTTGCTCCTGTATAAAAGGCAGCATGCAGCATAGAATAAATGCCCGACTGAACACTTCTTGTAATGTACGCCAGGTGCGCGTAGTTATCAGCGGACTGCAAGAACCAAGAGGGGTTTCTAATTGCTTTGTGGAAAATAACAAAGAATATTGCAGTAGAGATAACAGCAGTTACTAAGAGAAAGACTCCGTTTAGAGAGTCCTTCTCGCCAAGGTTTGTATGAGATTGATTTTCCTGGATGGGTCTGATTTTCTGAATAAGATACGAAAGCCCAGCGGCAATCAAGATAAAAAGACCAACGCCTCCCAAAAGCGGCGTTACACCTCTTAGACCCAAAGGATATATTGCAACTCCAGAAAAACCAATGAGGCAGACCGAGATAAGCGGAGCTACCACAAGGGATGTCATTCGTTTAGTGCCAATAGCGCGAGAAAAAAGATATCCCGGTACATAACAAAGAACCAGTACAACTGCTACTGCTAGAGCAAACTGTCTCCACATGTGTAAGCTTCCTTATTTGGTTGCCATTGTCGACTAGATGAGCTGAGCCCAGCGCTTTTTACCTGCCTGGAGAAGAGCTTTCTCAAGAACTGCTGGCTCAACCTTATAGGTCTTTGCTGGATGAGGCTGCTGGTTAATCTTGATACCACCGCCATCAATCAGACGACGAGCCTCACCGTTACTTGAAGCAATTTCTACTTCAACCAAAACCTTTGGTAGGTAGATGAGACCATCTTCATCTGCTTCAAGGGAAATTGAAAACTCTTTGACATCGTCAGGAACTTCATTGTTCTTAAACTGAGCATCAAAGGCCGCCTGAGCCTTAAGACCTTCTCCCTCACCGTGATAAAGGTCAACAATATTTCTACCAAGAGCACGCTTGAGCTGGTAAGGATCAGCGGTACCGTCCTCAAAGCTCTTATCGATAGCATCAAGCTCATCAATAGAGAGCGTAGAGCAAAGACGGTAATACATTGGAATAATCTCGTCAGTAATAGACATGACCTTGCCAAACATATCATTTGGCTCATCAGTCAGTCCAATGTAGTTGCCGTAAGACTTGCTCATCTTCTTGGTGCCATCAGTACCCACAAGCAGAGGCATAGTCAGAGCAATCTGAGGCTCCATGTCCATATCACGCATAAGGTCACGGCCAGCAAGCAAGTTGAAGATCTGGTCGTTTCCGCCCATCTCTACGTCTGCCTTGATAACAACAGAATCATATGCCTGAAGAACAGGGTAAATAAACTCATGGAGGGCAATTGGCTGTTGGTTGTGATAACGATTAGAGAAGTCTTCTCGCTCAAGAATACGGGCAATGGTGAACTTGCTCATAAGACCAAGCATGGTCTCAAGGTTCATAGGCTTAATCCAGTCACCGTTATGAACAACGGTAGTTCTTTCTGGATCTAAAATCTTCATTGCCTGGTTAACATAGGTCTCTGCGTTAGCATCTACCTGCTCTGCAGTGAGCGGAGGACGGGTAGAATCTCGACCAGAAGGGTCACCAATCAGCGCGGTGCCGCTACCAATAATCAAGGTGACATTATGGCCAAGGTCTTGGAACTGACGCATCTTGCGCAAAGGAACTGCGTGTCCCAGATGCAAATCAGGACTTGTTGGATCAACGCCAAGCTTAATGTTAAGAGGAGTGCCCTTCTTGAGTTTCTCTTTTAGACCGTCCAAAGGAACAATCTGCATAGTTCCTGAAGTAATAACACGGAGCTGTTCTTCTACTGAAAGCACTCTGTATCCTCTCAACGCAAGCCTGTTAAACCATATAGTTACTGCTACAAATAGTATCAATCAAAAATGTTATCTATCAGAATACAACAGAGTTGTAACTCTTTATTCACTGAAACATAAATATCAGACTATAATAGTGAGAGCTATGACAAGGAGGCTCAATGGGTATTAGAACCCGTCGTGCACGTAAACACGCAAATACACATGCCGTAGGTTTTGGCGTTGCTGGATTCTTTGGCTTTATGGCTCTTCTCGCGCTTGCACTTGCTCTTTCTTTGGGTGCAGCTGTTTCTTCATGGCTCGAGGATCTGCCGGATTACAACTCTGCTGATGCCTATCTGGTAGCAGAGCCTACTCGCGTTTATGACTCTAAGGGCAACGACATTGCAGACTTCTATCTGCAGCAGCGTCGCTCTGTTACCTTGGATCAGATTTCTCCTTATGTTATTCAGGGCACCATTGATACTGAGGATAAGCGCTTCTATTCCCACAGCGGTATTGACCCCTGGGGTATTGTTCGTGCATCTGTTGGCTCGCTGTTTGGTGGCGGCGAAGGTGCTTCCACAATTACGCAGCAGCTTGTTCGTAATACCGTTCTTTCTAACGAGCAGTTTGAGCGCTCTTTGAAACGTAAGGTCCGCGAGGCTTACATCTCTATTCAGATGGAGAAGAAGTTTACTAAGGACCAGATTCTTAATATGTACCTCAACACCATTTACTACGGTAATGGTGCCTACGGTATTGAGGCTGCAAGTATTATCTACTTTAACAAGCATGCAAGTGATTTGACTCTTGCTGAGGCTGCAACGCTTGCTGGCCTTCCAAATGCTCCTTCTGCCTATGACCCAACTGTTAATCCAGAGGCAGCAAGAGAAAGGCGTAATACCGTTCTTGAGCGTATGCTTCGCGCGGGCGATATTACACAGGAGCAGTACGATGAAGCTGTTGCTGAGGACTTAGTACTTAACCCTGGTACTTTGACCGATAACATTGGCCAGTTCCCTTACTGGACTGACTACATTCGTAGCCTGCTTCAGGAAGACTTTGATAGCGATACTATTCTCCAGGGTGGATTGCGTGTTTATACTACACTTGATCCTGACCTCCAGAAAGATGCTGATGAGGCTGCTAGAAGGCGTATTGCTGAGCTTGGCAACCCTCGCCTGGGCGCTGCTTTGGTTTCCATTGATCCTCAAACTGGCTACATTAAAGCAATGGTTGGTGGACAGGATTACTCAAAGAGTCAGTACAACATTGCAACCAGTAGTAACCGTCAGATGGGCTCCAGTTTTAAGATGTATACGCTGGTAGCAGCCCTTTCTGAGGGTATGAACCCAGAGATTGTTCTTAACGGCAACTCCCCTATGCAAATTACGCCAACCTGGTTGGTTAAGAACTTTGGTAACTACAGCTACGGCGCAATTACCTTGCGCCAAGGTACGGTTTATTCGTCCAACACTGTTTACGCACAGGTTGCTGAAGCTATTGGTATCGATAAGATCCTTCAGACGTGCTATGCCATGGGTATTCGCACACAGCTACAGCCATACCTGTCTACCACTCTTGGTTCTCAGGGCGTAACCCCTATTGAGCAGTGCACGGCATTTGCAACCCTTGCTGCAGGCGGTGTTCGTCGTGATGCTGTTGCAATTACGCGCATTGAAGACCGTAATGGAAACGTTATCTACGAGCACAAAGACAATCCAGTTCAGGCAATTAGTCCTGCTGTTGCTGCAGCTGCTACCGATGTTCTGAGCGGCGTTCTTACCTCTGGTACTGGTCGCTATGCCTACAACCTGAAGACCTTCAACCAGCCAGTTGCAGGTAAGACGGGTACTTCCGATAACTCCGAGGACCTTTGGTTCTGCGCCTATACCCCACAGCTTGCAACCGTAGCTTGGTGCGGATATCCAGATAGTCGTGACCCCGTTATCATCGGCGGTGGAGAGTCTTCTACCTTTGTTACCGCACAGTATGTATGGGCGTACTACATGAACGCAGCACTTTCTGGTGTTGCACGTGCTGAATTCCCTAAGACCACTGAAACTATTGCTTACAAGCCTAATAGTTACTGGAAATTTGTTGGTGGCTCCGCTAATGCTAAGCAAGATGAGAAAGATGACGACGAAGAGGAAGAGGAGACTACCGACGAGGAGGAAGAGGACGATACCACCACTACTCCTACCACTCCTACCACTCCTACTACTCCAGCCACACCTGGTACTGGTACGGGCACAGGAACAGGAACGGGCACGGGAACGGGCACCGGAACTGGAACAGGAACTCCATAAACCTCTGGTTTATCTACAACAAAAAGGAGTCTGCACTAAGCAGGCTCCTTTTTTGTAAGACTTGTGCCTTGACGGGTTTCTCGCCAAAGGCTTTATGTTTAGAAAATGTTGTCTACGTTGCCAAGTTGCGTAATGATGCGTACCACGTCTGCAGCATGCGCAGTTTTATCCACAATCATCAAAACGGTATCGTCGCCGGCAACGGTGCCAACAACGTGGTCAAGCTCAACGTCATCAAGGGCAAACGCAACGGCTGATGCAGTGCCCGGATGGCATCGAATCACAATAAGATTCTCTGCTGCCGTAGCGCCAACTACAAACTCAGAGAGCATTTTTTGCAAATGCATATCTTCAGAAAGCACATAGGCGCCCTCGGGAAGCTTTTGCAAATCCATTTCTGCTGTATCACGAGAAACGGTTGCTTGAGTACAGGCAAAGCCACGATCTTTAAGCATGTCAACAAGATCGCGCTGCGTACGGATTGACTCGCTGCGAACAAGCTCACGAATCACGTCCTGTCGAGCATTTCTATGCTTCACGACGCCTTCTTTCTTTATGCGGCTCACTAACTTTTGAAAACAAATGATAGTGAGTAAAAGAATATACTTAATCAACCCTTATGCGCATGCCAAACCGCTAAACGGTGTAAATTACCCGCTCGTCGGTCGGAATATTGCATTCACCGTTTTCTAAAAGTATTTATGCACTTCTCGCCGTATGATTCATCATGAGTGAAACTATTTTTACAGCTTGGAGGCCACCATGCCCCTGAATGATTCACCAGATAGAAAACAAGGCTCCTACGGAGACTCTGCAATGCGTCGTCGTCCTCCGCAAAATGGCCGTCCTCCTCGTGATGGCGGTTTTTCTGATAGGCAAGCAAGACGTCGCAAAAGAAATACCCTTGGCTCACAGGCTATTCTTTTTAAGAGGCAGTCTCTGCTGCATCGCATTGATTCTCGTACAAGAACCTACATTGTTATTGGACTAGCTGTTATCGCAGCGCTTTTGCTGGTCTTTATTGTGTCAAGCTGCGTCCGTGGTTGTGCTAAAGAATCTACCCCAGAGGCAGAAGTCAACTCTATTGATTCTCGTGTTGCAGTGGGAACTCCAGAAGAGCTGACCAAAGCGCTTGCAGCCAAACTTGATCAGGACAAAAATCTTGCGTGGATTGCAGAACACGCTGATAGATATAGCGATAAGAGCCTTATTGAGCTAGCACTCGCCCACCCTGAGGCAATTGATTTTGTTGCAAACTACCCCGATTCTGACGGCAAGGCCAAAACTTACGATGATTCGCTCACCAAAGGCACAGCACCGCAGCTCTATACCTGGGACTCTAGATGGGGTGGCGTCTCGTATGCCGGCTCTGTAATTGCCACCAAGGGCTCCGGTCCAACTGCTCTCTCAATGGCATACATGGGTCTTACGGGAAAGAACAACTGGACTCCAGCTGACATTGCGGGCGCCGTTGAAACCGCTAAGGCAACGGACACCGACTCTGGAATGAACAGATCATTTCTCGAGAAGAACTTAGCAAACCTTGGTCTTACTGCTGATAGCTACAGCATTTCTGCCGACAATATCACCACGCTTCTAGACGCCGAAACCTTCCTGCTTGTTGAGGTTAAGGGCAATAAGCTGAGCTCGGATGGCGCTCACTGGATACTGGTAACCAGCAAAAACGATGATGGCACGGTAAACGTTCACGACCCTCTATCTCCTGAGGTGAGCTCACGCCCATGGGCCGCAGAGACTATTGCTGGCGCTGCAAACGCCCTGTACACCGTGACGGTAAAGGCCGCTGAATAGCAAAGTCACTAAACGATAAGGTATTTGTTTGGCGTCTACAAACTTGAGTCCCGCACTTTAAAGTGCGGGACTTTTTCGTACGGTATGCGTCTTTGTGGAAAGCACATAAAAACCCAGCATCCAGAAAAGGTGGATGCTGGGCTGGACGGGTTTCTCGCTAAAAGATTGTGCGGAGAAAGACGTTTTGAAGAGGTGGATTATGAAAGCACCTTCTGTGCAGCCTCGATAAGCTCGGCGATGCGTGCCTCAGCCTCTTCGCGAGTTTTGCCGTTGGCAAAAAGATAGGCCTTGACCTTTGGCTCGGTACCTGATGGACGGAAGATGACCTTGTTGTCTCCCTCAAGCCTATACTCAATAACGTTGGATGCTGGCAGGGTCTGAGGAGCCTCTTTCTGAAGGCCCGAGACGCGAGGCATCTCTGCGCACTCAGCATAATCAGTTACGCCAACAACCTTGTAATTGCCCACCATTTCTAGTGGATTCTTACGCAGGCCACTCATAATCTGAGCCATCTTAGCGGCACCCTCAGCGCCTGGATAGGCAGCGTTAACAACGCCATTGAGGTAGTAGCCGTAGCGCTGGTACAGGGCATCCATAGCCTCGTAAAGATCCATGTTGCGAGCAGCATACCAAGAAGCCATCTCTACGCAGAGCATCGTTGCAACAATAGCGTCCTTATCGCGAGCATGCGTACCAACAAGGTAGCCATAGGACTCTTCAAAGCCCATGAGGAAGCGATCTTCTTCGCCGGCATCCTTGAGCTGGTCAATTTGGTCGCCGATGTACTTGAAGCCCGTAAGGACGCGGCGCATCTCAAAGCCGCGAGCACGTGCCAGGACGTCAGGCATAGCGGAAGATACGATAGTAGAAACGGCTACCTTATCCTGGGGTTTCTCGCCACGCTCTTCTGCCATGGTAAGAAGCCAGTCCATAAGCAGGACGCCCATCTCGTTGCCGGAAAGCAGCACGTAATCGCCGTTGTGTGGGATTGCGGTACCCATGCGGTCGGCGTCAGGATCAGTTGCAACCAAAAGGTTTGGCTTAACCTTGTCAGCAAGCTTGAGGCCCAGCTCAAGTGCCTCGCGGAACTCTGGATTTGGATAGGAACACGTTGGGAAGTTTCCATCTGGCTCTGCCTGCTCTGGGACAACGTCAACGTCATTGACGCCAATCTCCTTGAGGATGCGCGTGACGCACTCCATACCTGTACCGTTAAGCGGCGTGTATACAACCTTGTAGCCGTCAGCAGCCTTAAATCCTGGAATAGAAACGCGCTTGATAGCCTCAATGAAGTTGTCCAGCACCTCTTCTGGTGTCCAGACAATCAGGCCCTTCTCCAAACCCTCTTCAAAGTCCATAGGCTTAACGTCAAAAGGATTGACGCGCGCGATATTTGCAGAAATCTCTGCTGCAGCCTCATCGGTAATCTGGCCGCCGTTATCGTTGTATACCTTGTAGCCGTTGTAAGGTGCAGGGTTGTGACTTGCGGTAAGCACGATACCTGCAGAAGTCTTGAGATAGCGAACAGCAAACGAGAGCGTTGGAACAGGCTCGATACGTGGATAGACGTACACGCGGATGCCATTAGCTGCCAAAACGCCGGCCGCAACCTTCTGGAAGTCCTCACCCTTAAGGCGAGAATCCCTTGCAAGAGCCACGGTAGGATTCTGGTAGTGAGCGTTGAGGTAATCCGCAAGACCCTGGGTTGCCTGAGCAACAACGTAGACGTTCATGCGATTAGTGCCAACGCCAATCGTGCCGCGAAGACCAGCGGTACCAAACGCAAGCGAGCGATAAAATGCGTCGTAGAGCTTATCTTCTGCTTCTGGTTTAGCAAGCTCACCGAGCTCTTCTACCAGGTCTTCTTCGGTGACGTTTGCACGCCAGGACTCAAATGTTTCCATAACTTTTGCATCCATAATGACTCCCAAACCTCAAACAGCTCTCTGTATTTCTTGATAAAAGATACTACGCGTATTTTAAGCGAAAAATAACAGATGATTTGGGACATTATGTATGAACTGTCCGCTCTTCGGTGAGTGGAGGGTGGCGCAGGATGTGGGCGCGCAGCCGAGGGACGGCTCAACGGAGCACGTACGACCGAGGGTTCTTGATGTATTTTCTTCTCCCCAACCATTTGGCGAGAAAAACATGGGAAAATATTGCATCAGTATGTATTCCATTCCTACGGGCGAAAGGTGTCCCGATGTCTCAAGAACTTGAGTTCTTTGCAACGTGTCCAAAAGGCTTTGAGAAGCTTCTTGCACAGGAGCTAGAAGGCCTACGCATTAAAAAGGTGCGCCCTCTTGGCGGACAAGTTGCGTTTTACGGCTCACTTGCCGATGCTTACCGAGTCTGTCTTTGGTCTCGCCTCACGTCTCGCGTCATTTTGGTGCTTGAGCGCGTTAGCGCCGCAACTTCAGACGCGCTCTACGAAGACCTCTCCCACATTGCTTGGGAAGACCATATTGGTCCACATGCCACCATTGCAGTAAGCGCTCACGGCACAAATGACCAGCTCAGAAACACCAACTTCATTGCTGTCAGAACAAAAGACGCAATTGTAGACCGACTTGCAGCAAAGCGCGGAAGCCGTCCTATGGTCAACACGCTTGCGCCTGACGTAACTATTGTCGTGCGCGTATCACGCAACCGTGCCACGGTTGGCATTGACCTTGCTGGTGAGGCGCTCTTTAAGCGCAGTCTGACTGGCGGTCGAGGGCCGGCACGTGAGTTTGCGCCGCTCAGGCTAGACTACGCCGCTGCCCTTCTGTACCTGCAGGCGCAAACTGCTGCGAGTGCACCGGGTTTCTCGCCAGACGCGCCGCTGCCGGCGCTGCTGTTCCCGGGAGCAGGCGCGCTTGCACAGGAGGCTGCGGGCATGGCGCTGGACGTGGCGCCGGGCATCTTGCGCGCTCGCTGGGGCATGACGGGCTGGGCTGGCCACGACGACGATGCCTGGCAGGATTTGCTTGCCGAGGCCGATGAACGTGCCGAGAAGGGCCAAGAGCGCCAGGTAGTGCTCTATGCAGCGGACCCTCGCCCAAAGGCCAAGGAGGCTGTACTCTACACGCTTCGTGCAGGCGGTCTCAAGGCAGACGTGCAGTTTTTGCCGGCGTCTGAGCTTCTGAGACACGCAGAGCAATTTACTGGTGTTGTTGCAGATCTCTCATGGACCAAAGAAGAGCCCACACTTCAGGGCTCTGCTTACTCCACGCTTGGACTTTTTGCGGGACAGGCAAGCACGCTGCTTACCAGCGATACAAATACCGATACGGTACTCAGAGCAACTCCATCGCAGACACTTTCTGTCTACGTGGGCAACTCCATTGCCACCATGCGCTGCTACCCAGCTGTAAGCACAGAGAAAGTCCATGGTAGCGTTACCGATGAGCCATCAAACAACTCTGAGCTCTCGTCAGTTCCCGCAGGTCCCACTGTCATGGTTAACAACCAGCCGGTAAGTGTGCTTGTTCCTGCATCTGATCAGTTTGCTGCACGCCTTACTAAGGTGGCCAAGCAACGCGCCAAGTGGGCTCGTAAAAACGACGTCTCATGCTACCGAGTCTACGACGCTGACCTGCCCGATTATGCCGTCAGCATTGACATCTACAAGGGAGCTACAAAGCCAACTACCTGGTTGCAAATCTCTGAGTACGCCGCTTCTAAAGAGATTGATCAAGACCTTGCAAAGCGCCGCCTCCTAGACGTCCTAGCTCTGGCTCCACGCATTCTAGGCGTCCCCAGCTCAAACGTAAATCTACGAACAAGAACGCGCGCAAAGGGTGGCTCTCAGTACTCTGATGAGGGCAGCGCTGCAGACAACTCAAGAAAAGAAATGTTGCTCATCGACGAGGGTGGTCTGCTTTTTGAGGTCAACTTTGCATCAAGGCTGGACTGCGGAATCTTCCTAGACCACCGCGATACGCGCGCAGAAATTCGTGAGCTCATGAAGAGCGCTGGTGCTGCCAAGAGCTTCCTCAACCTCTTTGCCTATACAGGTACCGCCACCTGCTACGCAGCAGATGGTGGCGCACTGCATTCCACAACTGTTGACCTCTCCAAACCTTCACTTGAATGGGCTAAGCGTAACATGAAGCGTAACGGTTTTGACGGCGAGGAGCACGAGTTTGTCCAGGCAGACGTCCTGTCTTGGATTACCGAGATGCGTCACACCAAAAACCGCTGGAATGTCATCTTCTGCGACGTCCCTACCTTCTCCAACTCATCGCGCATGAGGCAGAGCTCGTTTGATGTCCAGAGAGACCACGCTGAGCTTATCATTGGCATTTCTCGCCTTCTAACTCGCGGTGGCGTTGCTATTTTCTCGTGCAACCTGCGTACCTTTAAACCAGATGTCGAGAAGATCCAGCGAGCTGGTGTCATCATCGAAGACATCACAAGTGAAACTATTCCGGAGGACTTCTCAAGAAATCAGAAGATTCACCACGCATATAAAATCTCGAGAAAACCGCGGGAAAATGAGTAAATTTTTTCCGCTTGCAGGGAAAATAAGTACGTTTGTACATTCGTCTAGTTATAACTAGGTATATGGACTAACATATGATGACGAACTGAACCGATCATCTGTTGAGAGGATTAATGGATGAATACAAGTAAAGCTGCATTTCATGCGCTTTTCTCTAAGGACAAAGCCAAGAAATCAACGGGCATTCCTCTAAGTGCTGGCATGATACTGGTTACCATTGGCATTGTCTATGGTGACATTGGCACTTCTCCAATGTACACCATGAAGGCAATTATCGCTGGTAATGGCGGACTTCTTACCATGAGTACCGATGTTGTTTTGGGTGCTCTGTCCCTCATTATCTGGACGCTGACACTCATTACAACCGTTAAATACGTCATGGTTGCAATGAAGGCAGACAACCACAATGAGGGCGGAATCTTTGCGCTCTACAGTTTGGTTAAAAAGTGCGCCAAATGGCTGATTATTCCTGCCATGATTGGTGGCGCAGCACTTCTTGCTGACGGTATTTTGACCCCAGCTGTTACGGTAACCACCGCTATTGAGGGTTTGCGTACTATTCCTGCGGCTCATTCCATTATTGGTGATAATCAACACATTGTTGTTATGATTACCATTGCTATTCTTTGTACGCTTTTTGCCCTTCAGAAAGCGGGAACTTCTACCATTGGTAAGGCCTTTGGACCTGTCATGACCTTATGGTTCTTGTTCCTGGGAGCTACGGGCATTATGAACATATTTGCTGACATCAGCGTTGTTCGTG
This sequence comes from uncultured Atopobiaceae bacterium, assembly GCA_963538475.1. Classification (GTDB taxonomy): domain Bacteria; phylum Actinomycetota; class Coriobacteriia; order Coriobacteriales; family Atopobiaceae; genus Lancefieldella. The sequence goes on from CAUTIE010000001.1 coordinate 48,025, forward strand.
CTCTTAACCCAGTCCGCGGCATTATGTTCCTCTTTGATGGCAAGCTCAATGCAGCTGGCCTCATGGTTTTAGGTAGTGTCTTCCTTTGTACTACTGGTGCAGAGGCACTTTATTCTGACATGGGTCACGTTGGCAAGAGCAATATTTATGTAAGCTGGCCTTTTGTTAAGATTTGCCTCATTTTGAACTATCTTGGACAGGGCGCATGGATCGTCACCAACCACAATAACACCGTACTTAACACTATCAAAGACCTCAATCCTTTCTTTGAGATGCTTCCTGGTCAGATTAGACCATTTGCCGTTATTCTCTCTGCCCTGGCTGCAATTATTGCTTCCCAGGCACTGATTACCGGCTCCTACTCCATTGTCTCTGAGGCAATTAAGCTTGACCTTATGCCTCACATCAAAATTAACTATCCCTCCACAACCAAGGGTCAGATTTACATTCCACTTGTGAACAACATCATGTGGGTTGGCTGCATTGGCGTTGTTCTTCTTTTCCAGAGCTCTGAGCATATGGAAGCAGCTTACGGTCTTGCAATTACCGTCACCATGCTCATGACCTCAATCTTGCTTTACGCCTATCTGTCCGTTATCAGAAAACGCCTGTGGGCAGCTATTCCATTCATTCTTTTCTTTGGTGCCATTGAGGCTATGTTCTTCTTCTCAAGCCTTACCAAGTTCTTCCACGGCGGCTACTTTACCGTTTTAATGGCTACCGGAATCTTTGTTGTTATGTTTGTCTGGCGCCGTGGTACCGCTGTTGAGAGAACTCAAAGTGTTTACCTGCCTGTGGATAAATACATTGATCAGCTTCGTAGTCTCAGCCATGATACAGATTATGCAACTCTCGCAGATAACCTGGTCTTCCTGACTAATGACTCCTCCTTTGATAAGCTGGACCGAGACATCCTCTATTCCATCTTGGATAAACGTCCTAAGCGCGCAAAGGCCTACTACTTCATTAATATTTCGCTGACAGATGACCCAAATACACGCGAATTTATTGTTAACGATTTTGGCACAGACTTCCTGTTCAAGATCACTCTGCGTCTTGGCTTTAGGGTAAACCAGCGTATTAACACCTATCTGTATCAGATTGTTGGTGACCTGATTAAGAACAATCAACTTGCGCCTCAGAATCACAAGTATTCCATTTACAAGGAGCACTCCGAGATTGGTGACTTTAGATTCTGTCTGCTGCGTAAGGTACTAGCTCCAGAGACTGACATCAACGGTTTTGACGCTCGTTGCCTTGAGCTCAAGTACTTTATTCGTCGCATCTGCGGATCTCCTGCTCGCTGGTATGGTCTTGAGAACTCCAACATTGTCTTTGAGTACGTACCTCTGTTCTCCAAGGTTAAGCGTGAGCAGAAGCTTACTCGTATTATGCTTGAAGACGCAGCTCAGACAGGCTCTATGCCCCTTGTTGAGGCTCCTATGAAAGAGCGTATTGCCCAGATTGAGGAAGACGAAGATATCTTTGCAGAAGCGCTGCACAAGGAGCGTGTTGAAAACGCAGCTACCGTTGCAGACTATGTTGGTGGTGACACCGCAAGCTTCCGCCCTCTTAAGCTTGACGAAGAAGATGCTGATGAGGATGTCTTTGAGGAGCAACAAGACATCAATCACTAAGCCTAGCGCCTCGTACTTTTTACTAGTTACAACAAAAGCCGACAGATGGTATCTGCCGGCTTTTTCTTTACACGATATGTCATGTCTTGAGCAAAACTCTGAGATGTTACTCTCCCAGCGCCCACGTAAGGAATCGCGAGAAACCCGCCTCATCGTTAGTCAAAGTGATATAAGCTGCAGCCTCAAAATCTTCACGACGAGCGTTAGCAACTGCCGTACCCATTCCTGCGGCGGAAAGCATAGCAACATCATTAAGCGAATCGCCAAAAGCTGCGGCGTTCTCTGTAGAGAGGCCAAGATAATTGCAGAGCCACTGAAGCGCTGCGCCCTTAGAAGTCCCTTCAGCCAGGATTTCCATTCCCATACTCATGGAAGCCGTGCCACTCAATCCTTTTACCGAGGCAACAGCATCTGCTACAAGTGCCTGGTACTTCTCGCCTTCTGCAACTGACCAGTAGGAGCCAAGTCGCTCAATGGTAGTTACGCTGTCAATAAACTCCTCAACGCTCTGGTCAAAGGGTGTACGCGAACGCTGCATAAACGCCGCATGATCTGCGGGAATACCAAGCTGAGTAATCAAATTATGTCTTGAGCGTTCCTGGTAAACGCCACCATCTGCAAAAATATCAAAAGTTACGGGATAATCCTTAAGCTTTTGATACAACTCAAGTGCCTGCTCCTTGGTAACGGTAGACTCGTGAAGCATCGTCTGACTAGAAAGGTCTCTAATAATGGCACCATCGCAGGACACCACATACTTAGATGCAGGATGGTTCACAACCTCTTTTGGCAGCACGTTAAACGCGCGTCCGGAACAAGGTACAAAAGGTATACCCAGCTCAGCCAAACGGTCCAGCATTGCCATGTTATTTTCATCAAGAGATTTATCGGTATGGAGAAATGTTTCATCCATATCGGAAAAGACAATTTCTACTTTCAGATTTGATGCGCCTTGATTGAGCCAAGACTGCTTCTGAGCAATGAGTTCTTCTGTTGTTGTCAACTTTACTTTTCCTGTTCTTACTATAACCGAATGCTATTTATCTAATTGGTCCTTTTCAACACCCAAAGTGATATTAAACTCTCCATAGCCATACTGTTTAAGTAATGCCAAAAGATTCTGGCCATCAATCAATTGAATGGGTTTATCTTTAACAAAATCCCTAGAATCAGCGCCAAAATAACTTGTGGTAACCAACAATCCCCTTGCAGCGTGTTCATTCATCATCGTGCCATATAAATCACGAACAGCAGACACACCTACTACGTTGTTGTATCTCTTAGCCTGAATGACAAATTTTCCACCACGAATGGGATCTGGGTCAAAAGCGACTGCATCGACACCTTGATCTCTACTAGCCTGAGTTACTTTAACTTCTCCACCATCGCCTCCAAATATTTTTCCAAACAATTCACGCACAAGATATTCAAAATCTTGCCAATCCATAATCGCTAAATTTTGAGTTGGATCAAGTCCTTCAATTACATCTCTTGATTCAATAAACCGCTTATCATCAGTATTCAGCTTTAAAATAGGTGTAACAGGAGTTAAAGAGGCAAGGGCGCCAGCATATAATCCTTTTAATGATTTTATGCACTCTTTTGGGTCAACTTGACGATAGTTAATTTCTCCACAGACTTCCGGTGACACCGAAAGAGATAGCACACATGAAGTGAACTCATGTCCATTCTTTTTTTCAATGCCGTTAACATAAGTATTAACGACAAATAAATCGATATCATGAGCCTCTCTATATCCCTTTGAAGCAACATCCAAAACAGCTAGTGAAATTTGAAAAACATACAGTTCATATAAATGATCTAACTCAGTTGTTTTAAGTGCAACTTCTTTAATTTCCTTTGTTGATGCAACAAATTTATGAGCGGCATACAAATTCATTTGATCTGGCGCAATCAGTGAAATATTAAATTCCACCACTTTTTCAATACCTGATGTCGCAACAGATATTTCTGGACATAGTCCAAAATTTTTACTCGATATTTTTTGAATCAGAAACTTAATAATTCTCTCATAATAAAATCGAACAAGGTGTGGATTGTCTTTGACACTAGAACTAGCCTCAGCCACTAATGAGTTATTAAAATTCAATTGTGCTGTTTCAAACTCAGTCTTTTCATTTGTATATTTTTCTAATTGGTCAGCCCTGCTAGCTGCTTCCATTTCATTGAAATACTTAAGTTGCTCTTCATATGCTTCAAATCTGCTCTGTACTTTAGATGCCCATTCATCATGAGCACGTTTATATTCTTCGTATGCTTTCTGTTCAGCGTCCTTTCTTAATTGATATAAAAATACATGCTCAAATTTTGGCTCGTTTTGAGAGTCGTCAGATGGCTGAGTTGGTGGTATACCCGCAGAAACATACTTAAAGTCGGGGAAATTTCTTGTATCTTTAAGCTCATTCCACTTTCTACGGACATTAATGGTATCCGCTAATGCCAAAATAGATTGAACAAAAGAAATCCGGTCTTGATCTTTTTTCGTAAGATTCTCAGCCGTTTCTTTCAATCTTTTTTTCTGTTCTTCTTCTTTCCATTTAGCTAATTGTTCTTTTATTTTACAATCAAGTTCCACAGCAGAATGTGCCTTGATTGTTTTCATTTTTCCAATGTAATTATTAGAAATTGTTTTCTCGTAAGTATATCTTGATGCCATGTTATCCAGCTTTCAAATGAAGAAGTAAAAACAAAACCATCAAACCAATTTAGGCCTCTTGGACTAATCTCAAGAGGCCATTAAAATAGAAAACGCTTATTTAAGGACGATACATAAACGTGAAGACCTCTTCACGCTGCATGTTTACCTGTACACCAAGCTTTTCTGAAACAGCATCAAGACGCTCTTTGAGACTCAAGAAAGACTCGGCATCTTGAAGTTCGATCAACATGGTCATGGTAAAAATACCAGACAAAATGGTCTGAGCAATATCTAAGATGTTGGCATTTGACTCGGCCAAAGTGGTAGAAATTGCTGCAACAATTCCTGGAGCATCGCTGCCCAAAACAGTAACAACAGCACGATTTGCAGATGTTTCTGAAGTCATAATTTCCTATCTCTTGAACGGATGGGTTAATTGTAGCAGTTTAATTTCTGTATTGTTTATATGCCCGTTAAGCGCTGTTTTAGGTTGTAGTCTGCCACTTTTTCATTTGGCGAGAAAATAAATAAGCCATCCGGAGGTGGCTCGTGAAAAGCTGGTTGGTGAAGGTTAACCCCAAGCAATAAAGCCTGAGTCATCAAATTCGCCTCTACGCTCAAACCAATGAAAAAGTTTTGCCGCGTAGTATGCGCCTGGATCTTCTTTAGATGGAGTGTAATCAATCATTTTAAGGTCAGAGTTAAAACGAACTATGCCAGGATTCTCTCGGTCTCCATCTGGATAATATTGATATGTTGCAACGCCATCAATTATTCCGAGAAGTTCAAACTCAAGCATTATTGACTACCTCCTTTCTTGCGTTTCTTAAGCTCCATAACCATACTCTCGTAATTGTACTCTATGCCTTTCCAATTTCTACGCCATAGCGTGAGCTAAAGACCTTTTGAATCTCGTCAACGGTACAATTTAGCGCTGTAATAAGCTCGTACAAGCCACGATTACTAGCCATCTTAAATATTCTCTCGTGAGAAACGGGTGGTTTCTTGTTGAGTGAACGTGCGTTATTAATGCGAGCTCTAAACGTTTTAGCAATACTGAAGGAGTCTTTACAAGAACCTTCTCTAATCACGCGCCTAAAGTGCGATTCTTCAAGCGATGCATTATGAATATGGAACGTAATGAGCTCAATTTGAGGATAGGTATCAACAAGATTCATAGCCTCGTCATGCGTCATAAGATCACGAAGCCTGAACTCTTGATCAAGAGGAAATACAATCTGAACAGGGTGTTTTTGTCCAATAGGAGACAAAATGTAGGCCGGAATAGGCTCCGAAACTACATTTTCAACAAGACATACGCCCTGACCCGGGTGAACGCAAAACTCTCCAACAGCTCGCATAACACCACTCCTCTCGGATACCGATAGTATATCATGAGAGGCTCGTTATACGCTAATGACCTGCAACTTTATAAAGCGCTGCAGGTCATTCGATAACATAACAATATTTTATATAAGAAATCTAATCAATCATCGTGATGGACTCAATGACTGGCTGCTCTGAAGCAGGAATTGTTCCGTTTGAATCGGTGGGTTTAACACCTTTACAAATTGCGTCAACAACATCCATTCCACTTGTTACCGTGCCAAATGCAGCGTAGTTTCCATTCAGAGTTGAGTTGTCTGCCTGCATGATAAAGAACTGTGAGCTTGCCGAGTTTGGATCTTGAGCGCGTGCCATGGAAATAGTTCCACGTGTATGTGAGATGTTATTCTCGACACCGTTTTTGGTGAACTCGCCCTTAATTTTGTTCTCGGATCCGCCCGAGCCATTGCCCTTAGGATCTCCACCCTGAATCATGAAGCCGTCAATAATGCGATGGAACGTAAGGCCGTTATAGAAACCTGATTCAGCAAGATGAGCAAAGTTGGAGACCGTAATAGGTGCAACATTTGCGTTAAGAGTTGCCTCGATAGTGCCGTAATCCTTTACCACAATGCGCACGTGGTGGATGCCTTTTGCATAAGGGTCATCTGCTGCTACGGAATCAATGTAGCCCTTGTTTTGTGAGCCCTGAGACTGCGTCTGCTGCGTCTGCTGCGACTGCGATTGCTGAGACTGCGATTGAGAACTTCCTTGAGGTTGAGACTTATCAGCGCCTCTAAATAGAGAGAAGCATATTGCTCCTACCGCAAGCACAACGATGACAATAACACCGTACAGTCGGCGATTCTTTGTTTGAAACACGCTGTATCCTCCCCTTTAAGCGGATGCGCTCGAGACAATCCAAGACACCAGATTGGCGGTTGCATTGCCTGTTCTCTCGGCAAGAACGTGACCCTTATCCCAAACAAGCGTGTAATCAACATTGCTCACGCCCGAGAAATGCTTTAGAGACAAGCCCAGGTTGAACGAAGTGCAGATTGAGGTATCGGTATTCTGGGCACCCTCATTAATGCGCCAATAAGGAGCAACCGATGCTGACTGATAACCCTTGTAAGATGCGCTGGTAAAGTACAGAGGATTAAACATATCCACACGAGTTGGAATGTCATTCTCCAGCGTGTCAGCCTTATTCAGATCAGAGGACCAGTCATTGGCGTAGCTGGACTTCCAATCGGTAAGCTTCATGTACGTATCAAGGTTCTTTTTGATGAGGTCAGCTGTCTGCTCATCAAAATGCAAGGTACTTTGCTCACCAACGCCAAATAGCTGATTTGCACGAGTGCTTCTATCAGGTGCATCAAAAGCTCCAACAGGAAGTGAAGCACCTCTCAGAGCGCGCGAGAAGCCCCTCAAGTTCTCAAGTTCAACGCTCTGACGGCGAAGGTTATATACAACCCAAATAGACTCAGAGTTCAGAGAGCCAAAATAGTGCTCAGCAGTATCGTAAATAGTAGATTGAACCTGCTGTGTAGCAGGAGTTGCGTTGTCTGTACCACGAACTGTTGCCAGATTTGGATCGCCTGGGAACGTAGGCTCTTCCAGACGCTGAGGCGTAGAGGTGTAAGGGAATGCGTTGTCCTTAACAAAGTTATTTGCAGAGGTCTTAAGCTCATTGAGAAGAAGGTCTGCATATGATCCAGCGGTATAGACACCAGAGTTAGTCTCATCAAGACCAACCTTGCTGTCATTGCTGTCGAGAAGATCCATGTTGTTGACAAAAGAAGCATATGCGCCAGCAAGATCTTGTGAGAGAGGCTGGGTCCAAACACCTTCAGCACGGGAGTCTGTTGCGTCTGCATACTGTCCAGCTGACCATTCGTATGCTGCATCTGCAAGATCGTACGATGTCGCGGGACACCATGAAGCGCTGCCGTAAATAGAGTCTGAGATCTGCTCGCCCTTCTCGCTATGTGTAGCAGCGCCAACCGCCTTAAGGTATGGCGTATACAGTGGAGAATCTCCCGAGGTTCCTAGCACTGCGCTAAGACCGCCGCCGGCCGCAAAGCCAAACACAAAAATCTTTGATGTATTGCAAGGAAGCAGCTCATGGTTGTAGCGCAAGTACCTGATAGCAGCCTTGAGGTCCACTGCCGGCCAAGGCGATCCACCTGCGTAAAGCTCGTCCGAGCCCGTGGTTGAATCGTAACCAGCACTTCTGCCGCGGAAACCTGCGTATACGTACACACAACCAGCCTCAAGGTACGGCGCAAGACCCTCGTATGAGTAACTTGTAGGAGCGCTCTGAGGGGCAAGCGTTGCTGTGTTAATAGGCATGACGATTGGCGCGGTACTTGCGGTGAAGCTGCCTACAACGGCCTTCTCGCTCACTTCACACTCGTACGTAGAGCCATTCTTCTTTCCCGAGAGATACTTTCCAGGAACAAAAACCGAGAGAGTGTTTACCGACTTGCTTGCAGGCTTAGTGCAGTACTGAATACCCAGCTGATAGTAGCAGTCGTTATCCTCGTCATAGCTCCACTGGGTCATGTCCAGCTTGAGTGACTTGAACTCTTCAAGGTCCACGTTAGATGCAGGCTGATTCGTATCATCAGATGTCCTTGCTTGCGGAGTACATGCGGCCAAGGTACCCGCAGCTCCCAAAGCAGAAAGGGACAAGAATTCTTTTCTCGTAAAGGCCATAATTTCCCCTCGAATAGTTTATTCAGTGGAGGCAGCAACGACCGCTGACCTAGTTCAAGCTAGTCATCTATTGTACCAATTTGCAAACGTGTATGCTTAAGAGCGAGCGTTTAGAGAAACGAGTTAGCATGCCAAAAATCGTCAACTTTTTTGACCTCATTCACCTTAATGAAAGACTTGCTCAGCAGGGTCTTCGAAGCAAAGTTCACCTGCGCGATGCATGCGGCAAGCAGTCTCTGTGGATAGAGCTCCCCTCTAGCGAGAAACCCGATGAACGCGAGAAAATCGACGGTCAAGAGCTTGAGAAAACAAAAGAGCAAGTTGAGGCATTTTTTGCAATAAAGGGCATGACCGTTGAATTTGACCTCACTGGCGGAAAAAATTTCTGGATTGTATAAATTGCCCGCTTGACGAAGCGCTTGAGTCTGTTATAGTAAATAAGCTTTTCGAAGCACTAATGGCTGGGTAGCTCAGTTGGTAGAGCAGGGGACTGAAAATCCCCGTGTCAGGGGTTCGATTCCCTTCCCCGCCACCACGACTTGAATCGGCTCAGAGATTATTCTCTGGGCCGTTTTCTTTTATCTTTTGATGTTGACGTGGCAAACAGAAAAAGAGGTACCTCTTTTAAGAAGCACGTCTTTCACAGGGTTCTTGCATTAAAAATTGAACTAAACTATCGATACGAACGCAAAGCTTCGATAAGTTCGAAAGCATCAATACCTAAAGCTTCGGCAAAAGAAAAGACTTCTCCGAGCTTAACGCCACGCTCGCCTGATTCAACCTTTGATATGAACGCTTGATCTCCAGCAAGGTGCTCAGCAACCGCCTCTTGAGTAAGACGTTGCTTCTTGCGCAAATCGCGAAGGCACTGGCCCACTAATCTGTTAGATATCTGCTCCATAAGTGCAGCGTAAAACTATCAACTCAAATATGCCAAAATCGCATATTTTCTTAAAAAAGAAATTCTCCCCGAAAAGTTCACGGGGAGAATTAAAACCTTTAAACGTCGCTTCTTGTGGTGTTTATTGAAGCGTTTGTGGCATTAGAAACCGCCACCGCCGCCTCCGCCGCCGAAGCCGCCACCGCCGCCTCCGGAGAAGCCACCACCAAAACCACCGCCAGAGCTTGAGTTAGAAGAAGCAAGTGCCGCAGTAGAGACAGAATGAGCAGCTGTAACACTCTTAGTTACGCTCTCAATTGCATTAGTTCGCATGCCATTTCCATAGTAATACCAGCTATAAACAGGCATAAACTGAGGATCTTTAAGCATCTCTGGCATTGCAACTTTCAGCTGCTCGATAACCTTATCCGCAACACCAAGCGCAACTGCCATAACCAGAAGCCTATTCCAGAGAATGACATCAGTAGGAATTGCTTCATGCAGGTTAGTGAACTCAGTAAGCCACTTTCTTAGCGCACGAGTCTTAGCAAGCGTCTCAACACCTTCTCTATTCATCAGGTCAAACGAGCCAATATTTACAAGTGCAACAAGACCGGCAATGACAAGAATAAACAGATGTAGTAGTAGATTGGCAAATGAAACATCGGCCATAACACCCATGAAGAATGCAGCAGCGGCAACAAGAACATCAACAGCAATCAGAGCACCAAGAATTCCCTTACCGTGGAATGGAATCTTATTTGTTCCATACTTAGCAGCATAGCTAAGCTTGATGGGGCTCTCCCAAGACTCATATGCCTTATTAAAATCTTCTGGATGTGATGAAGCATACTTACCAATTTGTTTCATGGTAACAGTAGTGTTTACCGCTCCAGATTCTCCGGCCTTATCAAAGATTAGCCTCATTGCCATGATATCAATCTTATTTGACAGTGAACTGCCAGGGTAGAAAGGCTGCTGACTTTCTGAAAGGTCTTGAACCTTTGTAAGACAATAATCAGACTTCTCCATACCAAGGAAGTTTGTACTAACCGTCTTATTCAAGCTAATGTACTTTGAATCAGAAAGGTGCATAAGGGTTGCTGTCAGAGCGTCTCCCTTGATTAGCTCACCGTTGTAAAGCATAGAAAGAACTGCCGGGTGATCATCAGATGGGACATCTCTGTAGTAAAGGTCATTAAACTGAGGGGCCATAACCTTTTTATATTGAATACGCAGCAAGATTGCCGCTACAACGGTGATAGTTGCAAGTACTAATGGCGCATAAAGAATAAGAGCTACCTGAGTTTTTGCAATCTCACGTTTGTGATTTGCTTCATCCGCCCACGCTTGTTCCTCAGACAAGATGCTGCTCAGTTTATTCTGCTGAATAGGAGCTAGCCCAGAAACCCAATCAGTTGGGAATGTAATACGAGCTTCCGCAAATTCATCAGTTCCTACACCAGGAACTTTGTAGACAACTGCATTGTTGGTAATTTCTACATTTGCATCCAGTGGACCATGTCCCCAAGCGCGAACAGTATCGCCAGCAACTATAGACTGTCCTGAAGGAACAGGAAGATGAATAGTGGCTGTTACGTTGCGAGACTCGGAATCCCAGCCATCAGATACAAACTTCCAGTACAGCTCAGCAGTATCCGACCAGTTTGTTACAACATTAGTAATGTCATACTCGATAGTGATATGTGCTGACTCATCATCATGCGCTGAATAAATCTTTAAGTTCAACATGTTGTTTGATTGAGTTGGAACATAATACTCATCTGAGCTGGCACCATTTCCATTTGAATCTTTGCTGTAGATCTGACGCGTTCCTTGCCTATCCTGAACCTTAACTGAAGTAATGTTTACTTCAACGTTCTGTCCATTGTATTTATTCTTTCCAACTGGAAGATTCCAATAGACACCATGAAAACTACCATTGAAATAGAACGTACGAGTTTCTACGACATGCAACGTTCCGTCTTTTTGAACCGTCGCATCAATATTTACCGTATCTATTGAAAGGTCGCGCGCAAATGCTCTTGCAGGCGTAATTAAAAACGCAACAGCCAAAAGCATTATGCAAAGCGCAATCTTTACAAACTGGCTCTTTTTAGAAGAGCGAAGCGAGACTTTATACATGGAAACTCCTTTATGTTACTTTCGCAACTCTTCTTAAAGGATACCACGTACTGTTTAATCTGCTGGTGAATATGAGTTATCCAGTTCAAACAAAGCAGGTGGCAGGCCTTTATCCCACTCCTCTCCTACTTCCTCAGAAAGCAAATACTCATCAGTTTCTATAAAGGGAAGGTTGGCAATTCTTTTATTTCTTGATACTTCGAGATTGCATACAAGTGAGCTTGGACCGCTGAAGTCTAGAAGGCACCCGTAACAAATTCTCATGTCCTGAAACAGCTTTTCTCCGCATCTGGGGCAAATTTTTACGGAGTAGTTTTCTATAACCATAGCGACTCCTTCTTTCAATGTTGCTTTCTTCAGTACTTATTTCTTGAATGAGTACTTTCTGACCAACCTCAAACCATGGGAAATCATCAACTGATGGTCTTTCAAATGTGCAATAAGCACCCGCGCAGCTATGGATTTGTTTAGGATGTACTCGTCTCCGAACTTTTAAAATTTCTCCGTGATCGTCTGCGAATGCGATATCAATCGGATACGTCATTCCAAAAGTATGAACTGAAGAGCACCTTAGAAGTAAGACTGGAGGAGCCGTTATCTCGGTACCCAAAAGACCGACGAACTTTTCGAAGCCTCCCTGTAACAATTCAAAAATTTGCTCTGAATTAGGGACTTCTTCTATCGAAACCTGTACGTTCATTTTCAAATCATAACTCCCGACTTATAGGGACTAACAACAATTGAAGTTGTATGGGTGAGGTACAGAGGAGACTCTAGTGACACTAAGGGAAGACGCACAGTATGTGGCCAAGGTCTGTACTTTAGAGTTGCTTGATATTTAGGAAAAACAGAGACCATATTCCCAATCCCCTCCTTTTCTCCCTCCATTGAGACGACAATGTCGCAATTGTCATCACATTTAAGAGCAGCTTTTATTTTCTGAGTTAAGTTTTCTAGTGCTCCTCCATCTGTAGAATGACTAGAAGAAATTCCATGAGCAATGATTTGATCTGCCGCAACACGATCAAACTTTGAGCACATATCTGCAAACTTAAATAAATTGATTGCAATTAGAGCAACCACTAATACAACCGGAAGTACCAATGCAGTCTCAACAAACATTTGCCCTTTTTGGCAACAAAGAAATTTCATTTTTCTCATATGCCACCAAAAACTTTCTTAACATCAATTTCTAAAGGAATCTCAATATCAATGACAGGAATGGTCAGCTTTGCAATTGTGATTTTGTCAGGCAAATACTGGAGAGAAAACGCACCAAGTGAACGAGCTAAAGCAATTGGATCTGATGTATTAGGTATTTTCTGAACTAGTTCACGAATCGTTGATTCTTTCTCAAAGCCAGCTTGTTTCAAAACACTTTCTGTATTAACAAGAACAGGCTTCATTTGTCTTAAATCACTTGGCTCTAATCCAGCGTCAATAACTATTTGTTTCAAAGCACTCTGTAGTTTGGAGCCGACACTTCCACCTGTTATTCCGTCAACGTTATCAAGAAATTCCGACAGCTTAGAAGACCAAGAAGTTACACCATCCCCATATGAAATTAAAAGAGATCCCCACAAGCTCATTACCTTATCTATGGTCTGTCCAATAAACCCTCCCCTCCTTTCAACCTGGTCAAAAAAGCTTGAAAGAACGTTGTTTGTAGATGAACTGTCTGGAGCGAGCGTTGCTCCGGATATTGCATATCCTTCTGGGAGAAAAACTGACTGCTCAAGTGTTCCCAAACTTCCTTGAAATTCTGGAGATGAACCTCCTCTTCTCACAAATGAAATACATCCCCAAGCTCCTGGGGGACATAATCTGGGCCTAGCAACCTTTAGGGCATCAAGTGCTTTTTGAAATATTCCAGTTGATTTATCTACAGCTTCAGACAACTTTTTTCGCAAATCTTTTATTTGCTGACGTGATGATTCATAAACTTCAGACTCTTCGACTACGATTTTCCAGTAATACTCAAACCCGTTATCAATATTTGTCGAAGCAGAAGCCACTCTTCCCACATCGCTGCTCGTAAAATGACAATGTTGACACTCATGAACCGCTCCAGAATCTAAATCTTGTAGCGATGCAAATCCCGCGTTTTCTCCTGTTGCTCCTGGACAAGACCTATGAGCATGAATGGTTTTCTCGCCGCTTTCATAGGTGCAAGGCCAAATAGGCTTTAGATACAGGTCTGTTTTCTTTGTCTCTTCTAAATTATGTGGTAATCGAGGCAAATTCATTTCAACCTCACCATCAGCTGTTTCTTTATAAAATCCTTTAGAAAGTTCCGTAAACGCAAAGTTGTAAAACGCTTTTCGTATAGCAGAATCACGTAATTCTTCTGCAGTGCTTCCATTGACAATTTCTTGATCATATCGAGCTCTGTAATATGCTCTAGCTCGCTTTAAAGCGATACCGAACGTCCAAGAAGTTGGCGACGGGATAGATGGATTTATATCCCCAGAAAGACCAGCGAGATGCTCTGCTCTTTCACGCATAGAATACGGACCTCCACCGCAGTCTGCCTCCCACGCCCTCTTTTTAGATGTCTCTACTTTACTTTGTAACTCTTCAATTTCTTTTGCTATCTGCTGTAATAGCTCGCTCTGTTCTTTTAATTCATCTGACGAAACGTCGCTATTTAAATGTCCAAAATCAGATTGTGACTGAGCGGGAAATAAAAGAGCTGATCCCACGAAGTTACCCGCATCAGTAGAGTTCTTTTGTATACAAGAGCTCGCCGCCATTGCTGCAAAAACTGGAAGCATTTTTTCAGTTTCCTCTAAGCCTTCACAAGCTGAAGTAGCAAATTTTTTACGCGCTTCAAGTGTCTTAAAACCTGCATCACACAATTTAGAACCCGCTGAAGCTAAACCTGGAACACATGAAGCAACCAATCCGGCTCCAACACATAACAATCCTGATAACCCAAGACTCAAAATGCTTGCATCAATTACCTGCGCAATAGTTGTGTATTTAGCTACGACATTTTCTCCTGCCATAGAAGCCGCATCTGCTATTGACTGAGTTTTGTATGCTCTCGATGAAACCCAAGCGACCGATACCAGTGCGAATACAAGCGCTAGACATACTAAAAGCGCACTTGCAAAAGCGATTGACGTAATACCGCCTTTATCGTCTATAAACATGGAAAGTCCAAGCTTTATTCTCTTATGTTTATCCTTTCCAAAAGGCAATCCAATCCGCATAAGAACCCTCAATCCAATCTGGATACGTACTAGCAGATAAACTTGAATGCAAGACAATCCCTTGGTTATCCGTCTGACCTGCAAGGAATAAACACCAGCCTATTGGCGGCATCGCTGCCACATGACCCGTAATTTCAATCAAGACATCGTTTTCTTTTTTATCAATAGAGATATTCCAGTCCTCATCTCCACCCTTATGAAATAGAGGTATCTCTGGTATAGCCTTAAGTCTGCGTTTGATATAGGACTCTATTAACTCAGTGTCAGAAGACGTTGTTGCTACTCTTAATCCTTCTGCACAGGCTCCATCCATAACTGTCTTTGTATAGAGAATGCAAACAGGTTCTACAAGCAATGCAATAATCATCAGAATAACGGGAAATAAAAGTGCTGCTTCTACTGACGCTTGACCAGCATTCTGTTTAAAACGAGAGAACATCTTTGGCTAAATCTAAAAGAGAGTCATGCATAGTATGTGAAGCAGCTTGAGTAGCCAGTTGAACAACTGCTCCATTTTGCACAAAGTGATATATCACACCAAGAGACGTAATGACAATTAAGCACGAAAATAAAACTAGAGCATATTCAAGCGTTGCTTGTCCTTGTGTATTCTTAACACCTAGTTTGATTGCTCTAATAGATTCTTCGCATCTTGAGTGGATATGTGACATGTTGAGACCCTCCTTATCTCTCCTTGATCAGAAACAGTCACAAGTTCTGACCAATTTCCACCATTAACTAAACAGCCCCATACATTGCCGGCTATGTCTAAATATCCGGAATAAACAAGCACACAATCAGCTCTTTGCTGATAGCCCTCTAAAATACTCTGGGCTTCGTTTTGAATAGTTTCTTTACTATCTCTTTGCACGGAATTCTGTTTAAACAAATCTTCTGCTGCTGCATATGAGATTGGCTGTTCATTGGATTTTTTGTCGTCTCTATTTTCATGAGTCTGCACATAGTCTGAGCTCGTATTTGATGAATGGTCCTGTTTTCTTGGTAATACGAGAAGTGCAGCAAATAGCAAACATACAGTGACAATAATGAACACAGAATAAGCAGCAGTGCTCTTTCTGCTCATAGAGAATTAATTCCCGATGTAATTGCTTCCCAAAGCTCAGAAATTTTACCTTTAAAAGCAATGATTGCGACAATCGCAATAACTACAAGTACGCCAACTAAAATTGCATACTCTGTAGTTCCCTGTCCAGATTCATCCTCTTTTAAGCCTTGTAGATACCTAAAAAATTGATAGAAGAACATCATCGGCTTTCCTTTCTCTTAAGAAGAAAATGCAGGTCCAAGCAAGGGACCTAAAATTGCAAGTAACATTGCTGGAACAATCAGCGTTCCTAGAGGGATGAGCATTTTAATTGGGATCTTTTCAATTTCCGTTTCTAACAGCGAACGCTGCTCATCGCGAAGAACTGAAGCTTGTCTATCTAATATTTCTGCAAGAGGAGTTCCAAAAGTAAGCGCTTCATTCACAACAGTCGCAAAGCTTTTAAGCGATGGAACTCCTACTTTTGCCGCCATCTGATTGAGTGCTTCTTCGCGAGTAGTAGCACCAAGCTTCCAAGTCATATGAGCATTTGAAAGCTCTCTCGATAATTCTCCAGATTCTCGCAAACAATACAGATCAAGCGATGAATCAAAAGATAGCCCTGATGACAGCCCAAGAATCAAAATGTCAATCATTTCTGGCATCTCACGTAGGCATGATTTTCTTGTAAACTCAGACTTTGCCCGGAGGCTCATTCTCTTGTGACTTTTTATGCCTCTTATAATTTGCTGATAATAGCTATGGACATCAAAATGATTCAAATTGACGGGAACAACTAGGGCGAGAATACCTATGCATGTTGCAAATAATACGGAGCATAGTAAATCCATCACTTCATTACTCCTTTCATAATGCTTCGAATAATCAAAAGAGCAACGCAATCCATGACCATTGCAATTGATGTGCATATAACGCCCGATGGCGTAAATAAACCCTTTTGAAAGTCCGGCGATAGAAGCGACAAGACAATCAATAAAACAACTGGGAGAAGACATACAATTCGAGCAGATAATCTAACTTGAGCAGTCTTTGTTGCTATGAGCCTTTGATTCTTCTCTTGTAATTCAACTAACTCGGCAGTTTTCTGTAAAAGACTCTTAAGCGGAGACCCTGTTCTATGTGAAATTACTAAGGCGCTAGCCAGCAAATTAACACCTGGAGCATCCAACCTTTCTGCCAAGTCCTCAATAGCTTCTTCGATAGGAAAACCGCACTTGATTTGCATGTCAGCAATATAAAAATTTTCTGATACGACACCTTCTGTGTGTTTACTGACATATTCAATAGATTGTGAAAGTGTGAGACCTGATCCAAGAGCAACGGCGATTGTTCTAAAAATCGAAGGCATCATATGGGCGATTTCTAAAGCAGATTGATGCTTGGCATGTTCATATAGAAAATAAGGAACGAGAAATAACGAGAAAACACCGCAAAGCGTACCTATTGCAGACTCAAATAGAACACCAAGCAAGATGGATCCAGCTATGCCACTAATAAAAAACAGTACGAAAGCATCACTAACTAAGGTGATTCCGTATTTGTACAGAAAACGATTACGTAGCTGTGTTGATATATAAGAAAAAGGTTCCCATTTGAGCAAGCGCTGGACAAAAGTGCTATTGCGTGCAAATTGAAAAAACTGAACTACATAACCTGTTACTCGTGCATTTATTTGAGAAACAGTTTTTTCCTCACCGTTGCATACAAGAAAATAAATAATTACTCCAAAAACACCTCCTGTGATTGAGGAAGTAAAGACATCCATGAAGTAACCTCCTTTTTATTGAGTATTCCTTCTTGTATTGCACGATTGATAAAAGAAGGAACTTTTACAAAAAGCCAACTTCTTTTCTGCGCGTCAAACGACACCACCTCTTGCACTTCAATTGATCCTGACGAAGACAAGGAGATTTCTGAAACGCTGGTCACATATCGTTTTCCATCAGGAAATCTTTGAGACATAACTATCAGATCAAGTGCAGTGGCAATCTGCTTTTCTATGATTTCTGCAGGTAAGTCCATTCCAAAACGAGCCATCAACACTAGGCGCAATATTGCCTCTTGAGCGGTTCCGGCATGCAATGTAGTTAAAGAACCGTCGTGACCTGTATTCATAGCCTGCAGCATATCAATGCACTCTTCACCTCTTACCTCTCCTACTACAATGCGATCTGGCCTCATTCGGAGCGCGTTTCTCACCAATGATCTAATGGTTATTTCTCCTGTTCCTTCTATTGAGGCGGGCCGAGCCTCTAGCCTGACAACATTTGGATGCGAATCGAACTTAAGCTCCGCTGAATCCTCAATAGTGACAATTCTTTCTGACTTTGAAATTTCACATGAAAGTGCATTTAAAAGCGTAGTCTTACCGGATCCTGTTCCTCCAACAACCGCGATTCCCTGTCTGCACTTCACAGCCCAAGACAAAAATCTTGCAAGCCATTGAGGCAGCGATTTCATTTCCACTAACCGGTCCAAAGAAGTAATTTTTCCAGTGAATCTTCGGATAGTTACTGAAGTGCCGTTCACTGCAACAGGGCTTGCAACTGCATTGACACGGTCTCCATTCTCAAGTCGTGCGTCAACAATAGGACTTACCCTATCCAGCCTTCTTCCTAATGGAGATAAGATACGATCCATAAC
Organism: uncultured Atopobiaceae bacterium; assembly: GCA_963538475.1. GTDB lineage: Bacteria > Actinomycetota > Coriobacteriia > Coriobacteriales > Atopobiaceae > Lancefieldella. The sequence goes on from CAUTIE010000001.1 coordinate 66,317, forward strand.
AATCAAAATCTGCTCTTCAGAGTCAAAGACTGTTTTTGATTCAAATAGCTCGCCGTTTTTCTCGTAAAACAAATTGTTGCAGCCATTAATCATGATTTCCGTAACATCTTTATCATTCAGTAGTGGCTGAATTGGACCAAGACCACATACTTCATTGATTACCTGTTCGATTGTTTCCTCATAGTCAACTGAGCTAAAGAGCTCGTCCTTCTCTTCATTAACAATTGCTTCACAGGTAACTCTTAGTTCGTCTCTTACGCGATCGATATCACTGCCTGTTATAAGAGAAGAAACCGTAGAAAGTCCTAATCGAGAAACAAGTTTTTCTTTTAACTTCTTTCTAGCCTTCTGAAATACTTCTTTTTGGAGTAGTGAGTCATTCTCATCTTGAGCCTCAATTTGCTTAGCAACGCGTTCAAAGACAAGCATTAACCCACCTCCTTCCTCCTATTGAATAAGCTAAATGTCTTTTTCTCAGGAGCTACTTGCAGGGCAATCTGAGCCTCTCGCAGCTGTGGAAGAATGCCCAGTTCGTTAAGGAAATGCGCAAGAACAAAAGAAACCGACTGCGCAAATGAAGTTTCCTCTTGTAACAACACAGAAAGCTTTCCTTGCTGAATAAGCTCCTGAAACCCTGGTCCGCCTTCAAAAATCCTAAACATCTTTGCTGCTTCAAGACCAATCTCTGCCTTTCCAATAGAAAAGTCCTGTTTAACCTTTGGATTTGCTTTGTTTTCAAGTCGAATAATGCGAGTTCTTGCCACTCCAAGACGCACTGCAAGTCCACTTACTTTTGCCAAAGAGTTAATGCACGTTAGAGGGTTCTCCGAAACAATAACCAGCCTATCTGCGCATTGTGCTGCCTGAGCATAGCAATCTGTTGATGCCGTCGTAGTGTCTACAAGTACCAAATCAACCAAACCAGAAACAGCTTGAAGAAAATGACTCACGCAAGGAAATAGAAGCTCTGCCATTTCAGGTTTTACACAAGGGCCAAAAAGATACAAATTTTTATGGACACAAGTTGCCTTTTCTAGAAGGCTCTCTTTTTCTGAAGGTACATCAGCAACAAGATCAGAGAAGTCTTTTGGCTGCCTAATTCCAAGCTTCTCAAAAGCATTTCCATAAGACAGGTCAAAATCAACTAACGCAACCTTCAAGCCCCAAGAAGAAGCAAGCAGTGCCATTGAAGAAACAAGTGTGGTCTTTCCTACTCCTCCTCTTCCTGAAGTGAACGTAAGGATTGGACCTTTTAGAGTCTTCTCAAGAGGAATAAGGGATTGTAGATAGGTATTTAGCTCTTGGATACTGGCAACATAATCTGAAGCTTCTGGTAAAGGCTGAGAAAGCCTGTCAGCCCCATATGATTGATATCCTCTTCCAACCTTTACCAGATCTCCCAATTCCATAGGGTCAATAACTAAATCAACTCCTGCTTTAGCTGCTCTAGAACGAAGTGATCCAGAAGCGCCAGACCTTACTAGCACCACGCAACGTGCATTTCCGTCTTTTACAATCGCGGCTGCTAGATTTATATCCGAAACATCGGAGCCAGTATTACCAATTAAGACTGAATAATCCTGAGGAGTTGAACGAGCAACAATTGATCTAAGAGATGCTGCCGAATCTGTAAACTCACACCTATTGCTGATACCTAAGTACGTAAGAATGGCCCCAATCTCGACGCGTGCGTCAAGACCTACGTATGAGATCCACTTTTCTAACATCACGCTTCACCTCCTGGATTAGTAGACGAATCTGCTTGTGACGCACTGTTGCTGTTTTGGTCGGCTGTTGGAGAAACAGGGTTCTCTGGCTGCATATCTTCACTTGCAGATGATGGGCTTGATTGATTTGTCGTGTCAGATAAATCTTTTGGGTTTTCTTCTTCAACGTAAGAATTGTTGTGTAGTAAGTCCTGAGCATTAATCTTTGACCCCGGAAGAGTAAAGCGGAGTGTTCCTCGAGCATATGCAGAAAGCACAGCAGGAACCTGTTCAGGAGTTAATCCAAGCGTTACAGAAGAAGAGGTGTAAAGAGTGCCCTCGGTATCATCTGACAATACCGCAATATCCGAGGCAATACAGGTAATAAGAGAATCGGTGACCTCATACGCTGCAAGCTTTGTACCAGCGCTAAGCCTCTCAGCTAATCCGTACTTCTCGCCATGAGAAATAGTGAGACCAACAAGATTTTCTGGAATAGAAATCTGAGAGGCAACAGATCGCAGATGAAGAGAAACAACAGGCATGCCAACTCCAATAACAGATGAAACCGTTCGGCCCATAACACTTTCTGGATTAGTAATTGCACCCTCAGGAATCAGATCAGAAATCCAGCTTTTTACCTGGGTATTAGAAGATGAGAGAGTTTCTCCGGGTTCTATTTGTTTTGTGGCCACCAAAATTGAAGAAAGTTCTCCGCCGTATTTTTGTATTGCCTCTGCTCGTGACTTCTCAGCATCAGCGCGGACACTTTGTACGTATGCAAAGAAACAAAAACTAGCTAGAAGTGCACTCAACACAGAAATCAAAATTCTCGTTTTCTTAGTCACTGTTTTCTCCTCCCTCCATTTGCGATACATAGATTGTGCACTTGGCATGAGAGAGAAAATACAAAAACAAAAGATTTACCTGCACAAATATGTCCGATAGCTGACGCAAATCTGACACAAAGTAATAAACCCAAAGGCCGAAGCAACGAGAAGAAAAATGGGTAATTTAAATTTTTATCTAATTTGATATATAAAAATTTTTAGAAAATCATAGCCGCTACATTTTTCAGAAATTGTAATGATTGATTTTCTGAGTGATCTCACTGACTTATAAAACGAGGGTTGACCCTCCCCAATTAGCTGGGCGGGACCAACCCTCGTTAGTGTCAATATAGCACATTTCCTGCCAGTTTAGAGAAAAACACCCAAGACAAGCCAGGGTGCTTAGAGAATTTACGCCGTTACAGCTTAAAGCACAACATCGGGGTCAAGCGATTGCTGACTTTCTCGCATTTCTTTTGCCAAAGACAAATATGCTTTTAACTGCGGCTCTGTAATCTTGCCCTCATGCAGAGCATCCTGAACGCTACATCCTGGCTCGTGCGTATGGGTACAATCCCTAAACTTACACGTCTGAGCAGCTTCAGAGATATGCGGGAATATCTTCTGCAGTCCCCTCTCATGGCCCACAATAGGCAGACTTCTAAGGCCAGGTTCATCCACAATAACGCCAGCATAGGGAAGCGCTACCATACGGCGAGCAACCGTTGTATGACGTCCCGCCTTATCAGACTCGCGGACTTCTCCCGTTTCAAGCGCCTCATGTCCCAAAAGCGCATTCAGAAGCGTTGATTTACCCGCACCCGATTCACCAAGCACAATGGCTACGGAGCCGTAAGGAACAAGGCTGCGAACAGCATCAATTCCCCACGCAGCCCCAAACTTTTGAGCAGTCTGAGCAAGATCTGCAAGTGTATCGGGTTTCTCGCCCTCAAGCTTTGAAGCTGTTGCAACAATCTTTACCGTAGAGCCAAGAGCTGCGGTGATAGAAGAAATCTCTTGTGCCAAAAGCTCCGGACCCGCTACATCTGACTTAGTAAGCACCACGGCACAGGCAGCTCCGCAGTCTTTGGAAATAACTGCTGAGCGCACAATACGATCTACCGAGACAGCCTCGCCGTCCAAGGCCTGCACCACAAGCACCAGGTCAACGTTTGCAGCCAAAGTCTGCTTTTGACCACGGGCACCGCCCTTCCAGCGAGCAATATCGGTCTCTCGCGGCAGAACCGCCTCGATGATGCCCATATCGTGCGAGTCCGGAATGCGCGCACATACCCAGTCGCCAACAGCCACCGTGGAGTTCTGGCCCTTAGTCACGCGCGCGGAAAACTCGGCGCGAAACACTCCCTGCTCCGAAACAACCGCAGGAAATCCCCTATCCAAGCGGACCACGCAGGCCATGGTCATCGTCTGGCGAGAAACCCCTTGAGCTTCAAGCTCGGATACGACGTCTGCATAAGCCTGCGTCTGAGCCGACGATGGGGTCAGCTGTTCAAACGCTGGAACATCCAGCAATGATGAAAGGGCCGGCAGAGACCCTTGAGTCCTGCCGGCTCCTAGTTTCTTGGAACTTTTTGTACGCTTAGCGGACAAGAGTGCTCCCTACCTTATGCTTTGTTCTTCTGCACAGAACGCATAACAGCCTTGTACAGCTCCATCAGAGGAATGATAGATGCAGCTAACAGCATTGCCATGGCGTACTCTTCAAAACCAATCTCAGCAAAGCCAAACGCCTGAGAAAGTGGTGTCTCAATTACCACAAAGGTAAGAATCAAAGACATAACAAAGGAACCCCACAGCCAAATGTTTTGGCTGGTTAGCTTGAAGATGGAACCACGCAGAGAACGCATGTTGAAGGAGTGGAACATCTCAACCATAGAAAGCGTCAAGAATGCCATGGTCATGCCTTCAACGCCAGCTTCAGGATTTGCAATAACCTGCGAAATATCAAAGGTTCCATACTCAAAGTAATGGCCAATGAAATAGCTGACAAGGGTGAGAAGAGCAATGATAGAACCCTGAACAAGACAGTCAAAACCAACACCACCTGCAAAGATACCGTCCTTAGGATTACGAGGCTTACGCTTCATAATGCCTGGCTCAGCCTTCTCGGTAGCCATAGCAAGAGCTGGCAGAGAGTCGGTGATTAGGTTAATCCACAGAAGGTGGGTAGGCTGAAGGATAGTAAAGCCAACCAGAGACGCAATAAAGACGGAAATTACCTCAGCAAGGTTGGAGCTCAAGAGGAACTGGATGCACTTACGAATGTTGTCGTAGATGCGTCTTCCCTCTTCGCAGGCGCTAATAATGGTGGCAAAGTTATCGTCAGCCAAAACCATATCTGCAACGCCCTTGGTAACGTCGGTACCAGTAATGCCCATACCGATACCAATATCAGCGCGCTTAATGGAAGGCGCATCGTTAACGCCGTCACCCGTCATGGCTGTAACCATGCCCTTCTTGCGCCAGGTATCAACAATGCGAACCTTGTGCTCAGGCTGAACGCGTGCATAAACGCCAATTGTCTCAATACGCTGCTCAAACTCTTCATCAGAGATCTTATCAAGCTGTGCACCGGTAATTGCCTGAGAGCGATCGGTAATAATGCCCAGCTCAATTGCAATAGCAACGGCTGTATCAATATGGTCACCTGTAATCATAACAGTACGCATACCAGCGCTATGCGCCTCTGCAACAGCACCCTTAACCTCAGGACGAACTGGGTCAATCATGCCGGAAAGTCCAACAAAAACCATGTCGTGCTCAAGGTTAGCTGGATTATAGCTCAAAGGAGCTTCTGTTCCCCAATCGCGACGAGCAGATGCCATAACACGAAGGGCCTGGTCAGCCATAGACTTGTTCTGAGCCAAAATCTCAGAGCGAGCCTCATCGGTGAGGTCAATAATGCCATCGCTTGTCATAATCTTGGTGCAGCGAGCAAGTACCTCGTCAGGCGCACCCTTGGTGTGCTGTACAACCTTGCCGGAGCGGGTACGTACCACAACAGACATCATCTTACGAGAAGAATCAAAGGGCGCCTCACCAATACGAGGGCGAGAAGAAGCTAAATCACTTGTGGTGTAACCAAGTTTTGCAGCATCTGCAACAAGAGCGGCCTCGGTTGGCTCACCCTTTGCCACCTGCTCAATATCATCCCAAGTAGCATCAGAGCATAGTGCCATGGTACGCACGTGTGCATCAAGGTTTTCTGTCTCGTGACGAACAACAGTCATCTTATTCTGAGTCAAAGTGCCGGTCTTATCAGAGCAGATAACCTGAGTACAACCAAGAGTTTCAACTGCGGTAAGACGGCGGACAATTGCGTGACGCTCGCTCATTCTGGTAACGCCCATAGAAAGAACGATGGTAACAACAGCAACAAGACCCTCTGGAATTGCAGCTACTGCAAGAGACACTGCAACCATAAACGTACTGAGGATAAGATCAAAATTGCCAAGCATCTCAGCGCCATGCTTGATGAAGCCTGTTGCAAAAACAAGCAGTGAGATGACTACAACAAGGATGGTAAGTGTGTGAGAAAGCTTATCAAGCGCAATCTGAAGCGGAGTCTGTCCATCCTCTGCCTGGGAAATTGCATCTGCAATTTTACCCATCTCGGTATCCATACCGGTTGCAACAACAACCGCACGACCGCGTCCATAGACCACAATAGATCCGGAGTAGCACATATTCTTTCGGTCACCCAAAGGAATATCATCTGCACCTTCAGCAAGACTGAGGGTCTCTGCGTGTTTCTCGACAGGAACTGATTCGCCTGTGAGCGCCGACTCCTCTCCCTTCATGGAAGCGCTTTCGAGAATGCGACAGTCAGCTGGGACAGAGTCACCTGCCTCAAGCAGAATAATATCGCCCACAACAAGCTCGGTTGAGGCAACCGTCTCAAGGCGACCGTCTCTGATAACCTTGCTCTGAGCTGCGCTCATCTCTTGCAGAGCAGCAAGAGCTTCCTCGGCTTTGCCCTCCTGGACAACACCAAGAACGGAATTAATAACAACAACAAACAGAATAATGACAACGTCTGCAACTCCGCCTTCTCCGGTATAAATTCCTTCAGCAGCAGAAATAGCAGCAGCAACAAGAAGCATAATGACCATAGGGTCGGCCATCTGTGCAAAAAACCTTTTAATAATTGATTCTTTTGGAGCCTCTTTAAGTTTATTAAGACCGTAGGTCTCAAGACGAGAAGCTGCTTCTACATCAGACAGTCCAGCTTCAGCATCAGTTTTTTGTGCGCTGATAACATCAGACGCACTTGAAAGATACTCTTTCAAAGTTCCTCCTGGGTTTCTACCTGACAGATTGATGCCCGATCATAATTCCCCAGGAGAGGGGCAAGGGCTCACCAAGGTTGCCGTGTCAGGACCTTACAACGTCCTATCATAGGACCTTACAATGCTCTATCATTTTACAGTATTCTTTCTTTTTTCAAACCTTATAAATATTTCTTAAAACTCCTGTTATGTGCCAAATAATTGTTATCCAAGGGGTACAATAAGCGCAGAACATAACAACATAAGCCAAACATTAGTTTTGGCAAGGAGGCAGTTATGAAAATCCTGTTTTATGGTGCTCAAAGTTATGACAAGGATTCCTTCAACCTTGAGCTTCCAAAGTATCCAGACATCTCAATTGACTACATTGATTCCAATCTCACGCCTATGACTGCGGGCTATGCAAAGGGATATGATGCCGTTTGTGCCTTTGTAAACGCTGATGCTTCAATTCTTACTCTTGAGATTCTTGCCGGCTTTGACGTTAAGCTTCTACTTATGCGCTGCGCTGGCTTTGATGCTGTTGATGTTAACGCTGCTAAAGACCTTGGTATTACGGTTACGCGTGTACCTGCTTACTCCCCTGAAGCAATCGCAGAGCACGCAATGGGTCTTGCGCTTGCTGCTAACCGTCGTATTCATCGTGGCTACATCAGAATTCGCGAGAATAACTTCTCGCTTGCTGGTCTTGTTGGCGATACTCTTCACGGTAAAACTGCCGGCATTGTTGGTACTGGTCGTATTGGTGCTGCACTCTGCCGCATTTGCAAGGGCTTTGGTATGCACGTCCTTGGTGCAGACCTGTATCCAAATATGAGCCTTGTCAATGACGAGCACGTTGTTGATGAGTATGTAGGCTACGATGAGCTCTGGGAGCGTTCGGACTTCATCTCACTTCATGCCTTCTTGAATGATGAGAGCTATCACATGGTTAACGATAAAACCATCGGAAAGATGAAAGATGGCGTCATCCTCGTTAATACTGGTCGCGGTGGACTTATTGATACCAAGGCACTTATTCGCGGCATCCTCTCTGGCAAGATTGGTGCTTGTGGACTTGACGTCTATGAAGAGGAAAATCCAAACGTCTATAAGGACCGCGGCGCTGAGGTCTTTGATTCAGTTACCTCTACGCTTTGCTCCTTCCCTAACGTAGTTATGACAAGTCACCAGGCATTCTTTACTCATGAGGCACTTTCTCAGATTGCTCAGGTTACGCTAGATAACGCAACTGCTTTTGCTGAGGGTACTGACTATGTTGATAAAAGTGTGGTTTGCTAAGTACCAGAGAAACAAACGCTCTGAAAACGGTTACTATTGATATTCGAATGTGATTTCAATTCCTATGAAAAGGAGAGATATGGCTCGCAAAAAGACCAAGATTGTTTGTACTATGGGTCCTGCTACAGAAAGTGATGAGGTCCTTCGTGAGCTCATTCTTGCTGGTATGAACGTCGCACGTTTTAACTTCTCGCACGGTAGCCATGAGTATCACCGCACTATGATTGGTCGCGTTCGTTCTATCTCTGATGAGCTTGGTATTCCTATTGCTATCATGCTTGATACAAAGGGTCCTGAGGTTCGCACCGGTCTTCTCGAGGATGGCAAGAAGGTCACCCTTACTACTGGTGATTCCGTTATTGTCACCACTGATGATGACGTCATCGGCAATGCTCAGCGCTTCTCACTTGACTACAAGAATCTTCCAAAAGAGGTCAAGAAGGGCTCCATCATCCTTATTGATGACGGTCTCATTGGCCTCGAGGTTGATCACGTTGAGGGCACTGACATGCACTGCAAGATTATCAACGGTGGTGAGCTTGGCGAGAAGAAGGGCGTAAACGTTCCTAACGTCAACATTGGCCTTCCTTCCGTCACTGAGCAGGACCGCGCAGACATCATGTTTGGTTGCGAGCTTGGTATTGACGCAATTGCTGCCTCCTTCATTCGCGATGGCGCTGCAGTTGAGGAGATTCGTAACATCTGCCGCGAGATGGGTACTCCTAACGTACAGATCTTCCCTAAGATTGAGTCCGCTCTTGGCGTAAAGAACTTCGACGAGATTCTTGCAGCTTCTAACGGCATCATGGTTGCCCGTGGTGACCTTGGCGTTGAGGTTCCTGCAGCTGAGGTTCCTCACATTCAGAAGACCGTTATCAAGAAGTGCAACGATGCTTACAAGCCTGTCATCACCGCAACTCAGATGCTTGACTCTATGATTCGCAACCCTCGCCCAACCCGTGCAGAGGTTACGGACGTTGCTAACGCAATCTACGACGGCACTGACTGCGTCATGCTTTCTGGTGAGTCCGCAGCTGGTAAGTACCCTGTTGAGGCAGTAAAGACTATGGCTTCCATCTGCAAGGAGACCGAGAAGTACCTGCCAGTCAAGGATGTCTATCACCAGCGTGAGGGTCTTAAGAACGTCAACGGCGCTACAGGCTTTGCTGCAGTTGATATGGCAATCCGTGTTGACGCTAAGTGCATCATCTGCCCAACACACTCTGGCCGCACTGCTCGCCTTGTTTCTAACTTCCGTCCAAAGCGTCCTCTGTATGCAATGTCTCCATCTGATGAGGCAGTTCGTCGTACCTGCTTCTATTGGGGTGTCTATGCATTCAAGACCTCTGAGCAGGGCACGCTTTCTAACACCATGTACAACGCTCTGAACATTGCAAAGGAAGTTGGCGTCGTTGAGACCGGCGACATTGTTGTTCTGACTGCTGGCGATCCTCATACCAGCCCACGTCTTGGTGACTACACCACTTCAACTAATGTTGCTATGATCTGCCAGGTTCAGTAAACCGCATTTCAGTTTTAACGTTATATGCACCCAAGCGCTTGCTTGGGTGCATATTTTTTACGTGTGATATTTCTCAGTGGCTTGCCAGTAGTTACGCAATTTTCCACCCGACGGTTTTCTCGCGCATGTTAACAAAATCAGCGTAGATACCGCCTTCTTTCATGAGAGATTCATGGGTTCCCCGCTGAACAATACGACCCTTATCCAGGACAAGTATCTGATTTGCATTGCGTACTGTTTTTAAACGATGAGCAATCATGATGACAGTCTTAGACTTTGTGAGCTCTGCAATTGCACGCTGGAGTTCAAGCTCATTTTCTGGATCAACGTTAGCCGTAGCCTCATCAAGCACCACAATTGGCGCATCTTTTAAAATGGCACGAGCAATAGAAAGACGTTGGCGCTCGCCACCAGAAAGCATTGAGCCGCCTTCTCCTAAGCGTGTTTCGTATCCCTCAGGTAATGCCTGGATAAACTCTTCGCAGCAAGCACGCCGAGCCGCGTCAACTACTTGCTCATGAGTTGCGTCTGGATTACCAAACTTGATGTTGTTCTCAATGGTGTCATCAAACAGGAAAACTCCCTGGAAAACAGTAGAGAAATTTTGGAGCAGAGCGTCAACCTTATAGTCACGTACATCGCGTCCACCAAGCGTAACCTGGCCTGTATTCACATCCCAGAAGCGTTCAATCAAACGGACAAGCGTTGTCTTGCCCGAACCACTTGGACCTACGATGGCACAAGAAGTACCTGCAGGGATCGAGAGGCTCACATCATCAAGAATTTGCCTGTCGTCGTAGCCAAACGAGACATGAGAAAGTTCTATGTCGCAAGACGCGGCTTTCTCCAGACCTTCCCCTTCCTCCATTGCAGGAGTGGCGAGAATAGCGTTTGTTTGCTCCATTGCAATATCAATGTTACGCAGAATAGTTGAAAAACGACCAGCAGATTCAAGACGACTGAACAACATAAACGACATAACCACTACGGTTAAACAAGTAGCTGTATCAAGTGTTCCAGATAGCCATAGACCAACTGATACCAGGCACATGATAATGCTCGTGGCCTTAGAGATAATCATCTGCAAAACTGAGAAATGAAGCGCCTTAAGCTCAAGTTTGAGCGCTTGAACGCGACAATCGTCAACTGCTTTGGCATATTTTCCTTCAGCATCATCAATAAGAGAAAACGCCCTAACTACACTGATGCCGCGGACATATTCAAGAACAGAGCTAATTAAGGTGGTATTAGCAGCTACGTAATTATCTGATACGTTACGCACGTAGGCCTGCAAGAGCTCCATAGTGATGCAGAAAAGAGCAAATGTAGCTGCAGTTATAAGGCCTAATTGCCAACAAAATACAAACAAGAACACAACAATAATTGCTGTTAAGGCCAAACCACCAAAAACCATCATATAGAGCAAGCCACCAAGATTTTGCATTACATCCAGCTGGTTGGTCATAACAGCTGTTACTTCTCCAAGGCTATTCTCGTTAAAGTAACCCATGGGCAGACGGCGCAGGGTATCTCCAATTTCCGCACGCTTAGCGCCAGCCATACTAAAATTAGCATCACAGAAATTCTCACTCTTAAAATGAGCGCAAATGAACGCTCCTATAATGCTCAAAAGCATGACTCCCAGTGCAGAAACTATTGTCTGAGTTGAGAGCGTATCCGTAGTAAGAGCAGTAAAAACAATCCAAAGCGCTGTTATTTGTACTCCTTCAAAGAGGCAACCAAGAATGGTAAAGAAAAGGCCCTTGTGGAGTTTCTGGCGATAAGAACTTCCAAATTGAAAGTACATTTTTAAGACAGATAACATTGCTACTCCCCTCCTTAAGCCTCGTCAAGTGCGCCAATGTGAGCGCGATACATGGTTGCATAGAGCGGGCATGTCTCCATAAGCTGATCATGCGTCCCCTCAGCTTCAATAGAGCCATCATTAACAACAACAATTTTGTCGGCATTTTGTACGGTTGAAAGACGGTGCGCAATAACCACCAACGTTTTACCAGCCACCAACTTTGCAACTGCAGATTCAACCTCTGCTTCTGATTCTGGATCCGCGTAGGCCGTTGCTTCGTCGAACATGATAATAGGCGCATTTTTGAGCATAGCTCGAGCAATTGCCACGCGCTGACGCTCGCCACCAGAAAGATGTCCTCCCGAGCCTCCTACAACCGTTTGATAGCCATGCGGAAGCGATTGGATAAAGTTATGGCATCCAGAACCTTTTGCACAAGCAATGACCTCTTCATCAGTAGCGTCTTTTTTGCCCATCCTGATGTTTTCCATAATGGTCTCGTCAAAAAGGTAACTATCTTGATCAACGTAAGCTACAAGGTCTGCGAGTTGAGTTGGAGTGCAGGAACGAATATCTTGTCCTCCAATAGAAACAGACCCTTCATTTGGATCCCAGAAACCTGCGATAAGCCGTGCAACAGTAGACTTACCTGATCCACTTGGACCAACAAGTGCCGTAACTTGTCCTGACTCAATATCTAAAGTAATCCCATGGATTACTTCATTGCTTCCGTACGAGAAACGAACATCACTCAGTTTAATTTCAGTCCCCTCAAGCGTACAAGGAACCTCGGCTCTAACCTGATCTGGGTAGTTCAATACCTCAGAGATTTCTTTGACAACAGAACCTACCTGCGCAAGAGAATCCATAAAGCTCATTGCTTCAAAGAGCGGCTGAAAAATACCTAAAGAAAGCACAGCACACATAACAAACGTAGAAGGAGAAAGAGTTCCCTGAAGCACAAACAAACATCCAAGGGGCAATACCGTTACTAACGTTGCAGGACCAATTGACAACATGGCATCCTGCCAGATTTGACAATGCTTCATCCAATCTATAAAAGCATGAGCAGAAGCGTAAACAGCTTTAGAGAACTTCTCGTAAGAACTTGCCGACTGTCCAAAAGCCTTAATTACCTCAATTCCTGACACGTACTCAACTGAGGCATTATTCATCTCTTTGCCGGTTACGATAGTATTCTGATACCAGTACTCATAGTCTTTCATCATGCCTGATAAACACGCAAGTCCTACAACAATGGTAAGCAACGCAGCAAGAGCAAGACGCCAATCCAAAACAAACAGATAGACAAAGACTGCAAATGCAGCGGTAAGGTTTGAAGTAAGCTCTGGAACCGCATGAGCAAGTGTAGTTTCAATGCTATCGATTTTCTCGACTAACAGGCGTTTGAGAGAGCCAGAAGGAGTATCAAGCACATATCCCATGGGAATAGTTGTCAGCTTCTTTGCCACTCGGGTGCGCATGTTTGCAATTGTCGCAAACGTTGCCTTATGAGAAACGGTAGTTGAAAGATGGTGAAAAACTATTTTTACTAAATAGCTAAGACCCGCTATAAGTCCCCAATACAGGTAAAACGACCATTCTTGAATTCCATTAAAGATACCAACCACCATGTTGCCTGCGGCGACGTAAGGAACCATTCCTCCCAAAACACCAATAATGGCAAGGATGACAGAGAGCGCGTACATACCTTTTCTGTCTGACCACTCGAGCAATACTGCAACAGGATTTACTTCAGATTGCTGAGAATCCTGTTTTGTATTTTGGTTGCACTCAGTAGCTTGAACACTTTGGTTCTGACAATTTGCCATACCAACACCGCCTCCTGCCACAAACTCACAATGTAGTGTCTGTTATTCAGGCTGGCTTTGACAGAGAAAGCAAGGCTTCAACTGCCATAAGTTAGCTATATATAACTATTTAATAGTTTCAAACTGCTGAATAGCTAAAACAAGCTAGTTTTATAAGTAATCGGTAAGTGGTAAGCGCGCTGCCTGTAATTGAGACGTGTAAACAATCCCATTAAAATACTTATGAAAGCTTAATCTAACCTCAATAATTGGTTAATCTTTATAAGAGACCATGTATCACGAAGACGAGAGGCGTCTTTAACATCTCGAAAGGAAGCTGATCATGGAAAAGCTAGAAAAGGTTGAAGTAATTCGCGAGAAGTGCGGCGTAAGCTACGAGGACGCAAAGGCAGCACTTGACGCTTGTGATGATAATGTTCTTGATGCAATTATTTGGCTCGAGAAGCAGGGCAAGTCTACTAAGCAGACTGCAAACTATACTACTGAGTCAGCTACACAGTCAGACGTTTCTCCAGAAATGGAAGCAGCTCAAATTGCCTACCAAGAATCAAGCAAAAAGTCTGATTTCTCAGAGAATATGTCTTCTCTTTGGGAAAAGTGCAAAGAGCTGTTCCATAAAAGCGTTGAAACAAAATTTATTGTCACTCGTCGTGGCGAACAGTTCATGGCCATGCCAGTAATTATTCCAATTGTTGGCCTGTTCCTCTGGGGCGCTACGTTCTGGCTGCTCATCATTGGCTTGTTCTTTGAGATGCGTTATCACATTCAGGGAGCTTATCCTATTGTTGTTGATGTAAATGAGGCAATGGATAAGGCTGCAGATGCAGCGGGTTCCATCAAAAAAGATGTTATCGACAAAAAATAAAATGAAATTGGTTCCAAACCTAAAATAGAAAACTTCGATATTTAGGCGAGAAAATGATTAAGGTTCTTATCGTTGAAGATGAAGAAAAAATTGCACGCTTTATAGAACTCGAACTTAAACATGAGGGATATGAGGTAGACAAAGCTCTTGACGGAAGAACCGGAGCTGAAAAAGCACTGTCAAATGACTACGACCTTATCTTGCTTGATGTACTTCTCCCCCAGCTTAATGGTCTAGAAGTTCTCAGAAGGATTCGTCGCGAGAAAAACACGCCAACTATCATGCTCACTGCTCGTGATTCGGTTATGGATAAAGTTGCTGGTCTTGATGCAGGTGCAGATGACTACCTCACCAAGCCTTTTGCAATAGAAGAACTTCTCGCCCGCATTCGAGTGGCCCTCAAACATCACGAGGCAGACAGTCCAAGTTCTGCAGCAATTTCTCATACAACTGCCACAAACACTTTTACCATCAAGGGTGTCTCGCTTGATGTTGACCGAAGAGAAGTCTGCGTTAACAACAATCCGATTGAACTTACCACTAAAGAATTTGAAGTGCTTCGTATGCTTATGGAACACGCAGGTGTTGTTATGAGTCGTGAGCGTATTGCATCTGAGGCTCTAGGATATGAGTTTGCTGGAGAAACAAACAACGTTGATGTCCATATAGCTCATCTACGTGCAAAAATTGATGATCGTTACAACATCAAGCTGATTACTACCGTTCGTGGAGTCGGATATGTCATCAGAGAAGTATAGTCAGTCAACCTCTCAAGGGCATAAAAAACCTTTCTTTACTCCCTCTGATTCCTCAACTGCTGGAGTTATTACCTGGGGATTCTGGTGGCGTAAACTGATGAACTACGTTGGCTTTAATCTCTTTTTGCTGGCGATTATTGCGCTGGTCTTTATTTATACGTATAACCAGCATGTTCCACAGGGCACTTTCTACCTGGGATTTTTTCCTACCGAGACTCATTCCATTTCATTTATCGGTTTTACTTTTTTACACGGACTCTCAAGCCTTAAGTACCTTGTTCATGGCCCCACCTTTGGTGCCAAAATATTTGATTTGGGTGTAGATTTAGCACACTTCTGGCCCCTGTATATTGCAGTTCTTATCTGGGAAATCATTGATCTATTGTCATTCTTCGGTGATATGCGTCGCGTCAGAAGAGCTCTTCAACCCCTTAATACACTTGCGCTTAAAGCTGATCAACTCGTTAACGCAGATGTACTTGCTGCTGATAAAACAACAAGTGACATCCTGGTCAAAAGCGAGAAAATCAGAAGTCTTGAACAGGCCATCGAAGAGGCAAATATTAATGCTCCAAAAATACAAACAGGTGATCAAGACCTTGCCAGCATTGAGATTGCTTTGAATAAACTGCTTCGTCGTATGCAGGAAGCAAAGCTACAGCAGATGCGTTTTGTTAACGATGCTAGTCACGAACTTCGCACACCTATTGCAGTTATTCGAGGCTATACCGACATGCTTGATCGCTGGGGCAAAACAGACGAGGCCGTACTTGATGAGTCTATTGCCGCCCTCAAATCAGAGAGTGAGCACATGCATGACCTTGTCGAGCAGCTCCTCTTCTTAGCACGCGGAGACGCAGGAAGAAATACCCTCACAAAGACTAAGCTTAATCTTGCACAGATAACTTCTGAGGTCTGTGAAGAGTCGGAAATGATTGATCCTGATCATCGCTATACCCTTAAGTTTGATCAGAGTGCACTGACAGACAACCGCTATCAGGTGCTTGCCGATACCGCTATGATTAAACAGTCTATCCGCATTATCGTTCAAAACGCTGCTCGATATTCGGCTACTCAAACTACCATCTCTTTTAATGTCTCGTGCAACAAGAATACTGTTCAAGTTTCAGTTGAAGATGAAGGCATGGGCATGTCTGAAGCAGCAGCTACTCATATTTTTGAGAGATTCTGGAGAGCCGACAACGCCCGCATTGAGAGTAACGAAGGCTCCGGACTTGGCCTATCTATTGCAAAATGGATTGTTGACAACCATGACGGTTCTATTGAAGTGCTCTCACACGAAGGTGTAGGCACGCGCTTTACCATCGTCTTGCCTCGAGAGATGTCATAGTAAACCCAAAGACAGATCCACACGTAAAAGGTCCTTCTCGCCAATCGAGAAGGACCTTTTGTTGTAACTCAAGTATGAAAGAAGGCTATCTTCTAAGCGTTACGTCTGCCCTGATGCAGCTCAACAAACCTCTGCAGCTTTTGAACAACCTCTGGCGTGGACATGTCCTTTTTAACCTGCCAAGACCAATTACCTTCAGCCTTACCAGGAACATTCATACGAGCATCGTCAGAAAGGCCCAGAATATCCTGAAGCGGCAGAATAACTACTGCATTGGATGAGCCGACTACCTGCTCCATAAGGTGGTTAAAAATCTGATGCGATTCATCAGTTGCCTGACCGCCTGTAAAGCGAGTTTCTACAAAACCCATAAGCGTTTGCGTATCATGGGTACCGCTGTACACAATAGACTCCTGAGCTGGTGTAAAGGAATATCTACAGTCTCCATCAGCAAACTGAATGACGCTCATGCCCGGAAATCCCGTCTGAGAAAGCAGTGCACGGACCGCAGGAGTAACCGCTCCCAAATCCTCCGCAATAAAAGGCAGTGAACCAAGCTGCTTATAAGCGACCTCAAACAACTCATAGCCAGGGCCAAACTTAAATGAACCCTCGGCAGCAGTCTTTCCCTGTTCAATGGCATAGTAAGACGTGAAGCCAATAAAGTGATCCAGCCTTGTATAGTCATACAAATAGAAAGACCTGCGGAAACGTTCAATCCACCAACGATATCCTTCGTCTTTATGAGCCTGCCAGTTGTACGTTGGATTACCCCACAGCTGGCCATCTTGAGAAAACGCGTCAGCAGGAGCGCCAGCTTGGAGCTCTGTATGGCCCGTATCATCTAGAGCAAAAAGCTCCGGATGCGCCCAAACATCAGCGGAATCTTCCGAAACAAACATGGGCATGTCGCCAATAATCTGAATTCCTTTAGCGCGAGCCTCTGCTAACGTCTGACCCCAAATAACGTCAAAGGCAAATTGACGCTTTTGATGAAGTTCAATTGCCTGAGTAAGCTCGGGACGCTCAAGTAGCTCTGGTGACCAGCCGCGATACTGCTTTGGCCACTCCTGCCACACTCCCTCACCAAGAAGGTCTTTGATCGCACGGAACGCCGCATACGAATCAAGCCAATACAAGTTTCTCGCCAGAAATGCCTGGTACTCAGCAGCTCGCTTGCTCTGAGGGCCATCGCACTCAGAAATGACTTTCTTCATCGTAGCCTGATCAAGCAAGTTGATGTTTCCTGCAAAGGCGGAAATTCCCGCGTAAGGAGAGCCGTATTCATCGGTTGGGCTGACAGGTAAAATCTGCCAATACTTCTGCCCAGATTTAGCGAGAAAATCGATGAACTCGGAAGTCTCGCGACCAATTACACCAAGCTTCTGGCCTGGCGTAATTGCGGAGTCCTCGTCGGAAGGCAGAGACGTAATGTGAGCGAGCACTCCCATACCAGGCTCAAGTGGTTTTTGTAACCTGTGTGCTGGCTGCACGTTTAAGACCGTGCATCCAAGCTGCCACAAAAAGACCTCCGCCTTGCCATCTTTGACAGGCACCGCTTGTCCACTAATAACGTCAATAACCTGCATATTTTGAGGTACAGAAACATATACCGTCTTAGCGTCTGAGCGGCTCTTATTCACCAGAACACAAATGCCAGAAGCGTCTTTGTTCTGCTGCTCTTGCTGGCCATCCTCTTGAACAGGCCTACGCCAGAAAGCTAAAACATCATCTGAACCGTCCTCAGGAACAAACGGTTCAAACGATCCGTCTACCAGCAGTGGAAGCGTCTTTCTGAGCGCAATAGCATTGCGATACATATGCAAGTAATCCAGGTCTGCTCGCGGACTGCTTCCTGGCCATGGCATAGTTGCGCGATTTGTTGGGTCAACAAATCCCTCAACGCCCATTTCATCGCCGTAGTAGATTGATGGAACACCAGGAAGTGTCATCTGTAGCACAGCCGTCTGCCACATACGAGCCTTAGAAAGACCGCGCTGATCAGCAGAAAGTCTGTACGTTACCTGCTCATGAGCAGAAAGAGAATCAGGAGTAGGAGCTCCTGCAACCACGTTAATCAAGCGCTCTTTATCATGTGTTCCAAATACATTCAGGCAAGAATAAAACGCCTCGTGAGGATAGTTTTCCCACAGCTCCTCAAGAGCTAAAGCAGTTGACTCAGCACCAGCCTCATTCATCAAAAATGAAAGTATAGACTTGCGCAGAGGATAATTCATAGGTCCGTCGAGCTCTAGGCCCTCAAGATACTGTCTGAGTTTTCCATATGCGCGCTTGTTGCTTGCGTCCTCCCAGACCTCTCCAATAATGACCGCATCACTACGCTCTGCAAGTGCAGCAGCACGAATCTTTTGAATAAACGAATCAGACAGCTCGTCGGCAACATCTAAGCGCCAACCGCGAGCACCTCGGCGCAGCCACGTTCTAATAACGCCATTCTCGCCACAAATAAACTCCTGGTAGTCAGGATTTTCAGACACAATAGTTGGCAGTGCATCAACACCCCACCAACTCTCATATGTCCCATCCTCATGGAATGTAAACCACTCGTCATAGTCCGAGCCAACCTGCTGAACTGCTCCTGGTTCAGAGTAGTTAGAAAATTTATTAAAGTATTTTGAATCAGCGCCACAATGATTAAAAACGCCATCTAAAATAATAGAAATACCATGTTCAGCAGCTTTTACGCAGAGACGCTCAAAATCCTCTACGGTGCCCAATACGGGATCAACTTCAAGATAATCCGCAATATCGTAGCGATGATTACTAGAAGCAGCATAGATAGGATTCAAATAAAGCGCAGTTATTCCAAGGTTTTCCAAGTAGGAAAGCTTCTCTTCAATACCAGCCAAAGAACCGCCGTAGAAATCCCACTGAGTCACGCGACCGTTGGCATCTCGCTGATACTCAGGAGTCTTCTCCCAGTCTTCAACTAGCTGGCAAGAAACCCCATTTCTTGGAACAGCCAGCGCCTGCTTGGTACGCTCATGCCAGTTTGCATCTCGTGCAAACCTGTCGGGGAAAATCTGGTAGACAACTCCCCCTTTGTACCAGCTGGGATCCTCTACACCCGCAAAGCTACCACGAGGCTCATAGCAAGTAATCTGAAATGATGGTGGCTCGCCATAGGCAAAGCTACCAACACCGGTACATCTATTTTCTTGAGCACCATATGACCAAACTGCTCCGTCAGAAGCCTGAAGCTCAAAACGATACCAAATAAGGCCCGTAGCAGCTGGTTTAACAATTGTCTCAAAGCACTGCGCATAGTCAGGTACACCAGTCGGAAGCGCGCCAGCAAAATCACTCTTTTGCATCACAACGCGTTTCTCGCCAGACAGAGCTTGGGCCTCTGGAGACGATTCAGGGCCATACTCTTGCCAGAGACGAAGCGTTACTGATTGAACATCATCGTCCCAAGCAAATAGTCTGATTGTTGCTGAAGTACCTAGTTCTACCGCGCCTTTTGGATCTCTACAAACAATGTTTGAGGTGTTGTGAAAAGCCTGCATTCTTACCAATCTCGACGACGTACATACCTGATAATCTCAGGGTGTAGTAAATGATACACGTCAAGATATTCATTTGCAGCGTTATGCCAACTAAAGTCCTCTGTCATCGCCTGTTTTACAAGATTTGCCCACGCTTGTTTATCGTTTCTATAAACATCGGCAGCGTACAGAATAATATCTGCCATTTCATCTGCGTTTTGATTAGCAAAACTAAAACCGGTTCCTTCGCCCGTAAACTGGTTATACGGTTTTACAGAATCTGCTAAACCGCCCGTCTCGCGAACAACAGGAAGCGTACCATAACGCATAGAAATCATCTGAGAAAGGCCGCAAGGCTCAAACTCTGAAGGCATCAAAAACATATCTGCACCTGCATACATGCGGTGAGAAAGCGCAATATCAAACTCAATACGTGCTGCCATACGGTTGCCATAGTGCCCATCAAAGAAGCGCATAGCGTCTTCTTGTTCAGCGTCACCAGTTCCTAGAACAGCAACCTCAATACCTGCACAAATAAGGCGGTCCATCGCATAGCGAATCAGGCCCAAACCTTTCTGGTTAGTCAGGCGCGTAACCATTACCGCAAGAGGTACATCTGGATTTACCTCAAGCCCCAGCTCCTCTTGCAATTGACGCTTACACTCAGCCTTACCTTCCATATGACGTGCCGAGAAGTTCTGTGGAATATAAGAATCACTTGCAGGTGACCACGCACCAATATCAATACCATTCAGGATGCCGCGCAGTACACTTTGACGGCGACGGAAGATATCATCCATTCCCTCTCCGAAGTGCTCTGTCTGCAGCTCACGGGCATACGTTGGGCTAACGGTGAGCAGATAATCAGAGTAGCAAAGCGCGCCCTTCATAAAGTTGATAGAGCTTGCGTCACATCTCAGTTGATCAACCGCAGCTGGAATATCAGCAAGGCCAAGCACGTCGCTCAGCATCTTGTCAGTAAACTGGCCTTGGAACTTGACGTTATGAATGGAGAAGACCGTCTTAACGTTCTGAACCTCAGGGACACCTTGATAGTGCTCACGTAAAAATACAGGTGCTAATGACGTTTGCCAGTCATTGCAGTGCAGAACGTCGCAGGAGAGCTCTGGGACGTGTGCAATCAGTTCACACAGAGCCTTGGAGAAGAACGCATAGCGCTCTCCATCATCAAAGTAGCCATAGAGGCCATCACGAGCAAAATAAGACTCGTTATCTACAAAGTAAAAATCAACGCCTTCATGAACCAGATGCCAAAGCCCACAATACTCAAAGCGCCACGAAAGGGGCACTTGAAGCTCATAGACCTTCTTCATCTTTTGTTTCCACTCGGGCTTAATAGAGCTGTAGAGTGGCGAAATAACCGCCACTCGAGCTCCTACTTTTTTAAGTGCTTGTGGCAATGAGCCCGAAACATCTCCAAGGCCACCCGTCTTGGAAAAAGGCGCTACCTCTGAAGTTGCATAGACAACGCGAAGTTTGCGACGCTTGGAGACTTGGGACATTGTTACGCCACCCTCTTATTGTTTTTACGCTGAATAAGAATTTCTTCGCTGGTACCACGAAGCTCAGTACCCGCAGGAATAACGTTAGAGCGATCCACAATAGCGTGCTCGACTACAGAGCCTTCCTTAACAATGCAGCCCTCCATCACAATGGAATCACGAACGATAGCACCGCGCTCAATAATGACGTTACGGCCAAGGATGGAACCAGTAACCGTTCCGCGAATGCGGCAGCCTGCAGAAATAGTAGAGTTACTTACCTTTGAGCCAATCTCAAACTTTGCAGGAGCAGTATCGTGTGCCTTTGTCTTGATGGAGCGCTCTGGAGTAAAGAGTTCATTTGCTGGCATGGGGTTCAAAAGCTCCATGTTAGCCCGATAATAAGAGTTCTTTGAGAAGATAGATGCTACATGACCTTCAAAGTGGAAGGTACAAACCTTGACACGGTTATAGTCAGCGTGGAGTGCCTCAAAAAGATCAAGATAATCAGTAGCTCTATACCAATCAAGCATGTCAATAAGCAGGTCGCGCTTGATAATAAAGCAGTCGAGAGAAGCCTCGTCTCCGCGCTGAACACCATTGTGCGTTTTAACTACACGGTCACCGTCAAGCTCAACACCAACAACGTCTCTATCGTTATAACGAGTGGTGTAGGTCATCATAGTGATGTCTGCATCGGACTCAAGGTGCCGGTCAAGCAGCTCGGTAAGATCAGAGTTGAAAACAAAATTTGAAGTAGACAACAGAACATACTCTGCATCAGTTCTCTCAAGATATGGCTTGTTGGAAATCAGATCTCTGAGCAGGAAACGAGCTCCTGCGTGGGAGGTACCAAAAGCAGATCCAGGCAGAATAAATAAACCACCGCTCTTACGGTCCAAGTTCCAGTCTTTGCCAGAGCCAAGATGATCGATAAGTGAGCGATAGTTAAAGGGCATGATTACGCCAACGGTACTAATGTCCGAATTAACCATATTTGAAAGAGGAAAATCCACCAGGCGATATCTTCCCAAGAAAGGCATGGATGCAATTGGGCGTACATCATTGGCGATTTCCATGTTAGTAGACGCATAATTGCAGGTAATAAGACCAATTACCCTATTCATTATTGCTCACCTCTTTCGACTACTACATCATTTCCAACAACAGCAATCTCCTTGTTCAAATCAGAGCTGCCAATATGGACGTTCTTCTCGACCACAGCGTTCTCGCCAAGAATTGCACGAATAACCACCGCACCAGGTTTAACTTCTGCGCCAGGAAGAAGTACGGAGTCAATAACGCGAGCTCCCTCACCAATAACGGCATCGGTAGACAAAATTGAATGGCGAGAATAACCAAAGATCTGGCATCCGTTGCTTACCAGACAGTCGTCTACCTCGCCAAAAGCGCCAATGTACGCTGGTGGACGGGTGGAAGCATTGGACAAAATAGGGAACTTATCCGAGAAGATATCAAACTTAGGCTCAGAGCCAAGTAGATCCATGCTGGTCTCGTGATAACTTGCAATGGTGCCTACATCACGCCAGAAGCCCTCAAAGCGATAGGCAAACAGACGCTTACCATCATCGAGCAACGCAGGAATAATATCTCCACCAAAGTCATGAGAGGACTCAGGGTTCTTTGCATCTTCACGCAAAGTCTCAAGAAGCAGGTCTGTGCTAAAGATATAGATTCCCATGGATGCCAGGTTGGACTCTGGCTCTTTTGGTTTCTCGGAAAACTTGGTGATTCTATCCTCATCATCAATGGACATGATGCCGAAGCGAGAAGCCTCTTCCCAAGGAACAGGCATGACAGCAATCGTAAGGTCTGCATTGTTCTTCTTATGGCAGGCGAGCATCTCGCCGTAGTCCATACGGTAAAGCTGATCGCCAGAGAGAATTAGTACGTAATCAGGGTTATTCTGCTCAATGTAGCCAATATTCTGGGTGACGGCATCCGCGGTACCCGCATACCATGCGCCACCAGACTGAGTAGCAAATGGAGGCAGAATAGAAATTCCACCGCCGCGCTCATCAAGGTCCCAAGCACTACCTGATCCCACGTAAGAGTGAAGCAAATACGGACGGTACTGCGTCAAAACGCCTACCGTAGAAATTCCTGAATTTGCGCAGTTGGATAATGCAAAGTCAATAATGCGGAACTTGCCACCAAACGAGACAGCAGGCTTAGCTACTTTTGAGGTCAAAGCGCCTAATCGGCTTCCCTGTCCTCCTGCAAGTAGCATTGCAAGACATTCCCTTTTGCTCATATCCAAATCTCCTCTCTCCCCAACAGAGGTCTTTATTCTCAACGCCCTACGACGATTGAACCTAAACGCAGATCCTTACACGTGCCAAATATCTTCCATGTACTCCCTGATAGTTCTATCAGCGGAGAAGAAACCAGAGTTTGCCGTATTGTGAAGTGCGCGAGCATTCCAGCTACGACGGTCTGCATAGGACTGAGTAAGCTCTTCCCATGCCTTCACATAGGCATCAAAGTCAATAAGCACCAGGTCAGGATCATTGTTGATCAACAGGTAATCGCGAATTGACTCAAAGTTGCCGGAGAGTCGGCTCAAAGAACCATCAGTCAGCATATTTACAATGCGAGCCAGCGTTGGGTTCTGGTTAAGCAGGTTCTGTGCAAAATAGGTGCCGGAAGCATATACCTGCTGAACCTCGTCTGCACGAAGACCAAAAATCTTGATGTTCTCTGGTCCCGCAAGCTCGGAAATCTCAATGTTGGAGCCATCGTAAGTTCCAAGTGTCAAAGCTGCGTTCATCATAAGCTTCATGTTTGAGGTACCAGAAGCTTCTGCACCAGCAACAGAAATCTGCTCTGAAATATCAGATGCAGCATAGATAAGCTGCGCATTTGAAACGGCAAAGTTTGGAATAAAGACAACCTTCAGACGACCCTCAATACGCTCATCGTTGTTGATAACGTCTGCAACGGAATGGATGAGTCGAATGACTTCCTTTGCAAAGGTATAGCTCTGAGCCGCCTTACCCGAGAAGATAAAGGTGGTTGGAGCTGGTTTATAGCTTGGGTCATCAAGCATACGGTTGTAGAGATACAAAATCTTGAAGACGTTAAGTAGCTGGCGCTTATATGCATGGAAGCGTTTTACCTGCGTATCAAAGATGGTGTTGGTGTCCATCTCAATGCCGGTTGTCTTCTTAACGTATGCAGCAAGACGCTCTTTTTCTTCTCTCTTTGCAGCGTCCATCTTATCCAAGAACTCAGCATCATTCTCATAGGCAGAGAGCTTCTTAAGCTCGTTGGCATCATCAAGCCAGCCGGTACCAATAGCTTCAGAAATAAGCTTTGCATAGGCAGTATTAGCCTGTGCCAAGAAACGACGGTGGCAGATGCCGTTAGTCTTGTTATTAAAGATTTCTGGGCGAAGCTTGTAGAAATCCTTCAGAACACTCTGCTTCAAAATGTTTGTGTGCAGGTCAGATACGCCATTGACCGAGTGGCTAAACAGAATAGAGAGGTTAGCCATACGAACGGTGTTATCCCACAACACAGCTGTTGAGGCGAGAAGATCGGTGTTACCGTTAGAGTCAGCAAGCAGCTGCTCCTTATAGAGGCGATCAACCTCGTCGATAAACATATACAAGCGAGGAAGCAGCTCACGGAAGGTGTTGATAGGCCACTTCTCAAGAGCCTCAGGCATAACAGTGTGGTTGGTATAAGAGATTGCGTTTCTCGCGATATCAAATGCCTCGTTAAAGTCAACGCCATGGTCATCGACAAGCAGACGCATAAGCTCTGGTCCGCACATTGCTGGGTGCGTATCGTTAGTGTGGATGCAGACGTGATCTGCAAAGTGGTCCCAATCCTCACCGTACTTATCCTTGTAAGCACGAAGAATGGTCTGAAGACCAGCAGAAACAAACAGGTACTCCTGCTTCAAACGAAGAATGCGTCCGTGCTCACCAGAGTCATTTGGATACAAAATAGTTGAAATTGCCTCAACGTCAGAGCGGAACTTATTAGCACGTGCATAATCGCCGGCGTTAAAAGCATCAAGATCAAAGTCTTCCTCTGCTGGTTCTGCAGACCAAAGACGCAGCTTATTTACGGTTTTTGCGCCATAGCCAACAATAGGCACATCGTAAGGAACAGCCCTAACTACCTGGCCACCTTCTTGCGAGAACCAGAAATTACCGTTCTCGTCCTCATGCCTTACAACGGTGCCACCAAAGCGAACCAGTACGCTGGAATCGTCTTTTCTGACTTCCCAAGGATATCCATTAGCCAGCCAGTTATCAGTACGCTCTACCTGGCGACCGTCCTTAATCTCCTGACGGAAGAGGCCATAGCGGTATCTCATGCCATTACCAAAGCCGGCCATTCCCTCATGAGCCATTGAATCCAGGAAGCATGCAGCAAGTCTACCCAAGCCGCCATTGCCAAGACCAGGATCTACCTCTTGAGCAGCAAGTTCCTGAAGAGACGTACCCATCTCTTTAAGGCCCTCTGCAACAACATCAGTGATACCTAGATTGAGCAGGTAATTCTCAAGCAGGGGTCCAAGAAGGAACTCAAGGGAGAAGTAATATACCTGCTTGTTTGCATGGATATAGGAGGTTGACTGAATTTCTCGCGCCTTTTCTGCAATGAGGTGAGCAAGAACGTTATAGCGCTCCTGATCAGTGCACTCTCCATAGTATTTGCCAAGAATCTTGATGAACTTATCGCGATACTGCTCTTCAAAATCTTGTTTATCGGTAAAAATGTTTTGTCCGTTATTTACGGCCATGCTTCCCCCTCTTTGGAAGTTCTTTCTCAAACGCTAAAACAATGCCACCAAGCGGAGGAACAGACAGTTCTACCGAATAATCTCTTCCATTCCATGCCACTGGCTTGGTGGAAAGTTTCTTAGTATTCACAATACCCGAACCGCCAAACTCTTTTGCGTCGGAATTGAATACTTCTTTCCACACGCCTGCAGAAGGCATGCCCAAACGGAAGTTCTGATGGGTTGCAACGTCAAAATTGATGAGAATAACCAGGTCCTCGGAAGGCTTTCTTCCGTGACGAACAAACGAGATGATTGATTGCTCATTATTGTCTGCGTCAATCCAATCAAATCCACGGTTGTCGTAGGCATACTGCCAAAGTCCTGGATGATTCTTATAGAAATGATTAAGAGCCTTAATAAATGCCTGCTGATGAGCGTGAGTTGGATACTCCTCAGTCAGGTAATACTCAATGCCCTCGTAGTAGCGCCACTCAATAAACTGCGCAATCTCGTTGCCCATAAAGTTGAGCTTAGCGCCCGGATGAGTCATCTGATGAAGCGCCAAAGCCCTCATGCCAGCAAACTGTCTCCACCAATCCCCCGGCATACGCTGAATAAGACTGCACTTACCATGCACAACCTCGTCATGGCTGAGTGGCAGTACAAAATTCTCGTTGAACTGATACATGCTGGAGAAGGTCAGAAGACGGTGGTTACCTGGTCTATAAGGGAAATCAGTCTGACAATAGTGCAGCGTATCATTCATCCAGCCCATGTCCCACTTAAGGTTAAAGCCAAGTCCCCCAACCTCGGGAGGATAGGTAACCAGCGGCCATGCTGTGGACTCTTCTGCAATCATCAAAATATCGGGATGTTCTTTTTGAGCAGTCTCGTTGCAGAGACGCAAGAAAGCGCTTGCATCCAAATCTTCCTCTGTGCCCTTATGGTTAAAGCGCTTCTGAGAAGGATCGTCGATACCAAAATTCAAATACAGCATGCTACTGACACCGTCAACACGAATGCCATCAGCGTGATAGTCCTTCAGCCACATGAGCAGGTTAGAAACAAGGAAGCTTCTAACCTCACCACGAGTAAGATCAAACTTAAGAGTTCCCCAGTTAGGATGCTCTTTTTCTTCAAAGAGCTTGGTACCATCAAACTCTGCAAGACCATGAGCATCTTTGCAGAAGCCTCCTGGGACCCAGTCTAAAATGACGCCAATACCAGCCTGATGACAGCAGTCAATAAAGTGTTTGAACTGGGCAGGATTGCCATACCTTGAGGTGGGAGCAAAATAACCCGTTACCTGATAACCCCAAGATCCATCAAAAGGATGCTCCATAACAGGGAGAAGCTCAATGTGGGTGTAGCCCATATCTTTAACATAGGCTACCAACTCTTCTGAGAGGTCATCATAGGTGTAGAAGGCATCTACTTTTGTATCAAAGTAGTCTTTTGGCTCTTCGTTCTGGTTTGCATCTTCAGCATCAGCGGAATCTTCTTCTTGAACAGCCACGTCAGTATGCTGCTTCCAGCTCCCAAGATGAACTTCAAAGATGTTAAGAGGACTATGCAGGAACTTAAGCGATGCACGTCTCTTCATCCATGCTTCGTCTTCCCAGACGTACACGTCTGGGTCAAACGTAATAGATGCCGTATGTGGTCTGACCTCAGCATAGGTACCATAGGGGTCAGCCTTAAAAATCTTCTGTCCAGAAGCGGATACAATCAGAAATTTATACAATACTTCCGAGGTGATTCCTGGAATAAAACCTTCCCAGATTCCGCCATGTTTTGAGCGAGAAAGAACGTTGACGGTATCATCCCAATTATTAAAGTCTCCAACAACAGAGACAGAGGCTGCATTGGGGGCCCAAACCGCAAAATGATAACCTTCAACTCCATCTTCTTGAACCGCAGGGTGTGCACCTAATTTCTTATGACTCTGGAACCATTTTCCTTGCGCAAACAAGTATGCATCCTGGTCACTCACTGCTAACGATGCATTTAACTCTGCCATACTCACCCCCGCGCTTACCAATGAAATCTACGCATCTTATAGATTTGTTATCCATAAAGACTCGTAGTTGATAGTTACTAAGATAAACCATTACAAGGTAAAACACGGTGACAAACAGTCAATATGACTTTCACCGATAAAAAACGACCGTACGCGTTATTTTTTGTTTTTACCGATTTTTGTTAATAATAGTGAATAAAAATTGCAACTAAAAGAAATGGCAGCTTATCCAAATAAACTGCCATTTGATACAAAAACTTTTTATATAACCGTGAAGCGACTTAAGAAAGCTGGCTCCTACAAGTCCTCTTCCTAAAGTGATTCTTCAGGTTACTTGCAGCTACATCTTGCGTGGTACAGCCGTCTCAACTGAAGGAGCATGTGCAGCAATTACATCAAGAGCTGCTGTCTCTTGGTCCTTCTCGCCCGAAGCAACTGCCCTACCGTATGCGTCGGTATCAAGAATTGCCTGGCGGAAGCGATCAGTTGTAAATCCATAAGGAGCGCGACCCCACTCGTTGGTCTTCTGAGATCGCTCAACAATGATGTCCAGGTCAGCGTCAACTGATTCTGGAGTAATGTCCAGATCGGCCAAGGTGGTTGGGAGACCAAGCTTTCTATTAAGCGCCACCTGCTCCTCAAGTGCCTTAAGGTTGCCGTCAAAGGCATAAAGAACGCAGGTACCAAAGGAAACAACCTCACCATGAAGGTGTTTCTCGCCACGCTCGCCCAGAGCAGTAAAGGCATTGTAGAAGGCATGAGCGGTTGAGGAATTGAAGTAATACGCACCGCGCTCAGCACCAATATTGGTGGTCATGTTAGACACCACGCCAGCGGTAATAATGATGTTAAGAACAACGTTTTCAAATGCCTCAGAGACAACGCCGGCGCGCTTATCTGCCAGTGCCTGCTCTGCATTATCAAACAGAGGCTCAATGCAGGCACCTGCGGCAAGGGCTCGTCCCATAAGAGGGCTGTGGAGCAGCTCAACTTCTCTGGAAGAAAGTTCAACCTCAGGACCCTTAGAGAAGGCATCGCCAATTCCTGCCCAGAAGTACTCATCAGGGCTCTCTGCAATAATCTGCGTATCAATAAAGGTATGAACAGGTAACTCAGCAGGAATGAAGTACGTATCTGCAGAACCATCCTCTTTATAGAAAACAGCAATTCTTGTTACAGGAGCGCAGTTAGAAGCAAGTGTTGGGAAGGTAAAGTATGGCTTGTCCAGAATAGTTGCAATCTCTTTACCCTCATCAATTGCACGACCACCACCAACAAGGAAGAGCATATCAGCAGCAATAACCTCAGGCATTGCTGCAATTCTCTTGGCATTTGCGTGCGTAGAGTTAGTGCCGTAAGAAATCCAAGAAGAGATAGAAACCTCAGAATCCGCAAGTGCAGCCTCAAGCTTTGGGCGTGCCTTCTCCATTGCAGTTGGTCCACCAATGACTACGGCATTTTTGCCAAAGCGCTTAACAATATGCAGTACCGACTTATAAGCATCAACACCAATGGTGTATGAAGGCAGATACTCCGTAAATGTTCCGCGAGATTCCATCTTTTCCATAGCGTCCTCCAAAACCTATCTCAGAAAAGCGAGAATATAACTTTAACTGAACTAGTTATGTTTTTGCAGCATAAATCCTTGAACGAGCGTTTCCTCTGCCTCTTTATAGGCTGACGAGAAAAACTCAGTATCAAGCATTTGATACTGCGGGCAGCTCACACTATTCTGGCGATTCTCCTCTGCAATGCGCTGTATAACCTGAAGTGTTTGCTCAACATCTGAATGCGTAAACCCATACTGTGGATGAGCTGCAGCAACCGCAAAGAGCTCATCAGATGCTTCTGGCAGACGATTCATATCAAGCGAGCGCCCGTAAACATCAAAATCTGCTTGCTTACGAATACGTGCATCTTCTCCTGTCGGAATATGATGAGCACGCAAAAATGCCCGTGTATGAGTGTTATATACATGGTCGCAAACAAGGTGGCACCAAATGCCCACGATAAGCTCTCTGAGCTGGCGCTGATCTACTAAGCTGCGCTGCTCAGCTGAGCAATAACTCACATTTTGCTGGATGAAGTCAGTCTGTAGTAGATACTCTGCTGGGTTAAGGCCACCCATAAAATTACGCTGATAGCGCCTGTAACTTGGAATAGGCAAACTTCCTGGGTATGACTGATGGCTTCGACCGTACCTCACCTTGTGAGAATAGTCTGGAACCATAAAGCCAATGTGCACATCAGGAGCAACGTTTCCAAGCAGAAATGCATCAGGGTAGTGAATATCTACACCCAAGCAACCGGCTCCTTTCTCAAGGAGCCGGTCAGCATGAGCAATATGTACGTTCCAACTTGGCACTACAATTACCTGCTTATCCGCGAATTTCTCCGCCGGTAGAACGAAGAACCTTCTCCACAAGCTTTGTATGGGTCTTCTCGACCTCTTCTGAAGTAAGCGTTCTGTCGTCTGCACGATACGTGAGCGAGAAGGCCATAGACTTCTTGCCTTCACCAACACGCAGGGCGTCGCGATACACGTCAAAGAGCCTGATGTCGCAGAGGAGCTTGCCACCAGCAGACTTCAAACGCTGAACCAACTGCTCAGCAGTAACGCTCTCGTCAACAACAAGTGCCAGGTCAATAGAGATGCCTGGGTAGGTTGGAGGCTCAACAATAGGAAGATCTTTCTGAGAAAGACGCAAAAGCGACGCAACAGAAATCTCAAACGCAATGACGGGAACCTCAATGTCAAAGTTCTGAAGCGACAAAGGATGAATGTTTCCAACCCAACCGATTGTCTCGCTACCTGCAAGAATCTCAGCAGCACGACCAGGCTGCAGCCAACCGTACTGCTCTGGCTCAGCTACACGGAAACGCACCTTAGGAATACGAAGCGCCTCAAGCAGGCCCTCAACAATGCCCTTAGCATCAAAGAAATCGTAAGCAGGATACTTAGCGTTCCACGAATCATCTGCTGGGCGACCAACTAATACGCCACAGACGTAACTGGGCTCATCTGGCTGGCTCTTATCCTTGTGGCCAAAGAGCACGCGACCTAGCTCGTACATAGCAATGTTAGAAACGCCATGGGCAAGGTTATATGCAACGGAGCGCAGAAGACCTGGGACAATGGAGCGACGCATCTCAGACTGATCAGCAACAAGTGGGCTCATAACCTTTACAGGCACGCCTCTTCCCTCTTCGCTCATGCCAAGCTTAGAAAGGTCGTCTGGACTTGCAAACAGATACGACTTTGTCTCGTTCAAGCCAAGAGCGCGCAGCGTGCGACCGATCTTTCTAATCTGACGTTGCTCTGAAGTCAGGCCGCCAGCATGGTTTCTAGCAGCAGGAAGCGTAGCCTCAATATCACCTTCACCCCACAGGCGAACAATCTCCTCAATCAGGTCAACCTCGCGTGTAAGGTCTGGACGATTTGTAGGAGCAATAACGCTCAGCTCTCCGTTGTCTGCAGGAGTAATCTTGCAACCAAGACGCGTAAGGCGAGAAACCATAAACTCTTCTGGAATCTGAGCACCTGCAAGGGCGCAGACACGCCCTGGACGAAGCTTAATTGTTACTGCCTCTTTTACCTTTGGATATACATCAACGATACCTGGGCAAACCTCAGCACCACAGCACTCCTCAAAGAGAGCTGCTGCAATATCTGCAACAGATGCGCAGCCGTTTGGATCCACAAGACGCTCGTAGCGAATAGAAGCCTCACTCATAAGGTCAAGGTTTCTGCTGGTACGGCTAATGTGTCCATTATCAAAGACCGCAGACTCCAAAAGAACATCAACGGTATTCTCGGTAATTTCAGAATCCAAGCCGCCCATAACACCAGCAAGCGCAATAGGAGTTTTACCGTTATCAGTAATGACGGTCATATCAGACGTGAGCTCACGGTCTTCTCCATCAAGCGTCACAATGTGCTCACCGTCTTCTGCGGCGCGAACCACAATGTGATACTTGCCATCTTCCTTGGTAAGTTTTCCAAGGTCAAAAGCGTGTAGAGGCTGGCCAGTCAGGTACATAACGTAGTTGGTAACATCAACAACGTTGTTGATTGAGCGGCCAC
Organism: uncultured Atopobiaceae bacterium; assembly: GCA_963538475.1. GTDB lineage: Bacteria > Actinomycetota > Coriobacteriia > Coriobacteriales > Atopobiaceae > Lancefieldella. The sequence goes on from CAUTIE010000001.1 coordinate 98,456, forward strand.
CACAAGCTGTAACGCGACGAGCAAGCCACTCAGGGCTTGGACCAATCTTGACGTTACGAACCACGCGAGCGGTGTACCTTGAGCAGAGCTCGGGGTCAGCAATAGTAACATCTACCTGCTCAGATGCATCTGCACCAGACTCAGAGGCAACACTTGGAAGCTCAATGTGGGTGTCGATGTCATACATTGCAGAAACCTCAACAGCCATACCTGTCATAGAGAGGCAGTCAGGACGGTTAGGGGTAATCTCACAATCAAGAACAACGTCAGACATGCCCAGGTAATCCGTAAGTGGCATACCAATTGGAGCATCCTCAGGAAGAATCATAATGCCGCTCTGGTCATCGCCAAGACCCAGCTCGCGAGAAGAGCAGTTCATGCCGCAAGACTCAACGCCACGCAGCTTGGACTTTTTAATCTTAAAGTCTCCAGGAAGTACTGCACCAATCATTGCGGTAACAATGTGGTCTCCCTGATTAAAGTTCTGAGCTCCGCAAACAATCTGCAGAGGAACAGGATTTCCGTCCTTATCCACATTATTGTTGCCCACGTCAACGAGGGTAACGTACATGTGATCAGAATCAGGATGAGGCTCTTTGCTCACAACCTGAGCTGTAACAACATAATCAAGGTTAGCGCCAACACGCTCTACAGCTTCAACCTCAGTGCCCGTGCGCACAAACTCACGCTCAAGGTCTTTTGGGTCCTGAGGAAGATCAACGAGCGTCTTCAGCCATTCATAAGATACACGCATGTGATTGCCTTTCTAATAAGACGCCGATGATTAGAACTGACGCAGAACTCTCTGGTCACCAGAGATGAGCATACGCAGGTCAGGAAGGTCATAACGGAGTGCTGCAACACGCTCAACACCAATGCCAAAGGCAAAGCCTGTGTACTTCTCGGAATCAATACCGCAGTACTTGAAGACGTTAGGATCAACCATGCCGCAGCCAAGAATCTCAAGCCAACCGGTATTCTTGCAGAAGCGGCAGCCCTCGCCGTGACAGACGCCACAAGAAACATCTACCTCGCAGCTTGGCTCAGTGAATGGGAAGAAGTGAGGACGATAGCGTGTAGCACGGTCCTTACCAAAGATCTCACGAGTAAAGTGATCAAGGGTGCCTTTGAGGTCACCAAAGGTGATTCCCTCATCAACAACAAGGCCTTCCATCTGCGTAAACTGAGGCAGGTGGTTAGCGTCTGCTGTGTCAGGACGGAATACCGTACCAGGGCAAATCATGTAAATAGGAGGCTCTTTTGTCTCCATGGTATGCACCTGAACGCCGGAGGTCTGCGTACGAAGAAGAACGTCAGACTCACCCAGTACGTGCGATTCCTTTCCTTCTGGTGCATTGTCTACTACGTAGAACGTATCCTTACCAGAACGGCTTGGGTGATCTTCAGGAGCGTTCAGCGCTGTGAAGTTGTAGTAGGTGGTCTCAACATAGGGGCCCGTCTCAATGGTGTAACCCATGCTGATGAAGATGTCTTCCATCTCTTCACGTACCTGCTCAATGAGGTGCTGAGTACCTGGGCTCAGACGACGACCTGGAAGGGTAATATCAGTTGCCTCAGCATTGAGCTGGGCTTCAAGGGCTTCTCGCTTTAAAGCAAGCTGGCGCTCACGAATAGCGGTCTCAACGTTAGCGCGAACAGTGTTTGCAAGCTGACCCATTTGAGGGCGCTGATCTGCGGGAACCTGACCCATCATACGCATAATTGCTGTAAGAGAGCCCTTCTTTCCCATTGATGCAACGCGCACCTTTTCAAGTGCTTCAAGGTTTGTTGCCTTAGCAATTCCCTCAAGTACTTGCTCGCGAATTGCCGAGAGTTCCTCAGACATTCCCATGTAATTACCCTTTCAATAGAAAACCGTCCCTGAGCGCATGCCCAAGGACGGAAAATTTCCGCGGTACCACCTCGGTTGATTGCACAGTTTTCTCTCTGGGCAATCCACTTTGAAGCCTAGTCTCGTTAGGCGGACGACTTCCCTACTAAGCAATGACGCCGTTCAAGTTGTAGCTCGGGAGTGAACTCTACCAGCGCTGTGCAGGTGTTTCTCAACCACGAACACCCTCTCTGTTCACAACGTGCTCCGGCAAACCTCTCCGTCAACGCACTTTGTTCAGAGTATCACACCGCACGGGTTTTGAGCAGCAGCACAACCCTTTTTACCAGAAAGATAAACAAAAGCGTAACAACCGCGAGAAGAACAATGGTTCCTCCAGGTTTAAGGCCAAGCTCATAGGAGACAACAAGTCCACCAAGTGAGGTCAGCATACCCACCGTGCTTGCATACAAACAACATTGCTTCCAACTGCGGGAAATCTGCAGAGCGCAGGCAACAGGAACCACCATCATGGATGAAACAATAAGTGAGCCAACCGTTCTTGCTGCTACAGCAACCACCAAAGCTACTGCGATAACAAAGCCAAAGTTAATAAGGCTTACAGGCACACCTACACAACGGGCATGACGCTCGTCAAAAGACATCAAGAAAAGTTCTTTTCTGAGGAAGAAACAAAAAGCAACAGCAAGTACACTGATGGCCACAATCATCTGAACTTCTTGCTCGCTCACGGTCAAAATTGAGCCAAACATAAAGCTGTTGAAGCTTGATGAATTGGGAACAAAACCTGACAAAACACCTGCTAGACCAATGCCTGCTGCCATAACAATAGCAACTGCAAGCTCTGACTGATCTTTAAAGTGACGACGCACTCCCTCAACACAAAGCGCACCACCCAAACAAGCGGCAATTGCTCCGGCAACAGGATTAATACCTGCAATCATGCCGCCTGCAACACCTGCAAGAGAGGTATGTGAAAGAGCATCGCCAATCATAGAGAGGCGCTTCAATACAACCGTAACGCCTACAAGCGGGATAATTGCTCCCAGAAGAATTCCTACAAGAATTCCTCGCTGCATAAATACGTATTCAAACATTTATGCCCTCCTCTCATGCGAGTCTTGGGCATCTTGAACAACGTCGGACGCAGGACCAAGGGACTCCGTTAAAGCAAAATCATCTAATTTTCCGCGATTGTGGTCGTGGACATGATGAGAGTCAAGGTCACAGTGAGCTCCATGAACTGCACAGTGATCATGACCGTGACCCCTACCTGCAATTTCTGTAGCTTTGTGGTCAGCAACTTCAACAACTCGACAAGCCAGCGCATCAAGAGCTGCAAGATCATGCGTAACAATAAGTACCGCAAGATCTCGAGCTGCATGGGCTTCTCGCACTAGGCTATAGAAATGATTGCGACTCTCTTTATCAAGACCAGTTGTAGGCTCGTCCAGGATAAGGAGTGATGGGTTTCCTACCAGCGCGCAGGCAAGGCGAACTCTCTGGAGCTGTCCTCCAGAGAGTTCCCTAATAATACGCGTGGAAAAGTCAGTCATACCTACAAGGTCAAGTGCCTCAAGCGTGCGCTCGCGACGCTCTTTTGCGCTCATCTTTACCTTTTTGGCACGAGCATACTGACTTGCATCTACTAGCTCGACGACGCTTGCAGGAAAGCGATTAACCGATTCTGAAGGCAGCTGTGGGACATAGCCTACACGCTCCCAGTCTTTAAACCGAGTCGAGGACGTTCCAAAAAGAAGTGACTTACCACTTGTAGGTTCAAGCTCACCCACCACAATACGAGAGAGCGTAGATTTACCTGCGCCGTTATCACCAATAAGCGCGCAAATCTCACCTTGATGAACGTCTAAATTTACATCGCTTAAGACACGCGTCTTCTTGTAAGAAAAACTCACGTCTTGAAGCGAAACGGCTAGCTGACTTTCCTGCAACACATCCTCCAAACATCCAGCCTAAGCTGGCAACACACTATGCGAGAGCGCCCTCAAGAGCCTTGAGGTTCTCGCGCATAACAGAGAGGTAATCCTCGCCTGCCTTGAGCTCCTCGTCAGTAAGTCCCTCAAGTGGGTTGAGCTCTTCAACACGAGCTCCTGTTGCTTCAGCAATTGCCTGAGCAACCTTAGGGCTTACCAGTTCCTCCGTAAAAATAACCTTTACATTATGCTCTTTTACGAACTCCGTAATCTCTTTCATTTCCTGAGCATTCGGCTCTGCATCTGCCTCAACACCCTCAATAGGCATCTGAGTGAGACCATAAGCCTCGCACAAATAACCAAATGCCTGGTGAGAAACAACGATGGTCTTGTTAGGTAGTGAATCCAGACCCTTGTGGAACTCATTATCAAGCGTATCAAAGTCTGCATTTGCTTTATCAAGATTGGCAGCATACTCTGACTTGTGCTCAGAGTCCTTCTCGGAAAGGGCATCACAAATATTCTTCATCTGAATCTTTGCATTCAGAGGGCTCAGCCAAACGTGAGGGTCAGTTCCGCCATGGTCGTGATCGTGGTCATGATCATGGTCGTCTTTCTTCTCCTCATGATCGTGATCATCGTCCTCTTCAAGCTCAAGAAGTTTAACGTCTTTGCTGGTCTCAACTGCTGTAAGTTTTGTGCCAGAACCAAGACCATCAAGTACGTCCTTGACCCAGTGCTCCATACCAGCACCGTTGTAAATCAAGAAGTCTGCTTCCTGGATAGTCTTCATATCCTTGCTGGATGGCTCCCAATCATGTGGCTCAGTACCTGCTGGAACGAGGCATGTTACTTCAGCATGATCGCCAGCAATGCGCTTTGCAAAATCGTACATAGGATAAAAACTTGCAACAATGCTGAGCTTCTTCTGGTCTTTGTTATCAGAAGCTCCTTCTTGCTTTTGAGCCTCAGGCTTGCAGCCAGCAAGAATAGCACTCACTCCAAAAGCGGAAGCTACAAGTGCGCTACGACGAGAAACGGTTGGATTCAAATTCATGTTACATCTCCCAAAACTATAAAAACCAATACGGTGTAGTGCCAAATTCTTCAAACAAAATCGTGCGATTGTCCTCGCTACCAAGCATAAAAACATGGCGAGAAACCCATGTTTCTCCTCACTTCTTTGCCTTTCTACTCACTTCTCATCATCTGAACATGCATTCATGCTTCCCCTTTAGCACGAAAGCGGGCTGTCTTCCGACAGTCCGCTTTCTAAAAGTTAGCCTTAGTATACATATTCCAATTCAAGTCAACGATAAATTTCTTATCTTTTCCGCAAACGGAATTGGAATAAACAGGTTAACTGTTTTATCTCTTGCTAACCTACTGATCTTTCTCCGCATACGGAGTAATAATCAAATCTCCACTATTATACTCACCCAAATAAACCTCTGAAGCAGACTTATAACCTTGATGCTCAAGTTCTCTTTCAAGCCAATTCTCTTCCAGGTCCAGCGTCTCAAGAATGTTCGTCTGAACTTGTCCGTCAGTAATAAGCGGGAATCTAACGTTCTCTTCTCCTTTTTTAACAATAATCAACTGTCCATTTTGCTCAAGAATGGCACGCTTAACGTCTGAGATATAATTCACTCCTGCCTGGCGAAGCTTCAGCGACACATCGTAGGCAGTGAGACCCATAGACCTACAGTTGTCTACAAGCAGCTTGCCCTTATCAATAACAATAACAGGACGTCCATCAATCAACTGCTTGACCAGCATATTGTTTGTTCTCAACCATTTGAGAACCATGACAATAATGAGCCAAATAAGCAGGACAAGGGTGAACTGCAAAATGGTAATTGAACTGTTGTAGATCATGCCGCCAACAATGCCGCCAAGTACAAAGTTTTGAACCTGGTCAATTGCTGCAGTTGGTGCTAGGTTTCCTTTTCCGCTGACGTTAATTGCCAGAACAAGCGAGAAAAGACCGATGCACAATTTAATGGCAACTTCTAAATAAAAGTTCATCGATCTACTCCTCTACATGCTTAATGTCATTACCAATGAGATTGATCTGTTCAATGACATAGTCATTCTCGGTATTTTTCAAAACGTGATAATACTTACCGTCAACCTCAAGATACGAGGGATTTCCCTGGCTATCAAAGGCAATGTACACGTGGTCAAAATCAACCTCAAGGCGTCGAGCAATGTTTTCTTGTGAGGCAATAATTGACTCATAGTGCTTAGTTGCTTGGTTGACCTCTAACACACGATCGAGCTGCAGAAGTCCAAGAAAAATGAGCGAGAACAGCGCAATGAGCGCCAGCTCACGATACTTAGAATTCTTTCTATCACGCATGTAATGCACAAGCGAGAAAACCATCAAAAGTGCAACAAGACCAAATAGAACAAGCTGAGTCCAGTCAAATGCTGTCGCATGGTGAATTAAATAGTTATGGGAATAGAACTCCATAGACTTCCTTTAGTTTGCATTACGTAAGATCCACAGCTTAAGCCTTGTAAACGCTCTTTCCGCCGAGGAACGTCTCTTCAAGCTGAAGATCTTTTGTAATAACAATAAAGTCAGCATCATATCCAGGACGGATGAAGCCACAAACATCATCAATTCCACAGGAACGAGCTGGGTTTTCTGAAGCCATGCGAACTGCTTCTTCAGCAGACACAACGCCCCAGTCAAAGACGTTCTTCACGCCTTCAAACAGACGAAGGATTGAACCAGCAAGGCTGTGGGACTCATCCATCAAACGAGCAGTTCCGCCTTCAACAACAACAGGGAAATCGCCAAGCTTGTACTGTCCGTTAGGCATACCGCCTGCACGCATGCAGTCGGTAATAAGAACGGTATGGTCATATCCCTTTGCATTTACCAGAGCGCGAACAGCAATAGGATTAAGGTGATGGCCGTCGCAAATAGCCTCTGCATAGGTACCGTGGGTGGTCATTGCAGCACCAACCATACCTGGCTCACGGTGGTGAAGACCGCTCATGCCGTTATAGGTATGAACAAAAATGTCTGCACCAGCGTTTACGCAGGCAAGAGCCTCCTCATACGTTGCATCGGAGTGACCAAGTGCAACATGAACACCGCGGTCTGCCATCTCTGCACAGAACTCTGGAGCACCATCACGCTCTGGAGCAATAGCAATCTTGGCAATCCAACCGTCAGCACGCTCCTGCCACTCATCAAAGACCTCTACATCTGGATCCAAGAAATACGCAGGATTCTGGGCGCCCTTGTGCTTCTCGGTAAAGAATGGTCCCTCCAGGAAGATTCCCTGAATGCGAGCAGCGTCAATGCCATTTGCCGCAATTCCCTCTGCTGCATCAGCAACGGACTCACAAGCATCACCGGTCTGCTCGACACTTGCAGTCAGTGTTGTTGGAAGCCAAGAAGTTACGCCGTTAGAGAGCAGGCCCTGAGCAATCTCAATGACGCCATCAGGATCGCAGTCCATGATGTCATGGTCGAGAAAACCGTGGATATGCGTATCAACAAGACCTGGTGCTACCCAAGAGCCCGTACGGTCAACAATCTCACACTCTGGCTTCTCTTTAGTAAAGTGGCCAAATACACCGTCTTCTACGAGCAAATATCCTGGTCCAGAAGTTGCTCCTGGCAAAAAGAACTTATCTGCTTTAACTGCAAATGTACTCATACGTACCTCAATCATTCTCAAAAGGACGCGCCATAGGCACGCCCTTCTTAGTAATTCCTATAGTGAGTGAATTGTAACACCCTTAACCACTCGATTAACCTGACCAGTTGGAGAAGGTGTATCCGGTTTGTTATTGACACGAACTGAGTTCAAGAGTGCCACCACTTGAGCAACCATTACAAAAGGCAGAGCCAAATAAGGTGCTGGTAGAGGCTCTGTAAATACTGGAAGACTAAACGTTCTTCCCGTAAAGTTTGTTGCCCCCTCTTGCTCAATACCAATGGTCAGAGCAGCAATCTGGTCTCCCTTAATCTCGTCAAGAATATCCAGATCATATTGACGCGTATAAGGGTTATTGGAAACAAAATCAAACACCAGGGTATGCTCGTCGACAAAAGACTTTGGTCCGTGACGATATCCCATCGAGGAATCCCACGACGTTGCATTAATACCAGCTGCAAGCTCCAAAATCTTAAGCTGAGCCTCATGAGCAAGACCCACAAAAGGACCAGAGCCCAGATAGGTAATGCGGTTGAAATCGCTCTTGAGCCACTCAGCAATCTCTTCCTCGCGCTCAATTACCTGCCTACCCAGCTCAGCAGCATCAGAAATCCAAGCCTTCTTCTGTGAGTCATCGGCACTATCAAATACAAGAGTTGCAAGAAGTGTCATACAGCTATAAGAGCCAGTCATGGCAAATCCCTGGTCATTTGCACCAGGAATAAGAAGCAGCAATGTATCGTCTTTACCTGCAGATTCAACAGCAAGTTTTCCTTCAGGAGCACAGGTAATATTGATGAGCAAAAGATTTTTGACAATCTTGCGAGCAATAGTTACTGCAGCAAGACTCTCTGGACTATTACCAGAGCGTGCAAAAGAAACCAGGACCGTTGGATCATCTGGATCAAGGCTGCCATAAGGATCAGAAACAATATCTGTAGTTGCAACAGACGCAAACTCAAAAGAGCTCTTCTCGCCATGAGAACGAAGATACGGAGTAATGGTATCGCCTACATAAGCCGAGGTACCTGCACCCGTAAAGACCACGCGGGTACGACGACCCTCGCCAAGATTGCGAGCGCGCTCAACAAACTCTTTAATTGCAGAAAGGTTCTCCTGATAAATGCCAAAGGTAGACTCCCAAAGCTCAGGCTGCTGCTTAATCTCGGCAGTTGTAATATGAGCGCCTAGTGCCTTTAGCTCTTCTTGGCTCTTCTTAAACATTGATATCCCTTCTCACAGCTATTTAACTGCGTGTATGTACAATTTTGTATCTAAACTGATCCGCACGAGCCACGCTCAAGGTGAACTCAACAATATTGTTTCTGTCGTTGTAGGTTGTGCGCGTAAGGCTCAAAACAGGTGAGCCCTCGGAAATTTGCAATAAAGTGGCGTCATCCGAGCGAGCAATTGAAGCCTTGAACTCCTCTTCTGCTACGCCAATCTTTACGTTGTAGTCTTCTTCAAAAATTTGGTAGAGAGATTTTTGCTCAACATCATGAGCAGTGAGCGAGAAAAACTGTGAAACTGGAAGGTAGGTAACTTCCAGCATCATGGGCACATTATCAGCGCTTCTTAAACGTTTGATGCGGAAGAGTTTCTCGCCAAGAATAACGTGCATATGCTGGGCTAAAAACTTATTAGCCTCAATACTGTCAAACTCCAGAATAGTTGTCTTAGGGACACGACCTAACTGACGCTGCTGGTCAGTAAAGCTATAGCCGCCCATAAGGTCTGTTGCACGCTCAGAAACGTCTGCAACAAAGGTACCACGGCCACGCTGGCGATAAATGAGTCCCATGTGTTCAAGCTCTTGCAGGGCAAGCCTTACCGTAGTACGAGAAAGTCCATAGGAATCGGAGAGCTCACGCTCAGAAGGAAGTGGATCGTCTGGATCCATCTCGTTCTCAATACGATAGCGCAACATATTTGCGAGCTGCTCGTAGAGTGGTTGTCTTCCCATAAAGGACGTCATTGAACTCTCCTATAAAAAGACGGGTGCCCACAAAGTGGACACCCGTCACACTTACTTAACCCCAAATATATGGGAGAACGCCAAAGCCAGAACCAAGAAGTGCAATTACCAGGAGTAGGCAGATGCACATAATTGGAGTCCAGTTACGCTTTGCCATGAGGTAGTACAGGCAAAGGGTAAGAGCCAGTGGAATAAGCTTTGGGCAAACGCCGTCGAGGATCTTCTGAATGTCAATGGAGACAGGAGAAGTGACTTCCTCGCCAACAGTTACCAGATTAACGCCGTTGCCGACTGGAGCAATAGCAGTGGTGCCATCCTTACCGTCAGCAGTCTTGCCGCCGATGAACATAACGGACTTAGGATCCTTCTTGTAGTCAGCATAGGAACCCTTAGCAAAGAGAGCCTTGTCATACTGACCAGAAGCAAGCTGCTCATCAGAAAGAGTTACCTGAGAAAGAACAACACTGTGCGTCTCACCGTTAGGGATGTTTGCGCCAGCGCCAAGCTTAGTTCCGCCGTAGCAGACAACAAGGCAGCCAACAACAAAGACGCCCAGGATAGAAGCAGCACGAGTGAACTCTTTTGCGTTCTCGGTAAGCAGAGTAATTGCGTCAGTACCCATCTTGTAGGAAAGGTTCATCAACCAATAACGTACCGCAAACTGTGCGATGTTGAAGATGATGAGGAACAAGAATGGTGCAAAGACGTTGCCGGAGATTGCCATGTTAGAGGTAATACCAGCAGTAATTGGTACAAGGGTGAACCAGAACAGTGCGTCACCAATGCCGCCCAGAGGACCCATTGCAGAAACGCGGACTGCACGAATGGTTGGGATATCCAGCTTGTTCTGCTCAAGGGAGAGAACAATACCCATAACAAAAGTAACCAAGAATGGGTGGGTATTGTAGAACTCAAGGTTGTGACTCATGGAAGCAGCAAGGTCGTCCTTGTTGTCGCCGTGAATCTTCTCAAGACCTGGGAGGATACCGTAAAGCCAACCAGCTGCCTGCATTCTCTCGTAGTTGAAGGAAGCCTGCAGGAACAGGGAACGCCATACCATCTTGTTGAGTGTCTTCTGATCAAGTGGCTCAGCAGGAGTGGTGTTCTGATAGGTATCAGGAATATTAAATGCCATCTTCGAAGTCACCTCCAGCAACAACAGCAGGGGCAGCATTCTTTACCTTGGTCTGGAGCTGGTAATCCCAGAATGCGATACCAAAGCCAATGAGAGCAAGAAGCAGAAGTGCTGGACCAGAGAGCTCAGGAATGCTGATAAATACGATTGCAGCTGCAAAGCCCATGAGGAAGAAGCCCCAGAGCTCGCGAGAAACCATAACCTTCAGCAGGATTGCAAAGCCGACGAAGCGCATCATGCCACCAGCGACGGACAGTGCATTCATGAGCCACTTTGGAATTGCAGTGGTGATCTGAGTGCCAAATGCAGCACCACCCAGGAAGAACAGGGTGACAATGACACCAAAGAAAAGACCAAGAGCAGCCATTGCGCCGTAGTTAATACGAGCAATTCCCTTAGGATCTGCCTTCTCGGCGTATGCATCAGCAGTTGCCATTACGGGGGACATAATGGTAAAGATGATGGTTACTGCATACTGGCCAAGCAGGGAGAATGGAATTGCTGCAGCTACAGCAGCCATTGGCTCAAGCTTAGTAGTGATTGCAAAGACTGCAGACATAATGCCGCCGATAACAGCATTAGGTGGCTGTGCACCACCAACAGGCATGTTACCGATGGTCATAAGCTGATAGGTACCACCAACAATGAGACCAGTCTGAACGTCGCCAAGAATCAAACCAACCAAAAAACCAGTTACGATTGGCTGGTAAAGAGACTCGAGGAAACTAAACTGATCGATGCCAGCGATAAACGCAACGATGAAAATTAATAACACCTGAATAGGGCTAACATCCATCTTAACTCCTCCTTTCAAACACACCATAACTGCCGATGACGATGATCGACAGACTATCCGAATACCTTTGCCAACCTGCTAGAAACGTTGCTCCATTGCAACTTTTTGTCATCTCTACCAGGAAGTTGCGCGCAAAAACTTACTCGAATAGCTTTGAGATATCCTCGACCGGGGTCGTAGGAACACGCCTAATCTCTAGAGTCACCCCCAATTCCTGAAGCTCACGGAAGGCAGCGACGTCCTTATCGTCTACCGCCACACTTGTGGCGACCTGTCGCTTTCCCTCAGCCATGTGCATATTGCCGATGTTCACCTTTTTGATAGGAACACCGCCCTTGACCAGAGTGAGGACATCCTCTGGATTCTCGGCAACTAAGAAAATGTGCTGGCTTGCAGAAGCCTTGTGAATAACATCGATAGTTTTCTGAAGCGTAAAGTACCTGGTTGCAACGCCGCTAGGAGCTGCCATGTCCATAAGACCCTGACGCATTTTATTTCCTGCAACCTCGTCATTAGCAACAAGGATGAGGTTTGTACCAAGGGTGCCGTTCCACTGAGTAGCAACCTGGCCATGAATCAAACGATTATCGATTCGAGCAAGCTTGATATCTGGTTCTCCCATAACAAGTTCTCCTCTCTTTGCACGTATATTTTTACGTGCTATCTGCGATTCTCATCGCACTACTCGCAACTTGCGCTGCGTGTTTTACTGCAAATTTATTTATTGTTGGAAACGTTGATTAAAGCCCAACGATCCAGCGTGATAACCACATTTGGAGCAAACTCAACATCTACTGTTTCTTTTTTGACGTCTTTTACTACGCCATACATTCCGCTGTTAGTCTTAACTTTCTGACCTGCATGAAGATTCTTCAGAAACTCTGAAGTTGTTCCCGCCTTTTTAGAAGAGGCTCTCCAAATAAAGAAGGAATAAATAAGGCCCAAAATTACTAAGAACGCGAGAAGAACAATGGATGAAGCAAGAATGTTCTCTGCTAGATTTGCCATGTGCATCTCCTTAACTCAACAACAAAACGCTACTTAAATACCATCGTCTCCGAAGATGTCATCTTCTGGCTCAACCTCAAGCTCAAGACGCTTATGGACAACTCCCTGGCTACCAGCTAAAACAGCAGTATCAACCAGCTCTTCAAGAGAGGTATCTGCCATGCGACTACCAAGTGTTTCAAGAAGCATAGGAAGGTTTGTACCGGTAACAACTTCTACATTTGAGTAATTCTGAGCAATAATCATTGCCTGATTAAAAGGTGTTCCGCCAAGCAGATCGCAGAAAACCAGCACACCGTCAGTAGTGTCAAGAAGATCGGAAATTGTTGCAGAAAGAGTTTCTGGGTATGTTGCAGCGCCGGCCTCAATAAAAGGAACGGGAACAAAAGCTTCTTGCTCACCAGCAATCATCTTTAAAGCATCAGCAAGTCCGTTTGCAAAAGTTCCATGACCAGTTAAAACGCAACCTACCATGTCAAACTCCTTTCAAAGAGTTGGAAACTATCTGGAGAGCTACACGGAAAACTAGGAGTGTTGAAGCTTCTTTCTAAGTGGTAGATACCAGATAACAACCTGATATAAGTATAGTCTAGTGAGCATCTTGAGATGTGTACGTTAACAATCGCCGGTTTAACGGTACTATTTTTACCGCAAACGGTACACACGTTGTTATTTTCGCAGGTAGATATATGGATAAATTGTGACGATGCACTAAAAATTTAGAGCTATTCTTGAAAAATTAGAAGTTCTTATAACGTGCCTTTATACGTAATAAACGTAGTAAACAACCCTAAAATCCTGCTCAAATACGGCGAGAAAATAAAATTGGTATTAAGAAATTATGTACTGGTATCTTTTTTTATAACATCTAAAGAAAAGTTTCTTGATGGTGCTTTGGTTAAATAGATTCAACTTAATTCCATTTGCAGTGACAAAGATTCATAGTGTTTCTCGCCCCTGCTATTCTCTAGGCACTCATCGTGCACTGTCTTTTTGACGAGGTGATATGCGTGATTGTTACCGTAACACTCAATGCATCCATTGATAAGGCGTACTATCTAGATTCTCCTGTTGTAGATGGAACCGTGCATAGAGTCTCGGTAGTAGATAACAGCGCAGGCGGCAAGGGTCTTAACGCCTCACGAGCCATTACCACCCTTAATTACCCCGTATGTGCTACGGGATTTGTAGGCGGCAATAACGGTAGATACCTTGTTGAGCTGGCTCATAAAGATGGCATTTCCAGCGATTTTATTTATACCGAGCAAGAAACTCGCTCATGCATCAACATTCTGGAGCCAAGCGGACAATCAACTGAATTTTTAGAGCCTGGTCAGCCCGTTCTTCCTGAAGAATTCCTTGCCTTCAAGGCAAAACTTGTGCAGCTTATCAAAGAAGCTGAGGTTGTCACCTTTAACGGCAGTATTCCAAAAGGCATTTCTGCTGCTAATTACAAAGAGCTTATTGAAGAGACTATGGCTGCTGGTGTGCCTTGCATTGTAGATGCCTCGGGCGCGCTACTCACCTCCTGCATTGATGCCCTTCCTACCATGATCAAACCAAATACCGATGAAATCGGACAACTTCTAGGGAGAGAAGTAACTACAGAAAACGAGGTCATCGCAGCAGCTCAGGAGCTGCATAAACGCGGCATTAAAATTGTGGTTGTTTCACTTGGTGCAAAAGGTGCACTAATGGTTTCTGATGAAGGAACCTTTAGGGCAAATCCTCCAAAAATCGAGGCTATCAATCCTGTTGGCGCAGGAGATACCCTTGTTGGCTCATTTGCTGTTGCGCTTGCTCAGAAAAAGCCAACTTCAGAGTGTCTTACCTTTGCGCTGTCTTGCGCTACCGCAAGTTGTCTTTCTGCAGGTACCGGACGCTTTGATCAAGCTGTTGCAGCAGAAATTCATAAGCAGGTAGCAATCAAAAAGATTGCTGAGTAAGTCACCGCAAGACGGGTTTCTCGCCAAAGGTTACAAAGACAAAACGATTTCTAGAAAAGTTGCATAACAGAGTAAGAGAAACGTTACAATTTTTTCAGTCAATCAAAGAGCCCATTAGGGCGAAAGGAGCAATAGATGTTCGTTACTACTAAGCAGATGCTTCTTGACGCACAGGCTGGCCATTACGCTGTTGGCGCCTTTAACGTTGAGAACCTTGAGTTTGTAATGGCTGTTGTTAAGGCAGCAGAAGAGCGCAGCTCCCCTGTTATTCTTCAGACCACTCCTGGAACCATCAAGTACGCAAGCCTTGATTACTTTGCAGCAATGGTTCGTTGTGCTGCTGAAGAGGCTACTGTTCCTGTTGCTCTTCATCTTGATCACGGTGACGGCTTTGACCGCTGCATCCAGGCAGCTCGTGCCGGTTACACCTCCGTCATGATTGACGGCTCTCACGTTCCATTTGAGGACAATATTGCACTTACCGCATCCGTAACCAAGTTTGCTGGCCCTATCAACCTTCCTGTTGAGGCAGAGCTTGGCAAAGTTGGCGGCAAAGAGGACGATGGCCCAGCTGTTGAGGGCGAGAACCCCTACACTGATCCAGACCAGGCTGAAGAGTTTGTCGCTCGCACTAACTGCACTTCTCTTGCAGTTGGCGTTGGTACCGCTCACGGCGTCTACCACGGCACTCCTCACATTGAACAGGGCGTCCTGAAGGCAATCCGTCAGCGCCTTGATATTCCTCTGGTTCTTCACGGTACTTCTGGCGTTCCAGATGACCAGGTAGCAGAGGCAATTCAGAACGGTATTTGCAAGGTTAACTACGCAACCGAACTTCGCCAGGTCTTCACTGCAGCCTTCATGAAGTACATGTCAGAAAACCCTGGCAACTTTGATCCAAAGAAGCCTTCCGTTCCTGGTATGGAAGCAATCACTCAGATTGTTGCAAGCCACATGGATAACCTGGGCTCCTCCCACAAGGCTTAAGCGTCGAGGCATAGCCGTCACACGTATCCTGCTTTTGCAGATAAAAACAAGGCGAGAAGACCGATTGGTCTTCTCGCCTTCTTCTTAAAAGTAAAGCGTTGTTGAAAACGCAAGCCTTAGCAAATCTTACAAATCCAGTCTGCCTCTGGAGCCTCAATCTCGCCAGACTGAATGCTGGTCAGCGTGTTGCGGAGCTTAGACATAACTGGTCCAACAGCCTCCATACCAGCGCCAAAGACAATCTCTTTCTGGCCGTCGACAACTTTGCCAACAGGAGAAATAACAGCAGCGGTACCACACATACCGCACTCAACAAACTGGTCAAGCTCGTCAAAGCGGACAGGGCGCTCAACAACCTTCATACCCAGCATGTCTTTAGCAACAGTTGCCAGAGAGCGACGGGTAATGGAAGGCAAAATGGAATCTGTGTAAGACTGTGGAATAACCAGGGTTCCCTCTTTATCAACAAAGAGGAAGTTTGCGCCACTGGACTCCTCAACATAGGTACGAGAGCCAGAGTCAAGATACATACTGTCTGCAAAACCCTGCTCATGTGCCCAGGTGGTTGGGTACAGAGACATGGCGTAGTTAAGGCCGGCCTTAATGTTACCGGTTCCGTGAGGAGCAGCACGGTCATAAGGAGAAACGGTCAGTGCAACAGGAGCAACGCCGTTAGAGTAATATGCTCCAACTGGAGTGACCATAATGCGGAACTCATAGGTAGGAGATGGCTTAACACCAACAGTATTGCCGGTACCAATCATAAATGGACGAACATACAGCGTAGCGCCCGTACCAAATGGTGGAACCCAAGTTGCGTTTGCAGAAACAACCTCTTTAACAGCAGCAACAAATCTATCCTCAGGAAATGGTGGCATGACAAGACGGGATGCAGAGTCAACCATACGCTGAGCATTGAGGTTAGGACGGAAGCAGACAATATCGCCAGAGACTGTGGTGTAAGCTTTTAAACCCTCAAAAACTTCCTGGCAATAATGGAAGATATTTGCGCACTCAGACAGTGTAATGCTGTGATCGGTGGTAAGTCCGCCCTCATCCCAAGCACCGTCTTTGTAGTGGGCAACGTAGCTGTAGTCACACTGCGTATATGCAAAGCCAAGCGCTGTCCAATCAATGTCTTTCTTCTCCACTGAGTTTGCCATGGCTTTCCTTTCTCCGTGGGTTTTAAAGAATGAACTTCATCATAAACATGCGGATATGAATACCTAGTCCTATTAAATAGTTTGTAACCGAATAGATATTTTGCGGTATAACGTACATGAGCTGAAGGGAGCAAAAATGAATATCAAACTTAAGAGGACTTACGATGCGCCAGAAGCTGACGATGGGTATCGCGTGCTGGTAGATAGACTGTGGCCTCGTGGTATCAAAAAAGAGAACCTACACGCTGATAAATGGGCTAAAACTATTGCTCCTACTACTGAGTGCAGAAAAGCATTCAACCACGATCCTGAGCGCTTTGACAGCTTTGTGTCTACCTATACAGCTGAACTTGACAGCAATCCTGACGCAGATGCCTTTGTTGAACAGCTTAAAAAGCTTGATCGATCCACCGTGACGCTGCTTTTCTCGGACAAAGACACTACGTACAACAACGCAGTAGTGCTGAAAAAGTGGCTTGAGACTAAGCTTAAGTAATACGCTTACCCGGCCACGCTTACATATCTTGCGAGAAGAACTCCTGGTAGAACTTCAATTCTTCAGGAGTATCTATGCTTGATGAGAATAAAATATCAGGCTCTACGACGCTATTGTTCTTGTCAGCAGCGACATCTGCAGAAGCAAGTAAGTTTGCCTGTCCAAGCAAACGCTTAAGCTGATGAGCGGCGCCTGCCCCACCGTCAAAAAATTCTACGTCTCCTAAAACAGAGCTAATTTGTTTCTTGATAAAGGGGTAATGAGTACACCCAAGAACCACGGCATCTACCTGGCCAGCATAATTTCCCAAAAGCTCGGTCAGTCGTTTATGCATCTGTTCTAAATCAGCCTGACCAGATTCAATAAGCTCCACCAGGCCTTCTCCTGGAATAGAGATAACCTTTGCAGAAGGATGCAGGCGCGACTCAAGGTTGTGGTACTTCTGCAAAGAGAGCGTTGCTTTTGTAGCCAGAACAACCACTGTTCCATGGGGATATGCAGTTACTGCAGGCTTAAGAGCTGGCTCAACACCCACAATAGGTACATGAGGATAGGTTGCCCTCAGCTCGTCTGCAGCAGCAGCTGTAGCAGTATTGCAAGCTATAACCAGCGCTTTAGCACCCTCATCGATAAACTTTTTAGCAATAGCATGAGAGCGCTGGGCAATCTGTGCTTTTGGTTTAGTGCCATAAGGAGCAAATGCAGAATCGCCAAAATAATGAAATTCCTCGTGAGGCATTTGGGCAACAAGGTGTTTAAGCACGCTCATGCCACCAACGCCCGAGTCAAATACACCAATAAAATTATGAGGAGCTAAGCGAGCTTCCATTACAAACCTTTCAAACTGAATGTAAAGTATTTTATACCTGTATTGGGGATAGAATAAAAGACCAGTTAAAATACTATATAGTGTCTGTCCGTGTCCTAAAATGTCCTAACTATTAATTATTCTTTGCCATGTATCTAACCCATGCTTCTCCTACAACATCCGCAAACTGTCTCCATTGCGGACGATCATAATGTATTTCACCAACGCCCTTTCCAGCGTGACCCATCATCTTCTCTACATAGTCAGAATCTATACCCAACTCCCAACGCATGATAGTGCGCCAAGAATTACGCAGATTTCTAAATGGAATGTATTTAAGATTCTTTTCTTTGAGAAGCCTATTCCATACATAACGCACTACCTGCTGACTTACTGGCTTTCCATAGCCTTTATCCGTAAGCCAGTCTGTATCAATGGAGAGAATGTCTTTTGACCATGGCTCTGGAATAACTACAGGTCTTTTACTTTGTACTGTTTTTAACTTATCTAACACTTCCCCGTTATTGTTTACTTGTACATCAATGTCAATGATAGCAAGCGTCATACCACCATATTCATAAGACATGATGTTTTCTTTTCTCACGCCTAATGACTCACCAACACGGCATGAACCAATGCCACAGAGAATAGCTGGGATATAAGCAACAGAGCCACGCAGAGCTTCTAGAACTTCGCAAAGTTCACTAAGCGAGTAAACAGCCGTATCACGCTTATTCGATTGCTTGGGCATCCTATACGCAACGCTTGCTGGGTTTGCTGGTAGCAGCTCAAGCATGACACACTTATCGAGGATTTTACGCAGCAACATAAGCGATGTCTCAGCGATTCCCTGCGTCATAGTGAGCAACCATTCCTGGATTCCAAGAGGTTTAATTGCCGTAATTGGCAAACTCCCCCAAACAGGATCTATGTGCCTTGTCCATCTACTAACATAGTTCTTGTATGAGTTCTGAGAGAGTTCACCTGTCTTTAATTGCTCTTGCAATTCTGGAAGGTACCACGCTTCATAAGCCTGCCTAAGCGTTGGCACAGGCTTGTCTTGGCTGTGTTCTATGCGTCTTTGCGCTAATACTTCATCAGCTTGTTTGCGTGTGCCGTAGACGGTCTCAGAGTGTCTTGTGAATCCTCTGCCGTCTCCTGTGTCTGCCATGTAACGGATTCTGCGTTTCCCAGGACCCATTGACTGATTTGAACCCCATGAGGAGCGTTTACGTGGCATAATATACATACCTTCCTATTGAGTGTGTGGAAGCTGCCCTCTGTTGTGTCTTGGCGGACTCAGAGGGCTTTTTTGTTAGTTAAAGAGCCTTTGATTTTCTGGCTTCTTTGTTACGTCTATCACTTCTTTGATTTCGTATTTTTTATTTGTGAATGCTTGTAAATCCTCTGAGAATTCCTG
Source organism: uncultured Atopobiaceae bacterium (assembly GCA_963538475.1). GTDB lineage: Bacteria > Actinomycetota > Coriobacteriia > Coriobacteriales > Atopobiaceae > Lancefieldella. The sequence goes on from CAUTIE010000001.1 coordinate 117,656, forward strand.
AGTGATATCAAGCTCAACATCCATCACCGTACCAATACCAAATGCTTGCTTAGCAAGTGTATTGTTGATAAATGAGCTATCAAGAATAGCAGCCTTAATGGGAATATTATTCCAAAGAAATTCCCACTTTTTTCTTGAGGTCTTTTCGAGAACAGGCTTAATAACAATTAGACGCTCATTAGAAATTGCATGGCGGACATTACTCCCCTCGAATGATGGAGAGTTAGCAATCTCGGCAAATTCATCACGGGTGGCAGTAAATAACTTTTCTCCTGAACTGACTTTTGACATTAAAAGAGATTCAATCCTTTCATCATTTTCAAGAGTGTCAAAAGAAGCATTGATAGCCTTGTCTACTTCAGGATTATTGATATAAATGTTGTAAACATGATTATCAATAATGGTTGTTGACCCGTTATCGGTAGTAATTTCTAATTGCTGAGCATTGTTTGTTGGTTCTACCTTAGCAATTTTGCCGTTTTTGCCTAAATGTTTCTTAAAACCATAAAGAGCTCCAGCAATCGTAATAACAGCAACAACGGTATCACGCGTAGTCACAGGGTCTGTAAATAGACCGCCAATATAATTTTGAGCAATACCTAAAACAACATTTAAGCAGCCTGGTTTTACAGCTCTCACATTTATGCGCATTGGAGAGTTTTCGTCTACCTCTTTGGCAGCAGCTTCAACCACTTTTGCATAATTCATCATGACGTGCGTGAATGTATTGATGTCGACTTCCTCGACTTGTCCCTCAAATTTGAAGGAAATCGCTTCGCCTTCCATGATTCTCCTAAACATGTTTATCACCCCGCATTTATTATCTCATGCACGGTGGACAATAATTGTTACAGCAGATAAATAAGGCTAAATTTCAAATCCAAAAGGTACTAAATACCACACAACCTCGCCAATAATGGAGACGGGCTGTGTGTCAATCTCGTTGAAGTCGAATATCTGAGGTCTGTAGGTAGGATCTATGCTGTCTGGTATGAGCTCGTAGCCATTCGATAGTGGTCTCACTCGCTTAATAGTTGCATCGAAGCCATTCACGCACACTGCATATGCCTTCATAGGCTTAGACGCTTCCTGGCAAGGGTTAATGAGTGCATAGCAGCCATTAGGCAGTACACGGTTCATGGAATCGCCTACTACCTTCAAAAGAAAAGCCTGTGGGTATTTGTCATGAATATCTGCTGGAATGTCGTACGTCTCATCAATGTTAATCATCTCAATAGGAGTACCAGCAGCGATTGAGCCTAGAAGTGGAACGGGGACCATGTCAGAAACTTCTGATAATTCTGGACTACTAGACATTCCAAGGAGATAAGCCAAACTCACATTCAATATCTCTGACATTTCAATCATCTTATCCATGCGGATATTAACTTGATTAGTTTCATATCTTTGAATTGTCTGCTGAGTAGTTCCCATTTTCTCAGCTAATTCAGCCTGTGTAATGTTTCTAAGCTTACGTGCTTCAGCAATTTGATATCTCATTATCGCCCACTTCCAATTACACGTATTGCATTGTCTTCACAATAATTACACACTTTTTGTGTTGAATCAAACACATTTTGTGTGTATTATCTACATCATTGACACACAGAAAACGTGTAAATGAAAGGAGGTACTCACAATGCGTATGAATATGAAGGCTGAAAGAGCAAGACATGGTTTGTCTGCAGATGAAGCTGCAAAGAAAATTGGCGTTTCCGCAAATACTCTTTTGCGCTGGGAATCTGGCGAGAATGCACCTCTTTCAGAAAACCTTATGAAGCTTGCAAAGCTTTATAACTGCACTCCGGACTATCTACTTGATATCGGAAGTAGAAAAACACGTATTAAGTGTTAAAGACTAATCACTTCCCCACGCACCACGTTCCTTAAAAACCGAATAGTTCAAATGAGGGGGCAGAATTGAGGCTCTATGTTCAAAAGACTGCTTAAACGATTCTGCAAATGGCTTTATCAATACTTCCCTGAAGAGACTTACAGCATCGATAGCCTAACGCACACACGTGGCTTTAATCGACCAATCGGCGAATTGGTTAAAGAAGTTACTGCTCAAACATCCACTGATGATAAAACTTCAGCATAAGAAGAGATGATGCTTTACTTGCATTTAGAAAAGCAGAATTCATTTCTTCTCTTTTGATACATCCTTCACTATCCATGTATCGTCCAAGTTCCTTGAGCGTGATTTTGTTGATTTCCTCCTGTTTTTCATCAGTACAAATCAGATCTAGAAACTCATTGAAATCTTTCATTTCTCTCCTTCCAAGCCCTCTCATTCGAACTATTCGGAGTGTACCTTGTAAACCGAATAGACGTAAAACGTTACAGGGAAAGCAACAACACTTGCTCAGCTCCTTGAGTTGGTGAGTACCTGTCGCAATAAAGTGAATGGCTAATGGTTGCCAGTAACGTTGCATGGTCGTAGTGATAACCATGTAGGACCTTACAGTCCGCCACGCAAAAGCGTGAAGAGCGTGCATAGACGCTTTATTGCTATGCAAAACCCAATCTAAAAAGTTTGCCCTCACGCTGTCGCATAGCGTAAGGGCTCTGTTCTCCGTGGAGGTGAACATATGAAGAGTATACCGCTTCAATTCAAAAAGATTGCCGTTGGAGCTTACATCGTCTCCGTTATGACAGGCATCTTATTTGCTCTTATCTATGCCACATTCTCAGTTTGTGGCGTTTTAGGGCTTCTACCCTATGTAGCAATCACCATTCCTGTTTGGAGGTGGATTGATGACATCAACGAAGCAGAAAGAGATTACCGCAGACGTGAGCGTGCTCGCAAAGCTGTTTGAAAAGTTCATGATCGCGTCCGCTGAAGCGCAAAGAGAGCTCGCAGAAAAGACAGGGACCGTCAACGGCTCTCGCTCACTTAATGCAGCAGTACTTGCAGGACTGCCACCACAGCTTGCTTACACGATTGCTCAAACCTCTAAATACTCTGGTATTCCAGGCTCAATGCTAAGAGCCGAGCACAAGGCAGGAGCACTCAAGTTTATCAAGCCAGCAGGACAAGAGCGTGGCTACATGATTACCTGTGAAGAAATGGATAGATGGCTTGCTGACTCAGTCAGCTAAGAAAGGAATTGATATGAACAAAGAAGAACGTGAGTTGCTAGTTGAGAAGGTTGCCTTCTTGACAGCACTCCAAAAGAAGGTCAAGGAGCACCTTGACGCACATGCAGCAGACAACCTAAGGACACAGCTTGATGACGAACTTAAGCACCTTTACGTGCAAATGGGAGTCTCTAAGCTAGACCTCAAGGTCAACGGCAAGAAGGTTGGCACTGTGTCCGCTCGACTCTCAAAGCCAAAGGTTGAGGTTGTACCACAGGTTAAGAGTGTTGCTGAATTCGTTGACTGGATCATGACAAGTGACTCTGGCATTGACACACTCACGCGACTTATCACGCTCTACCCAGACAAGGTGCTGGAATGCGCAACGCAAGACGGTGAGCTTCCAGGAGGGTGCGAGATGGTCAGGCGTGAGAGTGCTGAGTCCTGGCTTGGTACCACGCTCAGAGTTGATGCTGACAAGGTAGCAGACGCTTACCAAGGACAGCTGCCACAGCGTATCTACGGTGTTCTTGGAGATGGTAGCAATGAAAGGCTATAAAGCATTTCTGCCGAATATGACGACACAACACGGCGACGATACCGTTTATGAGGTCGGAAAGACCTACACAGTCGAGGGCGAAATCAAGATATGCGAGAACGGCTACCATTTCTGCAAGAAGTGCGTTGACGTTTACGATTATTACAGTAAACCTTGTCGCATTTGCGAAGTAAGCGTCACCGGCGCAGTGCAGACGCAAGGAAATAAGAGTGTCGGTCGCAAACTTAAAATCTTGCGTGAGCTAACAGCTGATGAAATAAGTAGTCTCTGCAACTCCGGCGACTGCAACTCCGGCAACCGTAACTCCGGCAACCGTAACTCCGGCAACCGTAACTCCGGCAACTGGAACTCCGGCAACCGTAACTCCGGCAACTGGAACTCCGGCGACCGTAACTCCGGCAACTGCAACTCCGGCAACTGGAACTCCGGCGACTGCAACTCCGGCAACTGGAACTCCGGCGACCGTAACTCCGGCTACTGCAATACAACCGAGCCTACAATTCGTCTCTTTGACCATCAAACAGACATCACTTTTAGCGATTTCCGCAACTCAAGAGCTTATAGCTTGCTCTGTTATATACCGTCAGACTGTCTTACCTGGAAATATAGCGAGTATATGACAGATGACGAAAAGGCAGCACACCCAGAGCATGAGACTACCGGCGGGTTCTTATACCTCGAGAAAGCAGACCGTCAAGCCTGGTGGGAGAGCCTAAGCGACGATAGCAAGGCAGCGATTACCTCAATGCCATATTTTGACGCAGAAAAATTCTTCATTTGCACAGGTATTAAGGTTAACGGAGCTGATAAAGATGCTAACTAAAGAAGAGCGCGAAGAGATCGCTGAGAGGTTCAGAAATTACGATAAAGCAGAATATGTAACGCTTTACTCAGGTATGTATGATGGACTTCTTGGCGAACATGTTCCTAAAGAAACCACGGTCAAAAAAGACCGTATGGAGCTTGCAAGCCGTATTCTTGAACTTTGTGACACGTCTAACATGCTTGAGTTGCCAGTTGATAAAGACGGCGTACCTTTTAAGAGAGGTGACACGGTATACGAATCTGATGGCACCGAACATATAGTCGATGGATATGCGTTTAGTAGGGCTAACGCAAAAATTGTCTCTGTTGTTGACCTAATCAATAATACTCGCATTCTCTTTGAAACTGACGAACTCACTCACAAAAGACCAGTAACAATCAAATCGCTTGCGCAGCGCATTAAGCATGTCTTAGAAGATGAAGCTACTTCGATAGGCGTTAACCCTTACGTTGAATTAGGGCGTATCGCTGAGCAGCTGGAAAGCCTAGGTGATAGCGATGACTAGCCGTGAAGAAGTAGCGAAGAAGCTGCGTGAAGTTAGTACCGCTCGTACCACTGACGAGGTATATGTTGCTCTTCTTAATTGTATCGGCATTACATACGATTACGCTAACTTGTTCAACCGTCTAGCCGACCTCATAGATCCTACATGCAAGCCGATTGAAGCTGGCTATAACATCGTTTGTTCCGAATGTGAAGCTGACATATACGACGATGACTTGTATTGTCCTCATTGTGGCGCAAGGGTGGTGCGAGATGAAGCCTAATACTTGGAACTATCGCATCCCCGTTGTTGCCGAGCACAAACCAACAGCTGATGAATTGTACCTACAAGCGTTGACGGCAAAGCATGAGAGCATTGTTGGATATTTGAGTGCTGGTTACAAGTTTAATTACATTCCTCTGCAAGATTGCGAAAAAGAGTTTAACGAAGCAATCGCACATTACAAGAAGCTGGCGTGGAAGGAGGAGTACCGATGACAGAGGGTGAATACATCGGTGGTAGTGACGGCAACAGTGGATATTGGCTCACTGACGAACCAATCGTGAGATGTCGAGATTGCAAGTTTTGGGCAACAGAACATCACTTTTTCGGAGGTTGTGTTGGCAAAGAATTTAACCCAGACGGCTTTTGCTCATGGGGCGAGAGGAAGGAGAGCGAGCATGAGCAAACAAAAACAGAAAGGCACAGCATTTGAGCGTCAAGTGGCAGAGTATCTTAGCTCACGCTTAGGAGCTGGCATTGAGCGCAGAACCACAGCTGGCATACATGACAGAGGAGACATCGCAGGAGTGTTCTTCCGAGGTCTTCCCGTAGTCGTTGAGTGCAAGAACTGCACTAGAATGGAACTGCCAAAATGGCTCAAAGAAGCAGAGGTTGAACGTGGAAACGCAGACGCTGAATTTGGCTTAGTGGTCCATAAGCGCAAGGGCGTTGGCGAAAAAAGCTTCGGTGACACCTACGTCACGATGACACTTGAGACACTCGCAGCGTTCATTGCAGGAAGTCACGAGCTTCTGCAATAAATACTTATTTATTTAATTCCCTATTTTTACAACCGAATAGAGAGGAGAGTCGCATGGGTGCTGAAGATACCATTATTCTAATTTTCTGCATTCTCGCTGGTATTGCTTTTGTTATGAGCGCATAAATCCCCTTTTTTCAAAACCTAATAGAAAGGCTTTAACCATGAAGAAACTTCTTCAGTGGCTGGCTGTTGCTGTGTTTGCGGTGCTGGTATGTGTGCCAGCACTTGCACAAGCTCAGACCGTGCCAGTACAGCTTACGAGCTTCCAGGTGACTAACCTTGAGAAGCAGCCAGTCAACTCAGTAGGCTTGCATTCCAAGTTCTACATGAACATCAACTGGGATGCTTCAGGGCAAGAGCTCCACAACGGCGACTCATTCGACATTGAGCTTCCAACCTTCCTAAGGTTCCCAGATAGTGCAGCGACGAGCTTCAACCTTTACACGCCAGGCGGAGAAGTCTGCGCAGTTGCTGAGATTAACCCGCTCACTCAGACATGCCACGTAACCTTTACAAACTACGTTGAAGGCAAAGACAACATCAAGGGTTCTATCTGGCTGGTAACATGGATTGGCGAAGATAACGGACTAGATCATGAAGAGCTGCGTATCGTTCAGACCTCTACTGGTCAAGTTGCAAGCTTCACAGTTCACACTGAGCGTCCTAACGTGCTCACAGGCGAGGTCATTGCCAAGTGGGGCGTGGCTGACACAGACGCTGACACTATTGAGTGGAAGGTGCGACTTAACGTCAACCAGATGAACCTTACCAATGTCATCCTGGAAGACTCAATCGAAGCTGGCTCTTACGTACCTGGTTCATTCAAGCTCTACCGCGTCCACATGGACGAGTATGGCGCAATTGATGACTCTTATGGCTGGAATCCAGTACAAATTGATGAGCCCACCATTAACGGATCTACGTTCACGCTGAACTTGCACAACGCAATGGCAAACGGTGAGCAGTACTTCCTCATCTACCGCACAACAAAGAATCCACGCATTAAGAACTCCATCACACTCTATTCAGCTGAGAAGCAGGCTTCTAGTGTGTGGACTTATGTAGCAGCTGATTCTGGCGGTAATGGTAACGGTGATAACCGCCCACAGCCAACAGAGCCGGAGACTCCACCAACTCCAGAGCCAACACCAACGCCAGACCCAAATCCAGGACCACAGCCACAGCCTACTCCACAGGACGCAGACCCAGAGCCAAAGCCCGAGCCAGAGCCAACTAAGCCATCCAGGAAAGCGAAGAAGGCTAAGAAAGCAGCTTTACCAGCAACGGGAGATGACGCAGTCATTGCAGTTGCAGCTGGAGTTGGAACGGTTGCGCTCACATTCATCCTCACAAGCAGGTTTGTAAGAAAAGAGCAGTAATGATTTGCCCTCGATGTCTCAATGAAGGCTGGGGTAGCACTGCCTTTGACCTTGAACACGATGAGCATGGTTGGCGTATCAGATGCCCTTACTGCAACCATGCATCCAAGTATTACCCAACTCGTGAGCAAGCAAACATTGGCTTTACGTTAGATGAAGAAGCTGAGCAAGATGAAGCCAATAGAGCCGACTAAGTACGTTGAGCCCAACGCAGAAGATGTGCGACTCATAAGAATCTGGCGCGTTGACTTTGACTCGGTCTGTTTTGGGCTCTACACGTACACACCAGCTCAATTCCATGCGGTCCACTCGACCGCATGGGACTTCTATCAGCGCAAACCAACCATGAAGCACACAACAGCTCCTGGAACAGAATTCATTGAGTTCTACCACGAATATGTCTGCGTCTATGAGTCACGTATGCCAGCGTTCATGGAGTGCGTCAGAGCCAACGGCTTGCACGGCAAATACTACGAAGCAGGACACCCAGAGAAGGAATACAAGTTTTAAGAAAGGAGTAGATCTATGGGAGTATCGGTTCTTGTGCTAGGACACTCTGGCACAGGCAAGTCAACCAGCTTAAGGAACTTCAAACCTGGCGAGATTGGCATTTTTAACGTAGCTGGAAAGCCACTTCCCTTCCGGGGAAAAATGAGCAAAGTTGACCATCCAACCTACGCTCAAATGAAGCAGTCTCTCAAGGCTAACAAGCTTAAAGCGTATGTAGTCGATGATGCGAACTACCTCATGGCATTCCAAAGCTTTGCCAAGGCGAATGAGAAAGGCTATGACAAGTTTACGTCAATGGCAGTTGACTTTGAGCAATTACTGGAAGCTGCCAACAATACAGACGATGACACAATCGTTTACTTTTTTATGCATCCTGACTATGACGATGCAGGAAGGCTAAAGCCAAAGACGATTGGCAAGATGTTAGACAATCAGCTCTGCATTGAGGGAATGTTCCCAATCGTTCTCATCACAGAGCGTGACGACACAGGCTATCACTTCATCACGCAGACAGACGGCTCAACGCCTGCCAAATCCCCAATGGGAATGTTTGATGACCTGGTAATTGACAATGACCTCAAAGAGGTTGACAGCACCATCCGTGCTTACTGGGATATGGAAGCGCTCGCTTAATTCCCTATTTATTTATCACTATTTTCTAAGGAGAAAATCATGAAGGCATTCGGTAACTTTGACAAGGTAGTCGCATCTAACGGTGGTAGCTCTTCCATGCTTGAGCCTGGCGGATACGTTGCAAAGATTGTACGTGTTAAGGACCACACAGACGAGAAGAAGCCATACCTTGAGTTCGTCTACGACATCTGGAACGCAGAGACTAAGTCATTTCTTTTCACAGCAGATCTTGCAGACACCACAAACGACTGGAGACACTCTTTCCGTATCTATTTCTCCAAGGACAACAACTACGGCGTGCAGCGCTACAAGGCTCTCACTGAAGCAGTTGAAAACACCGCTCAAGGCAAGGGTGCCAAGGCATTTGTTTACGAGGACAAGGACAATGCAGAGCAGACACTCGTTGGCAAGCTCTTGGGAGTTGTCATCCGTCACCGCTCATATGTCAACAGCGAGGGCAAGGTCAAGACAGCAGTGGATGTCAACGCATTCATTCCAGGTAAAGACGCAGCAGAGGGCAACTTTGACCAAAAGTTCGCAGAGCCTTATGAGGCAGACGGAGTCGCAGAGGCTCGTGCTAATGCAGACAATGCAGTCATTGACGCTCCTGCACCTGCCATTGAGCTTGCAGACGCTGATATCCCGTTCTAGAAGCCATGAGGTAGGAAAGGAGGTGGCACGTGGCTGACTACACAGATGGACTCGGATGGGCGAAGCTGGACACCACAGCTGCGTGCCATCTTGGACGCATCATCGAGAACTTTAGTGACAAAACAAGAGGAGCAAGGGCAACCATGCTCCTCTTCTGTTACTCACAAATCAGAGAAGCTAAAGTCCCATACTTCAGGCTTGGGGTCCGCACAATCGCTAAGGCTTGTGGATACAGTCCAAAGAAAGCTCAACAGTTCTTAGAGTATTGCGAAGAACGCGAGTACTTTGTCACAGTCGAAAGTGCAAAAGACGGTAAAACTCCTAAGCGCACTTTTTGGTGGCTGGCTGATGAGGTGTACCCAAAAATGGGTACAGGGTGTACCCATTTCCAAGAGAAAAAGGGTACACAGGTGTACCCAAAATCAAGAAGAAAAGGGTACACATCAGATACAGAGTATCAGAGGGAGGAAAGCTCTAAAAGCGACCTTTCCTCCCCCGCTTCCTACGTCTCCGCTGACGCTACGACGGAAGCGGGTCAGATGACAACAGAAGCTCATTACTTGCGCACTGAAGATGTACAACCAAGAGAGGACGCAATAGAAGTCCCACAGGCTGAGTTTGACGCTCAAGAGGAAATCTTCAGACAAGGCATTCAAGAAGCACTTGACAATATCGAACAGTCAAAGGCAAGAAGCATTGACTGGGAGTGGCACTTGTATAGGGAGTCACATAAGCCTGTAGCTGGTGATGGCAAATGACGTTTGAATATTTGCGCCGGCTGAATCGCCCAAAGTATGGCTGGGGTGTTGAGTGCTATCTTGCAGCCAAAGAGCCACTCAAGACGCACACAATCGCTGATGATGCACTCTCAGGCGGACTCATGCCAGGACTCACAATTCTAGGTGGTGTTGCTTCTGCTGGTAAATCAAGTCTTGCGGTGCATATCGCAACTGAAGTAGCGCAAGACGGAAAGCGCGTTATCTACTTCACACTTGATGACACATGGGGCAATATCACAGCTCGTTCCATGAGTTGCTGGTCTGTAAAAAATCAAGGACTAGAGTCTCAAGGGCTCACAGTTGTCCCCTTTGAGTGGTCTACCGTCATTAAGGGTCCAGGCAAGGAGTTACAGCTACCAGAAGGACTACAAAACCTCTCAGCGTATGCGTTCAATGCCAGACACTCTAATGCCGTGCTTGCTGACGCTGCTCTCTATGACGATATGATTGCACCCAATCTTGCAATCATTGACAACGTGAACACCACTACGCAAATTGAAGAGATCGTGCGTACCGTTATAGCAGATGGCGATAAGCCAGACCTTGTCATCATTGACTATATTCAGCAGTATCAGACGGGCACTCCAGACATTGACAAGCAGGAATACACTCGCGTGTCTCAAGTTGCCACCAACCTACAAATGCTTGCTTTTGATACGCAAATACCTTTCCTTGTGCTTTCTAGTCTGAAGAAGTTAGACGCTAAGGATGAGCCCTCTCTGGACTGGTTCCGTGGTTCTGGAGTTGTGGGTTATGCGTCCTGGGCAGCACTGATACTCATAAAAGGCGAGATTGATACCCCTCAATTCAAAGAGGTAGCACTACACACCGTTAAAAACAAAGCAGGTAGAACTGGCATTTTGGTACCCGCCAAATTAAAGGGTGCTTATTCAACATTTATTCAGAATGGAGGTGTTTCTATTGCCTAAACAGGTCAAATATCTTCTATGCCCATTCACAGGCTCTGAGTGCGCTTCTACATGTGCCTTGGCTGGAGTTATTGACGATAAGAGAGTTTGTGCCTTAGCGTGTCTCTCAGATAGCGATAAAGCGATATTTAAGCGAAATGCACATGCTCCAAACGTGTCGGAGCGAGAACTACAAAAAGAGGAAATAAGAAAGCGAGTTGAGATGACTCGCTTTCTTTATGAAAGAGGTGAACTCAAATGAACGGATTCAGACGTAGCTATGAAGAACTAGATCACTCCCCCTTCACAGAAAAAGAGATTGCAATTATTGAGCGTGAAGTTCCTAAGCATGGACCTACTTGGTCAGGCTTCAAGCGTCTTATGCCTAACCGCTCAATTACAGACATCAAAGTGTTTGCAAGGACTCGTGGGATTCAAAGCAAAACAAGTCTTACACGCTCTCACAGAATCTGGAGCGAAAAGGAAGACGCACTCATTGTTGCGATTTTAGAGACGCTATCCAAGAAGCTCCAACGTGAGCCACATTTGGTTTGCAGCCATGCGTACCGGCTCTTTACAAAGAGGGAGAAGCTCAATGAGCAAGCGTAGAAAACAAGATGAAATAAATGTTTCATCTCTTTCATCATCTAAGAAAAGAGGGAGACGAACGTACCAGTCCTGGACTTGGTCAGAGCTTGAGACGCTTTGGCGCAACCCCTCCATGACTGCCAAGGAACTCCACGAGCTCATTCCAACACATTCCGTGCAAGCAATCACTATGGTGCGCCATCGCTATGGAAGGTATCGCACAGAGGGGATTGTGCCTTTGTGCCAGAAATGTGGACAGCACCCTGTGTGGGTTGACGCAGAGGATGCGAAGCGTTGGGGGCTTTGCAAAGAGTGTGCGCTTGATGAGCGTGAGTACTTGAGAAAGCACACACAAGAGCTTGAGCGCAAGCAGAATTTGGAGCGTCAGCTTGCCTTTAAGATGAAGAGGAAGAAGGAGCGAAAAGCAAAGGTCAGACGCATTGAAGACGCAACCACTCACAAACGCAAACCATGAGAAGTATGTACTCGCAAGAGTTGCTGGCAAGAGCCAGCGACAGGCAATGCTTGAAGCTTATCCACACCGTTCAAAGTGGAAACCAGATACTGTTGACCAAGCTGCTTGCAGACTTGAAGCTGACAGCAAGATAAAAGCAAGGCTTCAAGACCTCCAAGAACGCGCTTCAAAGAAGGTAACTATCACTCGTGCTCAAGTCTTAAACGGCATGGGCAAGACGTTTTCAATGGCGCAAGAGTCCATTGCTGACTCAGGCGTGAACCAAACTGCAGTCACTGCTATCTCTTCCATTGGCAGGACTCTTTTAGACGCAATTCCAGAAGATGTGGAAGAAGAAGACAAGCCATTCGTGGCAGACTTCGCCCTTCTCTTAGCACCACCGTTTCTCTCACTGCATCGTGCAATCGCAGCGGACGCAGGAGGTGAATGGTGGCTAAGGGGAGGGCGTTTTTCTTTGAAGAGCTCTACGGTCTCTTTAGAGATCATGCAAGGACTTATGGAGCACAAGGACCGCTCGGCATTCATCATGCCAAAGATTGGCAAAGACATTGGTGATGGTGTATTCGAGCAAATGCTCTGGGCAATCGACAAGCTGAACATCCGTGATGAATGGAGAGCGTCTAAGAGCCCGTACAAGCTCACGCGCCCTGCAACTGGTCAAGTCATTACGTTCCGTGGTGGTGACCATACACAGAAAACCAAGGCAATTAAGGCACCAAATGGAACGTACTACGCCTATCAGTGGTTTTCAGAGGTAGACCAGTTCAATGGCTGGGGTGAACTCAGAACGGTTATGCAGTCTGTTACTCGTGACGCTCCGGAAGGCTCTGTATACTTCCGCTTCTTCGACCACAACCCTCCACGCTCTCGTGATGCTTGGGTAAATGAGCACGTCTCTACCATGCTCTCGACTCACCCGGAGCGCGTCATTGAGTCAAGCTACCTCGATGTACCACATGAGTGGATACCGGAGCAGGTACGCAAGGACGCTGAAGCACTCAAAGAGCTTGACGAGGAAGCATACCGCCATGAGTGGTTGGGAGAGCAGGTTGGCTTTGGCTCTGAGGTATTCACTCGTGTTGAAGTGAGAGACATTACATACGCAGAGCGCAAAGAGCTGGAGTATCACTACTACGGTGTTGACTGGGGCTTCTCACAAGATCCATTTGCCTGGGTGAAGATTGCTTACGATGCAAAGACTCGCACTCTCTACATCTTGGATGAGTTTGTGAAATGTGGACTCTCTAACCAAGATACCGCTGAGCTTGTAAGTGAGAAGCTGGGCAACGCCCTCAAAGACGGTGAAGACGTTATTGAGGACGCTGAGCCCTATGCCACGGTGTGGTGCGACTCAGCAGAGCCAAAGAGTATCGCTGACTTCAAAGCCAATGGCATTAATGCCCGTGGTGCACTCAAGACTGGTGCGCACAACATCCACAACTCAATTAAGTGGCTGCAATACCGCTCAAAGATTGTAATTGACTCCAGCTGTACAACCGCAGCACGAGAGTTCAGCAATTACTCATATGTGATGACAAAGGATAACCAGCTCACAGGGCAGTTGCCAGACGCTGACAACCACACTATCGACGCTGTGCGTTATGCGTGTATGACGCTTATCAATGACAGAAGCTTGACGTAAGAGAAGGGGTCTCACCTTGTCGAAGATTACTATCCAAAAGCCAGAATGGGCACTCAGATACCTGAAGAAGCGTAAGTTTACGCCTGACACCTCAATGGACAAGTTCCAGCAGCTCTGGTGGGGCTGGTTCACGCATGATAACGAGTACTATAAGCAACCTTACATCATCAACAATGGTGCTGACTCGTATGACAGGCTCTCAATTAGTCCGGCTTCAATGGTTGCAAGTGAGATCCCAAGTCTGATCATGAACGAGGGCACAATCCTCTCAAGCTCTGAAGACGTAGTAAATGACTGGTTAGAGCGTACTATCCCTAACTTTGTAGATGAGCAAGCAGAGTTCATCAGTACCGTCTTTGCACTTGGTGTTGGCGCATGGGTAGCTAACTTCCACGGATACGAGGGTAACGTCTCAACCAGCATTGATTCTATGAAGGCATGGCAGATTATCCCGCTTTTGGGTGATGGCTGCGCATTTATCTCCAAGGTAACTGTTAACTCTAAGATGTATGACCAGCTGCAGCTTAGATACTTCAATCAAGAGACACAGTCTCATGTAATCGAGACACTTCTCTTTAACTCGCAGAACCGCATTAACCCTGTTGAGGTTGAAGGTATTACTGGCTTTGTCGATACCAAGCAACCACTGCCAACCTATGCGCTTGTTAAGCCTGCTAAGTACAACGCTCATGACGAGCTCACACCGCTGGGTGCATCTGTCATTGAGGATATTTGTGACTCCTGCAGACTGGTAGATGAAGCGTTTAACCAGATGTATTGGCAAGTAAGGGTCTCACTACCAAAGATGGTTGTAGACGAGCAAGCCATTGTGCGTGATAGCAAGGGTAATGCAAAGTTTGTAAACACTATGGACCAGATTATGTTTGCGCCAATCTCTGCTGGTATTAGTGCAGAGTCACCTATGACGGTCTACAATCCTGACACGCACATTGATGACATGGTTACCGCGTTCAACAACGCTCTTGCTGTTCTGGGCTTTAGAACTGGCTTTGGTGCAGGATACTGGTCATTCACACTGGGACAAGGACTCAAGACTGCGACAGAGGTTGTCAGCACTAATGCAACGCTTATTAGAACCATCAGAAAGCATGAGCACTCCATTGAGAACTCGGTAAGAGATCTTGTCCAGGGTGCATTTGCTGCAGAGTGCGCCATGAATGGCTACAAGGTAGACGAGCCTGTGCCCGTTGACATTCTGTGGGATGACTCGGTTATATCAGATGACAAGGCAGACCGAGACATGATGAAAGATGACATTGCACGTGGTCTTTGTCCCAAGTGGAAGTATCTCGTCAAGTACCAAGGCATGAGTGAGGAAGACGCAAAGGCATTTACCAGTGAGACTGGCGATGTCGCACTTGACGCAGACCTTGGTGAGTAATCGTGAAACCGACTGAAGAAATCGCTGTGCGTCTCGTAGGAGGCGCACAGTCTGCTTATGTACAAGAACTCTCCTACTTCTTTCTCAACCTGCTTGATGAGGTAGTGCGCACCAATGGCGCAGTCATCAGAGGTAGAGAGATTGCAGACTTTGAGCGTCTCTCTAGGCTCTCTCGCGAAGAAGCTCTCGCGATCTACTACAAGTACCGCCCAGCCATCGACAAGCAGACACGTGAAGTCTTGAAGGAAGCTCTTAAAAAGACTGATGATGCGCTCGTGGGGCAGTTCGTGCGAGCGATGGGCTCACGCCGTCACATGACCAATCTAGCAACTATTATTGCTGCTCAGACAGCGCAAGGCATGAATGAGGTCCTAGAGCGTCAAAACATTGCCCTTGCCAAAGACCAAGCAGCACTTTGGTATGACGTAACCGCCGAAGCAATCGCCCGTCATCAAGCTGGAGAGCCAACACGAGTAGTTATGGAGCGTGGAGTTACACGACTTGCTAACTCAGGACTAGAGACGATTGACTACATCAGTGGCACTAAGACAACGATTGACGCAGCTCTAAGACGCCATATTGTCTCCCAGGCTAACCAAGCAAGAAACCGCCTACTCATGCAGCGTATGGACGAGTGGGAATGGGACTTGGTCTTTGTCGATGCTCACTTTGGAGCGCGTCCAAGCCACGCAGAATGGCAAGGCAAGGTGTATTCTAGGAGCGGAACAAGCACTGAGTATCCACCACTCGTTGAGTCAACCGGATACGGCACGGTAACAGGGCTGTGCGGTGCAAACTGCTACCACTACATGACACCTTATGTTCCTGGATACTCAGAGCTTCCAGACATGGACTACTCAGAGCAAGAGCGCATCACAGGCATGACCAGCGATGAGTACTACGCAGCCACGCAGAAGCAACGTAGATATGAGCGTCTCATCAGGAATCAGAAAAGAGAGATCTCTTACCTTCAAGAGGTAAGAGCAGACGCAGTAAAGCAGCGCATCAGATTAGGTGAGCTGCAAGACAAGCTGCGCCAGTTCACACATGACAATCACTTGCGCCGTGACTATGAGCGTGAGCGTGCCTGGGCGGTAAGCAAGCAGCCTATAGCTCTTAGAACAGTCCCTGCATCGAGTGGGCAAAGAAAAGATAAGGGACCTAAGTTTCAAGCAATTCAAAAAGCAATTACTGCTAAGAATCCGATATTTTTCCCATCTAGAGGAGCAGCTAATAACATCCTTAAAGCTGGCGTTACACGAATTAGAAAAAACTTTGGTGATGAGCGATATATTATTGGTGCTCATGGGTCTCCGAGGTCGATACAACTTTATGATATTAAAGGTATTAAGCCTAAAATTCTTTCAAATATTCTTGCAAATAGGAATGATTACAACGGAGAGCCAATACAGTTGATGTGTTGCTCAACTGGTAAAGTGGTTAGCGGAACTTGTTTTGCACAAGAACTAGCAGATTTAGTCGGTGTTGATGTGTATGCACCACCATCAGACCTATATATTAATGCTGTTGGTAAGTATTTTATTTCTACTAAAAGTGGTAAACTATATGGCACAGAATGTATGGTTAGATTCTCACCACGATTGGAGGGTTAGATGGATACTAAAGAATTAGAAAAGGTTTGTAATTTTTTCTCATCCTTACCAGTAGATGCAGCAACATCGGCTTATCTTATTGACCCTCTTACAAAAGAAGAGATTCAGCAAGGTTATTTTGCTTATGATATTGATGGCATGGTTCTTACTGACCAAGACATTTTGAACTATCGAGCTGGCGTAGAACAAATACCAGACTTTGCTCTTGAATATGCCAAGCAACATATGAAGTAACTCTTAACCCCGCCACAAGCGGGGTTTTCTTTTAGCTGTTAACACTCACAGACAATTCTTTCAGCGCAGGAAAAGGACCTGCGATTGACTGAAAGGATTTGGTCTATGCATCGTAATGGATCTCCTGCACCAGACGAGGTCACAGAGGAAAAGAAAAACTCTGACACCCAGGACTCTACGCAGGAAGCCCAGTCCCAGGACCAAGTAGCAGAAGAGGAAACATCTTCCCAGGACTCTGCTACAAGCGAGGACACAAGCGCAAACGTAAATACCCACAAGCTAGAGCGTGACTTGGCTAATCGTGAGAAGCGCATCAAGGAGCTGGAAGCAGAGCTCGCAGAGTCTAAGAAGTCTATGGCTTCTTCTGATGAGCGTATCTCTGCCATTGAAAAGCAGCTCAAAGACTCACAGGAAGCCAAGGAGAAGGCAGAAGTTGAAGCACAGCTTACTTCTGCCGGCTGCATTGACTTGGAGCTTGGTAGAGCTGCTCTGGCTGCTCTAGAGGGTGACGTTTCCAAGCTGAAAGAAGCAAAGCCATATCTCTTCCAGTCTGAGCCAAAGAGCGTAAACACTACCGGCAAGCCCGCTGGCAGCTCTTCTGGCATTGCTCGCAACATTAAGGAAGGATTAGGACACTAATGATTAATCTCGCTACCCTTGCAACCAACTCCGGCGATAAGCTCACACAGGGCTTCATCAATGAGCTTGTCACTGACAACTACCTGCTCGGTGCACTCACCTTTGATGACTGCATGAATGCTTCTGGCACCTCTGACTTGGTCTACGGCTATAAGCGCGTTAAGACCCCGTCTTCTGCTGCATTCCGTGCACTTGGTTCTGAGCCTGTCGCATCTGAGCCAACCGTTGAGAAGAAGACTACCACCCTTGGTATTCTTGGCTCTACGTTCCAGATGGATCGTGTCGCTAAGGCTGCTGCAGATGACCTCTACGAGATGTATCTTGAGCAGGCTAAGGACGCAGTTTCTCGCAAGTTCAACGCTAGTATCTTTGCTCCTACCAAGGACGCAAACGGCTTTGACGGTCTTGCAGCTGCTCTGAAGACTACCTCTACTGAGATGACCTCTAAGACTGATGTCAAAGTTACCACCAAGGAAGCAGCCCTTGCTTACCTTGAGGAGCTTGACACCATGCTCTCTAATCTCATGCGTACCCCTGACGTACTCATGATGAGCGCAGCTCAGTACACCAAGCTGAACGCACTTCTGCGTGTTGTCGGTCTTGGCACTGAGTCCAAGGAGACCGCAGGCAACGTTGTTAAGGCTTACAACGGCATTGCTATTCATGAGGTCCGTGACGGCTCTATCACCGACGGCTCTATCTACGCTGCTTGCCTTGGCATGGACGGCTTCCACGGCATTACCCTCAAGGGTGACAACGCATTCACCGTTGCGCTTCCTGACTGGACCACTCCAGGTGCTGTCAAGAACGTTGATGTTGAGTTCGTCTGTGGAGTTGCTCTGAAGGCAACTAAGGCTGCTGGTGTCTTGAAGCCTAAGGCTGCTTAATGGCAACCCCAAGCCTTACATACGACTTCTACCGCAACACGTATAAAGGCTCTCTTGGCGAGGGCGAGTTAGACGCTCCCCTCGTCAAGGCTCAAGCACTGCTTGTCTCGATGACTGGTGAAGAGGTTCCTGAGAAGTACAGCGAGAAATGGCTTCTTGCCCTCTGTGCACTATGTGACAGAGTAGCTGGCAAAGACACACGTGGAATGGTTAAGAGCGAGAGCGTTGGTAGTGTTTCCTACACCTACACAGACGCTCAAGCAAGCGTCTCTGACCTTTCTTGCGTGTATCCCTTCTTAGTAGGCACGGGTCTTCTTTGGAGGGGTATCCGGTGATTGCCTGGGATACTGTCACCGTCTGGCACAAGCAGGATAAGGGGTTCACGAGATCTATTTATCAAGGTGTACACGTTGAAGAAAAGCTCGCTAATACCGCTTCAACCGTAGGACCACAAAACGCCAACGTGCTTAAAGTGTGGTTCTTCAGAGACCCGGGTCTCAAGGCTGGTGACTTTGTTATTCGTGGCATCAGCTCCGAGGAGAAGCCAGCACAAGACGCGCGTATGGTGCGCTCTGTAAACCCTTATTCCACGCATCATGAGACACACCATGTGGAGGTAGAAGCCAGATGAAAATGCGTGTGGTTGACGTTGATGTTGAACGTTGCAAAGACAAGGTCTCAAACGCTGTAGAAGCAGCTTTAGGCATTGTTGCTGGAAATGTACTTACTGACTGTAAGTCATATGTCCCTTACGCCTTAGGGCACCTTCAAGGCTCTGGCACTACCCGTCAGACTGGCAGCGCTGCCTACGTTGAATGGGGAGCAGGAGACGCAGCAGCATATGCACGTGTTCAGTACTACTCAACGCACAACCACAATACGCTTCAGAATGCCTTGCACGCTCCTAATGCCTGTGACCACTGGTATGACCGTTGCGCAGGTGTTAGAGGTAATGCATGGCAGCAAATGTTCGCAAAAGTTCTTGGAGAGAAAGTTGGAGGGGCATGGTAGACATCGCTCAAAGCGTTACTGACTGGCTAAAAGACATTCTCACAGGTATCCCTGTTGAATATGGTCAGTTCCCTAATGGTACTGGAGCTGCACAAGCAATGCTTAAGGCTGCACCAGGTGAGCCATGGGTGCTTCATTATTGCTCTGGTGGCGGTATTAAGCAGTTCCCTTATGAGGTATATCTGCAGACACGCCCACTAGACGAGCAGGAGCGCATTGACGGTCTAGCCATGCTGCGCAAAGTCCAAGCTGCCATTGAAGACGGTGGTGCACCGGCGGGCGTTGTTGTGTATGCCCATGATGTCACCACACTGCCATCTCCCTTCAGTGTTGGTGAGGATGGAGTCGCAACCTACCAGCTTATCGCCCAAATTAAGTACAGGGTTTAACCCTTAAAGAAAGGACGGCATTATGCCAGAATCACCAGCTGTCACACAGCCAACAGAAGCACAGCGCACACCTGTCTCTATCTATGAGATTCAGCACTGGATTAAGTTCCCTGGACAGACGAACTTCATCCGTGTCACCGAGACCACTAAGGCAGACCCAGAGCGTGAAGCTAAGTCTTATGAGCCAACCTACATTGACCGCAAGACTCAGCCAAAGTACAACCTAGGCAAGACTGACACCTTCAGTTTTGAGGTTGACGCAATGGGTCCTGGTGGCATTCAGAAGATTCTTGCAAGCTATGAGGACGTTCTAGACGTACCTGTTGAGTATGTCCGCACTTGCGGTTATGACTTCAAAGCAGGTAAGGCTTGCGAGAAGACCGCACTCGTTGCTAAACACGCAAAGGCAACGCTGAATGTTTCGCCATTCTCCGGCTCTGATATTGCACCTATCAAGATTGCCTTTAAGGTCGCAATCACCGACGAGTACGAGTACGGCACCTTCAACTATGACACTGCAGCTTTTACTAAGGCTGTATAGACATAGTCCCCATCCCTCTCCTCTCTGGGGAAGCACCTGGCATATGCTGGGTGCTTTTTTGTTGGCGTTACCCGTAACGCAAGATATGAGCCACAGGTAAACCCATAGAGAGGAACACTTATGGCACTGAAGAACTACAAGCTTGACGGCGCACCAAAGGCAAAGGTAAAGATTGAGGGCAAAATCTATGATGTAGATCTAGGCAATATTACCTTTGTTGTTGAAGCAAACTCTTGGGCTCAGCGTCTATCGTCTTTTGCGGGACTCGCAAATGAAGAGGTTATGGACAACCTCACAACTCTTGCAGATGAAGCACACAATATCGTTGCTTTTGCGCTTGGTGAGGAAGCTGCAGAGGAGCTTATTGGTAAGGCAAACAGGCTCAACATCTACCGCTTGATGAAGATTATTTCGATTCTGACAGAGGTCTATTCAGCAAGTGACGCTGTGTCTAAGGTCTCTGAGCTTATTACCCAAGAGAACTCCAGCATGGACGAGTAATCCATGTTTCTAGACTCGGTTATCAAGGGTGCTCCCGTCACAGTCGATGTGGCGGGAGTATCTGTACCAATTAGAAGTGGCTTTAGAACATCGCTCATTTACATGACAATGGATACAGAGAATAGTGCTGTTGCTAATGCGAGAACACTAAACCTTTTCTACGCTCAAAAAGGAGTACTCCCAGACCAAGTGTCGAAGTACCCAGTAGAAGCACTTCAGGCAGCGTCTGAGTGGGCTGCGGGGGCATTTGACACTATCACCTACGGTGAGCAATACAGGCGCATCCAGTACTACAGAAAGAAGAACTTTGACTGGCACTATGACGCTGGCATTGTGACTGCTGACTTCATGCGCGTCTACTCAATAGACCTCACCAGCAAATCAACGCAACTCCACTGGTACACCTTCATCAACTTATATCTGGCTCTTCTTGCCACTCCAGACACGCTCACAGGGCAAGCAGTGGCAGCAAGAAGCCCGCTTGAAGGCGATACCACAAAGGAAGAAGAGCGTGCTCATGCTAGGCGTGCTCAAGCTTGGGCGTTACCTCCAACAGAAGATGAATTACGGGAGATGGCACTCCGTAACTTCTAACTTCTAGGAGGTCAATTTGGCAGATGGAAAAGTAGTCATTGAAATTCTTGGTGACTCTTCCAAGTTCGCCAGCGAGGTTTCCAAGCTAACTGATACGACTTCTAAGGCAATATCTAGCCTTGGCAGCGGATTCTCTAAAGCGGGTACCGTGCTCACTGCTGCAATTACCGCTCCTCTTGCTATTGCAGGTGTCAAGGCTGCCCAGTGGGCAAGTCAAACTGCAGCAAATGCTGAGCAAGTAGACATTGCCTTTAATACCATGCTTGGTCCTGAGCGTGCAAAGAAAATGATTGCTGATCTAGTTGAGTTTGCTAAAACTACGCCATTTGAGATGGCAGGACTTAACAAGGCAACTCAGCAAATGCTCGCTTATGGCTTTGCAGCTGATGATGTCATCCCCATGCTTACAGACGTTGGTAACGCAACTGCAGCACTTGGTGCTGGTCAGCAAGGAATTGACGCTATTACTCGTGCATTAGGTCAGATGCACGGCAAAGGTACTGCAGCTTCACAAGAGATGATGCAGCTTACTGAGGTTGGTATTCCTGCATGGGAGTACCTCGCAAAGGCACTACATACAGACGTTGCTGGTGCAATGGAGATGGTTACCAAGAAAGCAGTCAGTGCTGATGTGGCAATCGCAGCAATCAGAGCTGGCATGCAGGGTGACTTTGGCGGGCTCATGATTAAACAGTCCAGGACACTTACTGGCGTGCTCTCAAATCTCGCTGACGCAGCAACCGCAACCATCATGAAGATGTACCAGACTGACAGCTACAAGAAGATGACAGACGCGCTCTCAAAGCTGGCAGACCCAATTCAGAAACTTGTCGAATCACTTATGCCACTCTTTGAGCGTGGTATGGAAGCTCTCGCTTCTATGGCAACCAATGCAGCTAACGCAATCAGCCAGATGTCAGCTTCAGACATTCAGACCATTGCAAAGTCTATTGGTATGCTTGCGGGCACTGGTCCTGCACTTCTCGTCATTGGCAAGTCTATGGAGACAGCTGGCAAGATGCTTGGAGCGTTCTCCAAGGCTTCCGGCACTGTTGCAAACGGTCTAACTGTTATCAAGGGCATGGTCCCTGGCACACTCTCGACAGTTGCAGGTCTAAGTACAGGCTTTAAGTCCTTCTTTGGCGCAATCGCCACAACAGTCCAGGACAGGCTTGAGACTGCAATTCTCTATGCTTGGGAGTTCAGAGACAAGCTTGTAAAGGCTTTTAGTGGTCTCAATAACCCCATTAAGAACAAGCTTGTATCCATTGTTTCTGCTGCGCAGTCTACATTTAAGAGCATGGCAGCAACTGCAACGTTGCACCTCTCCAATATTGCGAGAAATGCGCAGAGCGTGCTGGTAACTGTTGGTGGTAATGTGGCTCAGTTCATGAGCCCTGTCACTTCCGCTCTCTCTAAGGCTGGAAGTGCAGTCTCTGCCTTTGCTGCTCCTATTGCTGCCAAGCTTGGTGGCGTTGGTAATGCCATTGCGGGCGTTCTAGGACCTGCACTCACAAGCTTAGGTCCTAAGCTTTTAGGAGCGGTACAGCCGGCTATGGGCGTGGTTGCAAACCTTGCTTCTGGCTTTGGCAGCGCAACTGTAGTGCTTGGTGTTCTCTCAATCGCTGCAGCAGTAGCTGGCACAGCTTTTGTTGCTATGGGTGGAGACATTACCCAAGCAGCTGCAAACATCGCAAGCAATATCGTAGGTATTGCTGATACCATCCCTGGACTTGCTTCTCAAATCAGCTCAGTTCTTCCACAAGTGGCTTCTGGTCTTGCTTCTGCAGGTCCAACGCTGGCACACGCATTCGAGGTTCTCTTTGGACAGATGGGTGCAGCATGGCAGCAGATTGCTCCTGGACTACTGGAAGCAGTTGGAGCTGCAGCTGGTGCAATCTGTGACATTCTCGTGGCTTCTGCGCCTTCTCTCATGGCAGGAGCAATGCAGGCGTTCACCTTTATCCTGCAAGCACTCACTGAGGTTGCAGGACAACTTGCAGAAGCAGCTCCACAGATCCTGCAAGGTCTAGTAGACGGCTTTGTTGCTAATGCTCCGGCTCTCTTTGAAGCAGCACAGGGGCTTTTCATGGGACTTGTTGACGGCGTTGTGGCAATCATTCCAGCACTAGCAGCAGCCCTACCACAGATTATTGATGTATTTATCTCAGGTCTTCCTGGCTTCGTTGGGACATTGCTCTCAGCTGCAGTGGACCTCTTTGTTGCAATCGTGAACGCTATCCCTGTAATTCTTCCAGGACTCATTGGCAACGTTGGCAACCTCATTGGCACCGTTGTCTCTAACCTTCCAACGTTTATTGGAATGCTCCTTGGTGCAGCAGTAACGCTCTTTACAGCCATTGTCACAGCAGTCCCACAAATTATTGGCAGCTTGCTTGGGGCAGTTGGAAACCTGCTTAACCAAGCCAAGAACGCTATCACAAGCTTTGACCTTGGTAGCGCAGGACGCGCATTCATCCAAGGCTTTGTAAATGGCGTATCTGGTCTTGCTGGCTGGGTAGTAGACCAAGTCTGTGGAGTCTTTAACGGCGTTGTTGGCGCAGTAAAGGCACTGCTTGGTATTCATTCTCCATCACGCGTCATGGCTGGTCTTGGTGGCTACACAGTAGATGGCTTTGTTGTCGGTATTGCTGGCGGTAAGCGAGACGTTTACAAGGCAGCGCAAGACCTCGCAGAAGCTGCTCAGAGTGGCGTAGATGGCTATGCACTCAATGTCCCTATCAACAAACAAATGGATATGACTGCATCTCTTGTGGCTAATGGTATCTATGCAGATACCAACCAAGCCATTGCAGATCTCTCAGCACAGATGGATGTCATGACCAAGCGCATTGAGGATGCATACGGAAAGCCTGTAAGAGTTGACGTGAATAACCGTGAATTTGGTCGCATGGTAAGAGAGGTGAGCGCATAATGCGCACAGACATTAGATACACAACCTCTGACAGTAGCAAGTACATGGAGTTTGGAGGGGCTGACAAGTCCCTCCACTACATGGAACACGAACTCAGAGACTGGATGTGGTCTTACACATCAGGCAAGAACTCCAGCAGAATTACGTCATTCAGACGGCGCGATCATAAGCCAAAGACAATCAAGTTTCCTGTTGGAATTGCTGCTGAAAGTGATGAAGAAGGCTTAGAGTTACGCAATAAGATTATTGAGCTTGGAGAAAAGGACATCTTAAACCGTACTCCAGGAACGCTCACAGTAGGCTCTTGGGGTATTCGCTGTTACATCATTGGTGGTGCTCCTACTAACTACTGGCTCTCTGATAAGTTCGCAGAGTTTGTTTTAACGCTTCTTGTTGAAGACCCTACATGGTTTAAGGCAACAACGCTCTACTTTGAGCATGAGACCGCAGGAGCTGTTGCTGGTGTTAAGCCTGACTTCCCAAGAGACTTCCCCTTTGACCTTGTCCAGGGTAAGCCAGCTAAGTCATTTACTAACCCTTCTAAGAGCACATCTCCATGGCTCTGGCGTGTCTATGGTCCTGCCACAAACCCGTACATCAGAATTGGTGAGAACCTGCACAAGGTAAACACGACTATTGCAGCCGGTGCATATCTTGAGGTTGACTCACAGAGTAAGACCGCTGTTGTGGTGCAGGATAACGGCACCCGTGAGAACGTCTATAAGTTCCGAGAGCGCGGGGCTCACGGCTCCGGCTCGTATCTTTTCGAGCCAATCAAACCGGGTACCGATGACATTACGTGGGATAACACCTTTGACTTTGACCTCACGCTCTATGAGACGCGCTCCACACCTCCATACGAGAAAGAGCAGCCACAGGGTGAGATTCGCACACCAAGGGCGGTAAGCACCCAGAGCGCACCTAATGAGGTGAGTGCATAATGCCAGATATTAGCTATACAGACGCAACGCATCTCGATATTGGCGTGCTCAAAGGAGCACGCCTTGACCTCGAATATGGAGACACGGGCAACGACTTTGAGCTCACGCTCGATATTGACTCTGAGCAGCGTCTTGATGATGGCGCATACGTCTATGTTGAAGGTACTGAGTGTGGCGGTGTGGTTGACGCACGAGAGTCCAACTCAGGCAACAACACAATTACGTACACAGGTAGATCATGGCAAGGTATCCTCAGAGACAGAGTCCTTGAACCACCAAGCGGAGAAGACTATCTCAGCGTGCGTGGTGAAGCTCACGGGGTTCTAAAACAGCTGGTGCAGCGTCTTGGACTTGCAAGCCAGTTCAAGGTCTTAGAAGAAACTTCTGGTATTACTGTCAAGTACACCTTCGACAGGTACTGTGACGCTTGGACGGGCATCAGAAAGATGCTGGCTGACTCTTCAGCGCGTCTCAATATCGAGTATGACTCCATTGAGCGCATGATTGTGCTCTCAGTAAAGCCAATTACAGACTGGACCGACGGCGCAGACGCAGAACATTCTGACGTGACTATTAAGAGAGTTGTAAGACCTTACAACCATCTTATTTGCCTTGGCTCTGGTGAGCTTAAGAACCGTATTGTGCTGCATTTCTACGCAGACGAGCGAGGAAACATCTCCACTACACAGACACTCTTTGGCATTGACGAGCGCACAACCACCTACAACTACACCAATGCAAGTCGTGAAGAGCTGGAAAAAGACGGTCCTAAGAAGCTTAAAGAGTATCAAGCTGCTGACTCAATTAACGTCACACTGGATGACGATGAAGAATTTGGTATTGGTGACATTGTTCCTGGCATAGATCCTGTAACAGGCTTACACGTTACAGCAACAGTTGGCACAAAAGTAATCATTGTTACAGATACCCAAGTAAGCATTAGCTACAAGGTTGGCGGTACAGCCAGTAATACTTCTTCATCCGGTACCGCTGAGCATGGTTCTTCTACAGGCTCAGGCGCAGTATCAAGCTCATACACAGCGGGTACTGGTATCTCTATTGCTGGACGTACTATTTCTGCAGAAGTATCAAGAGCAGACTTCAAGAGCCTTGAGAACAAGGTAAATGAAGCCCGCAAGGTAGCAACGGACTCAGCCAGTGAGATTGGCAGAGCAACACTACAGGTTGACTCTAAAGTGGCAGAAGTTACGGCAACAACACCCATCAAGGCTCAGCGCACAGGTGGCACAGTCGCTCTTACTCATGAGCCTTCTAGTGTGACCGCTGGCACATACGGCTCTGAGAGCGATATAGACGCTTCTTGGGGTGAGACAGTCCAATTAGGCGCAACTGTGAGTGTAAACGCCTTAGGACACGTCACAGACGCTCAGACGCATACAGTAAAGCTTCCCGCAAAGCCAACATACACAGCGCAAGAGGTTGGCGCAGCTCCTGCGAGCCACACGCACTCATACGCTGGTGCGTCTACTCCAGGCGGTGACGCTAACGCTGCTAAGAAGCTCTCACAGCCACGCACTATCAAGCTGGTTGGCTCTGTGAGTGGTACAGCTTCATTTGACGGATCTAGTGACGTGACTATTAACGTCCAGGGAGCAACTCAAGGCGGTGCAACCACACCATCTTTCCCCGTTGGCTCAGTAATTGAAACAACTTCATTTGTTAACCCTGCAACAAACTACGGAGGTAGATGGCAACAACTACCTTCTCTTGGCTGCTTCAAATGGGAAAGGACAGCTTAATGGCAAAAACAAGTGGCTTTGCACGCTTTCAATGCGATAGATGCAAGAAAGAAGCCTTTCTACTTGAAAGTGACTTTGCGACATCGCAATGGAAGAGCATAAGCAGAGTATCAGCAGACGGCGTTCAGCAGAGCTATCTTCTCTGCCCTGACTGCGCTGCAAAGTATCGCGAGCTCGCACGCAAACGTGATGAAGAGTTCGCTCAGTTTATGGTAAAGGAGGGTTAAATGGCTTTTGATGGTGTTATTTCATTCCAGGGCAAGGACCACATTACAGCCCCACAGATTGGTAGGTTGATTGCTGGTGTAGCCGGCTCTGTTCGTGGCATCTTGCAGACACAGAATCAAATCAAGGCTGCCATGCAGACTGCCAACAGAGTTCGTATTGATACTGGTGACGTACTCTTTGACGCTCGTATGGTGACAAATGAGGAGCCTTTTGAGCTTAATGTTGCTAATGGTCGCGCTGGCTATAAGCGCAATGACTTGGTCGTGCTGAAGTATTCTAAGCAGGTTGGCGGTGTTGAGAAGTTTACTTGCGAGGTTATCCAGGGCACTCCAACCAACCAAGGTAATCCGGTAGACCCAACATATGTTAAGGGTGACATTCTCTCAGGATCTACTACGGCTTGCATGCCCCTTTATCGTCTGCCAATCAACGGTATTACCGTTGGTGAGCCCGTATCTCTGCTGCCTACTATCAACGTTCTTGGAGACGACAAGAAGCAGTCTGACACTGACTTTGACGTAATCTTCCTGCAACCACAAGGCAGCTACAACAACTTCTGGCATATCTACCGCACTGGCGATTCTGTAACCATCAAGGTTCGAGGCTGGTTGGCTAACAATATTGCTTACGACGCTGTCCGTTGCCCCTTCACTCTTCCAGAAAACTCAAGACCTCCTCTTGTAGATCACGAGAAGTACGGCTCAGCCACAGACGGCAATGAGTCAATCGTCTATGACTCAGGTATTTGCCCTGGACACGCTGACGTTATTACTGCTATCTCAGCGAGACCTGACGGCAACATTTACCTTCAAGACCAAGGTGGGAAAGTATCTAACGCATGGCGTTATGGATCTCTCACATTTACGGTAAGTCACTAGGAGGTGAGGTCATGAACATTACAGCTGAGATGGTGTCTTTCTTCATCTCCATTGTGGGAGCGTTTCTGGGCGGTCTTGTTGCCATCTCGAACTGGCAGCGTGCCAGTAGAGAAGACAAAGAGAAAGAAGACGCTTGGAAGAGTACCATCACCAACACTCTCACCCGCCTAGAGACACGCCAGCAAGTCATGAATGAACAACTGGGCAAGTACCAGCAGTCACTTTCTGACCTGACTGCCACACTCACACAGCATACTGCTGAGCTTTCAGTGGTTGGCATCGTAGCGCGAAGGGCGGATGAAGTCTCAAAAAAAGCAGCAACAGACCTCGCAGAGGTCAAGACAGACGTGAAAAATCTAGATTCACGCATTACTAAGTTGGAAAAGTAAAGGAGCAGAAATGATTAACTGGAAAGTACGTCTTTATAATCCCGCATGGTGGCTGGGAATGTTCGGAATCGTCATGAGTCCTATCCTGGCATACTTGGGACTGGCTTACTCTGATTTGACGACATGGGGCAGCCTTGCTGATGTGTTTGTGAAGCTCGTTAGCAATCCCTATTTGATTGGCACTGTGGTTGTCGCTGTCTTGGGTGCTATTGGCGTAACCGTTGACCCAACAACCAAGGGACTAAGCGATTCTGCACGTGCAATGACATATGTACAGCCTTCTGAGCGTCCTGCAAGTTACATGACAGGCAACACTGAGCCAACTAATACACAACCAAAAGAAGAGCCAACAAAAGAAGAGGTAGATAATGCTTAGGGGCATTGACGTTAGCGGTTATCAGGCATTGGGTGCAACATACTCGCATCCTAATGTTGAGACTGCATACAGCGGTTCTGACTTTGTCATCGCTAAGGCTACACAGGGCACTCAGCCAATGAACCGCTACATGACCGCACAGCTTCAGCGTGCTTTGGCAGACGGCAAGCTCATTGGTGTCTACCACTACGCTGAAGGTGGCTCACCTGTTGCAGAAGCCGACGCATTTGTGGCGTGTGTCTCTGCCTACATTGGTAAGGCTCTTCTGTGCCTGGACTGGGAGAATGGTGACAATGACGCGTGGGGCTCAACAGTATGGGCAAGGCAGTTTGTTGACCGAGTCTATGCTAAGACGGGCATCTATCCGGTTGTGTATACCTATCCTGCTGGACGCTCGCAAGTAGCGTCTTGCGCTGATGTGTCGCGCTTGTGGATTGCAGGATACTACGACGATAGATTCTCTTGGAACTTGCCACCTATGATCTATAACACAGGCGCGTGGAGCGATTGGACGATTTGGCAATACTCTAGCGCGGGCGGTACCGTTGACTTGGATGTGGCAAAGCTCACTTACGCAGAATGGGAGCAGCTTGCCCAGGGTGAGTCTCAGTTCGAGCCACACTGGGTTAAGAATGCAACGGGTTGGTGGTATGCGACCAGTCCAAGCACGTATTACTACAGTCAGTGGGCGTTCATCAGTGGTTCTTGGTACTACTTTGACGCACGAGGATATGCAGTCACAGGCTGGTACTTTGACGGTACAGATTGGTTCTATCTTTGCCAGGATGAAGGACCTCAAGAGTGTGCCATGTTGACAGGCATGCAGTATATTGGAAGCTATGACTACTACTTTGCCAATGATGGTCGCATGGCAACGGGTATCTTCGATGCGGAAGGCAAGAAGTATCTTGCTTCCGAGAATGGTAACCTGCTTCCCGCTGGAGTACACGTCTACAATGACCACGCATATGCAGTCAATGCTGATGGCTCTGTCCAGGCTGACAGTACGGTACAGGTGGATACAGATGAAGCTGGTCGATTGACCTCACTGCATTAACACATAACCCCTCTCACTTCGGTGGGAGGGGTCTTTTTTCATGTGTAAATACTCAACTATGCAATTTGCGTGTCTTAAAACGGCTTACAACAAGCCGTTTAACTGGGGAAATGTAACTACAAACTAGCCAATATAAAGCGTGAAACAGACATAAGATATTGTGTCCTTTGCGTGTCCCAAATCTCTAAAACACACCAATTTAGCGAACCAGCTTTTTACATAATCGCAAGTAAACTATAGGATGAAACATACAAACATTACTAGACAATACTATACCTTTATCATTCAAAGGTTGATTTGCGTCACTCTTGGGTAGAATGCCAAAGATATGTTTTTAACGATTGGAGTTTCATGAGCAACGAAGGTAAAAAGGTAAAGGTCCACTACGTCGGCACTCTTGATGACGGAACTAAGTTTGACTCCTCCCGTGATCGCAACGAGCCACTGGCATTTACCTGCATGGCTGGCCAGATGATCCCTGGTTTTGATGAGGCTGTCAAAGATATGACCGTTGGCCAGATTGTTGACGTCCACATTCCAGCAGCAGAGGCATATGGTGAGCGCCATGAAGAGGCAGTGCAGCCTGTTCCTGTAGCTCAGCTTCCAGGCTCTGAGAATCTTGTTGCAGGTCAGCAGGTTACTCTGGGCACCCCTGAGGGATACCCTGTTATGGCAACCGTTGTCTCTAACGACGGCACCACTATCGTCTTTGACACCAACCATCCAATGGCTGGTAAAGACCTTAACTTCAACATCGAGCTTCTCGAGGTTGAAGAGTAATCCACTCCCCCTTTATAGGGCGAGAAGGGCGTAGGTGCTTCTGGCATCTGCGCTCTTCTTTTTTGAGTCAGCGATAGACATCAAAAAAGAGCTTGGTTGCATGCAACCAAGCTCTTTTACATAACAAGTTATGAGGGGCCAATACCTTAGCTTAGGACAACGCCGCCAAGCCAGCCCCACCTTGGAGTACTCAAAGCACCAAGCTGAGAAATCCAAGAACTTAAGCTCTGGCTTCTTACAACACCAGAGAGGCAGTGCCTGACCATACCGCCACCAATGTAGATGCCAACGTGGCCATAAATCAAAGCTGCAGCAGAGCCACCAAGGGTTGGAACAGCAATAATCATGCCAGGCTCAATAGCACTCTGGTCAGTAGAGTAGCACCAGGAATAGTACATATCACAAGCGTTGCCATAGAAGGTGCCAACACCTGCATTTGAGAAGACATTGGAAACCCAAGCAGCACAGAAGCCAGCACCGGTAGATCCGGTATAGCCCGCAGCATTAACAACTGCAGCAGCAGAACCGGAACCAGCAGAAGAGGTTCCTCCTCCGCCGCCACCACCAGAATAGCTACTACCACCACCGCTGTTGCTTGATGCAGCAGCACGCTGAGCGGCAACACGCTCTGCCTCCTGCTGAGCGGCAAGAAGCTCAGAATCACGCTGAGCGATAAGCTCTTTTACATTGTCATCAAGATTTGCAACAACGTTTGCAGCATCCGCCTGACGAGCAGAAATATCATTAAGCTGAGACTCCTGAGAAGCACGGAGATTCTCAAGTTCAGCCTTCTTATTCTCTAGCTCGGTCTTCTCGGACTGAAGAGCAGCCTTATCAGACTCAAGAGCAGCCTTCAGGTTCTTAACTTCCTCAATCATCTTCTGATCGGACTCAGAAATCTTATCGAGGTAGTAAATATTAGAAGTGAGCTCCTCAAAGCTTGCAGAAGAAAGAATCATCTCCAAAGCACCAGCTGGGCCAGCCTTGTAGTTGCTGGACATACGAGCGCCAAGTGCTTTTCTCTTCTCGGCAATCTGATCTTCCTTTTCAGAAATCTCTTTCTGCTTAGCATCAATCTGATTCTGCTTATCTGCAATCTGATCAGAAATAGCGCCAATCTGAGAGTTAGTGTCATTGAGGCTTGCCTGCATGCTAGAGACCTCATTAGAAATCTCATCAAGCAGCTTCTGAGCAGCATCGTAATCGCTACGAGCAGCATCAATCTGAGCCTGGGTAACACCAAAAGCAGGACGGGTATTGATCAGAGATGCAGTAACGGCAGCGGCAGCAATGCCCATGCCGGCAAAAATCTTAAGGGCATCACGACGATTGAAAAGAGCAGCGCTCTGCTCCTCAATGGTGGTGCTTTGCTGTTTCTTTAAACTCATAAGGGTCTCCTAGAACATTTAGTAGTACGGTGTGACCTTTGAGAGACTATTCTACCCGAGATACACGATGATATTCAAAAAGATACGTAATTTACAAACTCTCCGAAACGAATTTCGGGGAGTTTTAGCTCTAAATTGTGAGGTCAACGGTAGGATTTAGCGGTTTTCAATATGTGCAACATTTTTTATTGAAATGGTAATCCTGCCATCAGACTCGTGAGAAAATTCTAGGTAACCTGGACGTTCTGTTAGGTTTGAAGGGAATGAAATCTCAATTCCCGTATCGGTGCGGATTTTATGATTCTTTGCAATTCTGTTAGCAACACCGCGTTTAACAGGAACTTCTTCGGGGAGCTCTCTGCTTGCCACCTGAGCCTCGTACTTTTCCTGAATCTCAGGACGCTCCTCAAAGATACGCTTACCGACCTTAATAGGGTCTACTACCTCTTCTACCTCTGCTGCTTCTGCAACGGCGGCCTTAGCACGAGACACCTCAACAGCAGGCTCAAGTCCATATTCTTCAGCCAGGTCTTGAACAATAACGGTTACCTCACCAATAACCTCATGACTAGACGCCTCTGATGTGCACTCAAGGAAAAGCTCTGGGATGATGAACTTTCCCTCTCCTGCTACAGAGCGGTCATGGTCGTGGAAGTCAATGGCGCCTGTATCCAGGTCAATGACTGCATATGAATCAACCTTTTGCGTAGGAGAAGGCAGCGTTGCGTCTTGGCGCAAAATCTCATTTACCGATCCGTTTACATCATGGATAAAGGCCTGCTTACGTGGGAGAAGCACAATGGCAAAAAGACGTCTTCCCTCGCCCTCAAATGCCTCAGCCTGAGCGTCCTCATCGTCTGCAGCAGCACTAGCAAGCGCCTGACCAGCATCGGTATCAATGTAGTCCGCCACAAGAAGATCGCACTGCTCAACGTCATCTGCACGACGAAGCTCTTCCCAGAACCACTGAGCAATCTGGTGAGAAAACTCTACAAACTCAACGTCTCCGTGAGCATACTCCTGAAGACCTCCCGCAAAATTGCTGGTAGGAGCAAACTCTCCGTGCCTGGATTCTGGGTTTGCTGTAATTTTACGCAGTCTACGCTGCACATATGACTTTGTCTGACGGTCCTCTAAATCCAAGGTAGATTGAGAGAAGTATTTAGTTCCCGTCTCAAAATCAAAGACGTGAAGAATTGCCTTAGTAACTCTAAGCATGTAAAACCTCGTTTATTGCAGATGTTTAGCTGGCGAGAAACCCTAGTGCTTGACGCACATCAGAGGATCGCCAATCTTAACCAGTGGACGACCACCAATCAGTGTTCCAGACTCACCAATCAGATCAATGCGCTCATACTGATCTGCATTAACAACGGTAACAACTACAACGTTCTCATATCCTGCTTCTTCAATAGCAGCAGCATCAAATGAAATCAGTGGAGTACCGGCCTTGACCTCATCGTTGGCGTGAACGTAACGGGTAAAACCCTTACCGTTCATCTCGATGGTACCAACACCAATGTGAATCAGAATCTCAATACCAGTATCAGTGGTAAGGCCAATTGAGTGATTGGTTACGTTAGTTGCGGTAACGCGAGCATTGCAAGGAGCATAGACGCAATCAAGACCAACGGGCAAAATGCCATAGCCCTGGCCAAAGAGACCGCTTGAGATTACCTCATCGTGAACCTCTTGTACGCTTACCAGGACACCAGAAACTGGCGCATAGATAGTGTCTTCCCTGGTAGCAAATGTAGCCTTCTGAGGCTGTTCTGTTCCGTTAGAAGGAACAAATACATTCTTAACCTTTGACCAAAGACCCATGATGCCTCCTTGAGTATGTGCTCTGCACAGATACCATCTGACATAACGTTTCTATTTTACCTAAGCGAGAAGGACGAATGCTCCACAGAGGAACATCCGTCCTTCTTTCACGAATTTACAACACGAAGATGCAGACTATTGCATTCTCTTAGCACCCCTAAAGATGATCGAGCGTGCAGCAAAATAGGTAACCAGGAAGTAACCACCATACAAAGCAGCTACGACTGCAACCACTCCACCAATGCTGCTAGCTACATCAAAGTTGCCAATCGACTTGATGACAGAAACCATAATAGACATTGCGCATGTTGCGTGTGCAGCTGCCATAAGAAGTGGGAACAGGAAGTACACGCCAATCTGAACAAAGAGTGCACGACTTGCAAGGCCCTTCTCGGCACCAAGCTCTGCAAGAACTTGATAGGCACGAGCGTTGTCCGATGCCTCGGAGAGCTGCTGAAGAGCCAGAATAGCAGCACAAGCAATGAAGAGAACCAGGCCAATGTACAGTGCCAGATACGTCACAATACCAGAGAATCCAGCAGTACCTTGAATATATTGAGAGGCAGTAACAACAAGCATTGAAGAATACGGATCGGAATCGTTTCCCGTTACACTGCCATCACCTCCTAAGTACTGCTTAATTTGACCCTGGAACTGTGTTTCAGTAGCATCACCTGGAGTTTGGTAGTTGCCTAAGATGTATGAGTTGGTCAAAACGGTGCTTGAAGGGAAACTTTGATCAGCAACAACCACAATTCCAGCTACAGGCATAAGATAAGGGCCACCTTGCGTCTGAGCAATATCCAGTGTTCCACCAACAGCATGGAGCTTGTGACCTTGAATGGTAAGCTCAGGATTATTTGCAAGAGAATCCTGCCAGTATTTTGTGAGATTAGTATCAAGTGTCCAAACCATATAACCATCAGTACCAAAATCAACAGGCTCAAGACCAGACGCAATGCGCAGTTTGTTGTACTGAGAAGCTCGCATCAGAGTCACACTTTGCTGCGCAGGATCTCCCTGACCGCTATAGCCGGTAAAGTAATCATCAAGGCGCTTGCCTGTTACAGCATCAAGAGTGCTATACGTAAAGCTTGGTGTTGTTGGATTATCTTGAGCATAGTACGTATCTACCTGGAAGGCGTTTTTGATAGTTTTATCCCACTCTGGATCTAGCTTCTGCACTACAGAAAGGTAGTCATACGAATCTGCTGGACCAGGGGTATAACTGCGCTCTGAGCCTGGATTAATTTGTACAGAAACATCGTACGTTTTGACTTTAGAAAAGCTAGAGTTCATAGAGTCAACAAGCGAGAAACCCGTACCAAGTCCACAGACTGCCACAAAGAGCATAGCGCAGACTAAAGAGATGGAAACCCAAGCAGTATTAACGCGGGCATTAAACTGACGCAGGATGAACGAGTGAAGACCCTTGTAGTAAAAGCCCTTCTGCATCTGCATAAATCTGAGCAAGAAACCAGAGATTGAGAAGAAAAAGAGTGCTGTGCCCACAGATACCAAAGCAGTAGCCATGGCAAACTCTTCATCTATCTGTTTTAAACCATTGTGCTGAAGCAAAATATAGGAATAAGCAATGATTCCAAGAGAGGCCAAGAAGAGCAGTACAGAGATGGTAAGGTTTCTTACCTTGACGGTCTGAGTTA
The DNA here is from genome assembly GCA_963538475.1 of uncultured Atopobiaceae bacterium. Lineage (GTDB taxonomy): Bacteria > Actinomycetota > Coriobacteriia > Coriobacteriales > Atopobiaceae > Lancefieldella. The sequence continues at coordinate 153,247 of CAUTIE010000001.1, forward strand.
CTTTGTCTGCGTTAAGAAGGTCAATGAGCTTGTAGTGGGAAACCGTGGTCACGTTAAAAATCAGTGCGACCACAAACATCACTACAAAGTAAATAACCGTTTGAATCAACGCAGTTTGTGAGAAGACAAATTTAAATGAATCAAGAGTCGTATTGAACATGTGGGCCGTTGCAAACATCATAAATTGGGAGATAAAAATACCTGCAACAAGTCCAACTACTAGAGCGAGAAAACCAACAAATATCGTCTCAATACTCATAATCTTTGAGACATTTCTTTTGGTCATACCCAGTATCTGATACATGCCAAATTCTTTTTTTCTACGACGAATCAGGAACTGATTAGCATAGACAACAAGAAATCCCATAATAACGGCAAGAAAAACGCTTACTCCAGTGATGGTATTACTCAAAAGCTGAACGATGTTTCGCTGATCTTCAGAAAGATTCAACACCATAGATTGCTGCGTAATTGAATTGAAAGAATAAAACAGTGCAACGCCTACTGCCAATGTCAGAAAGTAAATGCTGAAATCGCGCAGTGATTTCTTGACGTTGCCAAGCGCGATTTTACTGTACATCAGCACCCTCTCCTCCCAGGAATGAAACAACGTCCATAATCTGATCAAAGAACTGCTTACGGGGTTTCTCGCCACGAACAATCTCATTGAAGATGCGACCATCTTTAATGAAAATAACGCGATGAGCGTAAGAAGCTGCATATGAATCGTGAGTGACCATGGCAATGGTTGCGCCATTACGATTGAGGTTCTCAAGACTCTCCAGAAGTGTACGAGCGTTCTTTGAATCCAGAGCGCCAGTAGGCTCATCCGCCAGGACCAACGAAGGGTTGGTAACAATTGCTCGGGCAGCAGCAACGCGCTGACGCTGGCCACCAGACATCTCGTAAGGGAACTTGTCCAGCACCTCAGTAATCTGAAGCAGCTTGGCAACGTTTTCTACGCGCTCCAAAACTTCCTGAGCGCGAACATGACCAATGGTTAGTGAGAGCGCGATATTCTCGCGAGCGGTAAGGCTATCAAGCAAGTTTGCGTCCTGGAAAATAAAGCCCAAGCGGTCACGTCTAAAGGCAGAAAGCTCTGCGCCGCGCAGGCTGGAAAGCTCTTGGTCATCAATAAAGATGTGGCCCGCAGATGCCTGATCAATGGTAGAGATGCAATTTAAAAGCGTAGTTTTGCCAGAACCAGAAGGACCCATGATAGCGATAAACTCACCGCGAGCTACAGAAAGATTAATGCCGTCTAGTGCCTTAGTGATATTTCCACGAGTTCCATAGTACTTCTCGAGGTTTTGACAAACCAAAACGGTGTGAGGAGTAAGTGCTGAAGATTGTCCAGCCACAACAGTTGGCTGAGTTGGAGCTGATTGAGTAGCTACCATGTTGCGTCCTTTCATTGGGAGCGAGTAAATCTTGAGATATATACTCCGTCACTACCGTTCACGTTGCCATCGATTGACCTTACGGAAACCTTACGCTTTTCTCACTTTGATGTGTCAAAATATCACTATCAAGCATACGGGAGGGGCATGCTATGAAGTTGGTAATTAAAAGATTCGGGCAGCTTACCGCTAAAGAGTTATATCAAATTCTTTCTCTAAGAGCAGAAACGTTTATTGTTGACCAGCAGATTATGTACAACGATCTAGATAACGTTGATCAAGTTTCTACCCATGTCTTTTATCAAGATACTGACTCGGTAGCTGCATATTTACGTATCATTGATGCGGGACAGTCATACAACTCCCCTCTTATTGGGCGCGTATGCGTCAGCAACAAAGGTGCTGGTATTGGCTCAAAACTACTGCACGATACCCTTGATTACCTGGCACAAGAAAGTAGTGCTTCCAAGGTGTTAGTTGAGTCGCAACTCAAAGCTCAGCCCTTCTATGAGCGCTCTGGCTTTACGCAGGCATCTTCTAAAGTACTTGATCACTTTGGCATCCTTCACCATGTGCTCTCCTTTGACCTTGATGCATATCGTCAGACGAGAAATGCGGTCAGCATTGATGATGCTACTGTGTCTATTCGACCTCTTGAAACAGCCGATTTGCGCACACTGCAAAAACTTAGCATAGAGACATTTGTAGACACTTTTATTGACTCAAATACAGCAGATGACTTAGCAAGTTGTATTGACTCGCTCTACAACACAGAAAAGCTTACCCGTGAGCTTGCTGCTAAACACTCATATTTCTATTTTGTTGAGGTAGAAGGTCAAGTAGCTGGTTACCTGAAGCTCAATACGCGTTATGAGCAAACCGAGGGTCAGCGCGATGACTCACTTGAAATTGAACGCCTGTATATCCTTCCGCGTTTCAAAGGCCTACACCTTGGATTAAAGCTCATGAAATTTGCCCTTGATTTAGCAAAAGAGAAGGGTAAGAAGCGCGTGTGGCTGGGTGTTTGGGAACACAATGAGCCTGCTAAGGCATTTTATTCACATTGGGGATTCAAGCGTTTTAGTCAGCATACCTTCCCAGTAGGAAGCGATCCTCAAACGGATGAATTGTGGGAACTCATACTGTAAGCTATGCCTTTATCGCAAGTCAGTGAAGGACTGGTTGAACGTAATAGAAAAGGTTGAACCTTTACCAATTGTACTGCTCACAGCCAGCTTAAGGCCCATCTTATTACAGAGTTCATAGCAGAGATAGAGACCCATGCCGGTAGATTTTGCGTACTTACGTCCATTTTGACCGGTGAATCCCTTATCAAAAATACGAGAAAGATCCTCTTCAGGAATACCGATGCCATTATCCTTAATGAAGAGAGTGGTTGAAGTAGTTCCCTCGCGTGGCTCTGAGACAGAGGCAAAAATCCAAACGTTCTTCTCGCCAGGTGAAAGCTCTGGATTTGAATACTTTGCAGCGTTAATTAGGAGCTGTCGCAAAATAAACTCAAGCCACTTTGGGTCAGCCTTGACCACGTGGGCCAAGTCATCAAAATGCGGAGAAACACCGGCGTCAATGAAGACGCGTGCGTTGTTTTTAAGAGCATCTTTTACGATGGACTGCAGATTAACGTCTCTGATAGAAAAATCTCGATCTACCGATGCGCTGCGTGCATAAAAGAGCGCCTGCTCTACCAGAGTTTCAATCTTGGTAAGTTGCGTTTGCACGTCATCCATAGGTAGCGATGGATTATTCTGAGCAACTAGATGAGCTGCAGCGATGGGAGTCTTAATCTCATGCACCCACATCTCAATGTACTCGCGATATTCCTTTGATCGCATATGCTCTTCGGCAAGCTGGTCCATCATAGACTTGGACATACTAGAAAGCGCGTCCTTAAAAAGCTTTTCCTCCAGCGTTGAAGGCGTGTCCAGCATGGTAGGAACCAGATAGCTCTCTTTATCCGTTGCTGCTAAATTCTCAGCAAGCTGCTGGTAGAACCAACGACGATGAAAATAATCGGCTAGAAGTGCAGTTGTTCCCACTACCCATAAAACCAAAATACAGTAGGCAATAGCAAACGCGTTAAGCCCAACGCCCTTAAGCATAAAGCCAATTAACGTGCTGCTCAATATAAGCGCAAGAAAGAAGATAGTTCGATTTTTTAGATACTTAAAAAGCGTCATGACAGCCTACTCAATAACGTAGCCAAGTCCGCGGCGTGTCATCACGAAGTCCTCAACACCAATGCTTGCAAGAGTATTTCTAAGGTGGCTAATGTTTACCGTCAACGTATTGTCATCAACAAACTCGTCTGACTGCCACAGCTCCTCTTGAATACGCTGGCGAGAAACAACCGTTCCCGCGTTTTGCATCAAAAGTGAAAGTATCCTGAGCTCGTTTTTAGTCAGCTCAACACTCTTTTGATTTGCAGAAACTTTGCAGGAAGAAGAATCAAGTGTCACGCCTGCATGTGAAAGCTTTGTTCCTGTTGTGACGTCGCTATTTGCACGCCTCAAAACCGAGGTTATGTGCATAAGCAAAATCTGAGTGTTATAGGGTTTGGCGATAAAATCGTCCGCTCCTAACGAGAGCACCATAAGCTCATCAAGGTCAGTATTTCTGCTGGTAACTACAATGATAGGAACGTTAGAGAGCTGTCGTACTTCTCGACAAATCTGTTGTCCGTCAATGCCCGGAAGGTTAAGGTCCAACAGAACCAGGTCTGGATGAGCGGCAATAATCTGTTGAGGTGCGGACTCAAAAGACATGAGTGCCTGAGCCTCAAAGCCGTTTCTTTGTAGCAGGAGCACCAACTCTTGCTGAATCTGACGGTCATCTTCTACTACCAGGATTTTTGTCATATGTGCTCACCTCCTGCCGTGCTATGCAAGTCCTACAAAGCGCTGTGCGTTTTCCCACAGTATGGTATACGTCTTCTCTTTGGGGATATCAAGTCGCTGCCAACGAAGCTCTGCCAAGCGCTCAACCGTGTGCACCACCATCGCTGGCGTGCACTCCCCTCCACGCAGAGGCTCTGGTGCCATGTAGGGAAAATCAGTCTCTGAGAGCAGTTGCGCCTCTGGGCAGGAAATCATTGCAGCTCGGATATCATCGGAGCGCTTAAAGGTTGCTGCACCACCAAAGGCAACAAAGCAACCAAGATCTGCAAAAGGCTTCATGACCTCAGGGCCATCGGTATAACAATGCAGGTCACAGCCTGTCTTAGGCACGCCAAGACGGTTCAAGATTTCTAGCGCCAAATCATGAGCATGTGTATCATCAGCACCATCACGTAAGTGAAGCTCAACGCGTTGATTGTGCTCGTGTGCAATTAAGAGCTGACGCTCAAATGCTTGGCACTGGACCTCTTCTGGAACCTCACAGTACGGTCCAAAATCAAGACCAATCTCTCCCACACCAACACAAAGAGGGTGCTCAAGTAACTCAAACAAGCGCTTTTCAGCCTCTTGGTTATAGTCTGGTGCACTATAAGGATGTGCACCAACCACAAAATACGTGTGTTCAAACAAATACTCTGCAGGTAAATCACAGGGTACGCAGAGATTTGCCTCAGCCAACTTTGTATAAGCAGCGCGAGCCTGGTTCAAAGTATCCTCAAACCATGCAATAAAAGCGCTGGTATCTGCCCACTTACGAGGAAACTCAGTAGCAATATCTACGGGCACAATAAGCATGCGAACGCCCGCTGCTGCTGCTCGTGCAAGAGACTCTGCAGCGCTGTGCTCGTGGAGGCTACCCAAATGACCATGGGTATCGGCAACAGGCGCCAAAACACGCGGCGTTGGGCGAGGCGTACCGTAAATATCATGGAATAGCTGATTGTCAGAAAACGAAAGTGCTTCCACTTCTTCTGCTGGTAGATGATGCTTTTTCTTACTCACTCATAGGCTCCAAAGCAGCCGCAAGACAAATAAAGTCTTGGCTGGTCAAAACTTCTGCACGCGCCGTAGGCGCAATTCCTGTGGCGAGAAACGCCTGGTCTAGCTTGTCTTTATCAAAACCAGAGGCACTCATTGAATTACGAATGGTCTTTCTACGCTGTGCAAAGGCGGCGTCAATGACGCTCATGGTATGCAAGAGCTCTTCCTCAGAAAGAAGTTTGGAGGTCAGCGGGTTTCTCGCCTGGGTGCGATCAAGACGGACCGCAGCAGAATTGACGCGTGGTGGAGGCATAAAGTTGCCAGGACCCACTTCAAATCTGCCAGTAACCTGCGCAAACAAAGACAGCTTTGCAGTGTAAGCGCCATATGCCTTGGTAGAAGGTTTGGCGGCAATTCTGTCGGCCACCTCAGCCTGCACCATGACCACCGCTCGCTCAAGCGAAGGAAGCTCCTGGAAGAACTTGAGAATCAGCGTAGCTGCCACCTGATACGGCAGATTGGATACAAACTTAGTTGGTATCGGAGCGCTCGACGGGGTGCTCAGCGCTGTGCCCTGAGTAACGACCGGAAGCGTGCTGTAAGCCTCAGCAAGCTTTTGCGGCGTGATTGCCAGAGCATCTCCCATAACCAGCGCAAACGAGTCTGGATGAGGCTCTTTGCAGGTTACCGCTAAAACTTGCTCGAGCTCAGAGTCTGCTTCAAGTGAGCACACTGCGCGGGCGTTGTCGAGCAAGGCAACCGTAAGGGTACCCAAACCGGGCCCAACCTCAACAATTACATCGGTAGGCTGAACCTCTGCAAGCTGAACGATCTTCTCGATAATGTGGTCTTGCACCAGGAAGTTTTGGCCCAGCCTGTATTTGGTAGCAAGGCCAAAACGTTCCAGCGTTTCTTTAGTGGCGCGCTGATTAGCAAGCCACGATGTTTGATGCGATGCGCGCTCCGACACGATTACTTGCTTGCAAGACGTGGGAACAGAGCGTCTCCCTTAGAAACAGCCAGGCCGCCCTGAAGCTTGCCCCATACGCACTCGCTGCGGGTATCGGTAGAGGTAATCTCTGCCTCGTCAAGGCTCATACGGCGCAGGACCTCTGCAGACGTAGTAGGCATGAATGGCATAAAGAGATGTGCGCAAATGCGGATAGACTCAAGCAGCGTATAGATAATCTCTGCAAGCTCTGATGCGCGCTCGGGGTCTTTTGCCACCGTCCAAGGAGCAGCGTCCTCAATGTAGTGGTTAGCTGCGTGGACAAGCTCCATGATGATGTTCTTAGCGCCCACGTAGTCCATCTTCTCCATGCATGCGGCATAGCGGTCATAGATGCCCTCAGCCAGCTTACGCAGTGGGTGATCTGCAGCAACAGAAGAGCCATCAAAGGTTGGGGTGACGCCCTCAAAGTACTTATCGCTCATGTTAAGAGCGCGAGAAACCAAGTTACCCCAGCTATTTGCCAGATCAGCGTTATAGACCTGCTCCATGCGCTCAAAGGAGATGCCGGAGTCCTCGCCAGGAGTGACGTCGGTCATAAAGTAGTAACGGTAACCCTCAACACCCAGCAGGTCCAAAACGTCCTTAGGTGCAATGGCGTTTCCGCGAGATTTACTCATCTTCTCAACAACGCCGGTCTCAGAGTTACGGACATTCAAGAAGCCGTGAGCAAAGATGTGCTCAGGTACAGCCTCACCAAGAGCCATAAGCATTGCGGGCCAAATGACACAGTGGAAGCGGATGATGTCCTTACCAACAACGTGCATCTGAGCTGGCCAGAAACGCTTTCTCATGGCAGCAGCCTCTGGACTGTCATCGCCGTAGCCAACAGCAGTGTAGTAGTTGAGAAGAGCGTCAAACCAGACGTAGGTTACGTGAGACTCATCAAAAGGAACAGGAACGCCCCAGTCAAAGCTGGTACGGGATACAGAAATATCCTGGAGGCCAGACTCAACAAAGCTGCGTACCTCGTTGGCGCGGAAGTCTGGCTCAATGAAATCTGGGTGCTTAGCATAGAGCTCAAGTAGTTTATCCTGGAATGCAGAGAGCTTGAAGAACCAAGACTCTTCAGAGACACGCTCAAGCTCACGATGGCAATCTGGGCAGAGGTGTGCACCCTTGCAACCAGCCTCTTCGTCTGCCTTTTCTACCTGAGTCTCGGTGAAGAAGGTCTCCTCGTGGATGCAGTACCAACCATCGTAGGATCCCTTATAGATGAAGCCAGCCTCACGCATACGCTCCCACAGATACTGGACTGCTTTTACGTGGCGCTCATCGGTAGTACGGATGAAGTCGTCGTATGAGATATTCAGCTCTTCATAGAGTCCCTTGAAGAAAGGAACCTGCGAGTCACACCATGCCTGTGGAGACAAACCGTGATCAGCTGCAGCAAGAGCGACCTTCTCGCCATGCTCGTCCATACCGGTGAGGAAAAAAACATCGTAACCAGCAGCGCGTCTAAAGCGAGCCTGGATATCGCAAAGCAGGGTGCAGTACGCAGTTCCTAGGTGTGGCTTTGCGTTGACGTAATAAATTGGGGTGGTAATAAAGTATGACGGCTTGGCCTCGGGCATAATGACTCCCTTTGTGTAAGTTGCAATAACTTATCCAGTATAGAGCAAATGCTGGGAGTTCTTTGTGTTGGTATGGTGATTATGCCTCGTGAGCAAGAATTGCCTGGTATGCCTCGTCACGCGCAATACCAAACTTCTGAGCAAGCTCCTTGGCCAGGACTGATTTTCTAGTGCCAGCAGCAAGACCAGCCTCTATTGCGTCTTCAAACGAGAGCTGAGACTCTCCTGCTACCTGTGACGATGCAGAGGCAAGCTCTTCTTCTGTGGGAGCTGCAATAACCAGAACACACTCGCCTTTAAGGTTCTCTTTTGTAGCAAGCGTCTTTGCAAGACACGGAGCCACATCGCGCACCACTTCTTCGTGCAGCTTGGTGAGCTCTCTAACAAGGGCTACCTGCCTGGTTGGAAACACCTCAGCTATAGCCTCAACCGTTGCAAGTACCCTAAACGGAGATTCGTACAGCACAATGGTGCCGGGAATTTGCGCAAGCTGCTGCAGGCGCTGAACAATCTGTCCGTGTTTTCTGGGCAAAAAACCTTCAAAGAAGAAATGCTCACTTGCCAAGCCCGATGCAACAAGCGCGCAGGTCACCGCAGAAGGACCCGGAATAACCTCCGTAGCAAGGCCTTCTGAAAGCGCCGCATCAACCAAATGCTGACCCGGGTCAGAGATGCCTGGCATACCAGCATCTGAAACAAACGCAACACGCTGGCCAGCGCGAAGTCTCTCTAGCGTTGGCTCAATTTGCGACTCAATAATGTTTTGATCGCAGCGCTGCAGTGGCACGTGAATGTCAAATGCCGAGAGGAGCTTTGAGGTCACGCGTGTGTCCTCACATAAAATGACATCTGCTGCTGCAAGCGTTTCTTTAATGCGCGGTGACGCATCCGAAAGGTTACCAATAGGCGTGCCCACAATAGACAGTTTACCTGCTAAAAGAGTAAATTCTGTCATTACTCGAGCATTCCCCTCTCAAACGTTGCAAGCGCAACGCGTGCGTCCCATGCAGCCAAAAATGCGGAGGTCTTCCATGTCTGGAAGAACCATGCAGGACACGTATTGTACACTTTGAGCTGGCCGGAAGTGTAAATGCGCTCAAGTGCAATTCTTCCCTCTGCCGTCATAGCGCCGTCAATGCTTGGAAGTGATGCTGACCACTTACCCACCATGACCGGCAGACCGCCTGAAGCAGAAGTCTTCAAATACGCTTCGTTTTTATCAATAAGCTGCTGTACACCCCTAGGACCCGAGCAATCAATTCCCTCGCAGGGTTTATCAAGGTGTGCATCAAGCCAAACGTTTTGATAGGCCTGCTGGCTCATAAAACGCCTAAATCCCTGAGGCCAGCCACCATCTGGAAGAATGACCACAGGCTCTTCTCCTGACACAGATCTAATGGTCTCATAAGCACGGCGATAATAATTTCTGAGCGAATGACCAGGGATTCCGTCAGTCAACTTAAAGCCCTTGCGCACACGAGGCTTAACCTCATCGGCTACCTCAATACCATAAAAACCACTGCGGTGAGCGTAGTGAAGGGCAAGTTTATGCAGAATAGAAAGAGATTTCTCCCCAGAAATTCTAGTGCGCGGAGCACCACCTGGCTGGTCATTCAAGCCATCAGGCAAACCTGGATTTACTGCCAGTACAAAAATAACGTGCAGGCCAAGTTCTTCTGCCCATTCAAGAGCTCTATCAAGCTCGGTAATGCAGCTAACATATGGAGTCCCTGCAGCTTCTTCATCAAAAACGTACCAAGGCACAGAAATTCTTACTGCATTAAAACCACGAGCGGCAATGCTGACAAAGTCAGAACTCTGAATAAATGAAGAACGATGCGCTTTAACAAGATTGTGGTAGTCCTCAACGCCCAACGCTTTAATGAGCTGAGCCTCATCAACGCACCCTGTGCGTGCAAACGGTTCAGGAGTTACCCACGGTTCAAGCGTAAGCCAACCAGTTAAATTGACACCCCGCAACGCTCCGTGAGCCATGAAATTCCACCTCGCCAAAAGATAAAACCTCTACATACGTAGAGTATACCCATCGAGGTTACGTTGCTCGCACGAGCTTTAAAAAACAACAGGTTACTTCATATTTTTTGAATATATGGCGCAATTGTTAGGGGTCTCATCAACCTCAACGGAAGAGACGGGCAAACCTTCTGCCTCAAGTTGCTCAAACAGATACTTTGCCAGATTTTCTGCTGTTGTTCTAAACGGCAAAATAGTGAGCGAGAAACCCTCTTCTTCAAGACAGGCCAACGTCTTTTCAGAAAGAGAACCCTCTTCAATCAAAAACGTATGATCAAGGGAATCACATAGCGCACGGACCTTGCGCTTAAAAACACCAAAGTCCATAACCATGTCCTTTTCTGTGCCAGACTCACCAAGCTCTGCAGCAGAAATACAAGCGGTTACGTGCCAGCGATGACCATGCAGATTCTCACACTTGCCATAGTAGTTGGTAAGAAAATGCGCTGAGTCAAAGGCATATTCGGTCTTAAGCGTATACATTACTCGTTGTCCTTTGAACCGCGACCGCGATCATCGCGTCCAGCTCTTCTGTGCCTACGACGTGCAGCGTTTTGTGGCTGAGCATCTCTAGATGCACCGTTAGGTGCACCGCTAGAACCAGAAGCATTCTGTGGAGCGCTCTGTGGGGCGTTCTGGGTCTTCATGCCCGCCCTATCACCTGGACGACGAGTCCTTTTTGCACGAACTGGTGCCTGTGCCTCATCGGCTTTCTGTAGTGTCTGAGGAGCATCTGTCCTTCTAAAACGCTTACCCTGTGGCTGCTTCTGTGCAGAAGCTGTACCCTGCTCATTCTTCTGAGGAGCCTGAGTATTTGCAACACCTTCATCCGTTGCGTGATGACGGCGGCGGGTACGACGAAGCGTATCTGTTGCAGCATCAAAAGTACTAGAACCAGGATTTACCTGAGCATTCTTTGAAGTTCTTACACGACGGGTGCGAGAAGAACTTTGAGCACCCTGCTCTTCTCGGGCATTTCTTGTACCAGAATTCCTGGTGTTTTCCTGCTTATTTGCAGAGTTCTGCTCGAAGCGCTCGCGCTTGCGCCTTGGAGCCTCTGTGACAAAGAGATCAGGGTTAATCTCTGGTTCTTCATCAACAATCAAACCATTTGCCCTATCAAGTTCTGCCAGAGCCATCTGAACCTCAACAGATTCAAGGCGCTCAAGCGCAGCGCGAGAAACGCTGTCTGGCCTGCAAGAACAGCCAAGGTCTTCCGACTTCTGCTGAGCAGCAGGAGATGTGTCCATGTCAGCAAGAGGAATACGAACTACCTTGCCACTCTCAAGACGAAGCGCAATCTCCTCTTTTGGCGTGTTGTACTCAACAATTTTTGCCATACCCAAAGGAGTTTCAATGACAGCGTTGCGCTTTGGAGCACGGTTCTTAAAGTCGCGATAGGCTTCAAACTCATAGCGCAAGCAGCACATTAAGCGGCCACAAGCACCGGAAATCTTGGTGGAGTTCAAAGGCAAATCCTGCTCTTTTGCCATGCGAATAGAAACTGGATCAAAAGAGAGGCCAAACCTTCTACAGCAGAGTTCTTGTCCGCAGTGACCATAACCGCCAATGACCGCTGCTTCTTCTCTGACGCCAATCTGACGCATATCAATGCGCTCGTGAAGCTCATGAGAAAGCTCACGAACAAGCTGCCTAAAGTCCACGCGATCATCAGCCGAGAAGTAACACACGACCTTCTCGCCATCAAAAAGGTACTCGACGCCAATAGGCTTCATCTCAAGTTCTTCTTGAACAGCAAACTTCCTGAATACGGGAAGCGCAGCCTCGCCCTTAGCGGCAAGCTCTTCTGCGCGAGATAGATCCTCTTCAGTTGCTACACGAACAACGTCTTTGAGCTCGGCTTTGTTTGTCTTGTACTCAAACTCCTCCTGAGAAATCTCACGAGGATCAGCAACAGCAAGACCAATCTCTAGACCGCGCTCGGTCTGACAAATGACGTGGTCACCTTCAAGAACGCCGGACTCCTTTGGGTCAAACCAAAGGTCGCGCGCGGCGTATTCAAATTTCACCGGGACAACGGTGGGCATGTAAGTGCCTCCTTGATATGCAGCAGCATAACCTCAAGAGTTAGCTGGGGAGAAACAGAGCGATCCAGGTTGTATTGAGCCTCTTGCACCGCAGCAAGAGCCCCCAAAACACCCTGGGTATGAGTTTGAGATGCAACGCGGTCAATAATGCCTGCTGCATCCGTATTTACTATCTCTTCATCAACTGCTTCACAACACAACAGTACGTCGCGAAGAAGCGATTCCAGAATTGCCAACATTTCTATGATACCCGAACGCTCGCGCGCTGTGAGTTCTCGCTTATTTGCCGCCTCAACCTGCTTTAACGCAGCGCTGGTAAGAAAGTCTTCATTTTGAGCAAGCGCCTCTTCTTGGGCACGTCTTATATCACCCAGAGGGATTTTTGCAGCTTCTATCAGCTCTTTTGCGGAAGTGAGTACATCCCACGAGTCATTTCTAAGCAGATTACCAAAAACATCAATGAGCTGCCTTCGAATGTTTTTTCGCGTAGAAGACTGCAAAAACTCCACAGCTCTACTAGGGGTTCCTGTTGCTGCAAGCGCAATACGAGCTTCTTGTTCTGTGGCGGAAATCTCTCGCATAATAGCGGCTTTAGCAGCAGCGTCAGTGAGTGTTCTAAACGCAACTACCTGACAACGAGAAACAATGGTGGGAAGCACCGCAGAAGAAGAACGTGCAGACAGAATAAAGATGGTGTCTGCAGGTGGCTCTTCAATAGTTTTAAGCAGTGCATTTGCAGAATTTTCTCTGAGCAAATCAGCGCGGTCAATCACGTAAATCTTATGAGTTGAGCGCATAGGCGCCAGACTAACATCAGCGATGAGCTGACGAATCTGCTCAATGAGGTAGCCATTTGCGGAAGCTGGGGTAAGTACGTGCACGTCAGGGTGAGTACCGCGAGAAATACGAATGCAGTCATCACAAGCAGCATCGCCACCTTGAGCGCAAAGCACGCACTGCGCCAAAGCTTTAGCTGCAAGACCTTTACCCGAGCCAGGAGCTCCTACAAACAGATAGGCATGTCCAAGCTTGTGCTCATGAAGTGCGCGTGCAAGCAGATTTTGAACTTGAGGTTGATCCTGAAGACGGGTAAGTGCCTGAGGAAGTGGATAGGTGTTTTGAGTAGTATGTGTGCTCTCTTGAGTCATAAACGTATCACTCACCAAGCTCACAGATACCTGGGATAAGATCAGCTAACAGACGGCGCGTACGTGCATGAACTTCATCAATACTGCCATCTGCATCAACAGCTTTTACACGCTCTGGCTCGTTTTGTAGAAGCTGCTTATAACCAGCAAAAACACGCTCCTGGAAAGCAACACCTTCTGCTTCTAGTCTATCGGCGTCATTTTGCGTAGCGCGCGCATGAGCAACTGTTGGCTCAAGCATAAAGACAAGAGTTCTATCAGGAGAAACCCCACAGCTTCCCAAACGATTTGCACAGTGTACCAGATCTGCGTCAAGGCCGCGGCCAGCTGCTTGATAGGCAAAGGTGGAGTCATAGAAGCGATCACACAAGACAACTTTGCCCGCAGCTAGAGCTGGTCGGATAACCTCTCCTACCAACTGGGCACGACTTGCTTCATAGAGCAACAGCTCACACTCATCGCACATCATGCCGTTTTCTGGATTAAGTACCACGCCTCTAATCTGCTCAGAAATAGCAGTTCCACCGGGCTCACGAACAAAGACCACATCAAAGCCAAGAGCTTCAAGATCTTCTCGCAGAAGAGAAGCTTGTGTTGACTTACCACAGCCATCAACGCCTTCAAGCGTGATAAACAAGCCTTGTGATGTACGTGCGTCTTTGTTCATGCTTCCCTTCCTCTTAACTATCTCACGATACAGGCAGATTGTGTTTCTCGCCATGAATATTCTAAAGGTTTTGCGCATTTCCACATGAAGAGCGCTCAAAAATGGGTAAAAATACGTATGGAGCGGGCGTTGGAGAGGGACGCTCGTTCTTCCGAAAACGGTGCACCTTTCGATGCACCGTCATACGTTTACTTTTTTGCTGCCTTGGTGGATTTGGCGCTCTTAGTACTTTTACGAGCACCTCTACGCGGGGCAGTTTTCTTTTCTTTGCCAGGGCAGTCATAGTTTGGACAGAGCTTCCAAGGACCACGCTGAGTAGTAACAACCACCATAGGAGCACCGCAGTCTGGGCAGACTTCATCAGTCTTCTCGAGTTTTCCGCGAGCAGGCAGAGGATAGCTAGTCTCGCACTCCTCGTAGTTGGTGCAGCGAATAAAGCGCTTGCCCGTACGCTCTGACTTATGAGCTACCAGATCCCCATGCTTGCCATTTGCCTTACAGGTTGGGCACTCGCCCACAATAAGATCTGGCTCCGCATTGGTAGGGCACGCTGGATTGATGCAAGTCTCATACGCACGTTGTCTAAACGGCTGGACCTTTACGCGAGGAGCGCCACACTCAGGACAGACTCCAGCATCTCCTTCAAGCGGCTCTACGCGACCCTGAGGCAGCGGATAGGTGACATCGCAGTCTGGCCAGCCCATGCAGCCCACAAAGCTTCCACGAGTCTTCAGAGAGCTCTTAGCAACCAAGTCTTTGCCGCACTTAGGACAGGTTCCCACCTTAGCATCAGCGGTGACCGCATCGGCAATAGCCTCGGACAGGTCTTCTTTGTGGTCAATGAGCGTGTCAATCATACCTGCAAGCAGCGCTCTTGAGTGCGTAACAACGCCATCACGCGTATCTTTACCCTCAGCAACGCTTGTCATATCAGACTCAAGCTCTGCTGTCATATCAGGCGAGGTAACGTGTGGTGCAAACTGCGAGAGTGCATCAACAATTGCCATACCAAGCTGACTTGGCTCAACAGGATCGTTTTTGAGGTATTTACGCTGGTAAAGCGTATCAATAATGGAGGCACGCGTAGACTTTGTGCCCAGACCGCGCTTCTCCATCTCCTGAATAAGTTTGCCCTGGCTGTAGCGAGCAGGTGGCTCTGTCTGCTTAGCATCAAGCGACAGAGACTGAATGGAGACAATCTCTCCCTCACCAACATCAGGAATCTGGTCGTCCTTCTTAAGGCCAAAGGGATAAATCTCTCTAAAGCCTGGCTCAGCCAGTACGGTTCCATTTGCAACAAAAGGCTGACCAGCAACATCAAGCGTGATCTTAGTGCCGCTCATAGTAGCTGGACCCATAAGGGTTGCGAGGAACCTTCGAGCAATCAAGTTATAGAGCTTCCAAGCTGCAGGCTGCAAAGCATCTGGATTTGCAGCCGATGTTGGATAAATTGGTGGGTGGTCAGTAGACTCCTGCTTGCCTCGAGTAGCGTGAAGCTTTGGCTGACTCAAAAGCTTTTTGCAGGTAGGAGCATACTGAGGAACTGCAGATAATGTACGGACACAGTCCTTCAAGTCAAGCGAACTTGGGTAGACCGTGTTATCAACACGCGGGTATGAAATCAAGCCGTCCATGTACAGAGACTCTGCCAAACGCATAGTTCTAGCTGGCGAGATACCCTCTGCAGCTGCAGCTGCCTGCAGCGACGTAGTGTTAAACGGAGCTGGTGGCTGCTGCTTTCTGCTACGAGACTCAATCTCGACAACCGTTGCCTGCGTTTGATCCTTAACAACTGCGTAAGCTGCATCTGCTTCTGCCTGATCCCAGAATCTTGCGGTCTGGTGAACCATCTTAAAGGTTGCTTCCGCATCATCTTCTGGAGCAGCAACACCCGAAATGACCCAATAGTCTTCTGGCTTAAATGCAAGGCGCTCACGCTCACGCTCAACAACAAGTGCCAGCGTAGGAGTCTGAACACGACCAGCAGAGCGCGTATTACCCAAACCGCCAAAACGTGCGGTGGTCAGATAACGGGTCAGTACGGCACCCCAGATAAGGTCGATATACTGTCTGGACTCGCCTGCGGCAGCCAGGTTGTAATCAAGGTCTACCAGGTTATTGAAGGCAGTCTCAATCTCTGTCTTGGTAAAGGCGGAATAGCGAGCACGGAATACAGCCAAGTTAGGGTTAACCGAGAGAACCTGAGCAAGCGCATCAGAACCAATAAGCTCACCTTCGCGGTCAAAGTCTGTACCGATGATGACAGACTCTGCCTTCTTAGCAAGATTCTTGAGGGCGCGAATAATCTCTTTTTCTGCAGGTTGTTTATCTACAGGAGCCCAAATCAAATAAGGCAAGCTGGGGATTTTCCAACCCTTAAGGTCAACGCCGTCGGCCATAAAAGGCTTGCGCTTAACCTTGTAAGGAGGACGCTCAAGACCATCTGGAACGTCTGCAGGAAGGTGCTCCCCTTCTGCAGTTTCTCCATACCAGCCCTCTTCCTTGTCAAACTTGAGAGCCAAAGGAAAATCGGGCTGCAGAATATGGCCGCGAAGACCAATAGCTACATGGTCTTCTCCGCCGCGTCTAAAACGATAAACAGGAGTGTTGTATACCTTGTCTGCCTCAGGCTTACCCGATTCAGACAGAAGGCGAGCAATCTGCTGCGCTGCGTCGTTTTTCTCGGTAACAACTAGAA
Organism: uncultured Atopobiaceae bacterium; assembly: GCA_963538475.1. Classification (GTDB taxonomy): domain Bacteria; phylum Actinomycetota; class Coriobacteriia; order Coriobacteriales; family Atopobiaceae; genus Lancefieldella. Next base: position 169,721 of record CAUTIE010000001.1, read on the forward strand.
TCAAAGAACAACACTCTCCAAATTAAAAAGCGGAATTACTAGATTTTGTCCAGCTCATGCTGCTCATAGTCCTCGCGACTCCACTTAAGAGCAGCTTTGCCATCGCGGGCAATAATGACGTAACGAGCAACAGCCAGAGCAACTTCATACAACAGAATAAGAGCAGCAAACATCAAAATCATGGTGACAGGTGATGCGTCAGGAGTGACTACTGCAGAGAGAATCATCAGTCCAACGTAAACATAGCGCCACTGCTCACGCATATCCTTGTAAGGAACGAGGTGAAGAATAGCCAGGTAGAAGATGACCAGTGGAAGCTGGAATGCAACGCCAAAGCCAATCTCAAACATCATAATAATGTTGAGGTAATCGCTTGCCTCGTTAATGGTTCCTGCAAACTCCTGCGACTGGCCAATCATCCAACCAATTGCGGTGTTCAAAATGATGAAGTAGCAGAACAGCATACCCAAGAAGAACAAGGTAATCATGGCTGCCACGGTAGGAACAACCCACTTGCGCTCTTTAGCGTTAAGCGCAGGCAAGAAGAAAGCCATAATCTCCCAGATGATAATAGGTGTGCAGATAATCACCGAGAAGAAGAAAGCTACCTTAAACCTGATACTAAAGCCACCAAGTACTGAGATAACCGTAAGCTTACCATCGGTCAAAAACTCCCTGATGGGATCAATCAAAATCTCAATCAGCGCAGGTGTTGCAAAATAAATAATGATTGCCGTAACAAATAGCGATACCACCACAATGGTCACACGACGGCGGAGTTCTCCCAGGTGATCAAAAAGTGGCATACGAGCTGGAGTAATAGGCATTACACACGAAAGCTGGACTTATGCGTCCTGGCTTTCTCCCTCCTCTCCAGCATCTTCTTTCTTGTCTTCTACCATAGAGCGAGAAGAACGTGCAGATCCAAGGTTATACAGGTCTTTTGCAGAAGGAACTGCTGCAGGAGCATCTTCTGTGGCCTGAGGTGCTACGTGCTCAGCTACCTCTGAAGAATCACCAGAGAAAGCAACAGAAGACGTAGCTTGTGGTGCAGCTGCAGGAGCCTCTTCTGCAGAAGCGGTCTCCGCCTGCTCAACCTCCTGGATCTGCTCAGCTTGCTTACTCTGCTCAGCAGCAGCCTTCTCAGCTGCCTCGCGCTCCTCCTTGAGGCGAGCACGACGCTCAGCAAAGGTCTCCTGGTGATCTGTATCCTCGCGGTCAGCATCAGATGCAGCATTTTTGAGCTGCTCGGAGCGCTTGGGTTTCTCGTGAAGTGCATCCGCTGCAGGATCAAGTAAATCTGCACGGACAACTTTATTAAAGCCTTCTTGAGCGTTCTGGAACTGTCTGAGAGCACGGCCAAGCGTGCGACCCATACCAGGTAATTTATCAGGACCAAATACTAAAAATGCAAAGAGCAGAATTAGTACGAGCTCTGTTTCTCCAATGCCAAACACAAGCAATACCTTTCTGGAACAAACATAAACAAGCTCTTTGAACCGTTTCTCAAAGAGCTTGCAAGTTACCAAACCTACTTGCGAACGTTAAGGTCTTTATCAACCCCAAGGAGCGTAAAGACACGCTCCACGTTTTTCTGAGGATTTGCAACAACAAGCACAGAACCACTCTCTTGTGCTCGATGTGCAGCGCCCACTAAAACGCCAATGCCCGTCGAATCAATATAAGCTACCTCAGCAAAATCAGCTTCAACTTCTTTTGCTCCATCGGCGAGCGCAGTATCCAAAGCATCACGAAGCTCGGAGGCGTTTGACACGTCTACCTCACCCTCAATGCGAATAATGGCCTTTGTATCTGTAATTTCAGAGCTTATCTCTAGTGCCATAACTCCTCCTTACTTGGTGTTATTTGAAGAGGTAGAGGTGTTTCCGTTTAATGCATCAAGAACTTTCTGTGCATTATCCCTCACACCGGCGCTATTATCGGAATCCTTTTCAATTGCCTTCTGCAGTGCCTCTTTTGCAAGATCTACTTGATCAGTAACACGATACATCATTCCCAAATTAAGCCAACCGTTAGCATAATCTGGAGAGCGATCTGTTACTGCCTTAAGTGCCTCAACAGCACCTGTTTGGTCTCCTGCGTAGAACTGGGCAATTGCCCTATTAACACGGACCTCATCAGAATCATTTGAAGCAAGATACGTATCGTACTCGGCAATTGCTTTGTTAATCAGCTGCAAAGACTGCTTCTGAACGGAATCATCTTGAGAAGAACTCTTAAGTGCCATTCCCCAACCTAAATACGTACGAGCCAAATCAAGATGTGCTGGCAGATTATCTGGGTTGGACTGAATGGCAGACTCTTTTTCTTCTGCCTGCTTCTGATAGACCTGGTTAATAGCCTCAGGAGAATTCTGCTGAGCCTGATGCTGCTTTTGCGAGTTAGAGAAAATGCTGGCAAGAGAAGGCAACATCATAGATATAGCAATAAAGAGCGAGAATACGCCAATGGCAATCTTCATGCCTGTAGAAGGACCTGGCTTTTTAGGAGCCTCGTCGGGCTTGCGGTCCTTTGCCTTCTTTTTTGCTGTCTGGTTTGCCATGGCAACCAGCTCTTTTTCTGCCTTCTGTTCTGGTGTAAGTTCTGGCTTTGAAGTATTAGTTGGCATTCAACATCCAATCGCTTTTTCTAAAACATAACTAATCAAGATACGGCAGAATGGGTCTACTTTCAAAGTAAATACCAAAGTTACACAAGCTATCCCCAGACACTTTGACCACGATCAACTTTTGCAAGTCGAGCACTTACCTGTTTAACAGCAACAATAAACACATCGAGCGCTGCATCAAGCTCTTCCAACGTTGGGTAACTTGGAGCAATTCTGATATTGGTATCAAAAGGATCCTTGCCGCATGGCCACGTAGCTCCTGCAGGTGTCATGGTAACGCCCAGTTCATTGGCGCGAGAAACAATTGCACGTGCAGAGCCAACAGGACCATCAAACGAGACAAAATAGCCGCCCTTAGGATGAGACCAGGTTGCAACGCCTAGATCTCCCAGACCCTCCTGCAATTTGCGTTCAACCAATTCAAAACGTGGTCGAAGCAGCTCGGCATGCTTTTGCATATGGGCTTCAATGCCTTGAGCATCTTTGAGGAAACGCACATGTGCCAGCTGCGAGATTTTCTCGGGAGAAACTCGAGCAACCTTGAAAGCACTTTGGATTTCTTTGATGTCTGCAGGGCTCGCAGCAACCCAGGCCATGCCTGAGCTTGGGAAGGTTACCTTTGCCGTTGAAGCAAAAGCAATTACCAGATTCTTTTGAGCACCACCTGCAGCAACCTCTGAAAGTGCATCAAAGATATTTAAGAGCTGAGGAGCCTCAGATTCTGGTACAAAGACATGAATTGCGTAGGCGTTATCCCAGAAGATTCTAAAGTCAGGAGCCGCAGGTTTGAGGCTTGCAAACGCACGGACTACCTCATCTGAATAGGTAATGCCAGTTGGGTTGGCAAAACGCGGCACACACCAAATTCCCTTAACAGAGTTGTCGTTCTCAACAAGCTCCTTGACCACGTCCATATTAGGACCGTCATCGGTCATAGGGACTGCAACGTTTTCAAAACCATAATGCTGTGTAATAGCAAAATGACGGTCATAACCGGGAGCAGGACACAGGAACTTGAGCGTGGTACCCTGAGCCTTTGCAGCCGCCATTTGCTCTGCCCAAGAAGGCTGACCAGAAAGACCGTGGGTTACGGCATGAGAAATAATGTCGTGCATAAGGTTAAGGCTTGAGGAGCCATTTACAATGACCTGATCAGCTGGTACACCTGTGAGCTCCGCGGCAAAGACTCGCGCAGAAGGAAGGCCCCAGGGGTCTCCGTAGTTGTCCGCAAAAGAGCCGCCGTCAGTCAGGTCAGAAGTGGAGTTCAGCTCATCAAGCATAGGCTTAGACAGCGCCGTCTGCGCAAGGCTTGGCTTTCCGCGAGCCATATCAAGCTTGAGGTTTTTCTCGCCAAGTGCACGAGCTTCTTGTCCAATAAGCTCAAGGGCCTGGTTAAGCTCAGCATCGCTCATCTTCTGATAAGCGTTTTGCTCAGAGGTTGATTTTGGCTGGAACAGCTCGCGAGAAACTAGCTCAAACATGACACTCCCCTTTTCGGTCTCTGCGTGATACAAAGTATAGGTGATTTAAAAATCAACGCGACAAGGAGAATCATGGCAAATTCTGCACAGCCTGGCATGCGCTCGGAGGCATATGGCGAGCTCCAGCACCTTGTTGATAATCTTTATAAGCGCAAGCCTTCGGGCACAGTCACTAAGGTTGACGTGCTGATTCAAGCTGAAGTAGACGATCTTGAAGAAGATTTGCAAGAAGTTATTGAGTTGATTCCCTCTGGCACATATGTCCGTGCTCGCCTCTGCGATCAGATTAACTCAATTGTTACGGCGCACGGTTGGGGCTTTACCTACGGCACGGTCGAGTAGTCTTAATCTTCCTTTATATTGTTCTGCCTTTGGTGCTTATAGAACTCTGCGAGGTGTACAAAAAGTAGACCCAAGATTGCAGAAGCAAACGAAGCAGCGAGAACAGCTACTTTAGCTGCAAGAATCTCCTCTGCATCGGGGAATGCAAGATTAGAGATAAGAATTGACATGGTAAAGCCAAGGCCGCCCATAAGACCTACGGCAGTAATCTGAATCCAATCAACTTTTGCAGGAAGCTTGCAAATCTTACATTTGACCAGCAACAACGTTACAAAAATAATTCCTAGTGGCTTACCAAGAACGGCACCAAAGAAAACGCCATGTGCAATAGAGCTGCTCAATAGAGCAACGAAATCTGCTCCCACCAACGTAATCTGCGCGTTTACAAACGCAAAAATAGGCAGAACAACAAAGTTTACAAAGACGGAAATATAGTGCTCAACACGCTGAAGCGGTGGAGTTACGTGGTGCATGACCTGCTCAATAGAGTTAGCACCATGTGTAAAGTCATGCTGACCCAAAACGTGATGCTCATCGTCGTAGTGATCGTCAAGCTCACGAGCGCGTCTTGAAAGCCAGCTTCCCAGCTTGCTCAAGCGAACATCAGAGTGAGATGGCAAGAAGAAGGCAAGAAGAACGCCTGCAAGGGTTGCATGAATTCCCGAGTGGTACATGCAGACCCAGAGAACCAAACCAACAAGCAAATAAGGACCAGAAGAATAAATCTTCAGGCGATTCATTCCCCACAAAATAACAAGAACACCAAGAGAAGCTGCTAACCAGGCAATATTTGGCGTGTGACCATAGAAAAGCGCAATGACCACAATAGCCAGGATATCGTCGGCAATAGCAAGTGTCTGGAAGAACACCTTAGTCTGCGGACTAATTCTGTTTCCTAAGAGCGACATAACGCCAAGCGCAAAGGCAATATCGGTTGCAATTGGTGTTGCCCATCCATGAGGGGCAGTGCTTGCGTTAAGCGCCAGATAAATAAGAGCAGGAACTGCAACGCCACCAACAGCCGCAAGCATAGGAAGCATTGCCTGTCTTGGCTTTCTGAGCTGGCCAACAGTTACTTCATACTTGAGCTCAATGCCTACAAGTAGGAAGAAGATTGCCATAAGGAAGTCATTCACAAAGGTTTCTAGAGCTATATGCGCATGAATCATTCCAAGCGAGAAACTCATTTGGACTTCAAGAATTTCTCGAACCACCTCATGAGCAGGTGAGTTGGCAACTACAAGTGCAATAAGAGCCGCAAGCACCATGACTGCTGCTGCAATAGTGCTGTTAGAGGTGATTTTCTTTAGAGAAGAGCGCTGACTAATTCTTCTTACAACTGCGGGCTCTCTATAAATACTAGACATTATCTGCCGTTCTCTCTTTATCTAAATGGTATTGACCGTTAGCTATGAAAGTTTTTCTCGATGTATATGCCTAGTGTACCGTCTACCTACCGTTGAGGGCAACTTGTCATATCTCAAGAAAACGGGGTATATCTCTATGTAAAATGTGGGTAATAGAAAGTCAACGTTTAGCTACTTGTAGCACGTATATATTTGGAGCGGATAATGGACACTAAACGAATTGCCATCATCACAGACTCAGGAACTAATGTCCCACCTGATTTTGTTGCTGAACACAATATTCGTATCACCCCACTTCGCATCAACTATTCTGACGGCTCTTCCTATGAGTCTGGTATCACCATTACGCCAGCTGAGCTGGTTGCTCGCTTTGAAGAAGAGGTTCCAAAGACTTCGCTTCCTTCTCCTGAAGGAATTAAAGCTGCCTTTGATGATGCAAAAGCAGCAGGTTACGAGGGTGCTGTTTACGTTGCTATCTCTTCTGGACTTTCTGCTACCTGCGATACTGCTCGCATGATTGCAGAGTCCATTACAGACTTCCCTATTTATGTTGTTGATACCAAAAACATTGGTATTGCTTCCGGCCTTATTGTTATTGAGGCTCAACGTCTTATTGAGCTGGGTCTTTCTCTTGAGGAGATTGGCGCCAAACTTGATCAGGCTTCTCTGAACACACGCGTATACTTCTCCGTTCCAAGCCTTGAGTATCTACGTAAGGGTGGCCGCATTTCTGAGGCAATTTATCGCATTGGTTCCATGTTAAACATCAAACCTGTTCTTACCTGCGATGAGAACGGCAAATACACCATTGCCAAGAAGACACGCGGTTGGCAGAAGTCTCTTGCAGGACAGATTGCTCTAGGAGCAGCCTTTGCTCAGAAATTTGACCGCGTCCATGTGGGAATTTGTTGTTCTGCGCCTAATATTATTTACTCCGAAATGGAAGCCATGATTAAAGAGGCAATCCCTAATGTCACTGACTTTAGGTATGTCGAGGCTGGCTCGGACCTTCTTGTCCACACCGGACCAGGCCTTGTTGGTTATGCCGTATTTGGCTACTAAAAGTTAATCGCTTCATGCAACTAAGAACAGCCGTCTACTCAGGCGGCTGTTTTCTTGTAGAGAGTATGTACGGCGAGAAGATCTTCTCGCCCAAGCATGTGCGTTACAGCAATGGCTGATCCGCGAAGAAGCCTGTGTCGTCAAGTAGATTGGAGCCGTCAGCTGCTTCAGTTGCCAGCTGATCGCAACGCTCGTTAAGTGGATGACCTGCGTGGCCCTTGACCCACTTGAAACTTACCTCATGGTCTTCCATGGCGGAAAGCAAACGCTTCCAAAGGTCTACGTTTTTGACGGGCTCCTTTGATGCTGTTTTCCAGCCTTTTCTAATCCATCCCGAGACCCATTTTTGATTAAACGCATCAACTACGTACTTTGAATCGGAATAGAGCTCAACCTGGCAGGGACGCTTAAGCGCTTCAAGTGCAACAATGACGCCGAGGAGCTCCATTCGGTTATTTGTAGTGGATTTATAACCCTGGCTGAACTCTTTTGTATGCTGCTGGCCGGAGGGATCGGTATATAGAAGCACGGCCCCGTAGCCACCAGGACCAGGGTTTCCTCGAGACGCACCGTCTGTATAGACTGTGACGTGCATATATGAGGTTGCAGCCTCCATACCAAATCTCCTCTAGAACGCGCCTCTTACGTGTTTACTTTGCCTCAGCCCAATTGGAGCCATAGCTGACATCAGCAATCAGAGGGACACGCAGGGTAACAACGTCTTCCATGGTCTCTTTTACCAACGCAGAGACTGTCTCAATCTCTGACTCTGGAACTTCCAAGTCAAGTTCGTCGTGAATCTGAAGAATCAGCTTTGACGCAAGACCCTCATCACGCAGGCGTTTCTCGACATTAATCATTGCAATTTTGATAATGTCTGCAGCACTTCCCTGCATAGGGTGATTCATAGCAGTACGCTCGCCAAAGGCAATGAGCTGGCGATTTGACTGATTGAACTCTCTAATGTGGCGCTTACGACCGTACATGGTAATCGCATAACCAGTCTCGTGAGCAGTACGGACGGAATCGTCAAGGTATGCACGGACTCCAGGATATGCGTCAAAATAGCGGTCAATCATCTCTTGCGCTTCCTTGCGGGAAATCTTCAGAGACGTTGCCAGACCAAAGGCCTGCTGACCATAGACAATGCCAAAGTTAACTGCCTTAGCACGGCTACGAAGTGCTGGCGTGACCTCTTCAACAGGCACGCCAAAGACGCGTGCGGCAGTTGCGGCGTGGAAATCGGCACCAGAGTTAAATGCTGCTACCAGGTGCTCGTCAGCTGAAAGATGTGCCAGCAAGCGCAGCTCAATCTGGGAGTAGTCGCAGGCGAGAAAAACGCTGCCCTCGGGAACGGTAAAGGCAGTACGGACACGATGTCCCAGCTCAGAGCGGGTAGGAATGTTCTGCAGGTTTGGATCAGAGCTGGAAAGCCTTCCTGTTGCAGCAACGGTCTGATTGAATGTGGTGTGGATGCGCTTATCGCCACGAATAAGCGAAGGAAGCGCATCGAGATAAGTTGATTTGATCTTGGCGCGCTCACGATATTCAAGGACGTCAGCAACAATCTGGTACTCCTGCGCCAGGTCTCCAAGCACCTTTGCGTTGGTGGAGTAGAACCCGGTGCGCGTCTTTTTGAGGCCATAAGTTGGAAGTTTAAGCACGTCAAACAGGATATGTGAAAGCTGGCTTGGAGAATCCAAGTTAAAATCCTCGCCTGCTGTCTGGTGAATACTTGCCACACGCTGCGCAATATCTTCACCCAGCTCCAAAGACTGCTTAGCAAGCTCTTGAGGATCAACGTAGAGACCACGGCGCTCCATCGCAGCAAGTACAGGCAAAAGCTGCATCTCTAGAGAAGTAAAGAGCTCCAAAGAACCATCGTCTTCAAGCTTTTTAGTGAGCACAGGCACAAGAGCCCTAGCAGCTACAGCTCTTAGTGCTGCAGCAGGAATCTCGTCCGTTGGCTCAGGAAGTTCAGAACCAAAGTACAGCTCAACCAAGCCATTACTATCAAAACTTGAACGATCAGACTCAAGCAGATACGCGGCAACGCCCGTATCAAAGAGTCGGTCAGAATCAATGGTCTCAATATCCAGTTTCTGTGGCTCAGATGAATCAACAGGGCTTACCTCGTGCAGCAGCGCCTTAACATCGTCTGCAGCAACACGGGCTTCTCGCAAAATACGCAAGAGTGCTGCAGTTGCGTTTTCTCCCTCAAACTTAAGAAGTGCCTTTTCTGTAGACACCCAAAGTGTGCGAGAAAGGCTAAAGAGCGCTCCAGCGTCCGCGGCTGAATCCTCTGCAACGCCAATCCACTCCTGGTTCTCAATTGCAGCAGTAAGCGCGGCAGATGCGTCTCCTGCCTGCAGATACTCTGATGGAATAGGAAGTGCAGGTGTAGCGGAAGCAGTTTGTGCGGCTGCACCAGCGGCAGACCCACCAGCCATGCGAGCAAGCCTTGAGGTCATACCGGTAAAGCCCAAAGCCGAGAAGGCCTTGACCACGTCATTTGGATCAAACGTTGGGAACTTAGCATCGTCCAGGTTAATATCAAGCGGTGCATCGGTGCGAATAGTAGCAACCTTACGGGAAAGCAGCGCGTCATCAATATGAGCGCGAAGGTTTTCTCCCACCTTGCCCTTGACCTCGTCAGCGTGGGCAATGACCTGGTCGAGCGAGCCATACTCCACAATCAGAGCAGCAGCTTTCTTGGGGCCAATTCCAGGAACGCCTGGAATGTTGTCGGAAGAATCTCCCTTAAGGCCATAGAAATCTGGAACAAGCTCTGGCGTAATACCAGCGTAGAGATCTGCCACAGTCTCTGGCGTCATAATTGAGACGTCAGAAACACCCTTACGCGTAGAAACAATCTTGACGTTTTCTGTGGAAAGCTGGTACATATCGCGGTCACCCGTGAAGAGCAGCATCTGGTAACCCTCTGCTTCACCACGGCGGGCAAGAGTGCCCAAAATATCGTCGCCCTCCCAGCCTTCAAGCTGGCAAACAGGAACGTCCAGGGTCTTGAGTAGCTCCTTGACTATGGGAAACTGTGCGTGCAAAGCAGGGTCCATAGGAGGACGCTGAGCCTTGTACTGAGGCAACATATCAATGCGAACCTGCGGTTTGCCCTTATCAAACGCACAAATGACACCATCTGGCGAGAAGGACTCAACAAGCTTGATAAACATGTTGAAGAAGCCAAACAGCGCTCCGGTTGGCGTGCCATCTGGTGCTGCCATAGGCTGACGGATTGCATGGAATGCTCGATGCATGAGCGAGTTTCCGTCAATAACGGCAATGGTTCTTTGTGGTTTAGCTGCACCTTCTTTGGTTGATGCAACCTCGTTTTGATCTGTAGTATCAACTGGCATAGTAGTATCAGACATACCTGCTCCTCTTAGTTTTGTGTGCTTCTATTGTACTAAGAGTTCCTCTGCTTATGCGCGCCAGAGCCCATGGAAACAAAGCCCACATCTCATTTGGGCAGCGGCCAAAATTTTTTGTAATCGTTATGTTTCTGTTTGTATCCTCGCCACTCTGCCTCTGCCAAACGTGCGAAAATAACAACCAACATAACGTGCTCAGTACGCGAGAAAACAGACTAACTGCCAGCATTTACCCACAAGGAGGGGCTGTGGCTCACGACAAAGTTTCTCAGGAATTTGGCTCACTTCTCTTTACCGACGCAGATATGCAAGAACGTCTGCCAAGGCCAACGTACAAGAAACTTCGTAGTGTCATCCAGGACGGCAAACCGCTTGACCTCGACATTGCAAACGAGGTTGCACATGCCATGAAAGAGTGGGCACTTGAAAAAGGCGCTACTCACTTCACGCACTGGTTCCAGCCTCTCACAGGTATTACTTCCGAGAAGCACGATAGCTTTATGACTCCTCAGGGAAACGGCACTATTTTGATGTCCTTCTCGGGAAAAGAGCTGGTACAGGGCGAGCCTGACGCATCAAGCTTCCCTTCTGGAGGTCTGCGTGCCACTTTTGAGGCTCGCGGTTACACGGTTTGGGATCCTGCAAGCCCAACTTTCATCAAAGATGAAGTCCTCTGCATTCCAACTGCATTTATTTCATATACCGGAGAAGCTCTGGACAAGCGCACTCCCCTGCTTCGCTCCCAGGTAGCCCTTGAAAAGCAGGCAAAACGCGTGCTTGCTCTCTTTGGTCAAGAACCTTCCCGCGTTGTTACAAATATTGGCCCTGAACAAGAGTACTTCCTTATTAAAGAGGAAGACTTTGAGCAGCGTCCTGACCTTATCCTGTGTGGTCGTACCCTCTTTGGCTGCGAGCCAAGCAAGGGTCAAGAGCTTGATGAGCACTACTTTGGTGCCATCCGTCCAACCGTTAATGACTTTATGAAAGAGCTTGATGACGAGCTCTGGAAGCTGGGTATTCCTGCAAAGACAAAGCATAACGAGGTAGCACCTTGCCAGCACGAGCTTGCTCCCGTCTTTGAGCAAGGTGCACTCGCTATTGACAACAACCTCCTGACCATGGAGAAGCTCAAGCTCCTTGCAACACATCACGGTCTTGCCTGCCTTGAGCACGAGAAGCCCTTTGAATACGTCAATGGCTCTGGTAAGCACGATAACTGGTCGCTCTCTGCAGACAACGAGAACCTTCTTGAACCTGGTGATAAACCTGGCGAGAACCTCCGCTTCCTGGTCTTTCTTGCCTGCCTTGTTGCAGCCGTTGACTCGCATGCAGATCTTCTCCGCATGTCTGTTGCATCCGCTGGAAACGATCACCGCCTGGGTGCAAACGAAGCTCCACCTGCTATTGTTTCGGTCTTTTTGGGCGCTGCACTTTCCGTAATTGTTGATGACCTTATTACAGGATCTGATGTCCACGGTGCAAAGCGCACTCGCATGGATTTGGGTGTGCCAACACTACCTGCTGTCCTCAGAGACAATACAGACAGAAACCGTACCAGCCCCTTTGCGTTTACTGGTAACAAGTTTGAGTTCCGCATGTGTGGCAGCCAGCAGAATCTTTCTGACCCTAATGTTATTTTGAACACCATTGTTGCTGAGCAGTGCGATCGTTTTGCAAATGACCTTTCAAACGTTTCTGAAGAGAACTTCACCAAAGAAGCTTTGAGCTGGGTTATTGACACTTTCAAGGCTCATGAGCGCATCCTCTTTGAGGGCAACGGCTACTCAGGCGATTGGGAGAAACTTGCCGAAGAGCGCGGCCTTCCAAACCTCCGTACCACCCCTGAGGCACTCCCTGCAATGGTTGCTCCAGAGAACATTGAGCTCTTTGAGCGCTACGGGGTTCTTTCTCAGGCAGAAGCACAGGCTCGCTACATTGCAAAGGCTGAGCAGTACGCCAAGGTTCTTAACATTGAAGCTCGCACCATGCTGTATATGACGCGCCACATGTATCTGCCTGCCCTCTTCACGTACTCAAGTGATGTTGCCTCTTCAGTTGCTGCTAAACAGGCCATTGGTATCAAGAGTGCAGCAGAAACAGAGATTGTTGAGAAGCTCACCGCAGGTATTGACGAGATTTATGCAGCCACCAACAGCCTTGATGAGATCAATACCACAGCTCACCAGATGAAAGATCAGCCTCAGGAGCAGTGCGAATACTACTGCAATGAAGTTCTTCCTGCTATGGCCCGCCTGCGCAGCGCCGTTGACTCCATGGAGCTCATCTGCGGACATGACTGGTGGCCAGTTCCTAGCTACAACAAGATGCTCTTCTACGTCTAGTTCTTCATCAGGGCTTCTTTGCGAGAAACCCGGTCTTCTCGCCACTCCATCTATACAGCAAAACGGCTCAGTTTACCTGGGCCGTTTTTTTGTATCCAAACTCATAAGATGTGGCAAAGGCTATGCGTCGACCAACTTGCTGTATGCAGCATGGACGTCTTCAAGCTTGATGAGATTGCCTTCAGCATCGGTGGGAGCAGGAGCTATCTGCATTGATTCGCTCACTGCTGTCAAATTTAAACGGCTTGCATACCAAGGAGTTGGCGTTCCCTCAATAACTGGCGAGAAGAACGAGTCCATTTCTCCCATGTGCTCAGCAGCGTCTCGTTTAGTAATAAATTCCTGCCATAAATACGCTGAATACGTATGTTTTGACCCCTGACATACAAATGACCTTATCGTAGAGAAATATGAAGTACCTGGCAGAATGACTGAAAGATTATCAAAATCGTCTTTAGTAATTGCCCTATACGCAGCGCTCAGCGGACAAACACAAGCCCTATACTTGCCAAATCCTGTGTCTCTAATAGCTTGATAGGTGCTCTCAGAAAATGCGTCAACATTTTCAAACAGACTTTGGATAATTTGAGCACCTTTATCCAGTCCATACTGACCTAAAAAGAGCGATTCAAACTTTTTTCCCGCATACGTAAGTGTGGGGTCAGGAATAACATACCTTCCACGCAGGCCATCTGTAAGAAGATCGGTCCATTCGCGTGGACGCTGAATCTTTTTCTCATTAAGGCGCTCTTGATTTACAAGTAAAACCAATGGATCTGCAGCGTAGGCATACCAGTGCCCGTTGGTGTCAAAAAACTCTGGACGCACGTACTGGTCTGTTGAAGAAACTTCAAACGGTTGGCAATATGCGGAAGTCTCAAAGTTTTGCATGAGAGCTTCGCTTGCCAGAAAAATAACATCAGGTTTCTCAAAACCCCAATCGGTACCAGATTTAATATCAGAAGTTTCAGACTCCGCACTCTTACCAGAAGTGTATGTTTGCTTAATAAACTCCTGAATTTCTTCCTCTGTTGCCTCGCCCACCGTAACAGGCAGAGAAAACATTCTTGAATATGTTTCTACCAGGGGCTTTACCGCTTCTTTTGAAGTGCAAAGCAGATTGAGAGAGCCTTCTCGTTGTGCAAGTTGAATGAGCGCTCGAGCATAGCCCGGAACTTTTGAATTGAGCTGTGGAGGAAGAAGTTCCTGCTGAACATAAGAAATTCCTGGGCTTAAAACGTTTGCTACGGTTGCTATTACGGGTGCAGCAACCGCTGAGACAGCCAGGATGATAAATGAGGTTCGTGTAACAGAAGTGGCAGTTGGTGGAGTGATCTTCTCGTCAGGGTCTTTTGGTCCAAAAGTTTTATGCAGCTTCTGGCGCAGACAATCTGGGATAAACTTCACGCTACCTCCTTACCTGCTACTCAGTCCATCTGGTCGAACAAATTTTATCCAAAAAAGGCTTTTAGTCCAATCAGGATAAGCACTACACCACCGACCATCTCGGCGCGATCACCCAAAAGCGAGCCGAGTTTTTTACCAATGAACAATGCAATGGTGCAGAGGATGACGGTAATAATACCAAAGAGTGCCGAGGCAACCAAAATGTCTACGCTATGTGCCCTAAAACTTACACCAACAGCAAATGCATCAATTGCCGTAGCAACAGCTTGAAATACCAACTTGCCATAAGAGAGTGTTGTAGCGCCTTGCTGAGCTTCTTCCTCATCTTCTTCAGAAGCATCTTCTTTGAGCGCCTTATAGCCGCTGTACAGCATGTTTGAACCGATGAAACCAAGAATAACCAACGAGACAATACCTGCGTACTTCTCAATCAACTCTGCTGCAATGCCACCAACAAAATAACCGGCAAGAGGCATACCAAACTGAAAGAGACCAAAGAAAAGAGGCATACGCATAAGACGAGAAAACCTATGGTCATCAAAGGCAAAGGTGTTGGAGATAGTGACAGAGAACGCATCTGTTGCAAGCGCCACACCCAGCATTAAAATTTCAAGTAGACCCATGTGTCAGTTCCCAAGTATCATTAAATCTTGTAACACGAAGGAGAAATTTTAACGCCTGTAAGCTTTTTTGGGCTACTCTTATATTGAAAAACTACAAGGAGTCCTATGCCTGCTTTAATAACCCACTATCTGTTTGGCGCAGAGGTGGTTCATGATTTACCGCAAGAACTTGTTGCAACTGATGCAGAGGTCAATGCATTCCTGCTTGGAAACCAGGGTCCTGATCCCTTCCTAGCACGTCATCTTGCCTGGCCAAACCACTCGCTTGCCTGCAATAGACTACATCGTCGTATGCATGCGGGTCATATTGTTGACGCGTTTCTCTCTATTCGCGATGGTGTTTCTCGCCTACCGCAGAGCGACATGCCCGCTGGTCGTGCGTTTGCGCTTGGTCTCTTGGCACACTACGCCCTGGATAGAATTGTCCATCCGTTTGTGTATTCCCAGCAAGATGCATTGATTGAGGCGGAACCATCTCTCAAGAATGCCTACAGAGAACTCCATCCTATTATCGAGACAGATTTAGACTCATACCTTCTCTGGCACATGCGCCATACTACCGTTGAGACGTTCCCGCCAGCTGAGGTGCTTGAAGCAGTTGAATCAACCAAGCACGTTGGTGGCGCGCTCTTCTCGCAAGTTGCGCTTCAGGTATTTGACCTCAATGTTGGCGTTGGTGAGTACGAGAAGGCCCTTCAGGATTACGCTCGCATCTACCACACGGTAGAGCGTACTGATCCTAAGTACACCACCAAGCTTCCTGACGTTTTGTATAAGACCGAGAAGTTCATGCGTCCTTCAAACAATTCGTACGTTGCGGCGATGGCCCATCGTATTGTTCAGACCGAGGACTTCCCTACGGCAAACCTCAAGCGTCTACCTTGGAAAGAGCCTTACACAGGAGAGATCAAGACTGAAAGCATTCTTGATCTTATGGATGAAGCTCGTGAGTTCTACAAAGAGCTTGTTCAAGCAACTATCTTAGGTCAAAGAATCACCCTGGAAGAGCTGGTCGACGGTATCAATTACATGGGCAAACCCGTTGTAGAAATGGTTGATGACGAGGACTAGCTTGCAACAAAACACCAAAAGCGATGCATATTCGAACACGTAAGAGAAAAGGCAACTACTTGAGTAGCTGCCTTTTTTACTAACGCTTATCTACAATCTGACGCATGCTGTAAAAGCGCATGCTACAAAAACACATTCCATAGAAGTCGATATTACAGAAGTGCTTCTTCCCATGCAGGTTCTTTAAACCCAAGCAAGATAGTATTGCCTGCAACCACCAAGGGGCGCTTTACCAGCATACCTGTGGTAGAAAGCAAATTATAGGCATCACTATCGCTCATACCTGCATCAAGCTGCTCCTTGATGTTATTATCGCGATACACCATGCCTGAAGTATTGAAGAATTTCCTGATGGAGAGACCACTCAGTTTGTGCCACTCAGCAAGCTCTTCTGTAGTTGGGTTCTCCTCTTTAATATCGCGCAGCGTATAAGAAACACCATGTTCATCAAGCCATTTAAGAGCTCTCTTACAAGTAGTGCAGCGAGAATAACAAAGAACCAGAATGCTTTTATCTGCCATAGCTGTCCCTTTTGGATCAATTATCGATTGCACAAACGAAAACTTTTTTGAGTTACAAGCAATCCTAAAATCAATATTCCTAGAGAAATGCCATAGAACATACCGATAAAGAGGTCATTAACGTTTGATGCTGCGCCCAAGATGATTGCTAAAATCAAAAACATCATTCCAAGAGAAATGTACTTGCTTTTTAGTAGGTTCATTTGGTCGTCTCCTTTTTACTGACGGTAACAAAGCATTATAAATCAACACCTTGTTGCTAAACATACACATTTATGCAGGTGCCTGACCTGTTTCAAGAATTTGCTGGAGCGCAGCCTCATCAAGTACGGGAACACCCAAGCTCTCAGCCTTTGTAAGCTTAGATCCCGCGGCTTCTCCTGCTACTACGAAGCTTGTCTTCTTAGATACAGAGCCGGAAACCTTTGCTCCCATAGCTTTGAGCTGGGCACCAGCCTCATCGCGTGTGAAGTGCTCAAGAGTTCCCGTTAAAACAAACGTAAGCCCAGCAAGTGTCTGAGGAAGCTCGTTTTCTGACTTCTCTTCCTCTAGCACTACGCCTGCCTGACGAAGACGCTCAATAACGGCAACATTTTCTGGTATCGAGAAGAACTCGTGTACAGATTCTGCAATCTTGGGGCCAATACCTGGGATTTCAGCGATCTTCTCGACAGGAGCTGTAGCAAGCGCCTGAATGGAGCCAAATTCTTGGGCGAGCAGCTCTGCGACGTTAGCACCAACGTGCCTCATGCCAATACCAAAGAGCACGCGTCCAAGACCACGCGTCTTTGATTCCTCAACCTTTGCCATAACCTTCTTAGCAATAGTGTGGCCCACAGGAATGCTGTCGCCAGAAAGGTGATCTGCAGTATCGGTATCGTATACACGGCCCGTAGGCATGCTGGCCAGCGTTTCTTCAGTGAGTTTGTCGTAGAAGTCGGCAACGTCAGAGAGGACACCCTCTTCAACCATACGGTTAATGAGCTCGTCACCAAGGCCGTCAATATCCATGGCCTTACGGCTACCCCAGTGAATCAGGCGCTCAACTGCCTGAGCAGGGCAATCAATAGAGACGCAGCGGAAGGCAACTTCTCCTTCTTCCTGAATAACAGGACTGCCACAGCTTGGACAGGTAGTTGGCATCTGGAACTCAACAGCATCCGCTGGTCGAAGGCTCAAAACTGGTCCTACAACCTCTGGAATAACATCTCCTGCCTTGTGAACAATGATGGTGTCACCCTCGCGCACATTTTTGCGACGAATCTCGTCAAGATTGTGGAGGGTTGCGCGCGCAATGGTAGAACCCGCAACAGTAACGGGATCAAACTCAGCAACAGGAGTAAGCACGCCCGTACGACCAACCTGAATACGAATTTCTCGCAAAACGGTCTGCTTTTCCTCTGGTGGGAACTTAAATGCAATAGCCCAACGAGGAGCGCGAGAAGTAAATCCTAGAGCTTCCTGGCTGGCAAAAGAGTCAACCTTTACCACCACGCCATCAATGTCGTAGTTAAGGTCTCCTCGCTGCTCAAGAGCTTGCGCACAAAAATCGTGAACTTCCTGAGCGCTCAAGCAACGACGAGCATGAGGATTAACATTAAAGCCGCAGCTACGAAGCCAGTTTAAGAACTCCCACTGACTGTGAACGTCAAGAGGACCTTCATCAGCCACTGCATAGATAAAGGTCTCGAGGTCTCGATGAGCGGTAATCTTTGGATCCTTCTGACGCAAAGATCCAGCGGCCGCATTTCTTGGGTTAGCAAAAGGCTGTTTACCTGCAGCATCCGCATCTTCATTCAAACGAATAAAGGAATGCTTGGGCATATAGACCTCACCACGCACCTCAATGCTCTGGTTAAGACCCCTATTTTCAACCTGCTCAAGTCCTGCAAGTGCAAGTTCTCTTGGTACGTCAGAGATAGTCAAAACGTTTGCCGTAACGTTTTCTCCCGTACTACCATCACCTCGTGTAGCAGCACGTACAAACTGACCGTCACGATACGTGAGCGCAACACCTAAGCCGTCAATCTTAAGCTCACAGGTATATGCCACAGGGTTTGTAGGTGACGCACCAAGAGCCTCATCAGTTCTGGAAAGCCATGCATCCAGCTCCTCTAAGTTCATGGCGTCGTCCATGGAATACATGCGCGCGGCATGCTGGACAGGCTCAAACTGCTCAGAAACGTAACCACCTACGCGCTGGGTATAGCTATCCTCAGTTACAAGCTCTGGATATGCTGCCTCAAGCTGCTGAAGCTCAATAAGAAGGCGGTCAAACTCAGCGTCAGTAAGCTCTGGATTATCAAGGGCATAGTAGGCGTATGCCGCATGGTTCAAGATTCTATTGAGCTCTGCTGCACGAGCGATATCTTTTGGCGAAAGTGCTGCCATTACAACTCCAAACATAAAAACGTAGGTGCAAGAAATCTTGCACCTACCAGGTATTTATTTGCGTCCTCTTAAGGTTCTACCAAGGGCCTTAAGGGCTTCTCGCCTTGCGCTGCCATATGGTGCAATTGGGTCAATAATCTTGCGCAGAGGGCTTGCATCAGAAAGCGCACGCTCGTGGAACTCTGTGACATCGGCGTCATTTCTAGCGCCTGGCACCATGTCCTGAATAATAACCTCGTAGAACGGAGTGTTGCGCGCGTACTTCCAGAAATAGGACGCCATGTCGCAGCTAGCGTTCTGCCAAGGCTTAATAGCACCAGCAAAGTGAACAATCTTTGGGGCACGACGTGCTGCCTGATAGTCATCAAAGACGCTATTTGGTGCCATTGGATAGAGTTTCTCGGCACGTCCAAAAATGTTGTGTGTCACGTTCCAGTCAGCAGGGAGATAGACAACGCGACCCTGGCACTCGCTGTTCAGAATATCTTGATCGTTGTAGATAAAGATTGGATTGGATGCAATGCGCAACCATTCTGGAACAGTATGATAGCGACGCAGTTCAGCGGTATTAAAGACCATAACTCCCGCCTGGAAGTACGCATAAGGATTCTTGAGGTTAAGCACATCAAGGCTGTACTTCATGCGATCTCCGCCGCGGATGTTAAGGTTTGCCAGATAATCAATATCAAGCGTTGCAGCAATAAGATTGCTGCCCATTCTTACATCATAAAGTTCAGCAACATTACCATTGACCACAAGGTCAGAGTCTAGATAGACAACCTTATCGTAACCAGAAAGAATGTCTTGAGCCAAGAAACGGAAGTATGTCTCCACACTAATGTGCGCATTATTAGTGTCTAGCTTGTAGTCTTTAACCATACGCCACACGTTATAGAACGTAATACGAGCATTCTTATAACGCGAGAAGTACTTCTTAACCATCTCCTGCTTTGAGCTGCCAATATTGGTGTTAAGGACAACTACATCGTAGAAGCGGTTAGGGTCGGCGTTTTCAAGCATTGAACCCATAGCGCAGGTAAGAATTGGAACGTAGTTATTATCTGCTGCAAAGACAACAGGAACAACGTTCTGGCTTGCAATCTCAGGCTTCTCTTCAAAGAGAGGAATGAACTTCTGACGAGGCTCTGGATTGGTAAAGTGAATGCACTGAAGCTCTTTTACCTTCCAGTTTTTGCCCTCTGTACGCAGCATATGCATACGCCAGATATTAAAGAGACGCTCAGTCAGATGACCTGGAGTTCTTAGGGCCTCTTTGCTGTACGTAGACATATCAGTACGAGCAGTCCACTCGTCAACAAGTGGGAACACCCATGCAGCATAGCGGTCAAAGAGCTCTTTACGCATGATGTACATGTTACAGAAGCACTGCTGATGGCCGTTGAGAAAAGCGTTTACATCCTCTGCATACTCTGGGTGACGCTCAATAATGAGCGCAGCCATGGTATCCATATCCTTTGGATGAAGCAGTGGAGCAGCATGGTACTGCTCAAGAGGTGTGTTAGCGCTTCCAGGGAATTTGCGAATATCCTTTACTCCCGTGGTAATAAGGTCATAGCCTTCAATACACTGAGCAATAGTCTGGTCATCAAGACCATATTTCTTAATGGCATCTTCATCAATGAAGTCATCCATAACCTCACCAAACGGATTTTCTGGATAAACCGTATCGGTAAAGTTGAAGTAGCGACGATAATGGCCAAAGCCAACATAGCGAGCATTGGCGATGTTCTTCCATGCCCAATACTGTGTAGTCATCTCACAGTACATTGGGTTTTTCTCGGTAATGGTATCGCCCTCATCGTCGTGGAGCATATACGTAAAGCGATTACTCTTCTGACCTGGTCCCACCTGAATAGGCTGAAGGTAGTTGCTTGCGGGAACATCAACATCTTTATGAGAAGTGATAAGAATGCGAATAGGCTGCTGCTCAAACATCTTTACCATGTGCTTTCTTTCTAGATATTCCATGTGCTCATCGGCAATCTGTTTCATGCGAACTGCCCTGTCAAACGACAGTCCCTCATCCTGATGCATGAGAGCAGCATATTTCTTTGCATACGTCCTGTAGCGATAGGCATCACTGTCTTCTGGAAGCTCTGTATCAGTAGCAATAGCCTCGTAAGCAATATCTCTTACAAAGCGATAGAGCTCTCGAGCTGCTACTGATGGTCCAAAGAGGATGGCAAACGGCTCAAGAGCAGCCTCTTGATCTTCAGGAGCAAGACGGAATCTCCACTCAGCACTCAAAAGCTCCAGCAATCTATGCTTCATACCCCTAAACGAATTAAGATGAGCAATGTTATCTGACTTGCCAATATAAAGTTCTACTTGATCAATGTTGTCTAAGAACTGATAGCAAAACTCTCCGAACTTATCTAAAGAAATACGAGAAGCACCAGTTACTCCGATGCCATAGTGGTACAAAAAGCCTCTG
>CAUTIE010000002.1:0-112454 GCA_963538475.1 uncultured Atopobiaceae bacterium
AAGTGGCGAGCCAACCGTTGTAAGGGCATAGGCAATTCCAAAAAGGAAGGTTCCTGCCAGCAAGAGTGGCAATACTGGAAGCTTAATCCCCAACATAAGTAAGCCAACAATGCCCGAGAAAATTCCTACAAAGCAAGCAAGCTTCACGGAGATATCGCTTAAAGCACCTAGAAGCACTTTTCCAATTGCTTGACCCAGCATAGTTGTTCCAGCAAGAAGGCCTGTGGCAGCGGCAATGGCAGGAGCAGTTTCTGCAAAGGTTGCTGCATAGCTTGGGAAGTACTGAGAGATTTGCTGGTTAAAGGTAATGAGCGCGTAAAACGCAGCAACCATATAAAACTCTGGATATTTCATTGCGTCATCAGCAGAGATGTCGGTTGAAGAAGTCTCTGCAACCTCAATGTTTTTCTCGTCAGTAGAGGAGAAGGTAAGAGGGGTAAGGCCAAGGTCTTGGGGTTTCTCGCGCACCACAAAAAGGGTGAAGGGGAGTGTTCCTACAAGCATAACCAGCGAAAAAATCAGATAGCAAGCGCGCCAACCTTCAGGACCAGACGAAATAATGGCAGATCCAATGGGGTTAAAGACAGTGCCACCAATGCCGGTGAATGCAAAGCAGAGACCCATAAAAGTGCCAACGCGCTGGTCAAACCAATCGTTAATGAGGGCGGGGACGCACAAAAACATGAGTGCAGGTACGCCAATACCAAGTCCCACTGCGCAGAGATAAAAATGCCACATCTCTTGAGCTGCCGACATGGCTCCGTATGAAATTGCGCAAATGATAACGCTTGCAGAAAGGACCAAGCGCGTGTCGTGCGTTTTATAGAACTTGCCTATGAATGGCAGAACTACCGTCATGGCAATACAGAGTACCGAGAAGACCGCAGAGAAGGCAACGCGGGGAACGCCAAAATATTGTGAAACTGGTGTAATAAAGATGCCAAAACACGTAAGGATAATGGCGCACGGCAAAAACATGACGACAATACAAGTTGCAACAATAGCGTATGCATACTTAGTGCCGAGTAAACGATGTAGCACTGAGGCTCCTCTCTTTTGGCCAGAAATAGTGTAGGCGATGTGCCTTAAAAAGGACACATCGCCTACCAAGTCGTACAAAATTTTTAAGAGGCAACTCAGGGTTTTACGCGCGCAAGATCTTAGCTGTCAGAACCTCTGCGGTTCTCGCCCTCAAGAGCACGGATTGGGCCGATGTCCTGTGTGGTCTCAAGAGCGCCCAGGTAGTTGCCCTCTTCATCGCGAACAGCAAAGTAACGGACGTAGAGGAACTTATCTCTGACCTCAAACCAGAACTCGGAGGAGTCGCTACGACCGCTCCTAAACTCGGTGAGGATGCGACGAACAGCCTCTTGGCTCTTTGGTGGATGGCAGTCATATACGTCACGGCCAAGGCAGCTCTTAGGACGAGGGAAAGCACGGGTGTCGCCGTGGCTGAAGTAACGTGTCTTGTCATCAGCGTCAACAAAGGTAATATCGAGTGGAATAGTTGCAAAGACAGCCTCAAGCTGCGGAATGGTGAACTCACCGGTAGAGAGCTTGACCTTACCGTCAGCAGAAATTGCTTCCTCTTCTGCTTCAGCGTTATTCTCGTCCATAGCGGCTGCGGCTTCCATCTCTTTAAGCTTGTCGTTTGCAAGCTCAAGAGGATCTGCGTGCCATGAAGGAGGGTTGACGCCAAATGCGTGACCAAACTCGTTCTCCTCAGCGGCAATCTGGGTCCACTGGGTAGCGGTTAGGTGCTCAAGAGAAAGTGGAATGAGGACATTCTCTTCCTTGGAAGCCATAGACTCAGCGCCCTCAATAGCCTCATCCAGATAGTCAGCAACGGCTGCCATAAGGCCTGCATCATACTGGCCGTACGCAGTCTCGAGCAGAGCCTCTGCACCGTTAACAGCGTTTCTTACCTCGTCGTCCTTACCCCACATAACCTTTGAAGGACCAGTGATATCGTGGCGCTCAAGATGAGGGAAGAGCAGCTCTTCCTTGCGCTTGTAGTGAACAAAGACCTCGTCAAAGGCGTCCATATCAGCTTTTAGAATTGCTGCAACACCAGCGCACTCTTCGTTGCTGGAAGACTCAGTAAGGGTACGAGCGCGCTTAACATCTGGAGCAACGCGGTCGTGGATAAAGGCAAGAATGCGGTCGTTCTCTTGACGCATGGTCCAAACGGGATGTCCAGGGGTCTCTTCAACAGCACCTGTTGGTGCGCAAGAAACCTTGCCTTCAAAGAGAGCGGCGTGAACATCACAGAGCTTGAGGACCTTCTCCATAGGAACGCCACCAGCAATAAGCTCCTGCTCGGCGTTGGAAATCTCTGTGCCAGAAACATCCTTGAAGTTACGGGTAAAGTCCTCGCGAACAGCCTCGATGTCCTCGCCGTCATTGAGGCGCTCAAGGTACTGGGCGATAAGAGCTTTGCGCTCTTCAGGGGTCTGTGCAATAGGTGCGCTCTCTGCCTCTGCGGGCTTCTCGCCAGCTGGAGTTTCTACTGCTGCAGGCTCCTCATCACCAAGAATGGTAAAGCCGTGAGAGCGGAAGATTGCTTTGAGCTCCTCAAGGTCTACGCCTTTGTGGTCGCAGCCTTTAGGGATGGTCATAAAACGACCCATGGTCTGAAGACGGCCTGGCTCGGTAATCTCGGCAAAGCCGTTTTCTGCCATGAGGCCTTTAATAACGGGATACTTAGTGCAAATCTCATAAACGGATTTGCTTAAATCAAGAACCTGTGCCATACGGGCTCCTCTCGGATAAGTTTAGAAAGTCTACTATGGCTTACTTTATACCCAAAGTGTGACAGGACTTCCATATGGCTTTTGTTGTGGTTACAACAAAACAGAAATTATTCTTTAGTTTTAAAAGAGATCAGAATGAGAACCGGTTCTAAAAGATTTCAAGCATCTAGGACCTCCGACATTGCGTCGGAGAATGAGGCATAGTGCTTGTAATTTTCTGGATGCTCTTTCATGTTGGTGTATTCATTAAGAGCCTCTATAGTTTGAGCATTAGGAATTTCTCGCTTGATTTCAAAAGGGATTCCCTGCTCACGAACAGTCTGACGAAGAAAAATGGTAATAGCAGTAGTAAGATCCATGCCTAAATCTCTGAGAAGCTCCTGAGCATTCTTTTTAAGGGTTGGATCCAAATTTATATTTGTGCTTACTTTTGCCATGATTACCCGCCTTTCTTGTAGTTTTGTTATACAAGATAAAGACTGTGAAGTCAATAATTATGTGCGTATTATAGGTACAACACGCACATAATATGAATATATCGAAGGGAAGATAACCCTATTCTGCGCTCTTTAGGGTAAATGACAGCAGAACCGGATTGTGATCAGAATAGGCAAATTGCGTGTCAATGTTTCTGGCGGTTGCAACAACGTTATCCGAGACAATCCAGCCATCAACTGTGGTGGTGTATGTCTTGTCCTTCTCGTATGGAATGTCATCTCCGCGGCAGGTAGGAACGTCGGTAAGGTTGTCTGGAGCTACAACGCTAAAACCTTCTGGCAAATCAGAATCTTTGAGTTCTGCTACCCAATCTGGTATCTGCTGAACAGAAGGATAGAGTGTAAGCGAGCCCAAAATGGCATGGTTCCAGTCGCCACCCGCAATAACGTAATTGCCCTTAGCGCGCTCCTCAGACATTATTTTGGTCAGAAGTGCAAGCTGCTGCGCGCGACTGGTGCCACCTTTGTCATAAGCAGACATGTGGCTGTTAATAAGTACCAGCTCATGACCATCGCTGGTAGGGTAGCGTGTAATCATAAAGCAACGGTCTAGGTCAAAGAATTTTGTTGGGAACGACTCGTCAATGGGGTAGGTACGACGAGTCGCGCTTGAAGCAAGTACGTTTGAAAGCGTCAGAATTCCAGAGTTAGAGGTTCCGTGGAACTCTGTGAGTGGATAGGCGAGAAATGCGGTGTGGAAGTTCTGAGCAAAATATGATGCGTAGGATCCAAAGCGGCTCTCTGCTTCAGAAACTTGATTCACATGCCAACTTCTGTCAGATGAAGTATCAATCTCTTGGAAAAGAATAAAGTCAGGAGCTGTACCACCATTCAGAGAAGAAACGGTGTTCAGGGCACCGTTTGTGGTGTAAAGCACGGAGTTTCTGCTGACAGCACGGCCGTGAGTTCCTACGGTGCGCGTGCCATCCTGCATGATGCCTTCATCCATAAAGAAGGTGTAATCAGGGGTGTAAGCACCAAAGCCAATGTTGTAGGTTGAAGCTGTGTAGGTTTGGCCTACCTGTACGGTTGTAGTTTCAGGAGAGGCACCTTGATTGGATACGGGAGTATTGTCAGGAATGCGATAGTAATTAAGCTGCAGGTAGAGGGCATATCCACCAAGAACCAGTAAAGCTAGAACAAAAAGCCCGCCTACAAATTTGAAAAGTGGTGCAAGAACCCTTTTTAGAAGGCCAATAATAAACTTAAGGCCAAGAGACAAAACTCTTTTCATGCGAACCTCGTATCAATCAAGTGTCGTATGATTTAAATAATAACTATTATGGATTGAAATTACGTTGAGGAGTTTGTATGTCGCTATCAAGAAATACAACACTAGAGCTTTTCAAACCCTCTGGTATCAGGCGTTTCTCGGCACTTGCTGCTGCAACACCAGGATGTATTTCTTTAACCATTGGAGAGCCGGGAGAAGACACTCCAGCTCCTATTTGCAACTTAGTAGACAGAGAACTTGCAGCTGGAAACACTCACTATCCACCTAACATCGGTACTCCTGAGCTTAGAAGAGCTATTGCCGATTGGGAGTCAGCTCGTGGTATGAGGGTTAGTCCAGACGGCATTGTAGTTACCGTGGGAGCTGCGGAAGCCATTTCTGCAACTATGCTAACCCTTATGAATCCAGGTGACGAGGTTATTATTCCTGAACCAGCGTATCTGGTATACAGAACACTCTGCCAGCTTAATCGTGGTGTGGTTGTGCCACTTGATACCAGTGACAATCATTTCCAGATTGATGCTGAGCAACTTAAGTCAAAGATTTCAGAGAAGACAAAGCTTATTGTGCTGACTTCTCCCAACAATCCTACGGGATGTGTTTATACAAAAGAGTCGCTTGATGTGGTGGCAGAACTTGCCCGCAAGCACGGCTTTTATGTTTTATGCGATGACGTTTATAGAGAGCTTGCCTATGTTGAGGACGTTCCACGTTTTGTTGAGCTCTACCCAGATTTGTCTGATCGCTGCATTGTGACAAATAGTTTCTCCAAACCATGGGCAATGACGGGTTGGAGACTTGGTTGGGTTGCTACTTCTGATGAGCTTGCGACAGATATTGGAAAGGTCCACGCCCAGCTGGTGTCTTCTGTTCCTTCATTTTTGCAGCCAGCTGCTCTCTATGCGCTTTCCTATGATGTCACGCCTATGCGCACAAACTATCAAAAGCGCAGACAGATTGTGCTTTCTGCACTTGAAGACATGAAACTTCCTGTTGAAGAGCCAGAAGGTGCCTTCTACGCATTTCCATCAATCAAGGAATTTGCCCTTGATTCTGAGGCGTTCTGTGAGCGAGCAATCAAAGAGTTTGGTGTAGCACTGGTACCTGGTGTTTTCTTCGGTGCCGAGGGGTACGTGCGTATTAGTTACGCTGCCTCAGACAAGAATCTGACAGAAGGTCTTTCTCGCCTTAAGACTTTTGTTAATACTTTGCGAGAAGAACAAAACTAGCCCAAATACAGAGCTTTCTGTGGTAGGGTTTTACTGTCAATAGAGGAGCGAGCACGATGGGTTCTGGGTTAGTCGGCAGGCAGTGACCCCAGAAGGAGGCGAGGTTCGCCGAACTTGGCAATCAGGCGTGGTTGTCAGGTGGGCTTGTATGAAACACATGCAAGACTGTCCGAGATTTCGGGGGTGCTACTTTGACGGTGTATTGCGCCCCCAATTTGAGGGGGAGCTTTGAGTAAGAAACCGTTTGTTTCTGTAGATGCCCTAGAGGCAATCACTAAGACGTATCCAACGCCATTTCACCTGTATAACAAGGCAGAGATTGTTCGTCGAGCAAAGCTTTTACAAGAGGCTTTTAGCTGGAACGCTGGTTTTAAAGAGTACTTTGCGGTTAAGGCTACGCCAAATCCTTACATTGTGAGATTGCTGGCAGAGCTTGGCTGTGGCTGTGACTGTGCAAATGCCACAGAGCTCACCCTTGCAAAAGCCTGTGGAGTTACCGGCCAAAACATTATGCTCTCGTCAAATGACACTACGGTGCTTGACTTTGCTCGCGCTCATGAGCTGGGAGCCATTATTAACTTAGACGCTGGCGGCGACATGCTTACAACGCTTGAAGAAGCAGTGGGAAGCAACATGCCTCAGGTCATGTGCGCACGCCTTAATCCTGGTGGCGTGTTTGAGTCGCAAAACGGCATTATTGGAAATCCCGATGATGCTAAGTTTGGCATGACAGAAGAGCAGCTTTTCCAGACGTTTGCGTATCTTAAGACCAAAGGCGTGACTGAGTTTGGCCTTCATGCATTCTTGGCTAGTAACGCTCAAGAGGAAGATTACTATCCAAACCTCGCGCGCGTCCTCTTTAAGCTGGCTGTTAAGTTGCACAAAGAACTTGATATTCATATTGGATTTATTGATCTTTCTGGTGGCATTGGTGTGGCGTATGAGTCAGACCAGGTTGAGCCTGACGTCTTGGCCATTGGTCAGGGTGTAAAGCGCGTCTTTGAAGAGGTTCTAGTTCCCGAAGGTATGGGAGACGTTGCCATTTACACCGAGCTTGGACGTTGGCTTTTGGGCCCCGCCGGTGCGCTTGTTACTCGCGTTTTGCACCAAAAAGAGACGTACCGCCACTACCTAGGTGTAGACGCGTGTGCGGCAAACCTTATGCGTCCCGCAATCTACGATGCCTATCATCACATCACTGTTATGGGCAAAGAGGATGCCCCTGCAACACATACGTACAACGTTGTGGGCGGACTTTGCGAGAATAACGATCAGTTTGCAAAGAACCGCCAGCTCCCAGAGGCTGCTGTGGATGACCTCTTGTTTATTCACGATACGGGCGCTCATGGTTTCTCGATGGGCTATAACTACAATGGCCGTCTGCGCTCCGCTGAGCTGCTGCTTCTAGAAGATGGATCCGTGCAGCTTATTCGCCGCGCTGAGACAGAGGCTGATTACTTTGCAACGCTTGCATTTGACGGCTCCGATTTTTCTGATCTTGCGCAACAAACAACTATAAACACCACACGTTAGAGGGCGAGAAAAACTATGGACATGAAGAATTTGACTGGTGCAATCACCGCTTTAGTAACCCCATTTGATGCTCAGGGAAATGTTGACTTCGAAGCACTTGAGCGCTTTGTAGACTTCCAGATTGAGCAGGGAATTGACGGTATTCTCGCTCTTGGTACTACCGGCGAGTCCTCAACCATGACAGATGAGGAAGACATCGAGGTAGTTAAGACAATCCTTGCCAGGGCTCAGGGCAGAGTTCCTGTTATTGGCGGTGCTGGCTCCAACTCTTCTGCTGAGTCTTTGCGCAAAGCAGAGGCTCTAGAGAAGGCAGGTGTTGATGGTCTGCTTCTGATTACTCCTTACTACAACAAGAGTAACGAAGAGGGCATCTACCAGCACTTCTCGTATGTACTCGACCGCGTTGATGTTCCTTGTATTTTGTATAACATTCCTGGTAGAACGGGCTGCTCAATTTCTGAGCGCAATGTTCAGAGGCTTGCGGCACATCCAAATGCATGGGGCATTAAAGAGGCTTCTGGAGACATTGCATACGCAACAAAGGTTGCTCGTTATTTGAGCGATGACTTTACTATGTGGTCTGGAAATGACGACATGATTGTGCCGCTGCTTTCTCTTGGTGCTTCTGGTGTCATTTCTGTTTGGTCTAACCTTGATCCAAAGATGGTTCATGACCTGGTAGTTGCATGGCACCGCGGAGAGGTTTCTCTTGCTCGCGAGCTTCAGCTTCAGTATCTTGATCTGGTACACGCCCTCTTCTGCGAGGTTAATCCAATTCCAGTAAAAGCCGCTCTGGCTCGTATGGGATTTATGGAAGAAAATTATCGTCTACCTCTGTGGAAGATGACTGATGAGCACGCCGAGGTGCTTGAAAACGCTATGAGAAAGGCTGGTCTTCTTGATGCCTAGTGCAGTAGTAATTGGTACCGGCAAGATGGGAAAGCTCATCGAGCAAACCCTGATTGCTCACGGTTTTGAGGTACTTGGTGCGTTTGGTCACGAGAATATCAATCAGTTGAATACCATTGAGCAGACGCCTGATGTGGTTGTGGATTTCTCTGGCGTTGCTGCCTTTGATGCTGTTGTCGGCTTTGTACGTGAGCGCGGGTGCGCACTTGTTTCTGGCACCACGGGTTTCTCGCCAGAGCAGCTTTCAGAGCTGAAGCAGCTGGGGGAGAGCGTGCCGGTGATTCACGCGGCAAACTATTCGGTGGGTGTTGCCGTGTTGAGGCGTGCGGTGGCTATGGCTGCTGAGGCGCTTAACGGCTGGGACACCGAGATTGTGGAGACGCATCATAACCAGAAGGTTGACGCTCCGTCCGGCACAGCAAAGCTGCTGCTCGCCGCTATTGATCCTGAGGGAACTCGCCCCGTTGTTTCTGGTCGCGAGGGTTTCTGTGGAGCTCGCTCCAAAGACGAGATTGGCGTGTTTGCCCTGAGAGGCGGCACGGTGGCCGGCACTCATGAGGTTCATTTCTTTGGACAGGATGAGGAAGTGTGCCTGACTCATCGCGCAACGTCTCGTCAGATTTTTGTGAACGGTGCTGTTGCGTGCGCTGAGAAATTGCTTACAAAAGCTCCAGGTTTTTATACCTTTGAAGAGTTGATTTTTGAATAACCGCATGTGCTCGCTTATATAGGTTAGCATCTGTTTGATTGAGAAAGGACGTGCATGGACGCCCAGGAAATTATTAACTACATTGCTACATCAGAGAAGAAGACCCCTATTAAGCTCTACGTCAAAGAGTGTGAGGGCGCTTCTGTGTCTTACGGATCTTCTCGCGTGTATGGTGAGGGCACCTCAAAGATAGTTTTTGGCGATTGGTCCGAGCTCAAGAGCGTTGTTGAGCAGAATGCAGACGCATTTGAGTACTTTGACATCGAGAATGACCGTCGAAACTCCGGTGTTCCTCTGCTGAACATGAAGGACGTAAACGCACGTATTGAGCCAGGTGCACTGATTCGTGAGCGCGTTGAGATTGGTAACAATGCCGTCATTATGATGGGTGCTGTTATTAATATTGGTGCTGTTATTGGTGAGGGCACCATGATTGATATGGGTGCTGTTCTGGGCGGTCGCGCAACCGTTGGTAAGAACTGCCACATTGGCGCCGGCACCGTTCTTGCTGGCGTTGTTGAGCCTGCATCTGCTACGCCAGTTATTGTTGAGGATAACGTTCTTATTGGTGCAAACGCTGTAGTTATCGAGGGCATTCGTGTTGGTGAGGGCGCTGTTGTTGCAGCAGGTGCTGTGGTAGTTGAAGATGTTCCAGCAAATGCTGTGGTAGCGGGATGTCCTGCACGTGTGATAAAAATGAAGGACCAGAAAACAGAGGGCAAGACAGCTTTGGTTGATGCTCTCCGCACGTTGTAATCGAGGTTACATGCCAGACGGCTCTAAAAAAGCACAGGGTTTTACCACCAAAATTTCCTGCGTACACACAGAAAATTGGGCAGAGAAAAAAGAAGATTCTTGGTTTACCTACGAACTTCTCGCTGAAGATCCCAAGACGCATGCGCGCGCCGGCATCTTCCACACGCCTCATGGTGATATTCCAACGCCTATTTTTATGCCGGTTGGTACCAAGGCAACCGTTAAAGGTTTGATGACCGATACCGTCCGTGACCTTGGTGCCAAGATTATTCTGGCAAATACGTACCATTTGTCTCAGCGCCCAGGAGATGAGCTGGTGGCGCAGATGGGTGGCCTGCATGATTTTATGCAGTGGCATGGACCAATTCTGACGGATTCCGGCGGATTTCAGGTCTTCAGTCACGAGGAGTTCATGAAGCTCTCTGACGAGGGTGTTAAATTCCGTGCGGTTGATTACGACGGTGCCTGGTCATATTGGACGCCAGAAACTAACATGCAGATTGCCCAGAACCTTGGTGCAGACATTGTTATGCAGCTTGATCAGTGCGTAGGCTATCCTGCCGAGCGCAAAAAAGTTGAGCGCGGCGTAGAACTTTCAAGTGCATGGGCCGAGAGATGCTTCAAGGCTCATACACGCCCCGATCAGGCGCTCTTTGGCATTGTCCAGGGCGGCATGCATCTTGATTTGCGTAAGCGCTCCATTGAGCACCTTGAGTCCATTGGTGATTTCCCTGGTTATGGCATTGGTGGCTATTCCGTTGGAGAGCCTCACGAGGTTATGTTTGAGACTCTGGCTCCACTTTGCGCCGATTACATGCCACGCAATAAGCCTCGCTACCTGATGGGCGTTGGCAATCCGTCTACGCTTATTCGCGGCGTTGCCTGCGGCATTGATATGTTTGACTGCGTGCTCCCAACACGTACCGCGCGTATGGGCACTGCGTTTTCTCACGAGGGCCGTATGAACCTCAAGAACGCCAAGTACTTTGCCGATGCGGGTCCTATTGACGCTAAGTGTACCTGTCCGGTTTGCACGGGAGGTTATTCTCGCGCGTACATCAATCACCTGGTTAAACAGCACGAGATGCTGGGCGGACAGCTGCTTTCTATGCACAATATTTACTTCTTGCTTGAGCTGATGCGCCAGGCACGCGAGGCAATCCTCGCAGGTACGTATAGCGATTTTGTTGAAGAGTGGGAAAACTCTGACGGCGTGGTTGATTTCTAAGTTCGCCTGGCGAGAAACCCGTCTTCTTGATAGCGCTGTGCAAGAAATCTTGATAGCCCTGCGCAAGCAACTTTGATTTAATTTTTTTATGACTAGCTCACTAATTTGTGGGCTAGTCATTTTTTGTCCGGTGACACGGGTAGAATGAAAGAGATAAACATTCGCGGGTGCCCAAGGTGCCCCTGGCTGGCTCTGCCGCCACAGAAAAGAGGACATGATGCCCGGCATCGAGAAAAGCACTCGTTGGAGTGTTCTTACACAAGACGTATATCTAGAGTCGCTGTTTAAAAAAGAATTGCACGTTACTTCACTTGTTGCTCGTGTATTAGTAGCACGTGGATTTACTGATGTAGCCGCAGCTCGAGAGTTTCTCTCGCCATCCTTGCAAAGGGATTGGCTTGATCCACAGTGTATTCCTGGAATGGCTGAGGTTGCCGCCCATGTTCATAAGGCAATTGTTGAGCATAAAAAGATTGCCGTTTTTGGTGATTTTGATGTTGATGGAATGAGCTCAACATGTCTGCTTACCCTGGCTTTACGTCGATTGGGAGCAGATGTTTTGCCGTATATTCCGCATCGTTTTGGTGAGGGATACGGACTTTCTAAAGAGGCTCTTGCAAGAGTTTTGCAAGATAGAAAGCCAGATTTAATTATTACGGTAGATAATGGCATTGCTGCTGCTCAAGAGGTTGCTTGGCTTTTGCAGCAGGGGATTGATGTTGTTGTTACTGATCATCATGAGCCCGCAGATCTGGTGCCCCAGGGTGTTCCAGTCACCGACCCAAAGCTTGTTGAGGATTGTCCTTCTAGAGAACTTGCTGGTGCAGGAGTTGCCCTTAAGCTGGTGCAGGTTTTAGGACAGCTTCAAGATCAGCCTCAGCTTTGGCTTGATTACATTGATGTTGCTATGTTGGGCACACTGTCTGACATGATGATGCTCAACAAAGAGAATCGTGCACTGGTTTCTGAAGGTGTTAAGCGTCTCCAGAAAGGTCTTCGTCCAGGTCTTGTGGCTCTAGCCGCTGTTGCTGGTCAAGATATTGCCCAGATTTCTGCAGATAATCTGCCGTTTTCTATTATTCCTCGCCTTAATGCGGCAGGACGCATGGGTACTACTGATATTGCGCTTGACCTTCTTCTTACAGAAGACGCTGAAGAGGCAACCATTCTTGCTGGAAAATTAGAAGAGATTAATTCCGAGCGTCGTGCTATTGAGGCAAAGCTTACCGATGAAGCACTTGAGCAGGCAAAAGAAATTTACGATGGCGGCCACGCAATTGTGCTTGCCAAAGAGGGTTGGCATGAGGGCGTAAAGGGTATTGTTGCTTCAAGAATTGTTAATCGCTATCACGTGCCTTGCATTCTGTTTACCATCCAAGATGGAGTTGCTCGCGGCTCTGGCCGCTCTGTTGGCTCCGTTGATTTATTCCACGCCGTTGAACAGTGTGCAGACCTTACGGTCCGTTTTGGTGGCCACCAAGGAGCCGTTGGCGTAACGGTAGAAACAGCAAAGATTGATGCTTTTAGAAAGCGTTTATCAAAGGTTATGGCAGAGCTTCCAGAAGAAGAGTTTGAGGCTTCAGGAGAAGTTACTGCCCTGGTAAACCTTGATGAAATTACCATCAGCTCCATTGACGCCCTTGAGGCCCTGCAACCTTTTGGTCAGGGTAACAAAAAGCCGCTCTTTGGCGTCAAGGGTGTAGTGATGAAGAATCGCTCGCGTGTTGGCGCAGGCGGAGCTCATCTTTGTTTTATGGCTTCAAATGGCATTTCTTCAATTTCATCCATCATGTTTAGAACGCCTCATGTTGAGGCGGCAGCTGAGTATGATGGCGCTGTTGATTTGATTTTTGAAGCAGTTAACGAGACCTGGCAGGGCAGAACTAAGCCAAAACTCATGGTCAGAGACATTCTCTACAGAGACTTTACCGATGAAGATGACGGCCCCATTGAAGCAGATCTTCTCGGCAGCGCTGCTGACTTGCCCCTTGTGGTTACCAAGGAGACTACAGAGGCTGATGAGGCCTCCCAAGAACAGGCGCAGCAAAAGCGCCGTGAGCTGGAGAGTCTTTCTTCTGAGGAGCTCACCCAGACCCTGGTCACGTCCATGATTGGTTCAAGAGAGCTCTTGTCTCTGCAAAAGAAAACACTAGAGGTTCTCTCTCAAGGAACGTCTTGTCTCTCTGTCATGGCAACAGGTAGAGGTAAATCGCTTATCTTCCAGGTTCATGCTGCTCGTGTTACGCTGCTGCAACATAAAATGAGCGTGTTTGTCTACCCGCTGCGCGCCCTCATCAACGACCAGGTTCAAAGCATAAAAAACACCTTTGAGCCTCTAGGAATTTCTGTCGAGGTGCTCAACGGAGAAACAGACCTTTCCAGCCGAGAAGACCTGTTTGCTCGCATGACAAACAATGAGCTTGATATTGTGCTGACTACTCCAGAGTTCTTCTCGCTCCATGCTGATCAGTTTGTCGCGGCGCAAAACATCTCGTTTGTGGTGTTTGATGAGGCACATCACGTGGGCATGAATGCTTCTGAAGGCAGACTTGCTTATGCACAAATGCCACAGGTACTAAAGATGCTTGGGAGTCCCCAGGTACTTGCCACAACAGCTACGGCTACCACGCAGTCGGCTCAGAATATTTGTGGGCTTCTCTCCATTGAAGCAGAGCATGTATACAAAGATAAAACAGCTCGTACTAACCTAGAGCTCAAAGACCTTCGCGGTGCTAAGGATAGGGAATGTGCACTGCTTTCTCTTGTGTCAGACGGCACAAAAACGGTTGTCTACGTCAATTCAAGGGAGCAGGCGCAGGCTTTGACGCGTATGTTGCGCCATCGTATTCCAGAACTTGGTCACAAGATTGCGTTCTATCATGCGGGTCTAACACCTCAAATACGCAAGAACGTTGAGCGCGCTTTTAGGCGTGGGGACGTTTGTTGCATCATTGCTACCAGTGCATTTGGCGAAGGCGTCAATATCTCTGATATTCGCCAGGTTATTCTGTATCACCTGCCGTTCGGTCGCGTTGCCTTCAATCAGATGAGCGGACGCGCAGGTAGAGACGGTAAGCCTTCTGTAATTCAGATGCTATTTGATGCGCATGATATGCGTGTTAACGAGCGCATCCTTTCTTCTCATGCACCACAGCGAGAAGCCCTGGTAGCTGTCTACCGCGCGCTTACGGCACTGCAGCCAAAGCTTGGTGCTCAGACAGCTGATTCAGCACTCACTGATGAAGATATTGCGCAGATGGCGCTAGAAATTGACCCGCGATCTAAGGCTGACGAGCAAACCGTTCGTGTTGCACTTGACGTTTTTGCTGAGCTAGGGTTTATTAGCATTGAAGGATTTGATCAAACGCGAACAATCTCCGTCAATAGTCAAGCTTCGCACATGGACTTGCTGGAGTCTGCACGCTACGCTGAGGGGCTTAAAGCGCACGCTGAGTTTGAATCATTTGCTCAGTGGGTACTTTCTGCTTCACCAGATGAGCTGGCAGATGCTATAACAAAACCCATCATTCCAGAAATTGGTTCAACGTTTGATGGGGGAAGGGAGTCCTCTGATGAGTGATGAGAGGACCACAAAAGAGACCAAGGCACCAGGCGCGGATAATTACCGTCTGCTTGAGGGAGCCGTGCGTACATATTTGCCTGAGGAAGCTCAGGCAAAGATTGCTGCTGCATATGCTTTTGCTGCTGACTACCACAAAGATCAGCGTCGTCGTTCTGGCGAGCCTTATATCAACCACCCAGTTGAAGTGGCCCTTATTCTTGCGCACGACCTTCATATGGATGAAGACACCATCTGCGCTGCCCTTATGCACGATACCGTAGAAGATACGTCTGCTTCACTCGATGAAATTTCTTCTCGCTTTGGTGAGTCAGTGGCTGAGCTTGTTGACGGCGTCACAAAACTTACGTCCATCGAAGTCAGTTCAATGGACGAGAAACAAGCGCTTAACCTGCGCAAAATGTTCCTTGCTATGTCAAAGGACATCCGCGTTGTTATCATCAAGCTTGCTGACCGTCTTCATAACATGCGTACGCTGGCAGCACTTCCACCGGATCGCCGTCTGTTTAAGGCGCGAGAAACCATGGACGTGTATGCGCCACTTGCTGATCGTCTGGGTATCTCTTCGGTTAAGTGGGAGCTTGAGGATTTGTCTTTCTTCTGGCTTGAACCAGAGGAGTACCAGCGTGTTGCTCGCATGGTCTCTGACTCTCGTGCACAAAGAGAGAATGACCTCAACAACGCTAAAAAGACTCTGACTGATGAGCTTAATGCTGCCGGTCTTACCGATTTCCAGATTACGGGTCGCCCTAAGCACCTGTGGTCCATTTATCAAAAGATGGTCCGCAAGGGCAGAGAGTTCTCCAACATCTACGATCTTATCGCCTTGCGCGTCATTACTAAAAACGTAGGCGATTGCTACTCGGCACTGGGCGCTATCCATGCGCTATGGCATCCAATGCCTGGTCGTTTTAAGGACTATATTGCAACGCCAAAGGCAAATCTCTATCAGTCCTTACACACAACAGTTATTGGCCCTGATGGTCGCCCTATTGAGATTCAGATTAGAACCGCCGAGATGCACGAGGCATCCGAGTACGGTATTGCTGCTCACTGGCTGTATAAGGAGCAGGGCAATTCAAAGGGTAAGATGTCCTCTGAAGACAAGCTTATTGACTCAACTATCAACTGGATTCGCCGCAGTCTTGACTGGGCTGTTGAAGACGATATTGATGATCCCCACGAGTTCTTAGATAACCTGCGCGTAGACCTCTTTGAGCATGAGATTTTTGTCTTCACGCCAAAGGGCGAGGTCATGAGCTTGCGCGTCAATTCAACACCTCTGGACTTTGCTTACGCTGTTCACACCGAGGTGGGCAATCACTGTGTTGGTGCGCGCGTTAATGGCTCCGTAGTCCCACTGACGCATACGCTTCAGATGGGTGACCGCATTGAGATTTTGACTAACAAGAACGCTCGCCCTTCTCGCGACTGGATGACGCTTGTAAAAACGCCGTCTGCACGTGCAAAGATTCGCAAGTATTTCTCGCAAGAGAACAAGTCTGACGATGCTGAGCGCGGCCGTTCTGAGCTTGCAAAAGAGCTGCGCAAGCGTGGCTATGGCATCAGCGCTACGCGTACGGTTAAGGCGCTTGATCAGCTCACCGAGCAGTTTGATTATCGCAGCGTAGATGACCTGTTTGCCGGAATTGGTGCAGGTAATCAGTCTGCTAAGCAGGTTGTTAATCGTGTGAGCGAAATCTTGGAGGAGAAAAACCCCGAGGTTGTTACTGAGCAAGAGCGCAATGCCGCGCGACTTCAGGAGAAGAACAAGGCAATTGCAAACGATCAGCCTTTGGTTCGTTCATATGTTATTTCTCGTACCGCTAAGGGAAGTCGTCCTAAGAAATCTAATTGCGGCGTTGTGGTAAATGGCGATCCAGATTTGCTTGTTCATCTTGCGCATTGCTGCAATCCTGTTGCAGGTGACGATATTGTGGGCTTCATTACACGCGGTCGTGGCGTTTCTGTTCACCGCGCCAATTGCCCTAACGTTAAAGACCTGCTCAACGATCCAAAGCGTATCATCCCTGTTTCTTGGGATGCTAGCGGCGCTACTGAGTTTAGGGTAGAGATTGTCGTTGAGGCAACAGACCGTATGGGTCTTCTTAAGGACGTCACGGTTGCGCTGTCTGACGCTGGTGCAAACATTCTTTCTGCAGCTACACAAGTGGGCGAGCAGGGCGTAGTACGTATGCGTTTCTTGGTTTCTATCTCTGATACCAGCTTACTTGATACCTTATTTGCATTTGTAACTCGCGTGCCTTCTGTCTACGACGCTCGTCGTATTATGCCAGGTGAAGGCGCTAACCAGATGAGAAGGAGACTTTATGGCTAACCAAAATGAGGGCTGCTCTTGCGGCGGCCATCACCACGACGAAGAGCACGGACACGGCGGCTGCTGCGGTCATCATGGCGAGCACGGCCACGGAGAGCATAGCCACGGTGGCTGCTGCGGTCATCACGGTCACGGTGGATGCCATCATGCAAAAGACCAGATTGGTGTCTTTAAGGTAGGTCCTCTCGAGACCAACTGCTACATCTATGTTTCTGGTAATGAATGCATGATTATTGACCCCGGTGCATCGGGTGCAGAGATTGCTGCACAGCTCTTGAACCTTGAGCTTAAGTACATTGTTGCTACCCATGGCCATGCAGACCATGTTGGCGGCGTTAAGGCTTTGAAGCTTGCGGTACCTGGTGCTCAGTATCTCATTAACGAGGCAGATAATGAGCTTGCACACAGGGCTCATAACTCAAACGAGATTTATGATGACGCTCCAGAACCAGACGGTTTTCTCCATGAGGGAGATGTTCTCTCTGTTGGAACCGCTCAGTTCAAGATTATGGAAACGCCTGGTCACACTCCTGGCGGCATTGTTTTGGTGGGAGAAGGAACTGCTACTGGCGCCGTTTTTGTAGGCGATACACTCTTCCAGGGTTCTGCCGGAAGAACTGACCTGCCAGGTGGCAACTTTGAAACGCTTAAGGCTTCTTTGAACCGCATCAAGACAGAGCTTGATCCAACCTCCATTATTTTGTCAGGACATGGAAATCAAACGTCTCTTGAGGCAGAGATAGCAACTAATCCATTCTTACAGGATTAAATCAGCTACAACTTTGATGATTTAGCAAGACAGATTTGCATAGGTGCGGTATAGTACCTATGCAAACTTTTTAGCCCGAGTGGCGGAATGGCAGACGCGGAGGTCTCAAAAACCTTTGAGGAAACTCGTGTGGGTTCAAGTCCCACCTCGGGCACCAGCTAAAAGTTTAAGCTAGATGTGAATTTCTCGTCATATCTAACTTGGTACTTGTATTGTTTTCTTGTTAGAGGTAACCTTACAAGGTACTTTTGAAGCGGGATTGAACGTGAGTCCCCACCTACACAGCGCAAAAGCAGCTGTCTGGTCAGACAATTTAACCTTCGCACGCCACCTGTGCGTATTGTCTCCCAGTTGCTTGTGCACTGGGTTTTTTATTGGCGGACAAGCAATTGTCCAAGAGGGAAGGTGTACAAGATAGCCAAGAACGATGGTCCTCGCATCAATGAGGAAATCACTGCTCGCACGTGCCGTCTGATTGACGCTGATGGTAGTCAGCTTGGTCTTTTTGGCGTCAATGATGCAATGAAGAGAGCTCGTGAGCACGGTCTTGATCTCGTAGAGATTGCTCCAAATGCCGAGCCTCCTGTATGCAAGATTCTTGATTACAGTAAGTTCAAGTATGAGCAGGCTCGCAAGGCCAAGGCAGCTCGCAAGAACCAGGTCAAGATCGAAGTCAAAGAGATGAAGTTCCGCCCAAAGATTGATGTGGGCGATTACGAGACCAAGAAGGGTCACGTACTGCGCTTCCTCAAGAAGGGAGCACGCGTCAAGATCACCATCATGTTCCGTGGACGCGAGATGGCTCACCCAGAGCAGGGCCGTATTGTACTTGATCGCCTTGCTGAAGATTTGAAGCCTTTTGCCACAATTGAGCAGAAACCGCTCATTGAAGGCCGTAACATGCACATGCTCGTTGCTCCAATCAAGGGAGCGTTTGACGAGAAGCCCGAGGGTGCTGAGGATGGCACCACACAGGAGGAGAAGTAGTATGCCTAAGATGAAGACGCACAAGGGTTCGGCAAAGCGTTTCCGCCGCACCGGTACTGGCAAGATTATGCGTGCTAAGGCTTTTAAGAGCCACATTCTTACCAAGAAGTCCCAGAAGCGTATCCGTGGCTTCCGTAAAGAAGCTGTTCTTTCCGCTGGCGATGCAGCAGTAGTTTCTCAGCGTATGGGCGCTAAGAACTAAGCGCGCCACCCACCAGATCAAATAACAAGGAGTGATTAGATATGGCAAGAGTTAAGCGCGCAGTTGCTGGTCGCAAGAAGCGTCAGACGCTCGTCGAGCGCACAAAGGGTTATTACGGAACTTCCTCTCGTACCTTCCGTGGTATGAAGGAGCAGGCACAGCATTCTGGTCAGTATGCTTACCGCGACCGTCGTAACAAGAAGCGTGATTTCCGCGCACTGTGGATTCAGCGTATCAACGCTGCAGCACGCATCAACGACCTTTCTTACAGCAAGTTCATGCACGGCCTCAAGCTCGCTGGTGTTGAGCTTGACCGCAAGGTTCTCGCAGAGATTGCTTACTCTGACGAGCAGGGCTTTGCAGATCTTGCAGAGATTGCTAAGAAAGCACTTGCTGAGTAACTTCAGCTAAGCGGGTTCGGTACACGCTGATGAGCTTCGGCTAAGTGACCTCGCACGCTCAAGCGATTTCTTCGCAGCTAGATAGCTATACCCCGTACATCCCGGATGTGCGGGGTTTTCTTTTGGCGAGAAACCCGGTGGGGTCTTAGTGTGCGGTGGGATTTTCGGAATGTAGCCAGGTCCCGGTGTCCGGTTAAGCCACGACCGGTCGAAGTCCCAGCGTGCTTGATTTTCTCGCCATGTCTGAACGATTTGCCGGAAAAGTACACGAAGTCTGAGTGGTTTTGCCGGTTTTTCTCGCCATGTCTGAGTAAATTCACTCAGACATGATGCAGCTTTCAGGCTCAAAAATTCAGGGCCGAAGCACCTATCTTTCACGCGCCTGATTTCATCAAAGAATCTGTAAATTTTGCCTAAAAATGTAAAAGAAACTGTGGATTTGCCTGATTTCATCAAAGAATCTGTACCTCAAATACAGATTCTTTGCACTTTTCAGGCGCGCTTGACGAGAAGGACGCACTTGGCGAGAAGAACGCGCGGTTCAGAGGCCGAGAAACCCGTGCAGTTTCAGCCGCAGCTGTGAACGGAACCGCAAGCTCACGGAAGGATGGTTGGCGAGCAGCTGTTTTCCCGGCTTATTCGCTTTTGTTGTGATCTCTGTGGATAAGCTCTTCGAGATGCTCGTGCTCTTCTTCGTGTAGCTGCTTAATCTCTTCGTCGAAGTCTGGATCTTTAGGGGTAATGAGTTCATCTTCACCAGTCTTTGGATCAGTATGGTGAAGCAGAACAGGCTCAAAAAGATGCAGGTACTTTGCAAAGAAAGCAGACATAGTAAGTAGCATGACAAAAATTGCAATACGAGGCAGCGTATTGACCTGCGTCATAATGAGCGAGCCAACGCACAAGAGAGAAGTCCAGCCGTACATCAAAAGAACTGCCTGTCGCTGGTTATACCCATGAGCCATTAAGCGGTGATGGATGTGTCCGCGGTCGGCAGTAGCAAAACTAACATGCGCGCGTGTGCGGCGGACAATTGCCGAGAACGTATCAATAATTGGAATACCTGCAACGACGAGAGGAACAATGATGGTTGTGAGTCCTGCCCAACGAGTGACAGACAAAAGCGAAATTGTTCCCAGAGCAAATCCCAAGGTTAGCGAACCAGAATCGCCCATGAAAATGGTTGCTGGGTATGAGTTGTGAACCAAAAATCCAAGCGTGGTACCTGCGATTGCGGCGCTTAAAAGAGCGGCGTCAATTCGGCCTGCCCAAATGGAGAGCACAAACATAGTGGTAGAGGCAATACAGGTAATACCCGAAGAAAGTCCATCAAGGCCGTCGATAAGGTTGATGATGTTGGCGTAAGCAACCAGGTAAATGACGGTTGCTGGGTAGGCGAGCCATCCAAGATCCACAAAGCCGTACGCGGAAAACGGATCAACAACGTTACCGATAATCAGGCCGCCCGCAGCCGCGATGCTTGCTGCAATTACCTGACCAGCGAGTTTCTGAATAGGCTTGAGAGAAAAAATGTCGTCAAGCAAGCCGGTCAAGAAAATTACCGCAAATGCAGCGCCAACAATCCAGAAGTTGACGTTGAGATAATAGCGAGAAGAAAGCGTAATCTCGGCATGTCCAAGGATTGCTTCAACGCCATAACGCACCAGCATAGCAACGGCTAACCCAAAGAAAATTGCAACGCCGCCCATGCGAGGAATAGGTTTTTTATT
Organism: uncultured Atopobiaceae bacterium; assembly: GCA_963538475.1. GTDB lineage: Bacteria > Actinomycetota > Coriobacteriia > Coriobacteriales > Atopobiaceae > Lancefieldella. The sequence continues at coordinate 20,856 of CAUTIE010000002.1, forward strand.
GACTCGACGTGCAGAGGGTTTATCGACAACTCCAAGCTTCCAAGCCAGTTGACGAACGGCAGGGGTAATCAGAGCTGAACCAAGACCAGCCGAGAGGAAAACACAAAACATGGTTACCCAGAGGTTCAAGCCGTATACCCTCCAATAAAAAACAGTATTTAACTGCTAAAATCCATACCATTTAATTGTGCTGCTCATTAAAAAACAAGTCAAGACTTTAATCTTTTTATAATCTCTTTATAGTAAGAATTGTCCTTCTCCCGCGGTCTAAACTGGGTGAACCGACAAGTTTTTTCAGGGAGCCTAATCTCGTGTTCAGTACAGGCATCCTTCGTTGTTAAGGAAGCTGGAACGCCCGAGCGCGGCGCCCACCTTATGAAGGTGGGTTCATAGATGACTGCGGGGAAGGATATTTTTGTGCCTAGGCAGTCTGTGTTTAAATTGTGATGGCTCGCGGAAGAGTCGCGACGGCTCACGGAAGAGCACTGACAGTCCGCGGAAGAGCCGCAATGGTCCGTGGAAGCGTTGCGCGCCTCCTCGCAAGCCTATAGCCGCTCATTCCACTCGCATAATCATTGACATACCTGCCCCTGATTGCCACAATAAGTACCGCAACGGGGATATAGCTCAGTTGGGAGAGCGCTGCCTTCGCAAGGCAGAGGCCGAGGGTTCGAATCCCTTTATCTCCACCATGACTTTGACGCGCGCAGAGACCCTGCGCGTTTTTTATACCACCATCTGCCTGGGCAGATACGACGGGAGGCGAGAAACCCTTGGGTAGTGCACCATCACCTCATACCCTTACGTTTTCCGCCTACGACGTCTGTGAACTCTGCCCAAGGCGTTGCCATGCTCAAAGAAACGCTGGTAAAGCCGGTCTTTGTGGAGTATCAAGTACCATTCGTGTAGCTCGCTCTGCTTTGCACTTTTGGGAGGAGCCTCCCATTTCTGGCGAGGCCGGCTCGGGTGCCATCTTTTTCACAGGCTGTCCACTTAGATGTGTGTTCTGTCAGAATCACCAGATTTCGCAAGAAGGTTTTGGCAAGCCTGTCACAACCGAGCGCCTTGCTCAGATGATGCTTGAACTCCAAGCTCAGGGCGCACTTAACATTAACCTTGTGACTCCACTGCACTTCTCGCCACACATTATTGAGGCGGTAACGCTGGCAAAAGAGGCGGGGCTCACGCTCCCGATTGTGTGCAATACCTCGGGATATGAGCTGCCAGAGGTGGTGCAGAAAGTCTCGAACGTCATTGATATTTGGCTGACGGATGTCAAGTACGCAGACGCTCAGCTGGCAAAAGAGCTCTCGTACGCGGCGGATTATCCAAAGATGTCTATGGCTGCGCTTGAAGTCATGCACAACTCGGTGATGAGTCGTGGCGGCCGCAAGCTCGACGATGACGGACGCATGCTGCAGGGCATTATTGTGCGTCACCTGGTCATGCCTACGCACGCGGACGATTCCTGCGAGGTGCTTAACCGTGTCTGGAATCTTTGTCATAATGATGTAGACGTATCAATCATGAATCAGTACACGCCCAACGAGCGCATGCGTGCGGCTGGCGGTCCACTTTCTGGAACGCTTTCTGACGAGGAGTACGAGTTGGTGCTCTGTCACGCAGATGACCTGGGCTTTGAGAACCTGTGGTGGCAGGAGGGCGGAACGGTCTCCGAAAGTTTTGTTCCGGCCTTTGATGCAACGGGCGTTGAAGGCCCTGCACTCAAGCTCCGCTCGGCTCGTAGCAACGCCACCGATGCCTGTGCCGCTGGCCATGCCGCCAACGACGCCACCACCAGCATCCCCGATACGCAAACCGAGGAGTAATCATGTCTGTCGAGAAACCCGAAGAGCTTCAAACCACCCCAGCGTCACAGGCGGCTGCGCTCACGGACGCGGAGCGCGCCGAGCTGGAAGCGCTTCGCGCGGAGAAAGAGCGCAGGGAGCTCGAGGCTCTTCGCGCAGAGAAGGAGCGCGCTGAGCTGGAAGCGCTTCGTGCCGAGAAGACCCGTGCAGTCCAAGTAGATGCGCAAGCTCAAGCGGAGGCAGCCGTCTCTGAAGACGCTCAGCTTGTTGCAGCTCAGCAGCGTGCCGCACGTCAAGCGGCTCTGCAGGAAGCCGAGCAGATTCGTCGCATTCAGGAGCAGCGCGCAAAGGGCCGTGCTCTCATGGAGCCCGATGAGGACGACGAAGACATCAAAATGCCTCTGGGACAAAAAATTGTTATTGGAACTGTGGTAATTCTCGCAGTTATCTTTGTTGTAAGCCAATTTATTTTGTAGGACTGCTACTCTAGATATATCGTCTCACCGTCAGTTTTTGACCAATCGAAAAGAGCAACTATGTCACTCACTGATCGTACCAAACCCTCAGACGTAAGCCTTAATACAGACCTATATGAGCTCACGATGGCTCAAGGTTATTGGGAAGCCGGTCTTGTTAATGCAGAGGCATGCTTTACCGCATTTTTCCGCGAGAACCCCTTTAATGGTGGATTTGCAATTTCTTGTGGTACCGGTCAAATTGCTGACTTAGTTGAGAATTTTATCTTTGAAGACGACGATATTGACTACCTGGCAAGCATTGACTCTCCTGGTGGCGGTCGTCTCTTTAAGCCAGCGTTCCTTGAGTTTTTGCGTAACCACAAGCTCAATATAACCATTGATGCAATCCCAGAGGGAGAGCTTGTTTTCCCACGCGAGCCTATGGTCCGCGTAGAGGGCTCCATTGTTGATTGCCAGCTCATTGAGACCGCCCTGCTTAACCTGGTCAACTTCCAGACGTTGGCTGCAACTAAGTGTGCTCGCGTTATCAAGGCTGCTCAGGGTAATCCCGTCTCTGACTTTGGCCTGCGTCGCGCGCAAGGTCCAGATGGTGGCTTGGCAGTTGCTCGTGCTTCCTATATTGCAGGTGCTTCAAGCACTTCAAATGTTCTTGCTGGCAAAATTTACGGCATTCCTGTTTTTGGTACCCACGCACATTCTTGGGTAATGTCGTTTGATACTGAGCTTGATGCCTTTAGGGCGTTTGCAAAATCTAGCCCAACTAACTGCTCACTTTTGCTTGATACCTATGATGTTCACGAAGGCATCAAGAACGCCATTATTGTGGCAAAAGAGATGGAAGAGCGTGGACAGCGCTTAAGTGCTGTTCGTATTGACTCCGGAGACCTTGCACGCCTTTCTAAGGAAGCTCGCAAGGCTTTTGACGAGGCTGGCCTTCCTTACATCAAGATTTCCGTTTCAAATGATCTTGACGAGTACACTATCCAGTCGCTTTTTGCTCAGGGTGCACCTATTGACGCCTTTGGTGTTGGCACCAAGCTTGCTACCTGCGATCCTCAGCCTTCGCTTGGAGGCGTCTACAAGCTAACTGCTCGTCGCCAGTCTGCTGCTGAGCCTTGGACTCCTGTTATCAAGCTTTCCGAGATGGCTTACAAGCGTACCGTCCCAGGTATTCAGCACATTCGCCGCTTCTACGATGCAAACGGCTGCCCTGCAGGCGACATGATTTTTGATCCAGATTACCTGGTAACCAAGAGTCCAGAGTCTAAGGCAACTGTTGTCGACATCATTGATCCATACTCCACTCACAAGCTTGAAGGAACTTCTCGCGAGCTGATGGTAAGACTGGTAGAAGGCGGCAAGTGCGTAGGGGAGAGCGAGTCCATTGAGGTTGCTCGCGATCGCTGCCACGCTGCGCTTATGCGCCTGGATGCAGCGTATACACGTTTCTTGAACCCTCAGATTTATCCTGTAGGTCTTGAGCGCGGTCTGGCCAATTTGCGTCACGAACTTGCCGCTCAACATCAGGTAAAATCTTCCGAGGAAACTGAGTAGTCCTTTAGAAGCTACACAACCAACTACGTACTTACGCTGCACACGTGCACTAAATTTAAAGGAGAACCATGCGCGAGAAGATCGAGGAACTTGTACGTCAAGCCTTGGCAGATGCCCAGGCTGCGGGTGAGTTGCCTGAATTCCAGATTGATGATGTGGGACTTGAGCGCCCACAGGACTCATCAAATGGTGACTGGTCTTCTACGGTTGCAATGCGTTCTGCAAAGCTAGCACACAAGGCTCCTCGTGATATTGCGACAGCTCTTGTAGCTCATATTGCTGTAGACGCGCAGATTGAGCGTGTCGAAGTTGCAGGTCCTGGCTTTGTAAACTTCTATCTGTCAACTGCTGCGGGCAATGAGATTTTTAACACCGTTCGCGAGCAGGGCGCCGATTTTGGTCGTTCTTCCTTTGGTGCTGGCCAGAAGGTCCAGGTAGAGTACGTCTCTGCAAACCCTGTTGGTCCTCTGCATATTGGCCATGGCCGTTGGGCAGCACTGGGAGACTCTCTAAGCCGCATTCTTGCCTTTGCAGGCTATGAGGTTGAGCGCGAGTACTACGTAAATGATCATGGCTCTCAGATGGATGTCTTTGGTCACTCCATTTCTAAGCGCTACCTGCAGCTTATTGACATCATGCAGGAGCGCGGCATTGACGCTGATGCAGCTGCTCAGGTGCTTGCAGAAGATCGCAATGCTTACGTTGCAGATGAAGAGGATGCACATCCAGAGGAGCATCCATTTACTGACGAGTTCATTAACTCTCTTGGCGGCAATGCATACGCCGGAGACTACATTGTTGACCTTGGTCTTTTCTTCCTCAAAAATGACGGAGAGGTCTGGGCAGACAAGTCCGAAGATGAACGCATGGCAGAGTTCCGCGAGCGTGGCTACAAGATGATGCTTGAGTCCATCAAAAATACCTGCCACAACGCCCGCGCTGACTTTGATGTGTGGTTCTCTGAGCGCTCTCTATACGTTAAGGACGACCAGGGTAAAGACGCCGTTGATCGCGCGCTCGATGCTCTTGATAAGCTCGGCTACCTGTATCGTTCTGATGAGGGAGCGCTGTTCTTCCGTTCCACTGATTTTGGTGACGATAAGGACCGCGTGCTCATCAAAACAAATGGCGAGTATACCTATTTTGCTTCCGACGTAGCCTACCACTGGAATAAGTTCCAGCGCGTCGACCACGTTATTGATATCTGGGGAGCAGATCACCACGGATATATTCAGCGTGTTCGCTCTGCTGCAACAGCCCTTGGCTACCCAACTCAGTTTGAGGTTCTGCTTGGTCAGCTGGTTAACCTGCTTAGAAACGGTGTTGCTGTTAGAATGTCCAAGCGTAAGGGAACTGGCATCCACTTTGACGAACTTCTTGCCGAGGTTGGTGTTGATGCAACCCGCTACACCCTTGTCTCAAAGTCTTCCAACCAGATGATTGACTTTGACATTGAGCAGGTAAAGCGTCAGGACAGCTCTAATCCTGTGTATTACGTTCAGTATGCTCACGCTCGTATTTGTTCCATTTTGCGCCGCGCTGCTGGCGTTGACCTGGAAGAGGCTCAGGCGCTTGGCATGGACGCTGTTGCAGATAAGGCTATTGGCTCTGCGGTTGATCTTGGACTGCTCTCTGATGCAGCTGAGCAGGCTCTTGCTCGTAAGCTCTTTGAGTTCCCAGGTCTTGTTGAGGGCTGTGCTCGCGATAGGGCACCATTCCGTATTACACACTATATTGAAGAGCTTGCTGGTCAGTTCCACGCATTCTATACCGTCTGTCAGGTGCTTCCTTCTGAAGGACGTCCACTTGATGCGGAGCTTTCTAAGGCTCGTCTTGCTGCTTGCGACGCAACTCGCCGCGTGCTTGCAATTGCTCTTAATCTGATTGGCGTTTCTGCTCCTGAGGCAATGTAAACGATAGCTAACTATGTTGTTTTGTAATGATACCGTGCAAGGATTGAATACCTGCACGGTATCTTTTGTGAATTCCTCCAGATAATTTACACATTTCTGCGTTATGTAAAAACTTTTTTAATGTATAAAAGAGATAATAAAATTAATTTTTATTACTCAAATTTTATATTACAGCATATAAAAGCCTATATTGATGTCATATACACGCCATTTTCTAACATACTTTTGACTAACTATTGTTTTGTCCCCACGTTAACACGTATTTTTTAGGGGTATACTCATTATGCGAGCAAATAGTAAATGGTTCGGGCATAGGAGTGGAGGTCTCTATGGAACTTCGCGAGTACATGTCCATTCGCAGGTCTTACAACTTAGTCAGAAGAGTGGTACCTGCTAACAGACGACTCACGTTTGAAGAGTTTGCTATTTTGTGTCGCCTCAATGTGAAGGGCGCCCCTGTTAAGACTTCAGAAATTGCCGAGTATCAGAGTGCTCTTCGTCCTACGATTACTCATCGTACCTCGCACCTGGCAAGGCTTGGTTTCATCAAAAGAGATGAAGGCGCCATTGATCGACGCAACGTAGTGTGCATCATTACAGAAAAAGGTGTAGAAGCAGTAGAGGAGCTGTCTAAGCTCACGTGTGCTCGTATTGCACCTGGTCAGGCACTTTCTCGTACTTCATTTGAGCGTATTGTCATGTATGTTGACGCTATGGGGGCTCTGTATTGCAGGGCTGCAGACATGGTGCTTCTTGCAATTCTAGATTCTCCTAAAGACGCTCTTTCAATTACAGAGATTGTTGATGCACTTGGTCTTTTGCAGCCAACGGTTTCTATGTCTCTTACTGCTTTGGCAGAAAGTGGCTTGGTACAGCGCAAACATGATGATGCTCTTTCAAGAAGAGTAACTATGGTTGAGCTCACGCCTCAAGGCAAGACGTATATCAAAGAAATTGTGCAGCAAATTGAAGATATTATTGTTAAAAGAAAGAGCCGTACAGCTGTTTAAATGATTTATGCAGATTTAAGAAATCTACAAGATGGGTTTCTCGAGGTTTAAGGGTTAGTGGTTATAAATCCCCATTTGCCCGTTTTATGGTGAATTTTATTTATTTTTTCATCATAAGGCGGGCATTTTCGTGGTATATTCCTTTTGGATTTGCACCTATTTGATTTTGTTTGTTATCCCTTCATCATATTTCTCACGTATTATTACAGATTATTTTGATGAGCAAACAGAGAGGTTTGTACATGTCGGACGAAACATCTTCGGTCCAAAATGATTCTTTAAATGATGTAGAAAATACTCCAGCACCACGTAGACGTGGTAGACCTCGTAAGAGTGAAAATAGTAATTCAGAAAATACTAATTCTGAGACAACTGAAGAAAAGGCTTCTAATTCAGCTGCTAAGCGCCGCCGTGGTCGTCCTACTAAAAAGGAGACCGAGGCTCGTCGTGCAGTAGAAGCAGTTATGGCTGAGGCTTTAAATGCAGCCGGCATTGTAGAGCCTCCTAAACGTCGTCGTGGCCGTCCAAGCAAAGAAGAGATGGAGGAGCGCGCTTTACAGGAGCAGACTCTTGAGGCTCTTCAGGCAGAGGTTCTTGCTCAGGTCCAGGCAGGCGGCAAGGTTTCTTCTGATGTTGTAGATACTGATCGCCTTACCAAGATTGTTCAGGACGCAACTCAGCCTTCTGCGGAGGTAACCCCGGCTCCTGCCTTTACTAAAGCAGAGGCAGAGGGTGCAGCTGGCCAGAATAGCAATGCGGCTCAGAAGAACTTTGCTGAAGAGCAGGGTAGTGTTGAGCAGCAGGATGGTGCAGCTCAGGAGCAGGCTTCTGGTGCAGTAGCAGATTCCGAGGCAGCTCCAGCTGAGCGTTCAGGACGCGCACGCACCGGCGCTGCACGTCGTCGACATCGTAATGCTGAGCCAAAAGAAGCAGTTCAGGAGGGCGAGAAGACACAGGAAAACGCACACGCCAACAACCAGGAGCGTCCTTCTCGCGATCGTAGACAGAACAACCAGCGCAACAAGAATCGCAAGCAGGGTCAGGCAAGCGAGCCATCGCTTTCCAAAGAGGCTCTGCAAGAGATGAAGCTTTCTGAGCTTCGCGCTAAAGCAACTGAGCTGGGCATTGAGTACACAGGCGTTCATAAGTCTGATTTGATTGAGCTTGTATACGCTGCATCTGCAGCTGCTGAGGGCTTTAAGACTGTTGAGGGTATTCTTCAGATTAGCAACGAAGGCTACGGCTGGATTCGTACAGGTAATTACATGGAAGGCGATGACGACGCCTTTGTCCACCAGCAGATTATTAGAAATCTTGGTCTGCGCCCGGGTGATAGCGTCTTGGGCATGGTGGGACCTGCTCGCTTAAATAGCAAGTATCCACCACTGCTTAAGGTTACCCAGGTCAACGGTGGGGAAGTTGAGGGTCTTAAGGACCGTCCTCGCTTCAAAGACCTGACTCCAATTTTCCCAGACCAGCCTCTTACTATGGAGCACGGTAAAGACTCCATTACGGGTCGTGCAATTGATCTGGTGGCTCCTATTGGTAAGGGTCAGCGTGGTTTGATTGTCTCGCCTCCAAAGGCAGGTAAGACCACCATTTTGAAGCGCATTTGCCAGTCTATTACCACCAACAATCCTGAGGTCCACCTCTTCTGCCTCCTGGTAGACGAGCGCCCTGAGGAAGTTACGGACATGGAGCGCTCCATCAAGGGCACTGTTGTTGCTTCAACTTTTGATATGCCAGCAGAGAATCACACCGTTGTCTCGGAGCTTGTTATTGAGCGAGCAAAGCGTCTGGTTGAGATGGGCCAGGACGTTGTGGTTATTCTGGACTCCATTACACGTCTTGCTCGTGCATACAACCTGGCTATTCCTGCATCTGGTCGTATTCTTTCTGGTGGTGTTGACTCCGCAGCTCTGTATCCACCAAAGAAGTTCTTGGGTGCAGCTCGAAATATCGAGAACGGCGGCTCGCTCACTATCATTGCGTCTGCCCTGGTAGATACAGGCTCCAAGATGGATGAGGTTATCTTCGAGGAGTTCAAGGGCACTGGTAACATGGAGCTCAAGCTTGATCGAGACCTGGCAGATCGCCGTATCTTCCCAGCTATTGATCCTGTTTCTTCTGGTACTCGTAATGAGGATCTGCTTATTAAGCCAGAGCTTCAGCCTATGGTATGGGGCGTTCGCCGTATTCTTGCAGGCTTCAATAACACTGAGCGTGCAACTACCGCTCTTATCAGTGGTCTTAAGCAGACCGACAATAACCAGGACTTCCTGATTAGATCTGCAAAGAAGGCTGCACAGTCTGACTATCCGCAGAATTAGTCAGATTTAAAGATGGCTCAAGAAGTGCTTTCCAATCTATGTTGGGAGGCACTTCTTTTTTCTCGTCATTTTGTTGAATAACTGCCAAAGAATTATGAAAAAGTTTTAAAGACGCTGTAAAAAATAACGAATTACGCTATAGTCATTTCTAACAGCACAATTATGTGTTGCAGCGGATTATACAAAGATGAAATGAAGCCCACCCGTTGCTCACGTCGCCCGTATTGGGTTTAGTAGCATATGCAAATTTAGCGTGTGTCTTCATACATCTTCTTAGCGTTTGTAGGGGGAGTTTGTATGACAGAAGGTAGGAATCCGGCAGTAGTCGCCGGCCTGCTCAGTGGACTGGTTCTGGTAGCAGAGCCAGCATCTGCGTATGCCCTTACCGCTAATGAAATTCGTCAAACGCCTCTTGGTGCAATCTTTACAGGCATTGGAGTGGGACTTGCTGCGGTTGCTGTCATTTCTGGCACTGCCTTAGTTGTTTCTCGTGCGGTAAATCGTGGCGAGAAAACCGATGGGGTAGAAGCAAAGAGCCAGTCAGCTGCAACATTCCAGAGCTCAGATGAGGCTCTATCTTCAAAGCAGGTCTCAGCTGCATCGAACTTCTCGCCAGAAGAGAGCATTGTGATTCCGCTGGACTCTTCAAGGCGCTCGATTGCTGCGTACAAGCCAAAGCACATGAGGGCTTCTCAGTGGGACATGACTGGTTCCATCCGTGTTCAGTCTACCGAGCTGCCTGTCCAGCCTGCCGAGTCACCTGCAAAGAAGGCGCAGGTTGTAAGCACGACTGCTGAGGGTGTTCTTCCCGTTCGCGCAAAGAAGGCTCCTGCGCACTCTACAAACGACTACGCGCAGATTGCAGAGAACTACACCAAGCTTTTGAGCTGGCGTGAGCGCACCGTTGCGCGAGCAAAGGGTGCTGCTGCCGTACTTCTTGAGCGCTTAGGACAAGATCCTATGGACGGTCTGCCCATTATCGAGCGTGCTGACGGAACCGTTGGTGACGTTGGTACAGCTTGGTGGACTAAGGCTGTGGGCGAAGAGTCCATTACGCGCGATTTTGGTATTGCTGAGATTGGTGCCGAGGCTATTCCTGAAGACTTTACCAACCATGCTGCTGATATTTCTAGCCGTATCTCTTACGTTGACCAGGGAGTCTTCCCTGAGAAGCGTACGATTGACGAGCTTGAGCATGCTGATGATTGGACGCTTGCGCTGGCTGCAATGGACGAGCATCTAGCTCGCCATGATCAGCAGCAGATGCGCAAGTATCATCCAGTGCAGTTGCCGCTCATTGGTCAGGCCGCTGCTGAGGCTGAAGTTGCAAGTCCAGTGGAGCTGTCGGGTGCAAAACCTGCTGCGCCTCGCAAAGTTGCTGCAGCTCAGGTACGTGTTTCTCGCGAGCCAAACTACGCTGGCGTGGTTGCGCAATCAACCGCAATGCCGCTGGTCAAGGCTACAAACGATACCTCCTCGCACGTTCAGGACATCTTTGACGCGGTTGAGCGCGAGATGGCAGCTGAGCTCCAGGCAGCTGACGAAAGGCCAACACGCGAGCTGCTCCGCCTCATTGAGGGTGGCACCAGCAAGATGAAGAAGATTTCTTCACTTGATTTGGGCGAGAAGAGCGCTGCAGACAAGCCGTCTTACAAGCCTCGTCACTTTGCGGGTGAGCTTCCGCTGGTACGCGAGGCATAAGTAGGCGCAGGAGAAGCGGCCCAAAGGCTACGGCGGCAATCGTTGCTAAGGCTGAGGTCAGTAGAAACATCCGGGTTCTCTAAAATTATTTCAAGTTAGATAACATTTTTTGGCTGTGGTTCTTTTTTTAGAGCCGCAGCCATATTGTGTTGTGTCACATATTCAACGCTATGGAGAAAAGGAGATGAATATGGCACATAAGCTAACGCGACGACGCTTTTTGGAGGTGGCCGGGACCATTGCGGGGTCGTTTGCTCTAGCGGGTTGTTCGCCAAAGAACCAAGACCCTAACTCCATCTACGTTGGCGTGATGGGCCCATTCACCGGCGACGTTGCTCAGTATGGCCTTGCTGTGCGAAGTGGCGTTCTTTTGTACCTCAAGGAGTTCAACAAGAAGGGTGGCGTTAACGGACGCCAGATTGTCCCTATTGTTGAGGACGAGAAGGGCGATTCAACTGAGGCCATTCTTGTCTATAACAAGCTTCTTGACGAGAATGTCTGTGCAATTCTTGGAGACGTTACCTCAACGCCTACCATTGCACTGGCACAGAAATCGGTACTGGACAACATCCCCTGTGTAACCGCATCCGCTACCGCCGAAGATGTTGTAGCGCATGGCCACAACATGTTCCGCGCTACCGTAACTGACCCGTTCCAGGGCGTTGTTCTTGCAGAGTTTGCTAAAAAGCAGGGTTATCAGCGCGTGGGAACCATCTTTAACTCCGGCGGCGATTACGAGATTGGCGTTAATAACGCATTTGTTCAGAGGGCTCGTGAGTTGGGTGTTGAGGTTGTATCTCAGCAAGGTTACCCAACAGGAGCTGTTGACTTTAACGCCCAGCTTACCAGCATTATCGGACTTGATCCTGATGCTATCCTGGCACCAAACTATTACCAGGATAACGGCAAGATTGTGACGCAGGCTCGTCAGCTTGGCTGCAAAAAGCCTTTTATGGGCGCAGATGGTTGGGCAGGCATCATTGGTGGCGAGCAGGACTATGCTTCTGCAGCCGACCTTGAAGGATGCTTCTATTGCTCTGCATTTGTTGCTTCAAACCCAGATGAAAAAGTTCAGCATTTTGTTAAGGCTTACACCGAGGAATACGGTGAGGCTCCAACTAACTTCTGCTCTTTGGGCTATGACGCCGCAATGATTCTTTGTTCTGCTCTTGAGGTTGCCGAGAAACGCGGCTACACCTACAACTCTAATGAGTACAGGCAGGCAATTATCGATGCTATTGCATCTGGTGTGGTCGAAGGTGTTACTGGCACCCTTTCATATCAGGGAACAGGTGACCCAGTGAAGTCCACCTTGATTATTACCTTTAAAGATGGCAAAGAGTCCATCTATGACACGATTAATCCTTCATAGAAAAGAGAGCCTCAGATGTTTTTAACTCAGGTGCTCAATGGACTTCAATTGGGCAGTATTTACGCACTGGTGGCGCTTGGTTACACAATGGTGTACGGCATCATCTTGCTTCTTAACTTTGCGCATGGTGACATCATCATGTTTGGTTCCTACGTTGCATGGATTGCGCTTGTTCAGTTAGGACTCAATCCTGCAATCGCTGTTCTTCTCGCCGTTTTTGGCTGTGTTGTGCTGGGCGTTCTTATTGATAAGGTTGCTTACGCACCACTCAGAGAGGCTCCAAGACTTTCTATTCTGATTACGGCAATTGGCGTTTCTTATCTGCTTGAGAACGGCGTTCAGCTGCTCCTTGGTGCTGACGCTAAGGTTGTTCCAAGCATCATTGACCTGGGAACTGTTCAGGTATTTGGATCAACGCTTTCTGGCACCGCTCTTCTGACCGTTGCCGTCACCATTGTGGCAACCGTTGTTCTGACTCTTTTGGTTCAGAAGACTCGTCTTGGTAAGGCAATGCGCGCCGTTTCCGAGGACATGGGCGCAGCTCGTCTGATGGGCGTCAACGTTAACAGCACTATTAGCTTTACCTTTGCAGTTGGTTCTGCACTGGCTGGTATTGCTGCTATTCTGTACTCCATGGCATATCAGCAGGTTTCTCCAACCATGGGCGTTATGCTAGGCACTAAGGCGTTTGTCGCAGCAGTTCTTGGCGGCATTGGCTCCATTCCAGGCGCTGTTATTGGTGGCCTTATTGTTGGCTTCTCCGAGGTCTTTGTTGCTGCCTTTGGCCTGTCTGTCTGGCAGGACGCGGTAGTCTTCTTACTCTTGATTCTTGTTCTTGTTGTCAAACCAACTGGCCTGCTTGGTCGACCAGTTACCGAGAAAGTGTAAGGAGGCTCACATGACTAAAATGTATCCACGCGATAACAACCACAACCCAGTAATTGTCACTGGTTTTGGTGGAAAAGATGGTCAGCGTCGTGAGCTTACTATGCCTGCTCGCTATGCCATCAATGCAATTCTTGTTGCACTCTTTGTCTTTGGTGGAAACTTCCTGGTAGGAGAGGGCCTTATTTCTCGCTATCAGACCGTAGTTTTTGAGCAAATTGGCGTGTATGTTCTGATGACCGTTTCTCTGAACATTGTTACTGGTTATCTGGGACAGCTTCCTTTGGGTCACGCTGGCTTTATGTCCATTGGTGGCTATGCCTGCGCAATCTTTATCATTCGCATGATGCCACTCTTTGGGCTGGATGCTCAGTCCATGGCTTCAGGCTCTACACCTGCAGTTATTCTTTTTGTTGTGGGCCTTTTGTTTGGTGGCATTTGCGCCGCTCTGATGGGTGTGGTTATTGGTATTCCAGCACTTCGTCTTCGTGGTGATTACCTAGCCATCATTACTCTGGGCTTTGCAGAGATTATCCGCGTTGTCCTGGTAAACATTGACTCTTCTCTTGGCTTCAAGCTTACTGGTGGCGCATCAGGCCTCACGGGTATTCCTGCTTATACAGGCTACCTGAACACCGCAATTGTTGTTTCGCTTGCCATCTTTGCTATTCATACTCTTATGAAGTCTAGACATGGACGTGCTATTCTCGCCATCCGCGATAACGAGATTGCTGCAGAGGCATCAGGCGTTAACACCACGTATTACAAGACCCTTGCCTTTGTTTTCTCTGCATTCCTTGCTGGTATTGCAGGCGGCCTTTACGCGGGCTGCATCGGCGTTATGGCGCCTGCCAAGTTTGGCTTCATGAAGTCTGTTGAGATTCTGGTTATGGTTGTTCTGGGCGGCATGGGTTCTATGTTTGGCTCCGTTGTGTCCGCAACTGTCCTGACCGTGCTTCCAGAGGCTCTACGTGCCTTTGCTGACTACCGCATGGTTGCTTACGCAATCGTTTTGATTCTGGTCATGATCTTTAGGCCAGAGGGTCTGTTTGGCTCTTATGACTTCTCGCTGTCTCGCATTATTGAGCGAGTCATGAACAGGGACTTCCCTTGGAACAATGATGACTTGGACGAGCAGACAGACGTGCAGGTCGACGCGAAGGCAGGCGCTCAGGCAAACGAGCAGGCGGATACGCAGGTAGAAGCCTCAACTGATTCGAAGGAGGCGTAAGAGCAATGGCAACTAAAAACACTACAAAACTTATCAGGCAAGAGTCTCCTAACCTCATTCCTGAGCGAGACCTTGGTGCAATTCCAGTTCTTCAGGCTGAGCACCTTGGCATTGACTTTGGTGGCTTGACGGCTGTTAACGACTTCAACATTGCTCTTGGTCCTACCGAGATCTCTGGCATCATTGGTCCTAACGGTGCAGGTAAAACAACTGTTTTTAACTTGCTCACCAACGTGTATAAGCCAACTCGCGGTACTGTCATGATTGACGGTTACGATCTTGCTGGAAAGAGCGTTGTAGAGGCAAATCATATGGGTATCGCTCGAACCTTCCAGAATATTCGCCTGTTCAACAACATGACTGTTATGGAGAACATTCAGGTTGGTCAGGGAAGCCACATGACGTCTCACTTCCTTGAGGACGTCTTCCGACTTCCAGCTCACTGGAAGCAGGAAAAAGAGAGCGCTGATAACGCTCGCGAGCTGCTGCGCATTTTTGGCATGGAGAATCTTGCAAATACTCTTGCAGGCAACCTGCCTTATGGCGCTCAGCGCAAACTTGAGATTCTTCGCGCTCTGGCAACGCAGCCTAAGATTTTGCTGCTTGACGAGCCAGCTGCAGGTATGAACCCAGCAGAGACCGACGAGCTTATGGAGAATGTCCTTAAGATTCGTGATGACTTCAAGATTGCTGTTCTTCTTATCGAGCACGACATGAAGTTTGTTATGGGTATCTGCGAGGGTTTGGCCGTTCTTGACCACGGCAACATCATTGCAAAGGGAACGCCAGAAGAAGTTCAGAATAATCCTCGCGTTATCGAGGCATATCTTGGAAAGCAGGAGGTGCGCTAATGACCGCTGAAACTACAAACACCCAGGCAACTGGCGCAGGAAAAACTCTGCTGTCCGTCAAGGATCTTAATGTTTCTTATGGCGCAATCCATGCAGTTCAGGGCATTTCTTTTGATATTAATGAGGGCGAGATTGTCACCCTTATTGGTGCTAACGGTGCCGGTAAATCAACTACGCTGAACACTATTGCTGGTCTGGTAAAGCCTGACTCTGGCACCATCACCCTTGACGAGAAAAACCTTGTAGGCCAGCGCGCACACAAGATTGTTGAGGCTGGCCTGGCATTGTGCCCTGAGGGCCGCCGTGTGTTTTCTCGCATGAGTGTTGCCGAAAACCTCGAGATGGGCGGCTATACTCAGCCTGATTCCCAGAATGCAAAGACCGTCAAGATGGTCTACGAGCATTTCCCACGTCTTCGTGAGCGCAAGAATCAGCTGGCAGGAACGCTGTCTGGTGGCGAGCAGCAGATGCTTGCCATGGGTCGCGCTCTGATGAGCAGGCCTAAGCTGCTGATGCTTGACGAGCCTTCCATGGGTTTGGCTCCTATTCTGATTGAGGAAATCTTCCAGATTATTCGCCAGCTAGGCGATGCAGGAACCACCATTTTGCTGGTCGAGCAGAACGCTAACATGGCACTTAAGGTTGCTGACCGTGCATACGTTCTTGAGCTTGGCAAGGTTGCTAAGCATGGCACCGGCCAGGAGCTTCTCCACGACGATGACGTTCGCAAGGCTTACCTCGGCGCATAAACGCAACTTGCGGCAAGCGTGACTTGCGGTTAGCGCAACGCCGCGGTAAACGCGACTTAAAGGACAACCCGGCTCCCACACAACGTAGGAGCCGGGTTTTGTTGTCATGTCTGAACAGTTTGCCTGAAAAGTGCACCATATCTGAGCTATTTTCCGGTTTTTCTCGCCATGTCTGAGTAAATTTACTCAGACTTGATGTAGTTTTCAGGCTCGCAAAATTTGGCGCGGCGCAGCCTATCTTCACGCGCCTGATTTCTTCAAAGAATCTGTAACTTTTGCCTAAATACGTAAAAGAAACTGTGGATTTGCCTGATTTCATCAAAGAATCTGTGCCTCAAATACAGATTCTTTGCACTTTTCAGGCGCGCAATGTTGGAAAGGCGCGCATGGCAAGAAGAACGGACGGGATTGGCACTCCTAGCGAGAAACCCGTGTTGTCGCAGGCGTACTTGTTGGTACATGCATTAACCGCGTGCAGTTGTCACGTTAAATCTCGTCAAAGGTGTTACGGTGCTCTTTTCCGTCATCCAAGGTAAGGACGGTACCCAGAAGTGCTGGCTCAAGAATTTGAATCCAAAGATCGCCTCTGACCTGCTTTGCATTCTCGGCAACAGCGCGAGCAGTAACAGGGGAGTCGCAGATAGCAACCATGGTGGAACCTGAGCCCGAGATAACAAAGGCGCAAGCACGAGCAAGCTTAGCTACCTGTTTGAGCTCTTCGTAATCAGGAATGAGCTCCTTGCGATACGGTTCGTGGATCTTATCGTTGCAAGCTGCTGCCAACAGTCCGCCGTTTCCTGTTTCAAGTGCGTGAGTGACAGCAACGGTGCGTCCCATCTGGTAAACGGCCGTTTCAAGTGAGACTTTCTGCGGAACAACTTTACGCGCTTCCTCGGTATTGATAGAGTACGGGGGTGCAATTGCAACAAAGGAAAGTCCGCGCGCTACCAGCCTTCGAGTACAAACGGTATGACCGCCCTCAACAAATGATGAGGTCAAGCCGCCGTAAATAGCAGGAGCAACATTATCGGGATGGCCCTCAAAATGGCACGCAAAGTCGAGCGCACGCTCAGGATCCCAGCCGCCATGAGACTCGGTCATCGCGGCTGCAATTCCTGCAATCACGCAGGTAGAACTGGAGCCAAGTCCACCAGAAAGCGGAATAGGCGAGTCGATAGTGATGTGCTTAGGAGTAGGCTCTTCGCCCAGCTTTTCGCAGGCTCGAACATAAGACGTCCAGACAAGGTTGTCATCGTTTCTGAACTGCTCGGGACAGCCGTCAATGATGAGCGTAGGAGATTCCCTAAACGTAATTTTTGCGCGCAGGTTAAACGCAAGGCCCAGCGTATCGTAGCCGACGCCAATGTTTGCAGAGGTAGCAGGTACAGAAACGGTCAAGATGGTGTTGTCGAGCATGTAGAACCTGCTTTCTCAGAGTCTAACAAGCAAAAATACGCCCGCATGCTTCAGAAACGTACGAAGCAAGTTGTTCCTTCTCGCGAACGTCAGTATGAATGATAACGTTATCATTCAGCGATGAAAGCTGGATTGGCGGATTAGTGCCCGTGATTTCGGCGAGCGTATGCATGCATGTAAAGTCATCCAGGCCAGCGGTCGTGTGGCCCAGCGCGGCAAGCACGTCGGACGAGAACTTATACGGGCTAGCAGTAGATAGACAAACGCGCACGTCGTCCGCCTGGCGAGAAACCCTGTCAAGCACGTGCTTTGCGACGGCTGTGTGAGGGTCAATCAGTACACGACAATTCTCCCAGGTAGAACGGATAGTCTCACGCGTCTGGTCGTCGGTGGCAAAGCCAGCGTCAAAGGTTTCACGAATGGTATCCATGACTTGAGTAGGAACCGTGTAGACACCTTCAGTTACCAGCTGGTTCATCAGGTAACTGACAAGCTCAGTATCCTTACCGGATGCAAGATAGAGGAGTCGTTCAAGGTTTGATGAAACCAGAATGTCCATTGATGGAGAGATGGTCTTTTCAAATGCACGTCTACGATCGTAGATGCCTGTTTCCAAGAAATCAGTCAGCACCTTATTGCTGTTAGAAGCCACAATGAGGCGATCAACAGGAAGTCCCATTTCTTTTGCAAAGTAACCTGCAAGGACATCGCCAAAGTTGCCAGTTGGTACGCAGAATGTGACCTTTTGGCCCTGTGAAATGGCACCCTTGGCAACGAGCTGGGCATATGCGTCAAAGTAGTAGGTTACCTGTGGTGCCAAGCGACCAATATTGATGGAGTTCGCGCTGGAAAGAACGGTACCTTTGCCGGCAAGCTCCTGAGCCAAATCCTTGTTAGCAAAGATTGCCTTTGCAGCGTTTTGAGCGTCGTCAAAGTTGCCCTTAACTGCGCAAACTGCAACGTTTGAGCCCTTCTGGGTCACCATCTGAAGACGCTGAATGTCCGAGACTTTTCCCTCAGGATAAAAGACGGTAATGCCCATACCAGGAACATCTTTGAAGCCCTCAAGTGCAGCTTTACCGGTGTCTCCGGAGGTAGCGGTCACGATCATGATATTCTTGCCCGCGGCTCCCGCTACGCCCGCGGCTCCCGCAGCACCAGCTGCCTTTGCGTCCTCGCGAGCAACGCTCATCAGGCGGGGGAGCATCTGAAGTGCAACGTCTTTAAAAGCCGACGTTGGACCGTGGAAGAGCTCAAGCAGCCAATCATCTCCGATAGCGGAAACAGGAGTGATAGCTTCAGTATCCCACTGAGATCCGTATGCACCCTCAATGCAGCGATTCAGCTCTTCATCAGAGTAATCATCCAGCAGAGTAGAAAGCACGTCATAAGCGGTGGCCTTAAAGCCTTGAGCACAAACCTTTGCAAGATCAAGGGGCTTCTCGCCAATAGAATCTTGGATGTAAAGGCCGCCATCGGGAGCAATTCCCTGCAAAATGGCCTGCTTAGCCAAGACGTTATGGTCAGAGCTTCTTGTGCTGTGATATGCGACGGCCATGAAACCACCAATCTGTTGAATGTGCCGCGTGTTTAACGCGTCGTGCTGCGCGTCTTGATCGCGCCATGTTGCACGCTCCATGTTGTGCGTTTTACGTATTGCGTTTCTATTATTTTAACAGTGAGAAGTAAATGTCGCTTGTAACATAGAATTGTTCATAGCATTATGAAGACGAGAAAAACTGTCGACTAGATTCTGTCTAGGTTTTTGGTAGTTTTTGTCTATGAGATTGTTATCAGTGCAGTCACCTTTGCGTTCGGTTGTTTTTGCTATTCATTTAGCCTTGCAGGCAATTGGTTTTCTCGCAAAATGACTGCTAGATTTGGAGTTATATGCAAAACGTTGCCCTACTTGGATTTGGAACGGTTGGTGCTTCAGTTGCGCGCATTCTTGATGAGCGTGTTTCTGACGTTAACCTGACGTCCATCTTGGTTAGAGCTGGTAAAGAGCATGTTGACCCTCGCGCAACGTCAGATTTTGATGCGCTCTTGTCTGACCCCGCGCTCGATACGGTTGTCGAGTGCATGGGTGGTCTCTCGCCAGCCTATGAGTACATTAAAGCAGCGCTCACTGCTAAGAAAAATGTAGTCACTTCAAATAAAGCCGTGGTATCTGCGCATTTTGAGGAGTTCATGACTCTTGCCGCTGAAGCGGGCGTCAATTTCAAGATTGAAGCCTGCGTGTGTGGCGGCATTCCTTGGATTGCGGGAATTCAGAAAGTTCGTCGTATTGACGAGATTTCTGCGTTCTGGGGAATCATGAACGGCACCACTAATTACATTGTCTACTCCATGCTTAAAGATGGAACAGACTTTGCTGAGGTGTTAAGCAAAGCTCAGGAGCTGGGGTACGCAGAGCGAGACCCGTCAAGCGATATTGATGGCATCGATGTCCGCTCTAAGACCATGATTTCTGCGTCCATTGCCTTTGATGTTATCTGCACAGACCAGATTCCTATGTCTGGCATCAGAAATTTAACTAAGCGTGACCTTGCCATGTTTGGCAGTCACGACATGACCATCAAGCTCTTTGGACGCGGTGTTTCCAACGGAACGTCTTACGCAGTTGCTGTTGAGCCAGTGGCAGTTCCGCTCTCAACCATTGAGGCAAACGTTCCTACAAACTTTAATGTTGCAACTGCCGTGGGAAATACCATTGGCGAGCTCAAGTTCTATGGTCAAGGTGCCGGTGGCGACCCAACAGCAAACGCCGTCGTGCAGGATATTATTGACTGTGCCGCGGCTCCTGCTGGGGGTCAGCAGACCTTCTCGGCAGGTCTTTCGTATAATCCAGAGCTGCTTGTTTCCGACTATGTGTTTAGGACGCAGGCCGATATTCCAGGCGGTACGTTCTGGGAGCCGGGTGCTCAGTTGGTTAAAAATCTAAGTGCCGAGAAGGCCCGTGAGCTTCTTACCAGCGCACTTTCGCAAGACCCTACAACCTTTATGGCTGCACTTGAAAAGAGGAATTAGAAATGATCAAAATTGCAAAATTTGGCGGCTCAAGTGTTGCTTCTGCAGAGCAGTTCAAAAAAGTTAAAGCTATTGTTGAAGCTGACCCTGATAGACGTTTTATTGTTTCGTCTGCAGCGGGAAAGCGTCATTCGACTGACAACAAGATTACTGACCTTCTACTGTTGGTAAATGCCCATATTGAGTATCACGTTGACTGCACGTCTTTGCTTGCAGACATCGAGGCTCGCTTTGTGGAGATTGCTGACCAGCTGGGAGTTGCATGGCCTGTCGCCAAGGAGTTTGAGAAGTTTGCTTCAAACATTAAGTCCTTCTCGCCAGAGTATGTAGTAAGTAGGGGCGAGTGGTTTACCTGCCAGATTCTTGCTGAGTATCTTGGCTTGCCTTTTGTTGATGCTGCCGACGTTATGCTGTTCCATCATGACGGCACCATTGATATGGAGCGCACTGCTTCTAGGCTTAAGGAAGTTGTTGCTCGCAGCGGCTCGTTTGTGCTGCCTGGTTTCTATGGCGCTACCGTTGACGGCGCAATTAAGCTGTTCCAGCGTGGTGGTGGCGATATTACCGGCGCTATTGTTGCTCGCTGCTTAGACGCAGATTTGTACGAGAACTGGACTGACGTTTCCGGCTTCCTGTCTGCTGACCCTCGCATTGTTCAGAATCCACGCGCTATTGGCCGTATTACCTTTGACGAGATGCGCGAGCTTTCTTACATGGGCGCTTCCGTTCTTCAGGAAGAGGCAATTTTCCCTGTTCGCGAGGCAAATATTCCAATCCAGATTAAGAACACTAACCGTCCAGAAGATGCAGGTACCGTCATTCGAGAGACCGCTGATGGCGATACAAACGAGCACTTGATCACTGGTATTGCAGGCAAAAAAGACTTCCTGGCCATTCACGTTAAGAAGGCTCACATGTCCAACGAGGTTGGCGTTATTAGCCGTGCACTTAATATTGTTGAGCGCTACGGCGTCTCTGTCGAGCACATCCCAACAGGTGTTGATTCGTTTGGTATCGTGGTAAATGCCTCCGATGTAAAGGATACGGTCTATTCCATCATCAGCGACATTCGCCGTGAGATCGAGCCTGATGACATTACGATGGTAGACCGCCTAGCTCTTGTTTCTGTTGTTGGTCGCAATATGTCCAGGCGTTCCGGTACTTCCGGCAAAATCTTTGGTGCGCTGGGTAATGCGGGCGTCAATATTCGTATGATTACGCAGAGCTCGGAAGAGATTAGTATTATCGTGGGCGTTGATAATGCGGACTTTGATCGCACAATTGGCGTCATTTATAACGGATTTGTTCGTGACGAAATGGTTTCGAGGTAACTATGGCTTTTGATCCAAACGGTAAGGTTGTTGCAATTCTTGGTGCTACCGGCGTTGTTGGTGCCCAGATGATGCAGTGCCTTGAAGAGCGTAATTTTCCTATTAAGGAGCTAGTACTTCTGGCATCTGCTCGAAGTGCAGGCAAGACTATTGAGTTTGCAGGACAGCAGATTGCTATCCGCGAAGCAACTCCTGAGGCTTTTGAAGGCGTGGACATTGTTCTTGGCGCAGCCGGTGACGAGCAGGCAAAAGAGCTGCTTCCTGAGGCAGTTAAGCGCGGTTGCGTCTGCGTTGACAACTCTCATGCATTTAGAATGGACCCAAATGTTCCGCTGGTAATTCCAGAGATTAACGCTGAGGACATTAAGAACCACAACGGCATCATCTCTAATCCAAATTGCGCAACTATTATTGGTCTGGTGCCTCTGTATCCTCTGCATAAAGCAGCAGGTGCTAAGCGCATTATTGCTTCTACCTATCAGGCTGCATCTGGCGCTGGACTTCCTGGTCTTACCAGTTTGAAGAACCAGATGGCTGACGTTGTTGCAGGTAGGGAAGTAACCGAGACCGCTCCTTTTGCATACCAGCTGGCAGTTAACCTGATTCCACAGATTGGTGGCTTTGACGAGGTTGGCTACACCTCTGAGGAAATGAAGATGCAAAACGAGGGTCGCAAGATCATGCACCTTCCTGAGCTGCGCGTTAACTGTACCTGTGTCCGAGTTCCAACGATGCGCTCTCACTCTGAGTCTATCACTGTTGAGTTTGAGCGTCCTTTGAGCCCAGATGAGGCTCGCGCAATTCTTGAGGATGCTCCAGGAATCAAGGTTGTGGACAACCCAGCAGAGCTTCAGTACCCAATGCCTCTTGATACTTCTGACCAGGACCTTATCTATGTTGGTCGTATTCGCGAGGATCTTTCCGCTGATAAAGACACTAACGCGCTTACGTTCTTCTGCTGCGGAGACCAGATTAGGAAGGGTGCCGCAACAAACGCTGTCCAGATTGCAGAGTACCTGCTGTAATATCTGGCGTGCAGTCGTGCACGCATCATTTTCGTTGACCAAGTACCCGTTCGATTCTATTTCGTGGAATCGAACGGGTATTTTTTTGCGTCCGAGTGAAATTTTTCAGCGATAGAGTACCATTCGGCGGCAAAGTGGTAAAAAATGCGTTTAGTTGGAGTATCCAAAAATGCTTAGTTTCTATGCAAGCCATCTACCAGCAATTTTGCGTGGACAAAATTGTGGAAATTAGTACAAAATTTCTGAGCTGGGTAAACGTAAGTGCCAAAACTTCGAAGACCAAAAATAAACTCCAACTAAACGGATTTTTTACCCAAAACAGCACCTCTCATTTGATACATCAATTTCTTGATTAGTTTTCCTGCATATTGGCAAGTGTTTATGCAAAAATCGCCTATCTAGATAGTTAAAACTTTTATTCGAACAGGTATTCTACTTTTACAGTAGTCATACAGTTTGGGGGCAAAAAGGGGGCACTTGCGGCGTTGGCCTAACAAAAAAAGGTAGACAGCAAGCCATCTACCTGGAGTTTCTGGTGCCTCCTGCGCGATTCGAACGCGCGACCTGCGGTTTAGAAGACCGACGCTCTATCCAGCTGAGCTAAGGAGACATATAGCGTCGTTCATTATAGCAATAAGGATTGCAAATACGTCGTGCCATCAAAGATTTTCTTATCAGAAGAATGACAAAGGAAAAGAAAAGTGGCTACACTAAAAGCAGCTACACTGGTGATAGGCTTATGTGAATGGAGACGGTATGTCTTACGATTTTGAATCTCGCGTTGATCGTGCTGGTACTGGTTCTAGAAAATGGAACGTCATGTACGACGTTAATCCTGATGTAGCTCCTGGTATTCCACCGTTTTCTGTTGCTGACATGGAATATCACACAGCTCCTGAGATTGTTGAAGGTCTCAAGGAGTACATCAACGACGCAATCCTTGGTTATTCCATGCCAACTAATCAGATGAAGCAGGCTGTGTGCAAGTGGATGAAGACTCGCCACAATTGGGACGTAAAGCCTGAGTGGTTGCTCAACTCTTCAGGCGTGGTACCTGCGCTCTTTGCATCGGTTGCGGAGTTCACCCAGCCAGACGAGGGCGTCATCCTGTTTACGCCCGTCTACCATCCGTTCTACATGGCAGTTGAGGAGAATAACCGTGCGCTGGTAGAGTGTCCGCTTGTCCTGTCAGAGGGCCCTCACTACGACATTGACTTTGATCTGCTAGAAAAGCTTGCTGCCGACCCAAAGAATACCCTGCTTATTTTGTGCTCACCTCACAATCCAAGTGGTCGCGTGTGGACCAAAGAGGAGCTCACGCGCATTGCAGAGATTGCGGTTAAGAACAATCTCATCGTGGTCGCTGACGAGATCCACCACGACCTCATCATGCCAAGCTCTACGCATACCGTCTTTGAAACAATCTCCGATGAAGTTGCGGCACGCACCATCACCTGCACCTCTGCTTCAAAGAGCTTCAACTTGGCTGGCACACAGTTCAGCAACATCATCGTGAGCAACCCAGAGCTGCGCACACGCCTCGAGAAACGCCTTCAGGCCCGAGAGACTACCTCGTGCAATCCAATCAGCTTCAAGGCCTGTGAGCTGGCTTACAGTAAGGGTGGAGCATGGCTGGACGCATGCATCAAGGCTGTTGACGACAACCAGAAGCTGGTCCTGGACTTCTTTGCCACCAAGCATCCTCGCGTGAAGCTCGCGCCAATCACAGGAACCTACCTCCAGTGGCTCGACTTTAGGGACCTTGGCCTTACTCCAGAAGAGCTCGACCAGCTGTTGCAATTTGAGGCCCAGGTATTCTTCACCGACGGCGTCTTCTTTGGCGAGGCCGCCCAAGGCTTCAAACGCTGGAATTTGGCAGCTCCTCGTGTGGAGATTGAAGAGGCACTGGATCGCCTGGACGCAGTTCTTACGGCCCACGGTTTCTAAGCGCAGGCTGCGATTTCTGCGCGCGCTGACTGCTGTTTCTATGCAGGCTGTCTGTAGCGTCTAGGCTCTGCACCACCATATACTTGCTCGTATAGCGCATTCAGTTAGATGCGAGAAGCTCGTTCTTCTCCGCATTTTGTTTGGCGAGAAACCCGTTGCACCGGCAGATTTCTAAGAAAATCAAAAAAGAGTTCGAAAAATCTGCGTTTCTCGCTTGCATCTTTTTCTGATTCTGTAATAATGATTTAGCTGCGTTTCATGAGGTGGCCAAATGGTGGGAGTAGCTCAGTTGGCAGAGCGACGGACTGTGGCTCCGTAGGTCGAGGGTTCGAGCCCCTTTTCCCACCCCATTCGAAACGTTAATTGGATCGTTAGCTCAGCTGGTAGAGCAGGGGACTCTTAATCCCAAGGTCCAGGGTTCGAACCCCTGACGATCCACCATTTGAATTTCAAACCCCGGCTTGCGTCGGGGTTTTTATTTTTTGTGAGTCGCTAGATTCTAATTGTTTGTTGAGAGCGATTGCGTCATACTGAAGTCTCCATGATTTTATTGTAGTTCGGAGGACTCGCCGTGATTTACACAATGACGCTTAATCCCGCGCTTGACTATGTCATGCATCCAAACACATTGGACATGGGCTTTACTAACCGTTCCTCCTCAGAAGAGTTGCACTGCGGTGGTAATGGTATTAACGTCTCCACGCTCTTAAATGAGCTTGATAAAGTCACCGTTGCCATGGGTATTGTTGGTGGCTTTACTGGTGAATACCTGCTCAGTGACCTGCAGCGTCAGGGAATTCCAAGTAACTTCGTCAAGCTGGATTCTGGCTTTACTCGTATTAATGTCAAGCTTAACGGCATTGTTATGACCATGGTCAACGGCAATGGTCCACGCATTCCAGAGAAAAAGGTTGATGAGCTGCTGGAGCGCATGGACGTTGTTGGTGCAGGTGACACCCTGGTTCTTACGGGATCTATTCCAAGCTCACTTCCAGAGGATATCTATACTCGTCTTATGGCCCAGCTTGCAGGTCGCGGTATCCAGTTTGTTGTTGATGCTCCTGGTCAGCTGCTTATGGAGGCCATTAAGGCTCAGCCATTCCTGATCAAGCCTAACAACCACGAGGTTGGCCGTATCTTTGATGCCAATCCAGAGACCCCAGAAGAGTGCATTCCATTTGCAAAGAAGCTCCAGGATGGCGGTGCTCGCAACGTTATCGTTTCTTGTGGTGGCGCAGGTTCTCTGCTTCTGGACGAGTACGGAACTGAGCACATTGTTCCAACCGCTAAGATTCGCCTGGTTAACGCAACCGGCGCTGGTGACTCCATGGTCGCAGGCTTCCTTGCAAAGACCACCGCTGGCTACGATTACGACACCGCGCTTATTTACGCTTCAGCTTGCGGTACTGCAACTGCAGCAAGTCGAGGAATCGCAAAGCGCGCAACCATTGATCGCGTTGTCACCGCTCTTTACAAGAAGATGGGCCGAGAAATGCCCGCCTCTATCGCAGAAGAGATTCAGTTTGCTCGCCAGAAAGAGGAGAGCCGCGAGGGCAAGTCTTCTTGGCTTGCAGATTCTGAGTAGTAATCGCAGCTAGAACGCATAGTTCTTTTGGCGAGAAACCCTCAGATAGTGCGCTCTTTCCGCGTGGAGTAAACAGAGCGTCTTTACTATTGTGAACGCATAAACACTTGGCAAGAAAGATTTTCTCGCCAAGTGTTTTTTATTGAAATTTATTTAAAGATACTCACAACGTAACAGGTCAAAAAAATGTTACCCTGTAAAAAGACAGGTTAGTTTCTGCGACTATTGTCCTGTGTGGATAGGCTTGCAGAACGTTATACACCGCTAAACAGACAATGATAGGAGCATGTATGTTTGAGGGAGTCAATGCATCCAACGGAATCGGCATCGGTACTGCTCAGGTTGCCGTAGATCCAGACCTCACTTTTACTCCGCACACTGTTGAGGACACTGCTGCAGAGAAGGCTCGTTACGCAGAGGCTGTAACTAAGTTTATCGCACAGACTAACGCACAGATTGAGCGTATGACCAAGACAGTGGGCGAGGAAGCCGCTGCTATTATGGGTGCTCACATTGAGTTTGCTGAGGATGAGGGCATCAAAGAGGCTGTTAACGGTGCTATTGATGGCGGCACCTGCGTTGAGCAGGCTGTAAGCGACGCCTACGACATGTACTACAACATGTTCCTGGGCATGGAGGATGAGCTCTTCCGTGAGCGCGCAGCAGACGTTGCTGACGTCAAGACCGGTCTTCTCGCTGACCTGCTTGGCAAAGAGGTTGTTGACCTCTCCACACTTCCAGAGAACTCCGTCATTGTCTGCCATGAGCTGACTCCTTCAATGACTGCAGACATCGATAAGGACCACGTTGCAGGTATTGTTACCGAGACTGGTGGTCGTACTTCTCACTCCGCAATCATTGCTCGCGCTCTTGAGATTCCTGCAGTTCTTTCTGTTCCTAACATCACTTCTGAGGTTGCAACTGGCAATGCTATTGTTGTCGACGGCACTAACGGTAAGGTTGTTGTCAATCCTTCCGAGACTGAGCTTGCTGAGTACAAGGCTCAGGCTGAGGCTTATGCTGCAGAGAAGGCTGCTCTTGAGGCTTATCGCGGCAAGGAGACCGTAACTGCTGACGGCATCAAGGTTCTGCTTGTTGCTAACATCGGCAACCCAGATGACGCTAACGGCGCAGTTGATGCTGACGCTGAGGGCATTGGTCTTTTCCGCTCCGAGTTCCTGTTCATGGATGCAAAGGAGCTTCCAAGCGAGGAGGAGCAGTTTGCTGCTTACCAGAAGGTTGCTCTTCGCATGAAGGATAAGCCAGTCATTATTCGTACGCTTGATGTCGGTGGCGATAAGGAGATTCCTTACCTCAACATGAAGGCTGAGGAGAACCCATTCATGGGCTTCCGCGCTATCCGTTACTGCCTCAACAATGCTGAGCAGTACAAGGTTCAGCTTCGCGCTCTTCTCCGCGCATCCGCATTTGGTGACATCAAGATTATGCTTCCTCTTGTCACCACCGTTGATGAGGTTCGCCAGGCAAAGGCTCTTGTTGAGGAGTGCAAGCGTGAGCTTGACGCTGAGGGCGTAGCTTACAACAAGGACATCGAGGTCGGTACCATGATCGAGACTCCATCTGCATCCCTGATTGCAGACAAGCTGGCTCGTGAGTGCGACTTCTTCTCCATTGGCACCAACGACCTTATTGGCTACACCATGTGCGCTGACCGCGGTAATGACCGCGTTGCCTACCTCTACGAGGTTTACCAGCCATCCGTTCTCCGTTCCCTCAAGTTCCTCATCGGCGAGGGCAACAAGGAGAAGATCATGGTTGGTATGTGTGGCGAGGCAGCTGCAGATCCACTGCTCATCCCAGTCCTTCTTTCCTTTGGTCTGGACGAGTTCTCTGTCTCTGCACCATCTGTCCTGCGTACCCGCAAGACCATTGCTGCTTGGACAAAGGCTGAGGCAGACGAGCTTACCGCTCGCGTTATGGAGCTTGATACCGCAGCTGAGGTTAAGGCTCTGCTTGAGCGTGAAGCTCGCTAAGTTTTAGTTGCTAAATCTTAGCTTACACGATACAAATTCAGGGGCATCTGCACTGGCAGGTGCCCCTGTTTCTTTAACGTTAAAACCTTTTGACGAGAAGATCGATCTTCTTGTGATGTGTGAGCCACGTGGCGCGCTAGGGAACAATCACGGAAAGTGCAGCGGGAATAACCTCAATGACAAACTGTTCTGCAAAGGGAAGCTCTTCTCCGTCTACCTGAATAGGGACAGGCTTGTGGAAAGTTACCACTGCTTGCTTGAGGTGACGCTCCTCAATGATGCGGGAGTTGACGTGTTTACCAGCCCTTGCCAGGCCAAACAGAGCCAGCAGGTGAGGAATGATAGGCACTTTAGTGTTGTAGCAGACGGTAAGAAGGCCATCGTCAGGCTGCGCATGCGGACAGACCTTAAAGCCGCCGCCATACGTAGGGCCAATCTGGAAGGCCATGATAAGCGCTTGAAGATCAATGTCCTTCTCGCCATCAAACGAAACGGTGCAAGGGTAACCCTTGCTACCTGCAGCCATAAGCTTGAGACCCGAGGTTAAGAAGAGCGCCTCGCCCTCGGTAGAGGAGTTGTTCGCGCGGCGCTTTGTGGTGTCGGCTGCAATAGCTGCATCAAGTCCAAACGACATGGTCTCCATGAAGTAGACGTCGTTGATGCGACCAATCTCTAGCTGCTTAACCTTGCCGCGAACCAGCTGTGCAAACGCGCCTTCGGGGTCGTTAATTTTCATACCCAGAGTGCGTGCATAGTCGTTTCCCGAACCCATAGGGATAATGCCAAGCGCTGGACGAACCTCTGGCGATAAGGTCATGAGGCCGTTGACCACCTCGTGGATGACGCCATCTCCGCCAAGTGCGACAACCGTATCAAAGTCCGCAGCTTCTGCGGCCATGACACGCGCATCTCCCATAGCTGTGGTGAGCTTGAGCTCGTATCCGTCTGTTGCAGCAGAATAGCTGGTTAAAAAGTGGCGAGCAAACTCTGCACCAGCAGCACCTTTACCGCTATGAGCAGCCGGATTAGCAATGATAAGCGTGCGTCCAAGAGGGGATTGAGACATATTGCACCATTTCTACAAGCGCTGCTGTTGAGCGCGCTGTTACTAAATAGTCTTGTCACCACATATCAAAATAAAATAGTGGAGAAAACAGTTCAACAACATTTCAAGTTTAAACGGCTTTGTCTGTCTGTGCTAGGATAAACCATACAGAAATCGGTAGAAAAGGATAGCGCGTGAGCGAGTCTTCAACACAAACTAATAATGCGCAGGACACAAGCGTAGTTTCTGCAAATACTAATAGTGCAAGTCTTGTTGCTGTTTCTGCTCGAGATGCATGGTATCCAACACATCAGCGTGACCAGTTCATTTTGCGTCAGCTGGTAAGTAAAGACTTTAAGCTCAAATATCGCCGTTCCATTTTGGGCGTTGTGTGGTCAGTTTTGAACCCACTTTTGATGATGACCGTTATGGCAGTTGTCTTTTCTACGTTTTTAGGTAACCGCGCCGAGGATGTTGTGAACTATCCTCTGTATCTTATTCTTGGTAACACAGCGTTTCAGCTGATGAACGATGCAACCACTATGGGAATGCGTTCAATTATTGATGCATCTAGCTTGCTTAAGAAGGTTCGCATCAATCGTGTTGTTTTCCCTGTTCAGAAGGTGCTTTTTGCGGTTGTAAACTATCTTTTCTCGCTCATTGCTGTTGGCATTGTTATGCTTGTCTTCCGCATTCCGCTGACAATTTATTCATTGCTCACACCTGTTGCTTTGCTTCTTCTGGCTTGTTTTTGCATCGGTCTTGCAATGCTTCTCTCGGCCCTTGCAGTCTTCTTTAGAGACGTTATCCACCTGTGGAGCGTTGTAACCACTGCTTGGATGTATGGTACACCGCTCTTTTACTCCGTTAATATCATGTCGCCTTGGATGCTTCAGATTGAGCGCTTTAATCCAATGTTCCACTTTGTAACATTTATTAGAGATTGCCTTCTTTTCCAGAAGTTTCCTGCAACAAGCACCATTTTAGGCTGCCTTGTTTCTGCAGTTCTTGCCCTCGTAATTGGCTATACCGTTTTCCACAAACTAGAGAAGAAATTTATTCTGCACATTTAACCGCAGATTATCTTTTTGAAATAACCTTGTAGCAGAACGTTTCTGGATGACTACGAGTTTGTGTGAAGCCAAACATAACGCCTTTTGAGTTGAATGAATGGCTTTCCACCACTGCAACGCAGTTAAAATCTCCAAGCTCTAAATGTTGCTGGTCTTCTTCAGTTGCCAGTTCAACACTGATTGTTCTTTTGCTCTTTAGAATTTTCATATGAAGCGTGTTTTCTAGGTATGCATAAATAGACGTTGATGCATCAGCAATGGTTAGATTTCCAACGGCAGATGCTAAAAGGTAGTCGTTGTCTATCTGGCGAGAAGATCCGTCGAGTTTACGGATTCGAACAATGTGGATAAGTTCTTCTCCTGTTTTAAAACCAGTTTGATGAGAAATACTGTCTGTGCAAGGAACGTGCTCAAAGACAATGACATTTGTTTCAGGTACAAGATTGTTTCTGTGGGCATATTCTTGAAAGGACTCAAGCCCTTCTAATGAGCCAATAACCTCACTTGGCTTTTTCTGCCAAATAACGCGTACGCCTCTACCGTGAATAGGCTGAAGAAAGGCTTCATCGGACAGAAGTGTGAGCGCACGTCGAACGGTGTTTCTGGAGCAGGAATATATCTTAGTAAGCTCCATCTCGGTTGGTAAATAGGACTCATACGCATATGTCCCGTCTAAGATCTTATTTTTTAAATCATGATAAATCGTATTAAACCGTGCGCTTGGCATATTTTTTCCTTAACGTGCTGTTGAAGGTTGGAGTTGCATGTTCAAGTTGCTCTTGATTAGATAGTAGCTTTATAAAATGAAAGTTACATAAAATGATTCCTTTCATACCATTTACCGATAATTTCATACCGCTCGGAAGTGAGTTGTTTAAACAACTCGTTAATACTAATATACTTTTATTTTGTAGACATAAGCAAAATTGTTTTGAACGTGTATCAAAGCATAGCTTATGAAAATCATGAGAAGAGATGCAACCTAGCAAAGGGTTAGGAGCACTCTCTAAGGAGGAGTCTTATGTCCGGTATCAATCGTAGGCAGTTTGTCACCTTAAGTGCATCAGCTCTTTGCTCACTGGGTCTTGTTGCTTGTGGAGGAAATAACGACAAAAAGCAGGGAGGATCTGATTCTGCAAACGGTTCAGTTTATTTCCTGAACTTCAAGCCTGAGGCTGATCAGCAGTGGAAAGATCTTGCAGCTAAGTATACTGAGGAAACAAAGGTTCCTGTAAAGGTAGTAACTGCTGCTTCTGATACCTATGCACAGACATTCCAGTCTGAGATTAACAAGGACGCTTCTGTAGCTCCAACACTGTTCCAGACAAATGGTCCTTCTGGTCTTATTGGTGTAAAGGATTACTGTATTGACCTAAAGGGTGCCAAGATTCTGGATGAGCTCACCAATGACGCTCTTAAACTTCAGGAGGATGGCGTTGTCTACGGTGTTGACTATGTAGAGGAAGACTACGGCATTATCTACAACAAGAAGCTGCTTGAGAAGGCTGGCTATAAGGGAGACGACATCAAGGACTTTGCCTCACTGAAGAAGGTCGTTGAGGATATTCAGGCTCGCAAAGCAGAGCTTGGCGTAAAGGGCGCATTTACCAGTGCTGGCCTTGATTCCAGTTCTGACTGGCGTTTTACCACACACCTTGCAAATCTTCCTCTGTACTATGAGTTCAAGGATACTGGTAATCCTGAGGCTAAAGAAATTAAGGGAACGTATCTCCCTAACTATAAGCAGATTTTTGATCTCTATATCAACAATGCTACATGCAGCCCAACAGAGCTTTCTGGCAAGACTGGTGATGACGCTGTGGCAGAGTTTGTTAACGGCGACGCAGTCTTCTACCAGAACGGTACCTGGGCATACAATGACATCAAGAAGCTTGGTGACGATGCTCTTGGTATGATTCCAATTTATATTGGTGTTAAGGGTGAAGAGAAGCAGGGTATGTGCTCCGGCGGCGAGAACTATTGGTGCGTAAGCTCCAAGGCAGACGACGCTTCCCAGAAGGCAACGCTTGACTTTATCTATTGGTGCGTAACTTCTGATACAGCTACCACTGCAATTGCTGAGGAGATGGGCTTCACCATTCCATTCAAGAACGCAAAGGCAACTAAGAATGCTCTTGCAAACATTGCAGCTGAGTATGCAAAGAAGGGTAATGAGTCCGTGGCTTGGGACTTCATTTACATTCCTTCTCAGGAGTGGAAGAACAATCTCTCCAGTGCACTTAAGGGCTATGCAGCAGGAACAGAGGACTGGGATGCTGTTAAGTCTGCATTTGTTGACGGTTGGAAGACTGAAAAAGAGGCTAACGCATAGTAGTCCTTCTAGTAATGCTTTGATTGGTGAGAGACGAGAAGAGAGATCTCTCTTCTCGTCTCTTGTTATTGGAGGGTATCTCTATGGCTAAGATGTTGAAGCGGTGGTGGCCATTATTTGTTCTGCCTACTGCGCTATCTTTTTTGTTTGGCTTTATGATTCCGTTTGTGCAGGGATTTTATCTTTCGTTTTGTAAATTTATTACCATTAGCGATGCTAAACCAGTTGGTCTAGATAACTATGTAGCAGCTTTCTCTGACCCACAGTTTGCTAATGCTTTTTGGTATACCGCATTATTTGCATTAGTCTCAACAGTTCTTATTAATGTATTAGCGCTTGCAATTGCGCTTGCCTTAACTAGAAAAGACCTTAAGGGTACCAATTCATTTAGAACTGTCTTTTTTATGCCTAATCTTATTGGCGGCATTGTTCTGGGATACATCTGGAATATTTTGATTAACTGCGCGCTTTCTATTGTGGGCGAGCAGCTTCTTGCGCTTAATAGCACTGCTGGATTCTGGGGAATGATTCTTCTTACTCTTTGGCAGCAAGTTGGTTACATGATGATTATTTATATTGCTGGCCTGCAGTCTATCCCAAGTGATTATCTTGAAGCAGCGAGAGTTGATGGAGCAAATGCTTGGCAGACACTTTGGAAGGTAAAAATTCCAAACCTTATGTCTACCATTACTATTTGTCTTTTCTTGACGGTAACAAATGGCTTTAAATTATTTGATCAGAACTTAGCACTTACTGCAGGTGAGCCTAAGCACGCAACCGAAATGCTTGCTCTTAATATCTACAATACCTTCTACGCTCGACAGGGAGCAAAGTGGATGGGTATCGGCCAGGCTAAAGCTGTTATTTTCTGCATTCTAGTTATTTGTATTGTTATGATTCAGCTACGAGCCACCAGGTCAAGGGAGGTGCAGCAATAATGAAGCGCGATAAAATCATTAATAAAATTCTTGCTGTATTCTTTACCATTCTTTCTCTTGCATGGATTTATCCAATGGTTATGATCTTGATGAATTCATTCAAAGAAGAAACAACTATTACTACATCCACGGCGTTTGATTTTGTTACATCAGAGAACTCTGCAGGCTTTGCTAACTACATTGCCGCTTTAGAGAAGCAAGGTTTCTTAGCAGCCTTTGGATATTCTCTAGTAATTACCATCACATCTGTAGCACTGATCTTGGTTTGCTGCTCAATGTGTGCATGGTTTATTGTTCGTGTAAAAAATCGCATTAGCAACATTTTGTACTACCTGTTTGTCTTCTCGATGGTAGTGCCTTTCCAGATGCTTATGTTCACGCTGTCCAATATGGCAAACACGCTTGGATTTAATACTCCTTTCAATATTTGCTTCATTTACTTGGGCTTTGGCGCTGGATTAGCAGTATTCATGTTTGCTGGATTTGTTAAGACCATTCCTCTTGAGATTGAGGAAGCTGCAACTATTGATGGTTGCAACCCACTTCAGACATTCTTCCATGTTGTTTTACCTATTATGAAGCCAACGTATATTTCTGTTGGTATTCTCGAAACCATGTGGGTCTGGAATGACTATTTGCTTCCATACCTCGTACTGGATAGAACCAAATACCAAACCATACCAATTCTGATTCAGTACTTTAGAGGTGGATATGGACGCGTAGAGATGGGTCCAATGTTTGCCTGCATCATGATGGTTATTGTCCCAATTGTCATTATGTATTTGCTGTGCCAGCGCTACATCATCAATGGTGTCATTTCTGGCGCGGTAAAAGGCTAAATCTCAATGTATTGCAGCAAGCTATAGGCATTTCTGAAAGGTTTTATCATGGCAGAAATCGTTTTAAAGAATATAAAAAAGATTTACCCAAATGAGAAGAAGAGCAAGTCTCTCTTTGGTAAGAAAACTGAGCAGAAAAAGAGCAACCTTGAGGTGACTGAAGAAGGTGTTGTCGCTGTTCAAGACTTCAATCTCACTATCAAGGAGCACGAGTTTGTGGTGCTTGTTGGTCCTTCGGGTTGCGGCAAATCTACTACGCTTCGCATGATTGCAGGCCTAGAAGATATTTCTGCTGGCGAGCTTTATATCGATGGAAAGCTTGTTAATGATGTTGCACCAAAAGATCGAGACATCGCAATGGTCTTCCAAAGCTATGCGCTGTATCCAAATATGACCGTTTATGACAACATGGCATTTACCCTTAAGCTTAAAAAGGTTGATCCTCAAGTCATTGACGAGAAGGTCCGTGCAGCTGCAGAAACACTGGGCATTACGCCATATCTTGATCGTAAGCCAAAGGCTCTTTCCGGTGGTCAGCGTCAGCGTGTTGCAATTGGTCGCGCGATTGTCCGTGATCCAAAAGTCTTCTTGATGGACGAGCCACTCTCAAACCTTGATGCAAAGCTAAGAAATCAGATGCGTACAGAGATCATTAAGCTTCGTCAAAAGGTCAATGGAACTTTTGTCTATGTTACACACGACCAAACAGAGGCTATGACCTTGGGTGATCGTATTGTCATTATGAAAGATGGCTTTGTTCAGCAAATTGGAACTCCTCAAGAAGTGTTCAATAGGCCCGCAAACCTCTTTGTTGCTGGATTTATTGGCATGCCACAAATGAATTTCTTTGACGCACATCTTATCCGCGTGGACAATGAGTTCCATGTAGAGACAGAAAGCATGTCATTTGATATTTCTCCTGAGATGGCCAATCTGTTAGCACAGTCTTGGGTAGCTGCCCCTGCAACAGATGTTATTGTTGGCATTAGACCAGAGCAGATTTATCTGACTGAGCCAAATGAAATTGGCGCCTTCAAGGGCAATCTTGAAGTAAGTGAGCTTATGGGTTCCACAGTTCACCTTCATGTTCATACTGATGACGGCAACTTTGTTCTTATCGTTCCTGCAACTGAGCTTGCAAAACGAAACCTCAACATTGGCGACCAGGTATGGTTTAAATTTGAAGATAACGCCGTTCATCTCTTTGATAAGAACACGCAAGATAATCTAGTTAAGTATTAAAGCTTTGTACTGGCTTATCTTGAAAGAGATAAGCCAGTACTCTTTTTGCGAAAGAGGCAACTATGGGACGAGCAAGCGGAGTACTTTTGGCCGTTTCTTCTCTTCCAAATTCATATGGGATTGGCACGTTTGGCAAAGAAGCCTACGATTTTATCGATTTTCTCGTC
This sequence comes from uncultured Atopobiaceae bacterium, assembly GCA_963538475.1. Lineage (GTDB taxonomy): Bacteria > Actinomycetota > Coriobacteriia > Coriobacteriales > Atopobiaceae > Lancefieldella. Next base: position 56,703 of record CAUTIE010000002.1, read on the forward strand.
AGAACTAAACAAAGGTATTGGCAGGTCTTACCTCTTACTACTACAAGTTATGGAGACTCTCCTTACCAGTCGTTTTCTGCAGCAGCAGGAAGTCCTTACTATATTGATCTAAAAGACCTTGAAAAACTTGGATATTTGAAGTCAGATGACTTTGAAGATGTTTCTTTTGGAACTAGTAAAACCTGCATTGATTATGGTGCGCTTTTTGTAAATCATCGTCGCTTGCTTAATCGTGCTTTTGATAGGTTTGTGCAAGATGTACCTGCTGATTTTGAGAAGTTCTGCCACGATCAGGCAGAGTGGCTTGATCCTTACGCGGAGTTCATGTCTTTGAAGGAAGAGTTTGGTCATAAAGCCTACTGGGAGTGGCCAAAACAATACCAGCAAAGAAATGAAACAACTGCACAAGAGATTAAGAAACTGCAAAAGTCAGTTTTGTATCACAAGATGACTCAGTATTTCTTCTTTACTCAATGGGCAAAGGTTAAGTCTTATGCCAATAAAAGGGGAGTACTTATAATCGGTGATCTTCCCATTTATGTCTCGCGCGATTCTGTTGAGATGTGGGCACAGCCAGAACTGTTTAAAACGGATGAGACGGGACAGCCCATTACGGTTGCGGGTACTCCTCCCGATCAATTTTCTTCTACCGGTCAATATTGGGGAAACCCCATTTATAACTGGGAGTATATGAAAAAATCGCACTACGCATGGTGGGTTTGGCGAGTACAGACAAATCTTGAGATGTTTGATGTGCTTCGAATCGATCATTTTAGAGGCTTTGAAGCATACTGGGAGATTCCTTACGGAGCTGCAAATGCCACAGAAGGCAAATGGACTAAAGGTCCAGATGTGGAGCTGTTTGAGGAGCTAGAGAAACAGCTTGGAAAGCTTCCAATCATCGCAGAGGACCTAGGTCTGATTACACCAGAGCTTATTGTCATGCGAGAAAAAACTGGTTTCCCAGGAATGAAAATCTTGCAATACGGATTTGACGGAAAGCATGATTCAAGAGATCTTCCTCACAACTACACTGCAAATACCATTGCATATGTAGGAACACATGACAATCCAACGGCTCGTGGTTGGTACGAGACACAGGCTACTGATAGAGAGCGTGAGCAGGCAGATATCTACCTGCATCGCTCAAAAGATGAGCCAATTGGTGAGGCGCTTTCGCGTGGAATTGCAGCTTCTGTGAGCGACACTTGTATTCACACCATGCAAGATCTTCTCGGCTTAGATGATTCTGCACGCATGAATATTCCGGCCACTGTTGGCGGTAACTGGTGTTGGCGTATGAAGCAAGGGGCTATCACGCGTCACACAGAAGATTTCTTAAGAACTATCACTGAGATGTACTTCAGGGTGTACAAAGAGGAGAAGTAATGAACTTAGACACCTTATCTCTTCAACAATTTGGTCAGCCACTGTCTGAAATTACTGACAGTCAGGTTTTTGAATTACTGCTTCAGGTAGTTAAGAGTAAGTCAGACGCTCTACCATTAAACAATGGTAAGAAGAGGCTTTACTACATCTCTGCAGAGTTTCTCATTGGAAAGCTGCTTTCAAATAACCTCATTAATCTGGGAATTTATAACGAGGTAAAAGAGCAGCTCTCTAAAGCAGGTCATTCGCTCGAAGACATCGAAGAGCTCGAAGTTGAGCCTTCGCTTGGAAACGGTGGCCTTGGTCGATTGGCAGCATGCTTTATCGACTCCATGTCAACACTTGGTCTGCCAGGCGATGGTGTGGGTCTTAAGTATCATTTTGGCCTCTTCCATCAGAAGTTTTTAGACAGACAGCAAACCACTGTCCCAGACGCTTGGCTTTCTGATGACAGGTGGCTTGAAGATGAGAAGACGTCATTTACCGTGGAATTTGGGGATTTCTCGGTGACGTCTGAGCTCTATTCCATTGACGTTTTGGGATATGACCGAACAAAGAAAAACAGACTTCGTTTGTTTGACTTGCAAAGCATTGATGACTCATTAGTTTCTGATGACGCTATTGATTTTGATAAGACTGCATTAAAAAAGAATTTAACGCTCTTTTTGTATCCCGATGATTCTGATGAAGATGGCCAGCTTCTTCGCGTTTATCAGCAATATTTTATGGTTTCTAATGCTGCACAGCTGATTGTTAAAGAAGCAGTTGAGCGTGGTAGCAATATTCACGACCTTGCTGACTATGTTGTGATTCAGATTAACGACACGCACCCAACAATGGTAATTCCAGAGCTTATTCGTATCCTGACTGAGAAATACGAAATCTCGTTTGAAGAGTCTGTAGACATTGTTTCTTCACTGGTCGCGTACACAAATCATACGATTTTGGCAGAGGCTCTTGAGAAATGGCCCCTTAAATTCATCGAGGAAGTTTCTCCAAAGATTGCTTCGATTATTAAAAAGCTTGATCAGCGCATCCGCAGTACCGTTGCTGATCCAAGTGTACAAGTCATTATTGATAAGAAAGTTCACATGGCTAACCTTGCCATTCATTACGGCTTTAGTATCAATGGTGTTGCGGCACTTCATACTAAGATTTTGGAAGAGACAGAACTCAAGCCATTCTATGATTTGTATCCAGAAAAGTTCTCAAACAAGACTAATGGAATTACGTTCCGTCGCTGGTTAATGGGTTGTAATCCTGAGCTCGCAGAGTATCTTGATACGTTATTAGGAGATAGTTGGAGAACAACTGCTCATCTCGAGGGACTTTTAGAGTATCGAGACAACGAAGAGGTCCTCAATAAACTACAAGACATCAAGCAAGCTGCTAAAGATCGAATGGTTAAGTTTTTACTGGACAATCAAGATGCAAGGGTCAACGCTGATTCCATCATTGATGTCCAGGTAAAGCGTTTCCACGAATATAAGCGTCAGCAAATGCTATTGCTTTATTTGATTTGGAAATATTTTGATATTAAGTCCGGACACCTTCCAAAGCATCCTATTACTGTCATTTTTGGTGGTAAGGCTGCACCAGCATACGTGGCTGCTCAAGATATCATTCATGCAATTCTTGTACTCTCGTCTTTGATTGCAAACGATGCAGATGTTTCACCATATCTTCAGGTGATAATGATCGAGAATTACAACGTTACTGCCGCTGAGCACGTTATTCCAGCAGCAGATATCTCTGAGCAGATTTCACTGGCTTCCAAGGAGGCTTCTGGAACTTCCAACATGAAGTTCATGCTTAACGGCGCTGTTACCGTTTGCACAGTTGATGGTGCAAATGTAGAAATTGCCGACTTGGTAGGCGAGGAGAATATCTACACGTTTGGCGCGTCAAGCGATGAGGTTGTGGACCTCTATGAGCGCAAAGGGTATAAAGCAAAAGAGTTTTATGAGAAACCTCAGATTAAACCACTTGTTGATTTCTTAATCAGTCCAGAATTTATTTCTCTTGGAAATAAGGAACGCCTGGAGCGACTTCACAAAAACCTGTGCTCAAAAGATTGGTTCATGACGCTTCTTGATTTGGAGGCATTCATTTCAACAAAAGAGCGCGTGTTTAATGACTATGAGGATAGGAGAGCGTGGCTTCAGAAGTCTCTTGTCAATATTGCTATGGCAGGAACATTCTCATCTGATAGAACTATCGCTGAATATAACGATGAGATTTGGCATCTTACCCCTGATAAGTAATGTAAGCAGTACAGACAAGTAAACCACTGCTTAAGCCTAAGCCAGCGGTCTAATGCAGTCTTAACGAGCAATCTTAACGAGCAATCTTAACGAGTAATCTAAACGAGCGGCCTAGACTAGTAGTCTAGGCCGTTTGAATGTGTCCCTTTAGCGGTTTAATGTACGAAAAGGGCATTTGATATGTCCTCGTCTGCGCGAGAATGTATAAAATGAGCTATGGTATATGCATAAATATTCACCCTTCACGTTGAAAGAAGGATGTATGAACGGTACTTCTGTTAGAAGCGTAAGAAGCGCTTGGTTTTCTCGCTTCACGGTTTTAGCAATTTGCATGCTTTTTGTGGGCGCAATTCTGGCGTTTGCCCTTCCACGCACGGCATTTGCTGCTGATCCAACAGTTTATTCTGAAGATGTGGATGGTGCTCCGCTGGACGGTACACATACCTCGGCAAATCCATTCCCAGATTTTATCTCTGATGCCGAGATTCAGGCAGAGATTAATGCTCAGGCTGCCAAGCCGCGAGAGGACCGTACAGGTGTTATCGCGCGTTATTACTGGGTAAAGCCTGATGGCACTGCGCTCAAGCTGGACATGGATCCAACTAAATATTCCGTTGCGCAGATGATTGCTGAAGGCGGAGAAATTCGTGCGTACTACGTCCTTCTCGGCGATGCAGAGAATCTGATCAACTTCCCACAGAACGATCCAAATGGTTATGGTCTGCGCAAGGTAGCTGTCTCGGCTCATGCTGCCGTTGATACCTACAAGCCAATGGATGCAACAGGTGCTCTTTCGGGTGGTGGTCCAAAGACCAATTTGATGTTCACTGTCAAGGTAAATGGCCAGTCCATCATGGGTGGTTCTTCATATGAGGAGCCCGCTGCTGTATTTAATGCACCAGTTACAGCTCGTCAGTACATTGAGTTCTCCGCGCCATTGAACATCTCTGATAGGTCTTATCAGCTGGGAATTCAGGGTGGCATTAAGAAATCTTGGGGAGGCACTCACGCATACACCAAGCGTTATCCTGCGCGAGTTATTGATACCGCAACAGCTGTGTATCACTATGTCGATGACCTTGCGTACAGGCAGCTTAACGGCCTTGGCCTTAGTGACCCTATTGCACAAAGAAATGCTGGTCTTCCTATTTATGGTAACGGCGCAGTAAGCGTTCTTGGTCTTGATGATCTTGCTGCTACGTATACAACTTCTGCAGCGTTTGAGGATCGTCAGGTGTCTGCTCGTTACAACACAAAGGGTCATGTCGTGTATATGCCTGAGTATGCTGGCGTTACTGCAGATGACTCTGTTGCTGGCGGTAATAAATTTGAGACCGATCCATCAACCAACATGTTACTGACTACTGTTCGCAAGTCAGTCGACGAGATCAAGGCTGCAGGACCTGGTGATTCTTACGTCTATATCGCAAATGATATTGACGTTCCAGAGGGAACATCTCTTGCGATTGGTACGTATAACTCTGGTCCTCGCGATAATTCCGTTTTGGCTCCTGGCTTCAATGCGGACGGTTCTGTAAACCGTACTAGGCAGTATTACCTCACGTATCGTGCTGTTCCATCTCCTTTGAAGCTTGTGAAGACTGACTCTGACGATGCTTCCAAGCCTGTTGCCGGTGCAACTTATAGCCTCTATAAGGCTGACGGTACACTGGTCAAAGAGGGAATCACTACTGGCGCTGATGGTACTTTCACATCCGGTGATATTCTTACAAAGACAGAGCTAACCGCACTGGTTCAGAATACTGCGGCAACTGCAGATTTGCTGACTAAGGGCATTTATCAGGATGGAGATAAGTTCTACCTGACGCCGGGCGATTATTATCTGGTTGAGACCGCATCTCCTGAAGGATATGGGCTCAATACAAATCAGATTCCATTTACCGTAGCTCCTGCAACATTTAACGCTGCAGATGAGACTATTGTTCCTGCGGAAGTTACCACAGCTGATAAGCCAATTACTCCTACACCAACGCCAACGCCAGATCCTAATCCAGAGCCAAAGCCTAAGACTCCTAAGAAGAAAAGGTCTAACCTGCCAGATACCGGCGATGCAATGTCCATTGCAAGCGCACTTGCAGCTGCAGGTATTATTGCTTCTGGTCTTGCGTATTCTGTAAAGATTCGCCGTTAGTTCTTGGTTTACAGATTACAAGTGCTAAAGAGGCTGTGCTTCGCACAGCCTCTTTTTTGATGCGTGAAGTCTGGCTTAGTTGGACGCTTAATTGGACGCCGACTTGCACGTTAACCTGTACGCTGACCTGCGTAGTCTGTGCAATTGACGCTGTTTGAGGACAAGCATATCTTGCAAGTGGTAAAAAATGCGTTTAGTTGGGGATTTCATTTTTCTGCATACAACGTTTGCCCAGATAAAAGTTTTTTGCGCGGTAAAAAATCGTCTTAGTTGGGGATAAATCGGCCAATTTTAAGTTTTCATTCCCAACTAAACGGGTTTTTTACCTTTTTCGGCACATAATTTTAAGCTCAAAAATTACGTATTCATAGAAATGAATTTAATTGCATGAATATTCAAATTGATAAATCAAAAGTTGTTCACGACAAGTAAAGAGGAAAATTGCTAATAAAATGTCCGGAAAACAGGGAGAGGCACAAAAAACAGGGGAAGGCGCAGAAAAAGTCACTAATACGCTTAAAAGTTATCAGCGTGCTCATCAAACACACAGTAAGAATAAGCAAAATGATGCTTAGAGCGGGGAAGTAACGGAAGAAAAATAGGGAATTTTATGGAGCGGCGGACGGGACTCGAACCCGCAACAGTCAGCTTGGAAGGCTGATGCTCTACCAATTGAACTACCGCCGCAAGGGTAAAGCAAAAAGAAAAATGGTCGGGGTGACTGGATTCGAACCAGCGACCCACTGCTCCCAAAGCAGTTGCGCTACCAAGCTGCGCTACACCCCGAGCCGAGAGAAAAGTATAGGTGACAAATCGCCCGAGAGCAAGAAGAAATTGCAATCTTTTTGAACTAATTTTTCGTCTATTAGATTTTTCAATTTTGTTATGTAATCGAAACATTGGATGACTATGCTATTCGTAACCACTTCGAAAGGGGTTTTATGAGCTACTCATCTAAGGTAATTGCACAGCTCGAAGAGCGTTACGCAGATCAACCTGAGTTTATCCAGGCTGCAAAAGAAGTTCTTACTACCATCCAGCCTGCGCTCGACGCACATCCAGAGTTCGAGAAAGCCGCTTTGCTTGAGCGTCTTGTCGAGCCTGAGCGCACTGTTATGTTCCGAGTTCCATGGATTGATGACGCTGGCAACGTTCAGGTCAATCGCGGATACCGCATTGAGTTTAACTCCGCAATCGGACCTTACAAGGGCGGCCTTCGTCTCCATCCAACCGTTAACCTTTCTATCTTGAAGTTCCTCGGCTTCGAGCAGATCTTCAAGAACTCTCTGACCACGCTTCCAATGGGCGGCGGCAAGGGCGGCTCTGACTTCGATCCAAAGGGCAAGTCTGACCGCGAGATTATGGCGTTCTGTCAGTCCTTTATGACTGAGCTTGCTCGCCACATTGGCCCAAACACCGACGTCCCAGCTGGTGACATTGGTACTGGCGCGCGTGAGATTGGCTACATGTTTGGCCAGTACAAGCGCCTCCGCAACGAGTGGACCGGCGTCCTGACCGGCAAAGGCCTCTCCTTCGGCGGCTCCCTTGCTCGCACCGAAGCAACCGGCTACGGCGCGGTTTACTTCCTCACTCACATGCTTGCCGAGAAGAACGATGCACTTGCAGGTAAAACGGTCTGCATCTCCGGTTCCGGAAACGTTGCTACCTACGCTGCCCAGAAGGCACAGCAGCTGGGAGCAACTGTGGTAACCGTTTCCGACTCCTCAGGTTATGTCTATGATCCAGAGGGCATCGACGTTGAGCTGCTGAAAGACGTCAAGGAGGTCCGCCGCGCACGCATCAAGGAGTACGCTGACGCACGTCCTTCCGCAACTTTCTTCCCAGGTGAGCGTCCTTGGAGCCAGAAGTGCGACATTGCTATGCCATGCGCAACTCAAAACGAGCTCGAGCTCGCTGACGTGCAGAAACTTGTTGCCAACGGCACCAAGTACGTCGTCGAGGGCGCTAACATGCCTACCACCCTCGAGGCAACCAATTACCTCATCGAAAACGGCGTCTTCTTCGCACCTGGCAAGGCTGCAAACGCAGGTGGCGTAGCTGTTTCCGGTCTTGAGATGTCCCAGAACGCCGAGCACCTTTCCTGGACGTTTGAGGAGGTAGACTCCAAGTTGCAGGGAATCATGGAGAGCATCTACACTGCTGCTTCTGAGGCTGCTGCAACGTACGGCCACCCCGGCAACCTGGTCTTTGGCGCAAACATCGCCGGCTTCCTCAAGGTTGCAAATGCAATGATGGCTCAGGGTGTTTGCTAGTTTGCATCGCATTTGGCGAGAAAACCGTTGTTGCAGCACTTAATTGAGCAAACTGCATCGTTGGTTTAACGCAATTGTCAAAAAGGACCTTGGTCTTCCAAGGTCCTTTTTGTTCGCTTATTGATTACAGCTTTCTCGCGCTTTACGCTCTTGAGACGCCTACGTTTTACGCTCGTGAAACAAACGCGTTTTCCTCGATGAAATAGCGCTTTAGAGCATCAGCGTTTTTACTGATACCAACGCGAGGTGAGCGCCCAATTGTTTCTCCTGGCAGCAGGGGAGCATAGTCCAGCACAAGTGGCTCGGCTGTTAGGTCATGCCCATATAGAGCCTTGTCGATGCCAAGCGCAGCACAAACTTTACCTGGGCCGTTAGTAAGATCGCGCAGCTTGAGCGCGTGCTTGCGTACACGCCCTACTTGAGGCGCACCGCAGTCATGACCTGCGCCCGATAGCACTTCCTCGCAGCTGATGCTTGCGCTTGCGGCTTCGCGACGCGCCTGCGCTTTACCCACACGTCCCGTCTCGCGGAGCTCGCGCATTACCTCGACGCCCTCAAGAGGTTCAATCGCGCGCACCAAGCATCCACTGCCAAAACCCTCAGGTCCACACACCACATTGCAGCAGTGGTGCATCCCGTACGAAACGTACACATATAAATGACCTGCAGGTCCAAACATGGCAGCGTTGCGCTCGCTAGGTCCGCCAAACGCGTGACTCGCGGGATCATCTTGGTCGTAAGCTTCGGTCTCCACAATTCTTGCAACTAGTTTGTGTTTCTCGCCATTAAGCGTAATTGTCCTTGTCAGAGTGCATCCCAGAAGAAGTGGGGCAGCAACATCTGAGGGATTCTCTAGAAAATCTGGAAACATGCCATCTCCTTTATTGGTTATGCGCTACAATACTACCAACCTTTAAGGACGGTGCGAGACACCGGCAAGGCCCATAGCGTTGAGTGCGCATGTTCGCTGTTGAGCCTCCACAAGGAGTGCTCTTTTTTTATGACTCGGCATGCTCCTACGCAGATCGGAGAGTATATGAATCCACTGGCAAGTGCCACCTCGCAGCCTCGCGCGCTGCTTGTTCTCGAAGACGGAACAACCTTCGAGGGGAGGTGCTGTGGTGCTAGCGGAGAGACCTTCGGCGAGATTGTTTTCAACACGTCCATGACGGGCTACCAGGAGATTATCTCCGATCCAAGTTACGCCGGACAGATTGTTACGCTGACTTATCCGCAGGTAGGCAACTACGGTATCGATCCTGCGGTCATGCAGCGAGACACCCTGCACCTGCGTGGCTTTGTCGTGCACGACATGTGCTACGAGCCAAGCAACTGGACATCCAAGCAGAGTCTGCCAGAGTTCCTGCAGGAAAACGGCGTCGTTGCCATCGAGGGCATCGATACTCGCGCGCTGACCATGCACCTGCGCGACCATGGCGCACAGAAGGCGGCCATCTCCACCGAGGATCTGGATCCCGCCCACCTGCTCGCGCGCGTCCAGGCGTCGCCCAACATCTCCGAGCACAACTTTGTCCCCGACGTCTCCGTTGACGCACCTCACGTGGTTCCTGCTACGTCCAAGAAGCGCTTCAACGTTGTCGCGTACGACTGTGGCGAGAAGAACGGCATTCTCCAGGGTCTTGCGGCAAACGGCTGCGAGGTCACGGTTGTACCGTGGAACACACCTGCAGAGGACGCCTTGGCCTACAACCCAGACGGCATCTTCTTCTCCAACGGCCCTGGTGACCCAGAGCAGGTTGATGCTACACAGGAGGCCGCTCGCGGCGTACTGGGCAAGGTTCCCGTCTTTGGTATCTGCCTGGGCAACCAGATGCTCTCCATTGTCGCAGGTGCAGATATCGAGAAACTCAAATTTGGACACCATGGCGGCAACGAACCAGTTATGAATCTTCTGACCGGCAAGGTAGAGATTACTGCTCAGAACCACAATTACGGTCTGGTTTTCCCAAGCTTGGGAAAGCTCATTGCAGAGGAGTCCGGTGGAATCTCCGAGCACTTTGACAACCTCTGCGAGTGGTCCGCAAGGCGTATTGCTCCTGTTGTCCAGACAAAGGAGTTCGGCCGTGTCAGGCTCACACATGTCAACCTTAACGACGGAACTCCAGAGGGCATTCAGTTCCTGGATATTCCAGCGTTTTCGGTTCAGTATCACCCTGAGGCAAGCCCAGGACCTCACGATTCATCCTACTTGTTCAAGGCGTTTGCTCGTTTGATGGAGGGACAGTCTGACTATCTTGCCATCGACGTTCGTGAGGGGAGGCGCTTCTAATGCCAAAGCGTACTGATATTAAGAAAATCCTGGTCATCGGTTCGGGTCCAATTGTTATTGGTCAGGCTTGCGAGTTTGACTATTCTGGCACGCAAGCATGCCGTGCCCTTCGCAAAGAGGGCTTTGAGGTTGTTCTGGTTAACTCAAACCCAGCAACCATCATGACCGATCCAGAAACTGCAGACAGAACTTACGTTGAGCCAATCACCGTTGAGTCGGTGACCCGCGTCATTGAGCGCGAGCGTCCTGATGCGCTCCTGCCAAACATGGGCGGCCAGACTGCTCTGAACTGCACTATCGGCCTTGGCGAGGCGGGCGTTCTTGACAAGTACAACATTGAGGTGATCGGCTGCAACCTGGAGTCCATCCGTACCGGCGAGGACCGCGAGCTCTTCAGCGAGGCAGTCCAAGACATTGGCCTGGAGGTTGCTCGCGCAGACATCGCTCACTCCATGGAAGACGCCCAGCGTATTGTTGCTGATCTGGGATATCCCGTGGTTATTCGCCCAAGCTTCACTCTTGGTGGTGCAGGCGGCGGCATTGCACACACCCCAGAAGAGCTTGTAGAGATTGTTGAGCAGGGTCTCCTGCTTTCTCCAGAGCATGAGGTGCTGGTAGAGGAGTCCATCGAGGGCTGGAAAGAGATTGAGATGGAGGTCATGCGCGATACCGCAGGTAACGGTATTGTTGTCTGCTCCATCGAGAACCTCGATCCAATGGGCGTCCACACAGGAGACTCCATCACCGTTGCGCCAGCTCAGACGCTTACCGATGAAGAACTCCAGAATCTCCGCGACTACTCCATCGCTATTCTCGAGCGTGTAGGCGTAGCCTGCGGTGGCTCTAACGTTCAGTTTGCGGTTAACCCAACTAACGGCCGCGTCATTGTTATTGAGATGAACCCTCGCGTCAGTCGTTCTTCTGCGCTGGCTTCCAAGGCAACTGGCTTCCCCATTGCAAAGATGGCTGCGCTGCTCTCTGTTGGCTACACGCTGGATGAGATTACCAATGACATCACCAAGGCAACTCCTGCTGCCTTTGAACCTTCCATCGACTACTGCGTGGTCAAGGTTCCTCGCTTTGCCTTCGTCAAGTTCAAGGGCACCAGCCGCATTCTGACTACCCGCATGAAGTCGGTCGGTGAGGCTATGGCTATGGGCAGAACCTTTGAGGAGGCCCTGCAGAAGGCGCTTCGCTCCCTGGAGCAAGATCGCGCTGGTCTGGGCGCTGACGGCCACGATGTCTTTGACGAGAAAAACTTTGATGAGTTGGTCAGTAAGCCAACACCAGAGCGTATTTTCTATGTTGCTGAGGCTCTGCGCAGAAACTGGAGTGTTGAGCGTATCCATGATATGACCGGCATTGATCCTTGGTATCTACATCGCATGGCAGGTATCATCAACGCCGAGAAACGCATCAAGGAGCTGGGTCTTTCTGGTCTCACCACCGATAACATGCTTGCTGCCAAGCAGTTGGGTTTCTCGGATGAGCAGCTTTCATACCTTACCGGTACCAAGACAGACGTTGTCCGCGCCGTTAGGGAAGTGCTGGGTGTTCGTCCGCAGATTAAGACGGTGGATACCTGTGCTGGTGAGTTTGGCGCAACCACTCAGTACCACTACGTTACCTATGAGAAGGGCAACGCTACAGAGTACGTTGAGGCAGAAAAGCCACGCGTCATGATTCTTTCCGCTGGTCCTAACCGCATTGGTCAGGGTATCGAGTTTGACTACTGCTGCGTTCATGCTTCGTATGCCCTTCGCGAGCAGGGCTACGAGACGGTTATGGTCAACTGCAACCCAGAGACCGTCTCTACAGACTATGACACCTCTGACCGTCTCTATTTCCAGCCTTTGACCTTTGAAGATGTTATGGATGTTATTGAGGTGGAGAAGCCAGAAGGCGTTATTGTTACCCTTGGTGGTCAGACTCCAATCAAGCTTGCACGCGCCCTCAAGGACGCTGGCGTTCCTATCATGGGCACTCAGCCAGAGGCAATTGACCTGGCAGAGGATCGCGACCGCTTTGCAGCTCTTCTTGATCGCTTGAACATTGCCTGCCCACCATCGGCAGTTGCTTCTACTATGGACGAGGCTCGCGACGCTGCTCGCCGCATTGGCTACCCACTGATTGTCCGCCCAAGTTACGTTCTTGGTGGTCGCGGTATGGCCATTGTCTATGATGATTCTGACCTGGTCACCTATATGGAGTCCGCTACACACGTCACACCAGACCGTCCTGTCTACCTGGACGCCTTCCTGGAGGACGCCATTGAGTTGGACGTTGACGCTCTCTGCGACACCGAGGAGTGCTACGTAGGCTCCGTCCTGGAGCACATTGAGGAGTGCGGTATTCACTCTGGCGATTCCGCTTGCTGCTGGCCGCCCTTCTCGCTTTCTGAAAAGATTGTTGACCAGATTAGGGCCATCACCAAAAAGCTGGCACTTGCCTGCGGCATTCGAGGCCTCCTGAACATTCAGTACGCCGTTCGCGATGAGCACGTCTTTGTCATCGAGCTCAACCCTCGCGCTTCTAGAACCGTGCCATTCTCGTCTAAGGCAACTGGCGTTTCCCTGGCCAAATACGCATCTCGTATCATGGCTGGCGAGAAGATCAGTGAGCTTAGAAACGAAGGCCTGCTTCCTGATGAGAACCGCACCGTCGATTACTACGCGGTCAAAGAGGCGGTCATGCCTTGGTCTAGATTCCCTGGTGCTGACTCAATCCTTGGCCCAGAGATGAAGTCTACCGGCGAGGTCATGGGTATTGCTCGTACCTTCCCAGCGGCGTACGCAAAGACTCGCGAAGCTGTTGAGAATAAGCTCCCTGAGCAAGGTTCTGTCTTTATTAGTGTGTGCGACCGTGATAAGCGCGCCATTGCTCCAGTTGCTATGGCTTTGGAAAACCTTGGCTATGGCATCTACACCACAGGCGGTACGGCAAAGACACTGCGTGCGGCTGGAATTGACTGCACCACCGTCAATCGCATTTCCGATGGTCATCCAAATGTTGTTGACCTGATGCGCGATAAGACCGTCAGCTTTATTATCAATACTCCTCACGGTCACGAGGCCCATAGTGACGGCGCTAAGATGCGCGCAGAGGCTGTCAGCCAGGGTATTACCTGTGTAACCGCAATGTCTGCAGCTACCGCTCTTATCCAGGCGCTTGCGGCAGCAAGAAAGAGCGAGCCTGAGACTTTTGCGCTGCAAGATCTTTAAAGCACGCTTGGTTAAAGCACGCTTGGTTAAAACGCGCCTGAGGAATTAGTTTTCACTTGAACAAGACCGGTCTTGAAAAAGGCCGGTCTTTTTTCGTGAGGGAAGTGTTTAGAATACGAAGTTCTCCTAGTGAAGAGCGCAAAAGTTTGTTATTATTGCAAGGCTGCATAAATATGCGGGCGTGGCGGAACTGGCAGACGCGCTAGATTTAGGTTCTAGTGGACTAAGTCCGTGGGGGTTCGATTCCCTCCGCCCGCACCATGCAGAAATTGGTTAAGAGCTGGTACGCCAGCATTTTTTACGAGACACTGGAGGAACGTTGAACATCACCGTTACCGCAGATAAGCCAGTTGACGAGAAACTCACCGTCAAGGTTACAGTTCCTGCTGCAGAGGTAGACGCTGCCATTAAGCAGGCTTACAAGGACATTGCAAACAAGTATTCCTTCCAGGGTTTCCGCAAGGGCCGCGCACCTCGTCCTGTCATTGACGGCATTGTTGGTCGCGAGGCAGTTCTTGCTCAGGCAACCAACGATCTTCTCGGCGCAGCAGAGCCACAGCTTCTTGAGGAGCTTGACCTTGTTCCTGTCGGCCGTGGTGATTACAACCAGGACGCAGACCTTCCTGTTGAGGGCCAGGATTACTCCTATGAGGTAGTCTTCAACGTTCGTCCTGAGGCTAAGCTTGACTCTTACGATGCTCCTGCAATTAACATGCCTCCAAATGAGGCAACTGAGGCTGAGGTTGATCACCAGATTAAGCAACTTCTGTCTTACCAGGCTAAGTTTGAGAACACCAAGGAGAAGCGCGCTGTCAAAGAGGGCGACACCATTGGTGTAGACATCAAGAACATTGAGGGCGCAGCTCACATGGAGGGCGAGGACCGCGTTCTTACCCTTAATGGCACCCAGGCTCCAAAAGAGCTTGAGGAGGCACTCATCGGCATGAAGCCAGGTGAGGAGAAAGAGGTCAAGTGGACTCACAGCCACACTCACGGCGATGAGGTTCACTCTCATGACTACGATATCAACGTCAAGGTTGTTGCTCACAAGAAGTCCGTCACTCCAGAGCTGACTGATGAGCTTGCAAAGAACACCTTTGGTTATGACACTGTCGAGAAACTCCGCGAGGCTGTTAAGTCTGAGATTGAGTCCGACAAGAAGAATTCTCTTCCAACTCTTAAAGAGGACCGCGTTGTTGAGGCTGTAGGCAAGCGCCTTCAGCTTGAGGAGGTCCCAGAGGAGTACAAGAACGAGGTCTTCAACGAGATTGCTCAGGAGTTCCTGAACGGTCTTCAGCAGCAGGGTATGAGCCTTGATATGTTCCTGGCTGCACGCGGCATTAAGACCGATGACTTCATCTCTGATCTTCGTGTTCAGGCTGAGGAGCGCGCACGTCAGTCCCTGGCTCTTGACGCAGTAGCTGCAGAGCTTAAGCTTGAGGCAACTGAGGAGGACATCCGTGCAGAGTTTGAGCGCGCTGGTGTTCCTAACGTTGAGTCTGCAATTGAGGAGTGGCGCAAGGCTGGCCGTCTTCCTGCAATCCGCGAGTCCATCCGTCGTTCTAAGGCTCTTGACTGGCTGCGTGACAACGCAACCGTCACCGTTGTCGACGAGATTGCTGAGGCTGCTAAGGAAGAGCAAAAGGCAGAGAAGAAGCCTGCTAAGAAGGCTCCTGCTAAAAAGAAGGCAGCTAAGAAGGACGAGGACGCAGAGAAGGACGCTGAGTAGTCCGCGACTGGTTGGGTTTCTCGCCAGAAAGACTGCACCAAAAGTTGCAGTTACTTTGAATTTTTCATACCCCGGGTTAGAGACATGCTTCCCGGGGTATGTTTCTAAGGAAAGACCTTTGAAGGAGGATTATGCATTATCCAACAAACATTCCAACCATTCCATATGTTATTGAGCAGACTCCTCGTGGTGAGCGTAGCTATGACATCTACTCCAGACTGCTTAATGATCGTATTGTTTTCTTGGGTGAGCCGGTAACGCGCGATTCTGCAAACCTGGTCATTGCACAGCTTTTGCACCTTGAGAGCCAGGACCCAGATAAAGATATTTCTCTCTACATTGACTCTCCTGGCGGAGACGTTTATGCAGGTCTGGGCATTCTTGACACTATGAATTTCATCAAGCCTGACGTGTCTACTATCTGTGTTGGTATGGCAGCTTCTATGGGCGCTGTTCTTCTTGCAGCCGGTGCAAAGGGTAAGCGTCTTGCGCTTCCTAACTCTATGGTTATGATTCACCAGCCATCCAGCGGCGTTCAGGGCCAGCAGACTGATATTCAGATTGTTGCAGATGAGACAAAGTGGATTCGCCAGCGCATCAACGAGCTGCTTTCGGATTATACTGGACAGCCTATCGAGAAGGTCAATGCAGACACCGAGCGCGATAATTATCTTCGTGCACAGGAGGCCTGTGACTACGGCCTGGTTGACCGAGTTATCTCTTCTCGTAACGACCAATAATTGTTCTTGTATTGAGGGTTTAAGTTATGGCTAAAGACCAGGACTTCTCGCCTTTTGGCGGATTAGATGAGATGCACTGTTCTTTCTGCGGAAAGAGTAGGTCGCAGGTAAATAAGCTTATTCAGGGTCCTGGTGGAGTCTGCATTTGTGATGAGTGCGTCTCTACCTGCTCAGATATGATTGATGAGTCCCTTGGCTTTGATGAAGAGTCAGAGATTGAGACTCACTCTGATGAACCTGTTATCAAAGACCTGCCAACTCCGCATGAGATTTACGATGAGCTGTCTCAGTACGTAATGGGTCAGGAAGACGCTAAGCGTGCTATGTCGGTTGCGGTGTATAACCACTATCGTCGTATTCTTTCGGGCAACGATGAGCCTCAGGAGGGCCAGGAGGATGTTGAGATTGCAAAGTCCAACATCTTGCTGCTGGGTCCAACTGGTACTGGTAAAACCTTGCTTGCTCAGACACTTGCTCGTTTTCTTGAGGTTCCGTTTGCTATTGCTGACGCAACAACTCTTACCGAAGCTGGCTACGTTGGTGAAGATGTCGAGAATATCCTGCTTAAGCTCATCACCGCTGCTGACGGCGATGTTGAGCGCGCTCAGGTAGGCATTGTTTACATTGATGAGATTGATAAGATTGCTCGCAAGGCCGAGAATCTCTCAATTACTCGTGACGTCTCTGGTGAAGGCGTTCAGCAGGCACTTCTGAAGATTCTTGAGGGTACCGTTGCAAGTGTTCCGCCAACAGGTGGACGTAAGCATCCTCAGCAGGAGCTTATTCACATTGATACCACCAATATCTTGTTTATCTGTGGTGGTGCTTTTGTTGGCTTGGACAAGATTGTTGCTGACCGCATTGGCAAAAAGGGAATTGGCTTTAATTCCAACGTTGCTCAGAATGTCAAAGAAGGCGAGTCTGAGCTTATCGCCAAGGTTATGCCTCAGGACCTGCACAGGTTTGGCATGATTCCAGAGCTTTTGGGCCGTATTCCAGTTATCACTTCTACTCGTGAGCTTGGTGAGGAAGATCTGATGAGCATTCTCACAGATCCAAAGAATGCTCTTACCAAGCAGTACAAGCGCATGTTTGAGCTTGAGGGAGTAGACCTTGAGTTTACTGAGGATTCACTTAGAGAGATTGCTAAGAAGGCTTTAGCTCGCGGCACCGGTGCTCGTGGTCTTCGTGCAATCTGTGAGTCTACGTTGCAAGAGACCATGTTTGATCTGCCATCAGATTTGGATATCACAAAGGTTGTGGTTACTCCAGAAAGCGTTGGCGGAGATAATGCTCCAGAAATCATTAAGGGCAGAAAGAAATAACTCGCATAGCAATAAAAAAGGAGGTCGAAAGACCTCCTTTTGCGTTATAGATTGCCGCCGCCAAGTTTGTTGTATGACGTAATAAGTTGGGTGCGGGTCTTGGTGCCTGGTGGAAAAACGGTATCAAACAAAGGCATCAAGCCGCGGAAAAGAACACCACTTTGCACGCGATGAGAAAGACCTCTTACCGTACGTCTTGACTCTTCAAGCTGTGAACGAAGCTCCTCAAGATACGGGGAGCGACGAGCATAGAACCAGAAAAGGCCTGCAAGGTCTGAGTTTGGATAGAGCCAAGGCCTGTTGTCTGGTCCTGCAAAATGAGCAATACAGATATTCTTACGAGCCTCTTCGTATTCTTCTCGCACGTCTTTTGGTGCCTGAGCAACAATGTGATCACGACGAAGGAATTGCCAGTCTACCAGGTAATTCCATTTCATATTAATACGGAGATAGTGGCCGTTTACAAACCTGTTAAGAACATCTTGGTCAAGCCATCGCCATGCACGCATGGTTGAGACCTTCAGAAACTCCTCAGGAGAAATCTGCTTTCTAATCTCTTCAAGGTTCATCAAAATGACGCCTGCCTGGAAGTAATCGTGAGGATCATCCATACCCAGCTCATTTTTGAGGTAGGGGCCAACTGTGGCGTCATAGCCATCAATCTGACCAATAGTATCTGCGTCACGTGTAGCGCCTACCAAGTATCCTGTGACATCGATATCGTAGAGTTCTGCAATATCGGTATTAACCACCAGGTCAGAGTCAAGATAAATGGCTTTATTGACGTTAGGAAGCAGCGAGGGAGCAAGCAGCCTGTAGTAAGTTTCTGGTCTAAAGTGACCATGATGAGGAAGCTCAATATCACCAAGAGCAGCGTCCACATCTAAGAAACCAACATGTACGTTATCAACAAGCTGTGCCTGACGAGTAAGCGTAATCATGCTGGTAGGAGAGAGGTCACGAGTCAAAACAATGATGTCGTAACGACGTTCAGGATTAACGTTCTCAATGATGGACTGAATTGCTACAGATAAATACGGCACAAAGTTATCACTGCAGGCAAAAACAAGCACAACGTCATTAAGGGCAAGACCCAGCTCATCGGATGAGCTTGCAAGCATTGCTCCAGAAAGTTGCGCTCTGCCAGTTCCAACAAGGCGTTGTGTGGGTATTTTACGTAATCTTCTCATACGTAAGACTTTAACACTTAGACGCCAAAAACGCCTGCTGCGTTTGTCATTACTTCGGTTTGCACAGAGTATCCACGAGCCTCGCTCAGACCGCTCAGCGCGCGTTTCAGGCTGTCCACAATGTCCGCCGAGCCAATATTCATCTGATCGCTGGAAGGAAGGTCAGTCTCGGTAAGAAGCTTGTCTTTTGGGTACACCTTAGCGTATTCACGACCGCGCTTAGTCTTAAGGCTCATCTCACCAACAGAGAACCAACAACCAAGCTTAATAGCCCTCTGGAGCTCGTCTGAGCTACCGCTAAACCAATGGATGATAGGAACACACGCTTGAGCAGCTCCTGTCTGCTCAAGAATATCAAGCACTGCATCAACGCTTCTAACGGTGTGCATCGAGAGCACTCGAGGTTGGCCGTTACGTGAAAGCTTTGCAGCGCGAGCGCAAATCTGAGTAAAGGCTTTGACCTGTAGTTCTTGCAATCCATCAACACAATAGCGAGAAGAAAAATCTAGTCCGATCTCTCCAATGTAAGGCGTCTGCTCCATCAGTTCTAGCAGGAGATCTATATCTTTTTGAGTAACGCGTCCATCAGAGATATACCAGGGATGTGCTCCAAGTCCCACACGGATGTTGTCTTGCGTAAGCTGAGGAGCAAGTTCTAGGTAGTCGTGAGGAGTAACACCGCAGGTAAAGAAACCTAATCCGGCGTCATGGGAACTTCTCGCTACATTGAGCGGGGAGTCCATAAGATTGGCATGAATGTGCGCATCAAAATATGTGAGGTTACTCATGATCAAGTCCTGACAAATGCAAAATAACGTCTGAGGCAATCATCTGTCCCATAATAGGAGGGTAGTAGGACATAGTGCCTAGCTTGGCAGATTTGCCTGTTGCGCCCTCTGGTGCAAAAACTGGTCGCGCTGGCTCGGGGGAGTAGAGCACACGGAAATCGGCAAGTCCACGCTTTTTGGACTCTTTTCTCATTACTCTTGCAAGAGCATCGGTATGCGTTTTTGAAAGCGTAGTAATCTCCAGAAGTTCTGGGTGGATTTTATTGCCGCCGCCCATGCTGGAGATGAGGTAGATATCGTTTTTCTGACACCATGCCACAACAGCTAATTTGGCAGAAATGGTATCGATAGCATCAACTACAACATCTGGTTTTGGAAGAGCAGAGAGCTGCTCGTCAACGTTGTCTTTAAGCAAAAACGCGTCAAGGGTGACCACGTGAGCGTCTGGATTAATGTCCAGAATCATCTCTTTGGTAACGTCAACTTTTCTTTTTCCAATAGTGCTCACATAGGCAATAGCCTGCCTATTAAGGTTGGATGCTTCTACTGCATCAGCATCCACTAAAACAAAGGAACCCACACCGCCTCTGGCTAGCGCCTGAACACAGTTTGAACCAACGCCACCAAGTCCTAAGACCATAACGCAGGAATTTTGAATCTGTCCAAGGCGATCTTTCCCCAGGACAAGTTCAAGTCGAGCAGTGGCTTCAGGAATTGTGGCAGACATAGAGCTCCTCATAAAATGTATCTGCAGATAGTATTTATTGTTCAAGAGTATAGAGGGCCTTAAAGTACTGATTTTGTTGCATAAGTTCCTCAAACGAACCCTTTTCGATAATACTACCTTCCTTCATTACAATAATTTCGTCAAATTTTTTCAGCTGAGCTTCCTCTAAGTTGTGTGTAATAACTAGGCGTAATGTGCCTGTGAGATTTGTTATTGAATTTATAATTTGGTCAGTAGTTGAATGGTCAAGTGCTGATGTAGCTTCATCAAAAAATAGAACTTTAGAACCTTTTAACAAACTTCTTGCAATACAAATTCTTTGACGTTCGCCACCAGAAAGGTTTGAACCTGCTTCACCACATTGATAACTCAGCTTATTTTGTTTAATGAAATCTGTAAGACCAGCTTTTTCACATGCTTGGAAAATAGCATCTTTTGGGTGACTTTCGAACATAGTAATGTTGTCTTCAATTGATGCATTGAATAAGAAATTCTCTTGTTGTACGAGTGAAACATTTTGATAGAGACTCTTTTTATCAATAGTTCTTAACTCTAAGTCATCATAAAATATATTTCCTTGATAACTTAAATTGCTGCCCATGAGCAGATTAAATAAAGTAGATTTTCCAGATCCTGATATTCCAACAATTGCATAACTTTTATTAGGCAGAAGTTTGATTGATAAATTTTTCAGCACAGCTTTATTTTGTTCGTAAGCAAATGAAAGATTGTTGATGACTATTCCTTTTGTAACTTTATCTAATGTCTGTTGCCCCTCTTCTTCTTCATTGTCAGCAAGAGTCTCAGAAAATTTTAAAATCAAATCATTTGAAGCCTTACGCGATGCGAGTACCGGTGGAATTGTTTGTAAAGGGAGACTAATGTAATTCATAAGTAACGTAGCCATAAGAATTACACCAGGTGTTACTCCTTGATTTGAAATACAAAGATATGTACCAGCAATCAAAACAGCCCATTGAGATAAGCCGAAAGCACTCCAACTCAGAGTATTAATGAATCGAGTAGTTTTTCTACTTTCTCTTTTTGAGCTTTCAAGAGCGTTATTGTCTTTTTCAAAAAGTCTCACTGCAGCCTTTGTTGCTCCGTAAGCTTTTATCAAAGGAAAGCCTTTTACTAGATCAGTGACTTGGGCAATGAATTGACTAGTTTTCGCAGAAGATTCTTTTTGAATTTTTCCGAGTGTTCCACCTAGCTTTACGCCAATGATTAGAGGAAGAATTGAAGCGGCAATAGCTACAAAAGTTAATGGAATGCTTTGAACCATGAGCATTATGAGGGCCACAATGAAAGATATGCTATCGCTTACCAAAGAAAACATCTGTTCAAGATATGTAGTTTCTATAGTATTTAAATCATTAGTAAGTGCAGATACATAAACGGAACTACCACTTGCTTCAAACGAGTTTATACCTTTTTTCAGCATGTATTTAAATGCAGTGTTGCGATAAGAGTTAGCAGCATGATAGAGATAATTAGGAACAAAATAACGAACCACTAATTTATTTGTAATTGCTGAGATTGTTAATATGGCGGCAAATAGACAACCTTGTAGAAAATCATTAAATGATCCTGACACAGCGGAATTCATGAGAATTGAAGTTATGTAGGGTGAACATACCGTAACTAGTTCTAAAGAAGTTGTAAAGAAAAAGGAGCCGAATAACAACTTTTTATTACTCCAAAAGAGACTCCGCTTAAGGTCATTTTGAATTTCTATAACAGTGCTTTTCATGTCAAACCTTCTTTACCTGTAGAAAAAGTTGTTGACTATACTTTTGATTTAAATGTTGTTGATTTTTTTCAATCAATTTTAGTGTTTGATATGTTTGTTATGGCTTCTTTCAGCTAAAACTTTGAATTGAATGTTGTGACAAATCAATACTACTACTTTTTATACAAAGTGTAATTTTTTATATGTAAAATTAAAATTACATTAATATATTCCCCTAAACCACATCTGTTTTAATGCATTATACTGTTCAAATGGTTAATAGGAATACTGCTAAAAGCATATGAAAGGCAAGATTACTGTGGAAGAAATGCCCAAGAATTATGATCCTCAGGCAGCTGAGCCTGAGCTCATTGAAAAGTGGATTAAGGCAGATTGTTATGGTCGTAGCAAGGGAACTGAAGACCGTACAGTAGTTATCCCTCCACCAAACGTTACCGGCATCCTTCACATGGGACATGCCATGGATGACACCATCCAGGACACCTACATTCGTTATTCTCGCATGCGCGGTTATTCAACTCGTTGGATTCTTGGAACAGATCACGCAGGCATTGCAACCCAGACTAAGGTTGATAAGAAGCTTAAGTCAGAGGGCATTTCTCGCCTGGAGATTGGTCGCGAGAAGTTCCTGGAGGCTTGCTGGGATTGGACGCGCGAGTACGGCGGAACCATTGTTTCTCAGATCAAGCGCATGGGCTGCTCCATTGATTTTAATGACGAGAAGTTCACTATGTCTCCTGAGTACACTCAGGCAGTGCGTAAGGTCTTTGTTGACTGGTATCATAACCAGCTTATTTATCGTGGTAAGCGCATCGTAAACTGGTGTCCTCATTGCGAGACTTCTATTTCTGACGATGAGGCAGAATATGCTGACGAGAAGGGCCATCTTTGGTACCTGCGCTATCCACTCAAAGAGCCTGTTAATGGCGTTGAATACATTACCGTAGCTACTACTCGTCCAGAGACCATGCTGGGCGATACGGGCGTAGCTGTTTCTCCTCAAGATCCAGAAAAGGCTGATCTTGTTGGAAAGACCGTTATTCTGCCAATTGTTGATAGAGAGATTCCAATCTTCTCTGACTGGCACGTTGACGCAGGCTTTGGTACCGGTTTTGTTAAGGTAACCCCAGCTCATGACCCTAACGACTTTGCTATGGGTCAGACTCACAATCTTGAGCAGATCAACATCTTTGATGAGCATGCTGTTGTAGTTGACGGCTATGGTGAGTTCTCTGGTCTTGACAGAGATCAAGCTCGTGAGGCTATTGTTGCTTGGTTTGAAGAGCATGGCCTGCTTGATCACATCGAAGACCTTGATCACTCCGTTATGCATTGCTACCGCTGTGGCACTACGCTTGAGCCATGGCTCTCTGAGCAGTGGTTTGTTGCTGTCGATAGGCTCAAAGAGCCCGCAGCACAGGTAGTCAAAGACGGTCAGGTTACCTTCCACCCAGAGCGTTGGACTCAGACCTACCTCACGTGGATGGAGAATCTTCGCGACTGGAACATCTCCAGGCAGCTTTGGTGGGGACACCGTATTCCTGTGTTCTACTGCGATGATTGCGGTTGGCAGGACGCGCTTATGGAAGATACTGATATCTGTCCTAAATGTGGCGGCCATCATGTTCACCAGGATGAGGATGTTCTGGACACCTGGTTCTCTTCACAGTTGTGGACTTTTGCTACACAGGGTTGGCCAGACCATCCTGAGCAGCTTGAGGGTCACCATCCAACGCAGGTCCTGGTAACCGCTCGAGACATCATCGCTCTTTGGGTTGCTCGCATGATTATGAGTTCGCTCTACTTTACCAAAGAGATTCCATTCCATGATGTCTACATCTACGCAACCATTTTGGCTAAGGACGGCAGCCGCATGTCCAAGTCAAAGGGTAACGGCGTAGATCCTATGGATCTGATTGCTAAGTATGGTGCAGATGCAATGCGTTATAACCTGCTTACGCTTATTACCAACAACCAGGACGTCAAGTTTGATGCTGTTCTTGATAAGAAGACTCGTGAGCTTATTGAGTCTCCAAGAACTGATCAGGCACGTTCATTTGTTACTAAGATTTGGAATGCAAGTCGCTTTGTTCAGATGAATCTTGACGGCTACACTGCCGGCATGCCAAAGGCAGAAACGCCAGAAGACGCATGGATGTTCTCGCGCCTTGCTAAGGTTGTAGCAGAGACAACTGAGCAGCTTGAGACCTATGGCTTTGGCGAGTATGCCCGCAACATTCAGTCTTTCTTCTGGAATGATGTCTGCGACTGGTATATTGAGCTCTGCAAGGGCAGACTTCTGGACGGAACTCCTGATCAGCGTCTGCAGGTTCAGCGCAATCTTGTCTTTGTCCTGGATGTCAGCATGAGGCTTCTGCATCCAGCCATGCCATTTGTTACCGAGAGCGTTTGGGATGCCCTTCCTGCATCTGGTCTTTTGAGTCACGATGCGGAGTTCTTGATGGTCTCTGAGTGGCCAGACCCACAGGAGCTTGCAAACTTTGTTGACGAGGCAGCTGAGCATAACTTCTCGCTTGCTAAGGCCGTTGTTTCTGCTGTTCGTTCTTCTCGCGCTCGTTATAGGCTGTCGCCAAAGACAGACCTTGCTGTTGTGGTCAAAGCTCCAGCACAGGATGTTGCAGCTCTGAAGGAGCAGACAGCCTTCATTCAGAACGTTGGTCGCGTAAGCTCGCTTGAGGTTGCTGAGGCTCCTCAGAAGCCCGCTGGTTCTGTTTCTGTCACCGACGCTGGCCTTGAGATGTATGTTGTTCTGGGAGAGCTTGTTGACCTAACTGCAGAGGCTAAGCGTCTTCAGAAGGACCTTGAGTCCGCAAAGAAGGAGCTTTCTAGTGTGGAGCGCACCCTTGCTAACGAGGGCTTTGTTGCTAAGGCAGCGCCTGAAGTTATCGAGAAGAAACGCGCACGCGCAGAAGAACTTACTACGCTTGTTGCTCAGCTAGAGCAGCAGATTGCTGACTTTTCATAGGTAAAACATGATGCGGTGTAACAGCCGCATCATGTGTTTAGTACGTGCATGCAGTCCACTTTAGGTTAGGAACAACATGTCTGAGGTTAAATCCGATATCGAGATTGCTCAATCATCCGAGATGCTTCCCATCTTTGAGGTGGCAAAGCGTGCGGGTATTCCAGAGGATTTGCTGGAGCCTTATGGTCACTATAAGGCAAAGCTTGATGCACGTGCTTTGGCAGATAAGCCTCTTCGCGGCAAGCTTGTGCTGGTAACTGCCATTAACCCAACGCCAGCGGGCGAGGGAAAGACCACTACCTCGGTAGGTCTGGCAGATGCTTTGACCAGCTTGGGACAGTCTGCCATGTTGGCCCTCAGGGAGCCTTCTTTGGGTCCTGTCTTTGGCGTCAAGGGTGGCGCTGCAGGCGGCGGATATGCCCAGGTAGTTCCTATGGAGGACATTAACCTTCACTTTACCGGCGACTTCCACGCTATCGGCGCTGCAAACAACCTCTGCGCAGCCATGCTGGATAACCATATTAAGCAGGGCAACAGCCTTAACATTGATCCACGCCGTGTTGTGTGGAAGCGCTGTGTAGACATGAATGATCGCCAGCTCAGAAACGTTGTTGACGGCCTTGGCGGCATTGCAGACGGCATGCCAAGACAAGACGGCTTTGATATTACCGTTGCCTCCGAGGTCATGGCTGTATTCTGCCTTGCTTCGGGTATCAAAGATCTTAAAGAGCGCCTGGGCAGAATGGTTATTGCCTACACCTATGATCGTAAGCCTGTTACCGTCAGCGATATCCACGCAGAGGGCGCTATGACAGCGCTGCTCAAAGATGCTATTCAGCCTAACCTGGTCCAGACACTTGAGCACACACCTGCTCTTGTCCACGGTGGACCTTTTGCCAACATTGCTCACGGTTGCAATACGGTTGAGGCAACAAAGACTGCTCTGCGTCTTGCTGATTACGTTGTTACCGAGGCTGGCTTTGGTGCAGACCTTGGTGCCGAGAAGTTCTTGGACATTAAGTGTAGGGCTACTGGCCTTGCTCCCTCAGCTGTTGTTCTGGTGGCAACCGTTCGCGCTCTTAAGTACAACGGAGGCGTTGCCAAAGCAGACCTTAACCAGCAAAACGTTGAGGCGCTTAAAGAGGGCATTCCTAACCTACTTCGCCACGTTGACAACATCCAGACGGTCTACGGTCTTCCTGTAGTTGTTGCTATCAATGCATTCCCAACAGACACCTCTGAAGAGCTTGCTCTGGTAGAGGAGGAGTGCAAGAAGCGTGGCGTAAATGTTGTCCTGTCTGAGGTTTGGGCAAAAGGTGGAAAGGGTGGCCAGGCTCTGGCAGAAGAGGTTATGCGCCTTTGCCAGACTGAATCTAAGCTCACCTTTGCTTACGACGTCAAAGAGTCTTTGAAGCAGAAAATTACTGACATTGCTACCAAGATTTACCACGCTGATGGCGTTGAATTTGCTCCAAGTGCCGCCAAGCAACTTCAACAGCTTGAAGAGCTTGGCTTTGGCGAGCTTCCTATTTGTATGGCAAAAACTCAGTATTCTTTTACTGATGACCAGACCAAATTGGGCGCTCCAGAAAACTTTAAGATTACCGTGCGAGAAGTTCGTGTTTCTGCAGGTGCTGGCTTTGTAGTCTGTCTTACGGGCTCCATTATGACCATGCCAGGACTTCCAAAGGTTCCTGCTGCAGAGCACATTGATGTTCTTGATGATGGAAGAATTGTGGGTCTTTTCTAATGTCTTATCCCTCTTCACCTGAAGAAGTAGCGTTTACAACCTATAGCGCTGACTCTTATGCTCAACACCTTGCTGCTAAAGAGCCTATTCCTGGTGGCGGTAGTGCTGCCGCTTATGTAGGGGCACTTGCAGTGTCTTTGGCTTCAATGGCTGGTGTGTATGCACAAGGAAAACCTGCCTATGCTCAGCATGAAGATGATCTTGCAAAATACATTGCCCGAGCTGGAGCACTGCGCCAAGACTTCATGGAGCTTATGGATGAGGACTCTCGCCAGTTTTTGCTGGTTTCCAGCGCGTTTAGTGTGTCTAAAGATGATCCAAAGCGCGTAGAGATTGTTGAGGATGCCCTTAAAGAAGCAGCTCAGCCTCCACTGAAGGTTATGAGAAAAGTGTGCGAGTCCATTGAACTTCTCGAAGAGATGCTTATCAAGGGATCTCGTATGCTTTTATCCGACGTAGGTTGCGGTGCTGCTCTTGCGCGTGGCGCTTTGATTGCAGCTTCTCACACGCTATTTGTAAACACGCGTTCCATGCATGACACAGCGTATGCTCAAACGTTGCTTGATGAGGCAGATAAGCTGCTGGACAGCTATGTATCACGAGCTGATGCTGTAAGTGATGCGGTGAGCGCACAGCTGAGACAGGAGGCATAACGTGAGCTCAGAGATTATGTCACAGGAGCTTCGTGGGGCTCCTGTTGCTAAAGCAATAACTGAAAAACTTGCCGCTCAGGTCCAGGAACTTCGTGCACAAGGCGTAACTCCTAAGCTGGTTATTGTTCGCATTGGACAGAAAAGCGATGACCTTACCTATGAGCGCGCGGCATATACGCGCGCAGAAAGGGTGGGCTTTGAAGTTGAGACCATTGAACTTCCAGAAGACACTACACAAGAGCAGGTAAATGGCACGTTTGACCAGATTTCTGCCGATGTATTGGTGCATGGTTGTCTGCCTATGCGTCCTTTTCCCGCTGGAATTGATGAACATGAAGCACTTCAGCATCTAGCTCCAGAAAAAGATGTTGATTGCGCAACTGATTCAATGCTGCTGGCTACACTTTGTGGAACTCCTGGTGCTCTGGGACCTTGTACTGCAGAGGCAGTTCTTGCGCTTCTCGATTTTTACCAGGTATCTCTTGAGGGAACCTCTGTTGCAGTTGTTGGTCGCTCTAATGTCATTGGTCGTCCAGTTGCTGCGCTTTTAAGTGCAAGAAACGCTACAGTAACGGTGTGCCACAGCAAGACAAAAGACCTTGCTTCCACGCTTAAGCAGACAGACGTTGTGGTTGTAGCTGCAGGTCGTGCGCATCTTATTGGAGCAGACTGTGTACGAGCTGGTCAGACTATCATTGACGTAGGTATTAACTGGGATGAAGCAGCTCAGAAACTTGTTGGCGACGTCAATACAGAGCAGGTAGCACCACTGGTGAGCGCTTATACTCCCGTTCCTGGCGGTGTAGGCAGCGTAACTACAGCAATTCTTGCTCGTCATGTTGTTGCTGCAGCTCAAAGAACGCTTGCGTAAGAATGAAAGGTAGGTTGCCCCGTGGCAGCAGAGAATAACTATAAAAAGCTTGACCAAGAGCGCGTAAAAGCCGCAGTCACTGAGTTTTTGCTTGCTATTGGCGAAGATCCAGAGCGAGAAGGTCTGCTTGACACACCGGACCGTGTTGCTCGTGCTTGTGTGGAGCTCTTTGGTGGTATGCAGGAAGATCCTACAGCTCACCTGCGTAAGCAGTTCCATGAAGAGGGCAATAAAGAGATGGTTATTGTTCGCGACATTCCTTTCTCGTCTACCTGTGAGCATCACATTTTGCCTTTTGTGGGCAAGGCACATGTCTGCTATATCCCGCAGAATGGCCGCATTACCGGCCTTTCCAAGATTGCTCGCTGCGTCAGCGGGTATTCTCGCCGTCTGCAGGTACAAGAGCGCTTAACGGGCCAGATTGCTGACGCTATGGTAGAAGAGCTTGATCCCTTGGGCGTTTTGGTGGTTATGGAGGCCGAGCACACCTGCATGAGCATGCGCGGCATTAGGGCGTCGGGCGCTTTGACCACTACGTCTGCAGTTCGAGGCATTTTTAAAACTAACGAGAAAACCCGTGCAGAGGCTATGCGTCTGCTTGGCCTATAAGAGGTTTGTGCAATGAGTTATTCCGTTCCTTTTTCTGTGCCTGAGCTGAGCTACGAGCAGTCTTTAAAGGTGCTTCACGATACAAAAAAGTTTGGTATCCAGCCTTTGTTGGAGAGCGTAGAAGACATGCTCAAAGAGCTGGGTAACCCTGACCTTTGCTTCAAGAGTGTCCAGATTGCAGGCACTAACGGCAAAACGTCTACCTCCAGGTATACGGCGGCCCTGCTCAAAGGAGAGGGTCTCAAGACCGCTCTTTACACGTCTCCCGAACTCATCAGCTATACCGAGCGCATGGAGATCAACGGCACCCCTGTTTCTGAGGAAGCCTTTGCTCACGGCGTTTCTGCAGCACAGGTGGCAGGGGAGCGCGTCAACGCTCAGCGAGTTGCCCTAAGCGAGCGTCCCTATGACATCACCGAGTTTGACCTGCTTACTGTCGCAGCTCTAGTGGTCTTTGCCGAGGCAGAGATTGACGTCTGCGTACTTGAGTGCGGTATGGGCGGTAGGTGGGACGCAACAAGTGCTGCTAAAAACATCACCTCCGTTGCCATCACGGGCGTCGGCCTGGATCACACGCGCATCCTAGGCGATACCCTTGAGGCTATTGCTGGCGAGAAGGCCGCCATCATCAAGCCTGGTCGCACCTGCGTGCTTGGCGTGGGAACGACAACTCCTCAGAGTGTCCAGGACGTATTCTTGTCCCAGGCGGCTTCTGCGGGCGTTGTTCCAACTCTCCTTGTGGCTGACAAATCTGAAGACGTTGAAGGAGAGGTTTCTGCTGGTCAGTCATCTGACCATCCAGAGTTACCTCACGCACATTTCTTCATTACCAAAAAGCCTAAGAGCATTGGTTTTCCTCTTGAGCTTACGGTTGTAACACCGCGCGCAACCTATGAAGACCTTGCTGCTCTGAAGCCAAGCTACCAAGCAGCAAATATTGCCCTGGCAACCTGCTTGGCCGAGGATTTTCTTGGACGTCCGCTTGATGCAGAGAAAGCGTTTTTCTCCACAACCAGGTGCCCTACACCTGGTAGGTTCCAGTTGCTTCAACCTAAGCCTTTAGTGCTTATCGACGCCGCTCATAACCCTCAGTCAATAGAGACGTTCTTAACTGCTATCCGCTCAATTGAGCCAGAAGTTGCTAACCGACCTATGCTTTTAACTGCAGTTTTTGCAGATAAAGACGTTAAGGGCATCGCAGAACTTCTCGCCAAAGAGTTCCCTGAGGTGGCGGTAACCCAGACAAATAACGACCGTGCCATGGATGCAGATGGGCTTGCTGATCTGTACAAAGCCTGCGGCGCTAACGTGGTAGCTGTGTACAGAAGCGTCCCCGAGGCAGTGGACGCCTTGCGCGAGAAGGGCTTTGTGGCATGTGGAACAATTTCACTTGCTGGCGAGGTTGCTGCACAATTTAGCGATGCTTTGGTAAAATAAATTTATCTGCGACATTTCGCTCATTTTTGTGGCGGTTTGTCGTACGATTTAGGAGAGAACAAAAAGCCAGCAGAAGGGGCTGTCAGATGCAGGAGATTCTTGATCAGATTATTACACCTGAGGTACGTATGGTTATTTACCTCATGGTTATTTGCGTCGTAATGCTTTATATCCTTTCCATCATCTACGTTATTCGCGATGCTCAGCGTCGTGGCGCAGAGCCTTGGTGGATGTGGGCAGTCATTTCTGTTGTTCCTGTTGTTGGTCTGCTTGCATACGTTATTTTGCGTCCAAGCAGCTACCTCATTGACCGCGAGGAACAGGACTTGGATATTGCCCTTCGTGAGCACCAGCTGTCTCACTACGGCATTTGCCCTAAGTGCTCCGCTCCAATCGACCGCGATTTTATCGTGTGCCCAATCTGCAATACGCAGGTTAGAAACGTTTGCCCAACATGCCATCGTCCTCTGAACGCAGACTGGAAGGTTTGCCCTTACTGCCGTACTCGCATTCAATAACGTTTGGTTTTGTTCTTTATGATGGCAATCTGGTGTTTTACAACAGAGACTATGTAGGCGTCTGCTCCTAAGCTCCCGTGTGAGCAGAGTAGGCGCCGTGCCTGTTTCTATGAGTAGCTACCTCTGAGGGGTTTTACATGAAGGTTTTATATAACGACGGCCATGTTGGCGAGATTAACAATCCAGCTGAAGAGCTTGAGGTTATTCGCCACGATGCAGCTCATCTGCTTGCTCAGGCTTTGAAACGCCTGTATCCACACGCACAGTTTGCCTACGGTCCAGCAACAGAAAACGGTTTCTACTATGACGTTGATCTTGGAGATACCAAGGTCAATGAGGACGATTTTCCAGCTATTGAAGATGAGATGAAGAAAATCGTCAAAGAGAACCTCAAGATTGAGACGTTTGAGCTCCCACGCGATGAGGCTATTGCCTACATGAAGGAGCGTGGAGAGTCTTACAAGGTTGAGCACATTGGCGATCTTGCTCCTGACGCACACATCACCTTCTACAAGCAGGGTGAATACGTTGACATGTGCGTTGGTCCTCACATGCTCTACACCAAGGGTGTTAAGGCTTTCAAGCTGACCAGCATTTCTGGTGCGTATTGGAAGGCCGATAAGAACAACAAGATGCTCACCAGAATTTATGGTGTTGCCTTTGGTTCTAAAGATGAGCTTGCTCAGTATCTCAAGATGATTGAAGAGGCCGAGAAACGCGACCACAGGAAGATTGGTCGCGAGATGGAGCTCTTCATGATGTCCGACTTTGGTCCTGGTTCTCCATTCTGGCTTCCAAACGGCATGGCTCTGCGCAACGCTCTGACCGATTACTGGCATGAGATGCAGGCTCGCTTTGGTTACCAGGAGGTTCAGACTCCACTGATCCTCTCGCGTTCCCTTTGGGAGACTTCTGGTCACTGGGATCACTACAAAGAGAATATGTACACCACCACGGTAGATGAAGAGGACTTTGCCATTAAGCCTATGAACTGCCCTGGTGCATGCTTGATTTACAAGTCCAAGCCACGTTCTTATAGGGATCTTCCTATGAAACTGGCGGAGGCTGGTCTTGATCACCGTTACGAGATGAAGGGTGCTCTGCACGGTCTGTTCCGTGTTCGTGAGTTTACTCAGGACGATGCACACCTCTTTATCCGCCCTGATCAGATTACTGAGCAGGTTACGGATGCATCTCACCTCATTACCGCTTACTATGCACAGTTTGGCTTCCCATACCGCGTTGAGCTTTCTACGCGCCCAGAGGATTCTATGGGTTCTGATGAGGATTGGGAGCGCGCTGAGCAGGGCCTTCGCGATGCACTTGAGTCTATGGGCATTGAGTACGTTGTCAACGAGGGCGATGGTGCGTTCTACGGTCCAAAGATTGACTTCCATCTGACCGACTGCCTTGGTCGCTCTTGGCAGTGTGGTACCATCCAGCTTGACTTCCAGCTGCCTCACAACTTCCAGCTTGAGTACATTGACTCAGACGGCACCAAGAAGCAGCCAATCATGATTCACCGCGCTGGCTTTGGTTCCTTCGAGCGCTTCATTGGTATTCTGACCGAGAACTACGAAGGCAAGTTCCCTGTCTGGCTGAGCCCATGCCAGGTCAAGGTGCTTCCTGTTTCCGAGAAGTCTCGTCCTTATGCTCATGAGGTTGCCGAGAAGCTCGCAGCTGCTGGTATTCGCGTTAAGGTTGACGACCGTGACGAGAAGATTGGTTATAAGATTCGTGAGGCTCGCTCACTTGACCGTGTTCCTTACATGCTCATCCTTGGTGAGCAGGAGGTTGAGGCAGGAAACATTTCTGTT
This sequence comes from uncultured Atopobiaceae bacterium, assembly GCA_963538475.1. Classification (GTDB taxonomy): domain Bacteria; phylum Actinomycetota; class Coriobacteriia; order Coriobacteriales; family Atopobiaceae; genus Lancefieldella. The sequence continues at coordinate 89,185 of CAUTIE010000002.1, forward strand.
CGCGACCGCTCTAACGAGACTCACACGGCAGAGCTTGACGAGTTCATTGCTCAGGTTGTCAAAGAGAATGCTGAGCGCGTTGGTTAAACAGGCTTCAGACAAAGTACGGGTTATGGGTAGCACCGCGCAGGATAGCGCAGGTGGCACGAAGAGTGTCTGTGCAATCGACGGCGTCACGCAAAACACAACCGATGGCGTCACGCAAACCGCAACCGACGTCGTTACGCAAACCGCAACCGACGTTGTCACACAAACTGCAACCGACGTTGTAGCTGAATACGTAAAAATGACAGGGGCAGGCCGTGCGCGGCTTGTCCCTGTTTCCTATGTAGACGAACTTCTCGCCACACTGGTTTTGGGCGGTGCAACCGTCGTGGAGCCGCTTGCTGGCGTGCCCGTTGAGGTGTGCGACATCAAAGGCAGAGCTGCAGCAGGGGAGTTGCTTGTGGCGGACGTGCGTACGATCGGTGCCGAGTTCAGCCCGGCGTGCCGTCTAGGGGCAGAGCTTGCAGTTGCCGAGGATGCTCGGGTGCCGGGATATGTTGTCGTGTGCATGCGGAAGTGCTGTATACCGTGGGTAGCAGAGGCGGTTGAAGCCAAGGCGTGTCCTGCAGAGGACGTGACAATTTCTGCTACGGGAGCGGAAAAGCAGACGAGTGCACGGGTTTCTCGCCACGCGGCGAGCGACGCGGCGCAGGTGGTTGCCGCGTACCTGGCGTGCCATCCGCGCGTCGAGGCGGTGCGCTATCCGGGTCTCAAGACGGACCCGAGCTTTGCGCGTGCAACATCGCAGCTGGTGGGTGGATTTGGCCCGTACGTGGATTACATGTGGAGAGAATCGCCAGGTGAATGGCATAGATTTACAGCAACTGATGAAGACGCCAGAACGCAGATTATAAATTTTGAGAGACTCGGTTAACGGTAAGCACTTGTTTAGCAGACCTTGGTATAATTTGAATTAATGTTCCTAAATAGAAGGGGATTTTATGGCAAAGAAGGCTACTCAAATTGAGGATGTTGATACTTTGCTCAAGCGCCTCGAAGAGATGCGCGAGGCACAGGCAGAGTTTGCAACATTCACTCAGGAGCAGGTCGATAAGATTTTCTATGAAGCTGCTCTTGCGGCCGAGAAAAATCGTATCCCTCTTGCTCGCATGGCAGTTGAAGAAACTGGCATGGGTGTAATGGAAGATAAGGTTATCAAGAACCATTACGCAGCAGAGTATATTTACAACAAATACAAGGACATGAAGACTTGTGGTGTTGTAGAGGATGATCCAGCTGCAGGTTATCGAGTTGTAGCCGAGCCAATGGGTATCGTAGCTGCAGTTATTCCAACCACTAACCCAACTTCTACCGCAATCTTTAAGACACTTCTTGCCCTGAAGACAAGAAACGCCATTATCATTTCCCCACACCCACGCGCTAAAGAGTGCACCATTGCTGCCGCTCGTATTGTTCGCGATGCTGCCGAGAAGGCCGGCTGCCCCAAGGGTATTATCGACTGGGTACCAGCTCCTACCATTGATATGACTGCAGCAGTCATGAGCAACGCTGACATCATTTTGGCAACCGGTGGCCCAGGTATGGTTAACGCAGCTTACTCTTCCGGTAAGCCTGCTCTGGGCGTTGGTCCTGGTAACACTCCTGCTATCATCGACGATACCGCTGACATTAAGCTTGCAGTTAGCTCCATCATTCACTCCAAGACCTTCGATAACGGTATGATCTGCGCTTCCGAGCAGTCTGTTACCGTTCTTGATAGCGTTTATGACCAGGTCAAGAAGGAGTTTGCTGATCGTGGCTGCTACTTCCTGCACGGTAAGGAACTCGATGCAGTCCGTAAGACTGTCATTGTCAACGGCGCTGTTAACGCAGGTATTGTTGGTAAGTCTGCTCACTTCATCGCAAAGACTGCTGGCGTCGACGTCCCAGAGAAGACCAAGGTTCTTATTGGTGAGGTAACCTCTGTTGAGCCTTCAGAGGAGATGGCTCACGAGAAACTTTCTCCAGTTCTTGGTATGTATCGTGCAAAGAACTTTGACGAGGCTATTGCTAAGGCTGAGCGTCTTGTTGCTGATGGTGGCTATGGCCATACCAGCTCTCTTTACGTTAACATCAACGAGAAAGAGAAGATTGCTAAGCATCAGGAGGCAATGAAGACCTGCCGTATCCTGATTAATACTCCTTCCTCTCAGGGTGGTATTGGAGACCTCTACAACTTCAAGATGGCTCCATCCCTAACCCTTGGCTGCGGTACCTGGGGCGGCAACTCCGTCTCCGGCAACGTTGGCCCACAGCACCTGCTTAACTACAAGTCTGTTGCAGAGAGGCAAGAGAATATGCTTTGGCTTCGTGTACCTGAGAAGGTCTACTTCAAGAGGGGCTGCATGCCTCTTGCTCTCCGTGAGCTCAAAGAGGTCTATAACAAGAAGCGCGTCTTCATTGTTACAGACCAGTTCCTTTACAAGAGTGGCTTCACCAAGACTATCGAGGAGACCCTGGATTCCCTGGGTATTGTTCACTCTTCATTCTGGGATGTTGCTCCAGATCCAACCCTTCAGTGTGCTCTTGAGGGCGTAGCTCGCATTCGCTCCTTCGAGCCAGACTGCATCATCGCAATCGGCGGTGGTTCTGCTATGGACGCAGGTAAGATTATGTGGTCCATGTACGAGAACCCAGAGGAGAAGTTTGAGGACATGGCGGCGGACTTCTTGGATATCCGCAAGCGTGTCTACAACTATCCTAAGATGGGCAACAAGGCATTCTTTGTTGCAATCCCAACCTCTTCTGGTACCGGTTCCGAGGTAACTCCATTTGCCATCATCACTGATGCTGACAACGGCGTTAAGTACCCACTTGCAGACTACGAGTTGCTTCCTAACATGGCAATTGTTGATACCGACAACATGATGAGCCAGCCTAAGGGCCTGACCTCTGCTTCTGGTATCGACGTCCTTACTCACTGCCTCGAGGCATTTGTCTCCATGATGGCATCTGACTACACGGATGGCATGGCTCTTCGCGGCATGAAGCTGGTCTTTGAGTACCTGCCACGTGCTTATGACAATCCAAACGATGTTGAAGCACGCGACCACATGGCAAACGCTTCCTGCCTGGGCGGCCTTGCATTTGCTAATGCATTCCTGGGTGTCAACCACTCCATGGCTCACAAGCTGGGCGCTTTCCACCACATTCCACACGGTTGGGCAAACGCAGTTATTCTTACTCGCGTTATGCGCTACAACGCAGCTGAGCGCCCAACAAAGATGGGTACCTTCCCACAGTACGATCACCCACACACTCTTGCACGTTATGCTGAGGCAGGTCGTTTCTGCGGTGTTACCGGTAAGGATGACCGTGAGGTCTTTGAGAACTTCGTCAAGAAGATTGAGGAGCTCAAGGCATACATTGGCGTCAAGGAGACCATCAAGGATTACGGCGTAGATGAGAAGTACTTCCTTGATACCCTGGACGAGATGTCTGAGCAGGCATTCGATGACCAGTGCACTGGCGCAAACCCACGCTACCCACTTGTCTCCGAGATTCGCGAGCTCTACCTGGATGCTTACTACGGTCGCGAGCCAGGCTTCTACGAGGACTAATCCTCGCACCCGCGCGTCGCGCCCGCCGCTGCGGAGCGCGTAAAGCACAAAGCAAGAGCCGGTTACCTAAAACCCAGGTAACCGGCTCTTTTGTTAGCCTACTAAATATAATCACTTGCTTAGTTGATGAGCCATTTTGATTGAAACCTTGACCCTAGAATCACAAAACACATCTATGTCACATAATCTGTCAAAAAAGGCTATACATTGCTCCAAAAATGCGTGTTTAGTGCAGAATATCTTCATTTGATGTGCTATTAACATCGAATTTTGCAGATTATCTGACTTTGCTGTGTTGTCACATAGGGCATTTTAGGGATAGTTAAACTTTATATATTAGTTCATTCATAAATCTGTATATTGAATCAAGTTTATTCATCAGAATGAATTGCTCATGAGAATACTGGCGCAGCGTCCGCTTGATCCGGTACAGATTGCTGTCTCCCAAGTCTTTTTTAATGCTCAGGAACATATTTTGCATTGCTAGCTGATTCCTGTAGATATCCGCATTTACAAAGTACTCTTTAATACTCACCGAGTTCAGTTCATTAGTTCTTTGATTATCTTTTCTTTGCTGGTAGAAGTCATCATGATACGCACCGTTATATTCGATAGCCACTAAATTTAATCCAGACAAATTTGACTTAGACATCTTGCCAAAAAGTAAATCCAATCTTCTTTCCTTAGCTTGTAACTCCGGGTTTATCTGGTCTTTTATTACATACGATTTATTCAACGCAATCGGCATTTGATTGAAACCACCTTCACAATATGGGAGAGCAGATCTAATTGCCATCTTTACTTCCATGGGAGAGGCTGCATCAGAAAAGAAAAAGCGCATATTCTTTTGTGTGACATGCAATCCAGGAGAATAAGATTCAAGCGCATTTAATAGAGAGGCAAGCTCTTCCGCACTTACCAACGGCGTATCAAATTCACAGAGGTCACCGTTTGGGAGATGTCCATAACTAGCCATCAGTAAATTCGCAAGCATAATTTGATGAAGAGTGCTTTTATTCCTAGAAAGCAAGCAAACAGCTAGGGGAGGTGCAACACAATAGACATTTTGACCCAAATCAATAAGGGAACCTGCTGGCAAAAGACATTTGAACTGGTGAGATACTCGTTCATCGCAAAAGCGAGTTCTTGAATTGTTTCTTAATAGCTCATGAGTAGTTTGTCCTAAAACAATGCCATATGCTTTCCTCAGAAAACATAGTTTTTCATTGTATGTATCAGTTGAACACGCCGAATACGTCGCGCGCAAATCCCTTGTTGTCCGTTGCAACAAAACATCTTCATTTCCGCGCGTCTTAAGTTGCGCGCAGATTTGTAGTGCAGTTTCATGCGAGAAAATAATATCCATTCGTTCCTCCCTAAAATGAGAAACGAATATAACAGTAGGATTTTTCAGCAACCTGTCAGCAGCTTGACAGACTTCCGTTTCTGTTCTGCCAAAATAAGACAAGTCCTCTCATACCTGCAGGTAAAAGAGGACTTGATAACAAAGCTAATTAAAGTTCAAATGAAACAGTCTGATCAATCAACACAAAACTAATATGACTAATCAATACACCAGCTAAACGTGCTTGTAGGTAACAAACTTGAAAGCGACGCCTTCTGGAGTTACGCTGCCGTCTTCCTCGTTACAAACCTCCCATGCAGGATCTTCGTCCAGGTTGGGGAAGTACGTATCCGCATTGACCACGGTGTCGTGCTTTGTCACGTACGCGTAAGAGCACTTGTCGAGAAGAGCGCGGTAAATCGAAGCTCCACCAAGAAGCCAGACCTTCTCGGGAGCTTCATCCGCAACTAAACGAAGCGCCTCCTCAGCCGACGACACAACCTCTACGCCTTCGACCTGGTAATTGGCATTTCTAGAAATGACAATGTTGCGGCGACCTTTAAGCGGTCCACCAGGGAAGCTCTCCAGCGTTTTTCTGCCCATGACAACCGTGCAACCGCGCGTGTGCTCAACAAAATACTTCATGTCGGCCTTGTTGGGGATGAGAAGATCTCCGTCGCATCCGATGCCCCAATCGCGTGTTACAGAAACAATTGCGTTCATGTGGTTCTCCTGTCAAGTATCGTGTTATATGAAATGATGATTTTAGCTTGAGCGTTAGCTCGGGCGTGCCTGGAGCGCCAGCCGTGCTCGCTCGGGCGTGCCTGCAGCGCCAGCCGCGTCTCCAGCAACTGCGCCTAAACCGCAATCGGAATGTTCTTGATCTGCGGACCGTGCTGATAATCCTCGACAATGAGGTCGTCAGTAGTGAAGTCGTAGAAGTTGGTGACGTTAGGGTTCAGGCTCACCTTTGGCGCATCAAAGGTGGGGCGAGAAATCAATTCTTTAACAATGTCAACGTGGCGATCGTAAATGTGAGCATCGGCAATCATGTGAACCAGCTCACCAGCCTCCATGCCGCTGACCTGCGCAACCATCATGAGTAAGATAGCGTACTGGCAAACATTCCAGTTGTTAGCTGCAAGAATATCCTGGCTACGCTGAACAAGCAGTAGGTTAAGTGTAGGTTTGTCCTTACCTGCTTCCTGAGTAACGTTATAGATTGCGTTGAATGCGCAAGGGTAGAGGTTCATCTCCGAGAGGTCGGCAAAGGTATACAGGTTGGTCATAATACGGCGGCTGAACGGATTCTCCTTGAGGTCCTTGAGTACACGATCCATCTGGTCATAGTCGCCATCGGAGTAGTGAGAGACCTGTCCAACTTGATAACCGTAAGCCTTGCCAATGGAACCAGACTCATCAGCCCATGAATCCCAGATGTGTGAGTTAAGATCGTTAACGTTGTTGGACTTCTTCTGGTAAATCCACAGGACCTCGTCCATGGCGCTCTTGAGCGCAGTGCGACGAAGTGTCAGCGCTGGAAACTCCTCGCGCAAATCATAGCGATTGCAGACGCCAAACTTCTTGATTGTGTATGCGGAGGTACCATCTTCCCAGGTAGGACGGACCTTCTCGCCCTCGGTGGTGGTGCCGTTTTCAATAATGTCGGAGCACATATCAATAAAAATGCGATCTGCTTTGCTCATATTCAATCCTTCAAAATACCGTTCAAAATGGAATAAACACCTGCTAGTTGTACGTATAGCAAGTCTTTTCCAAGTACATTACCAGTTGCTGTCAGTATAAGCGCTGTAGGGGTCCCCAAAAAGCGGGCTTGAGGAAGTCTGATTGCTCGAAACACAAGAACGTCCCAGTCCCGAGAGCAGCATAATAACTATAAAAAATAGCAAGCCTGCAGGAAAAGGAGAGCCATCAGGCATCTGCGACGGATCGTTTGGGTCAAAATCAGGGCCCTCGTCGCCAAATTCATGCCTGTTGTGCCTGGTATCTTGGTTGTCGTCTTTCTTTGCCATCAATCCTCAATCAAACGCTTACACTTTGATGATACCCGTCGTCGCCCAAGGATTTCATGGCGAGAAACCCCTCTTTTAGTCACTCCACATACTCTGCAAAGTATTTTGCGCACGACGACTTGTTTACGCCTGCAGCTCGCTTACACCCGCAGCATCCGCAACCGCAGCGGTCGCTCGTCCGCGGCTTACGCACCCGCAGCTCCTATAGGTGCTGCGACGCAAAGATGTCGTTCCAGAACGTGCCAAGCTGCTTGATAAGCTCAATGTCCGCAGGAAGCCACTGCACGTCAAGCAGCTCGTTTTGAGCAAGCCAACGAAGCTCCGAGTGAATCTCTGGATCCGCGACAGGCTCCTCAGACTCACTCAGCGTGCAGATATAACAATCCATATGCAGGTCAAAAGTGGGGTAGGAGTAAGCTACCGTGTCATAGAAAAACGCTGCCTGCACGCTACAGTGCAGCTCTTCCTGAATTTCTCGACGCAGCGCCTGCTCTGAGGTTTCTCCAGCCTCAACTTTTCCGCCAGGAAACTCCCAGAAGCCAGCATTATCCGCATCAGCTCTACAAGCGGCAAGAATTTTGTTGTCTTTATAGAAGATAGCTGCAGCTACATTGACTGTTTTGGCCTCGGTCATGTTATCCCTCCAGCCTGACTGTTGCAAAAACGGTGGAACTCTCGGCATCTTTGAGCACTACCGAGAAACCCGTCTCATCGGCGTATACCTGGGGAGTAATGGTATCGCCCAAGCGTGCCTGGCTTCTGTACTGAACCACAATGCGGCGCAACTTGTGAGAATAGCCAAGGGCTACAAGCGTGTCGACAGCCATGAGCACGTACTGAGCATTGTTGACGTGCTTGTTTGTATCCAGGTGCTGCTGAGAAACAAGAATGGCTGGACCATCAACGGCGTTTCCCTCAAGTGTAATTTTTCGAGGAGTTGGTGGCAAATCTACGCGAGGCTCGCCGGTAATGTAGATGCTCTCGCTTTCTGGAACACGAGCAGCCTTGCCTTCATTGATATCCATCAAATACCAGGTAGAGTCCGCTTTTACGATGGTTGCGCCGTCTGCATCATTAATAACAAACGATCTTGATGCTTGAAGACCTTTCATCTGATACGACCAGGTACCTACGCAGATCTTCTCGCCAAACTGGGGAAGACGGTCAACTTGGATTTGCCACGTTGCCAGAACCCATGCGTATCCCTCGCTGGTCAGCTGCTTAAAACCGCGGCCAATATCTTCTGAGTGGAACGTCGAGCAGTCCTGCAGATAGTTCATAACGCCAACCAGGGAAAGCTTTCCGGTCTCATCGCACTCGCTATATCTAACTCTACTTTCAATGGTGTACATACAAATCCAAACTCGAAGTCAGCGTTTGCTGAGGTATTACAATATGTCGAGAAACCCGTCTAGTTGTCCCATGGGAACGAACCCGGCAAGTGGTCTCTGACTTTTTGCGTGGTATCGTCAAGTTTCTGCTTAGTTACCTGGACTTTTTGCGAAACCTGTTGAGCCTTTTGGGTAGCAATAAGAGTTGCATTCTGGGCCGCTGCATTTGCCTTTTGAGCAGCTGCGTTTGCTTTCTGCGATGCGTTTTGTGCCGCAGCGCTTACTTTTTGCGAAGCATTCTGTGCGGCTTCTTCAACCTTCATTGATGCATCTTGAGCTGCGGCTTCAACTTTGTGATGGGTAGTAGGCCCATTCCAAAGAAGGCTAGCAACCGTATCCAGAAAATAGAGGATGACTACAATAAACGCCACAACCGAGACAGTATGCTTGGAGAAAATCATCAAAATATTAAGCATTGTTGGAACGAGCACAAAAACTGAGGTAACAGAAAATGCACCAAATACCGCGCTGGCCTGGGGACAAATTCGACCATGCAAGTTGAACTTAAACATGGAGTAGTCCCACCACTTCTTTTTAAAGCGACGCTCCAAAAAGAGGCCGGTCGAGTACTCAATAACTGTGGCTAAAACTGCACCAATGATAAAGACAATAATTGGATTAGAAATCTGGCCTAGTACCAGCCATTCCGCAATCGCTCCAATGCCATAAATAGGGCAGGTAGGACCAAAAAGAAAGCCGCGCTTGGTAAATTCGCCCTCGACAACGGAGCAATAGATGGTTTCGTATACCCAGCCGCCAAAAGAAATCAGCGCAAAAATTATGACCATCTGAGGCAGATACTGTACAAAGAGCTCAATATTCTTATCGAGTGCAAAGAGTGTACGCAGTGTCTCAGTCATGGTACTCACGAGAGATTTCCGTAATCCATGTAGTCGTTAAACTCATCTGACTCACTGTTGGTTGTGCCCTGGAAATCACTTTCAGGTGTCGAGAAACCCGTTGGGCGGAAACCGTCTTTTTTGTATGGATTGCCTGTCAGTGTTTCTGCAGTTGAACAAGCTTTATCGCAGGTCGTAACGATCCAAGCCTCTTTGGTATGAGGAGGAACGGGGACAAGAGGAAACATGTGGTGCAAGATGATGTCTTCCTCAACAGGCGTTAGATCAGGAAAGTCTTCGCGGGCATTATCAAGCGCATGGCGAGGGTGAGTAAATCCGTGCCAATTGTCTGGTGCAGCCTCGTGATCATGCCAATCGTAAAGGTAGTAGTCATGGAGGAGTGCACCACGTACAAGCGCGCGTTCGTCAACTTTGATTCCAGCGTTCATAGCAAAGGCAAGACTGCTGTAAGCAACCGCAATAACGTGGTCGAGTGTGCTGGTAGTTCCATGTTGTGTAAAAGTTGCAAGCTGATAGAGTCTTCCAGACTTCAGAATAGGAGTTGAAAGCTCATCGAACCTCTCGCGAATTTTAGAAACGTCAACCAAAAAATATCCCATCAACTGCGTGTACACTACAGAAGTCTCTGTGCGTACCCTAGTAATGTATCTATAAAAGATTAGTTAATCTGACGGCTACGTGCAATCTTTTTGGCTGAATGTTACGAAAACGAAAGAATAGAAAACGCAAGCTTTACCGGCGCTCATTGTGATGTTTACCTGCGCTTACTCTTTCTTGCTATAAGGGCTCATGTGGTCCACCACTACGTTTACCGCACCTGGAAGGCAGCGAGCAGAGTAAGCGTAGATGTCGTGGCAGGTAACCTCGCCATTTACCTCTAGGGGCATAGGCGATGTCGATTCAACGGTAATTTCTCTGCCGCTAAAGCTATTAAGATAAGGCCTACCAAGCGAGTCTCCCGTGCGATCAAAGAAGCCAGAGAGCAGTGGACGTACCAGCTTTGCAGTCATGTGAGTCTCAATGACAATAACCTCAAGCAGGCCGTCATCCATACGATTACCAGGGGCTAATTCAATTCCTGCTTGCATCATAGAGCTGTTTGCAATGAGGCAGCCAATGCCTTGAAGCTCATGCACTTTGCCGTCAACGGTAATTTTGAAGTCATGAACTGGTGGCATGAGGTTAGCAAGGGCTGCCGTAAAGTACGCAGCCTCTCCAAAGGTTTGCTTGTGGGGGATAGCCGAGCGCATAATCTCGGCATCAAGGCCCGTACCAGCCATTAAAGGCACGCCAGCTACATGGGTTTCTCCCGATACGGTGGTCCAGGTAATTTCACCCAGGTCAAGACGTGCGGTCTGAAGGTTTCTGCAGGCCAGCGCCAGCGCGTTAGGCTCAGGCGCATTTCCGATACTTGCAGCCAGAAGATTGGCTGTTCCAGAAGGGAAGACCAAAATAGGCGTCTGACAACCTCTGAGGCCATAGAGCAGGCTAGATACCGTGCCATCGCCGCCCGAAAGCACCACTACGTCAAAATCTTCAGGCTGAACAGAACTCAGAACCTCATCTGTGTGCCAATGGCTCTCAACAAGTTTTACCAGGCATTCATCGCCACACTTCAGAAGAGCGCGCTCAAATTCAAAGATTGCATCAGAGCTAAAACCCGAGCAAGGATTGTGAATGATGAGGGTTCTCATATATCCTCCGAAGATTTGCGACAAGCTGGTATATCATTTTGATACGTATGAGTGTATCTCTTTACGTCAGGTACTTAATCGGCAATTGGATGGACGCATTGTATATAGCAACCTCAGAAGAACTTTCCGCATTTTGTGAGCGAGCAAAGACTTCGCATATCCTTGCAGTTGATACGGAGTTTCTTCGCGAGAAAACCTACTTCCCCAAGCTTTGCCTGGTGCAGGTTTCCACAGGTTCAGAGATTGCTGCGATTGATCCCTTGCTTATTGATGACCTAGCTCCGCTTAAAGAGCTCCTGGAAAATCCACAGATTGTCAAGATTTTCCACGCGTGCTCACAAGACCTTGAGGTCTTGCTAGAAAAAATGGATTGCGCGTGTGCTCCTGTATTTGATACGCAGGTAGCAGCTGCATTTTTGGGCATGCGTCAGCAGGTGAGCTACGCCGGGCTGGTAGAAAATTTTGCTAACGTTAAGCTTGCTAAGGCTGAGTCTTTAACAGACTGGTCAAAGCGACCTCTTGATAAAGAGCAGCTGGTATATGCCGAGGATGACGTGAGATATCTTCCCGCAATCTACAATCAAATGGTCGAGAAGCTCATCAAGCTTGATCGTCTGAGCTGGGTAAAGCCAGAGATGGACCAACATACTAATATTGAGCAGTATCGCCGAGACCCCTATCAGGCATATCTCCGTTTAAAACGTTCTGGCTCGCTTACGCGCAGACAACTTGCTATTGCTCGAGAGGTGTGCGCCTGGCGAGAAGAAACTGCTGCTAAAAGAGATGTTCCACGTAAGTGGGTGCTTTCTGACGAACTCATTATTGAGATTTGTCGCCGTGTTCCTACAACACCAGATAGACTGCGCAAAATCCGCGGCACTGAGCAAATCTCTCAAGGTGGGGTAGTGCATCTACTAGATGCAATTAAGCGTGGACAAAAGACACCCGCAGATCAGTGTCCAAAAATCGAGCATCACGCTCATCCTTCAGCTGGCTCTGAAGGTGTTGTTGAGCTTATGTATGCTCTTATCAGGATTGTTTCAGAAAAAGAGGGAATTGCATCTCCGTTAATTGCCAATAAAGATGATCTTACTGATTTGCTTTTGGATAGGTCTGATGCAAGACTTAAAACCGGATGGCGCTATCAATTAGTAGGTAAGCAGCTTGTTGGATTGCTCAATGGCGAGGTAGGTCTAACAGTTAAAAACGGTCGAGTGGAGCTACTGTAAAAGCAGCTCCTAAGCTTAAGAACAAGTAGCTACCGATTACTCTTGCAAACCTGACTTTTTGTCCGGTGAGTTGGGTATACTCATCTCTATACATAGATAGGAGAAAAACATGTATTACTCAGGTGCGTTTATCCCATACGTTGTTCTAGTAGTTGCCTCGTTGGTGCTCGGATTGGGTACCCAGTGGTACATCAAACATGAATTTAAAAAGTATTCTTTAGTTCCCTCTGGGTTTAATGCCACTGGCGCTTCAGTTGCTCGTACCATGATGGACACTAACGGAGCAGCTAATGTTGGCATTAAGAGAATTTCTGGTGAGCTCACCGATAACTTTGATCCACGTGACAATTGCCTGCACCTCTCTGATGCAAACTTCTCTGAGGGTAGCGTAGCTTCAGTTGCTGTTTCTTGTCACGAAGCGGGTCATGCTGTTCAGACCGCTAAGCTGTACATGCCATCTCGCGTTCGTTCCGCTCTTGTTCCTGTTGTTAATTTAGCATCCGCAGCATGGATTTATGTCTTTATTGCTGGTGTCTTGCTAAATGTTTCAGGAATGACTGTGCTAGCAATTTGGCTGTATGCATTTACCTTTTTATTCCATATAGTTACGCTTCCTGTAGAGATTGATGCTTCAAGGCGTGGATTAGCCTTTTTGAAGGCAAACGCTCCTGCAGGCTTTGACTACAATGGCGCTAAAAAGGTACTGATTGCCGCTGCTCTTACTTACGTAGCCGCTGCAATGGTTTCTGCACTCCAGCTTCTATATCTGCTTGGTTCTTCCAGAAGCAGGAACTAGTAATGGATCAGATTCAAGAGAAAGAAGATTCTGTTCTTTCGGTATCTGATGCGGTGCTCTTTGCAAAAAATGAAGTTGCCTCAATGCCATCTATGACGGTGGTTGGAGAGGTCTCTGGATTTAGGGGTCCAAACTATAAATCTGGGCATTGTTACTTTGACGTAAAAGACCCTGTTAGTTCTATGGCAGTTATTGTCTGGTCAAAGATTTATGCTGCTAGTGGCATTACGTTGCAAGACGGAATGAAAATCCAGATGACAGGAAAGTTTGATATTTACGCTTCAAGCGGCAAACTTTCTTTTCATGCGCGTACTATACAGATTGCCGGAGAAGGAGACCTTCGCCAAAAGGTGGCACAGCTTGCTAAAAAGCTAGAAAAAGAAGGTCTTACAGATATTTCCAGAAAGCGCTACATTCCAGAGTTTTGTACACGCATTGGTGTAGTTACCTCACTTTCTGGTAGCGTCATTGATGATGTTAAGCGTACGCTTGCGCGCAGAAACCCTCTTGTAGAGCTTGAGGTATCTGGCTGTGCTGTTCAGGGTACTCATGCACCTGCAACTATTATTAGAGCTCTCCAGGTTGCTGCAACTACACGGCCAGATGCAATCTTGCTGGTACGTGGAGGTGGCTCATTCGAAGATCTTATGTGCTTCAATGATGAGGGAGTGGCGCGTGCTATCGCAGCGTGTCCTGTACCTGTTATTACAGGTATTGGCCATGAGCCAGATACCACCATTGCAGATATGGTTTCTGATAGAAGAACTTCAACGCCAACAGCTGCTGCAGAGTCTGTGGCTCCCGCTATTAGTGAGCTACAAACTACGTTTAACAACAGAATTTCTCGTCTTGGAAACGCAACAAGAAAGATTTTGCAGTTCTATAAGACGGGTCTAACTACTGTTGAGCAGCGTTCCAACTTGGCAATGAGAAATGCCCTATCAAGTAAAAAATTCCAGCTAGAGAAGCTGTCCGATCGTCCGTGTCTAAAAGATCCTGCTTATATTATTTCTACAAGAACAGAAGATCTTAATCAGACAGAACAAAGATTAATGGATGCTCTACCAGCGCTTCTTTTAAGAAAGAAAGAGACGCTTTCTGTCGAGTCACAAAGGCTAATCAGAGCTAGTGCTGCCATGCTCCATCCACATGAGGCTTTGCTGTCTTCGCTTGCAGGAAAATTAGACGCACTTTCTCCTCTAAAGGTTCTTACAAGGGGATATGCGTATGTCCAAGATGAAAAGGGGTCTGTCATTAAAACGACCAAAGATGCCTCGGTTGGAGACTCTTTGCTGGTCAAAATGACGGATGGAACAATTAAGGCAACTGTTTCTGACATTGAGCTTTCATAGATAAGGGGAACAACATGGATACTAAGAAGACTGAAGAGCTGACTTTTAAAGATGCCTCTATCGAGCTTGAGCAGATTGTTCGCAAGCTTGAAGGCACAGATTTGGAGCTCGAAGAGTCTTTGGCTCTGTACGCTCGTGGCGTAGAGCTTGTAAAAGACTTGCGAGGAAGGCTTGATACCGCTGAGCAAAAGGTAAAGGTTTTGCTTGATGAGTCTCAGGCAGGAGCTGCAATTACTGATACAACCGCAGCGCCTTCTACTGCATATTTAGATGAGTAAAGGAGAGGCTATGTCTGATTGCATTTTTTGTAAGCTTGCTAACAAAGAAATCCCTACAGAGTTTCTCTATGAGGATGAAAATGTTGTAGCTTTTAATGACTTAAATCCTCTAACTCCTGTTCACGTTCTTGTTGTACCTAAGAACCACTACGACAACATTATTGATGGTATTCCTGCTGCAACCCTTGAAAGTGTTACTAAGGCTATAGCTGCGGTAACAGAAAAGACAGGAATCAAAGAGTCGGGATTTCGCGTTATTACCAATACTGGAAAGCATGGCGGCCAGTCAGTCAATCACGTCCACTTCCATGTTTTGGGTGGCAGACAACTTAATGATTCAATGGGTGAAGAATAAAAATATTCAAGTTTTTTGCTCGTCTATTTAACTCCGGGGTATCTTGGGGTTTATGATGTCATGCGGTTATGTTTATTTGAAGTAGGAGAGGAAGACTTAGAAGTCTGCACTGCTTCACGGAAAGAGGAGTCACATGAACGTACTGGTTATCAACGCAGGTAGCTCATCTCTTAAGTATCAGCTTCTTGACGTTGACACCCGCGAGGTTTACGCAAAAGGAAACTGCGAGCGTATCGGTATCGAAGGTTCTTTTGTTGGTCACGAGGAGCTTGGTGGAGAGAAGCAGAAGCTTGAGGTCGCTCTTCCTGATCACAAGACTGCTATTAAGCATGTCTTTGACATCCTTAAGACTATTGATAAGCCAATCGATGGCATTGGTCACCGTGTTGTTCAGGGTGGTTGGTACTTCCCAGAGTCTGCTGTTGTAGACGATAAGGTCTTGGCTCAGGTTCGTGAGGTTGCTCCACTTGCTCCTCTTCATAACTATGCTGAGGCTGATGTTATTGAGATTTGCCGTGAACTCTTCCCAGAGGTTGGCAATGTAATCGTTTGCGATACTTCTTTCCACTTCAATATGCCAGAGAAGGCACATC
This sequence comes from uncultured Atopobiaceae bacterium, assembly GCA_963538475.1. Classification (GTDB taxonomy): domain Bacteria; phylum Actinomycetota; class Coriobacteriia; order Coriobacteriales; family Atopobiaceae; genus Lancefieldella. The sequence continues at coordinate 104,716 of CAUTIE010000002.1, forward strand.
GCTATGCTCTTCCTCGCGATGTTGTTGATAAGTACCACGTCCGTAAGTACGGTGCTCACGGTACTTCTCACCGCTACATTTGGCGTGCAACCAATGAGTTTACCAACGGTCAGACTCACAAGCTGGTTAGCTGCCACCTTGGCTCTGGTGCTTCTCTTTCCGCTATTGAGGATGGTCGCGATCTTGAGACCACTATGGGCCTTACTCCACTTGATGGCCTTATCATGGGCACTCGTTGCGGCACTATTGACCCAGCTACTGTCTTCTATCTCTCTCGCGTTGGTGGTTACTCCATCGATGAGATTGACACTATGATGAACAAGCAGTCTGGTCTTCTCGCTCTGTCTGGCCATTCCGATTCTCGTGATATTGAGGATGGTGCTCACGCTGGCGATAAGGACTGCCTGCTTGCACTTGATATGTTCTATTATCGTACGTCTCAACTCATTATGGAGATGGCTCAGGCTATGCACGGCTTTGATACCATGGCATTCTCTGCTGGTATTGGTGAGAACTCCGACGAGATGCGTCTTGGCGTTGTTAAAGAGCTTGAGTGGATGGGTGTCAAGATTGATGAGGAGAAGAACAAAGTTCGCTCTGGTGAAATCCGTGACATCTCTGCTCCAGATTCAAAGGTACGCGTCCTGGTTGTACCTACCAATGAGGAGTATATGATTGCTCTTGACGTTCAGGAGCTTCTGGGTAAGTAAGCTCTCCTTAAAATAAAAAAATTATTAACTCCCGCACTTTGTGCGGGAGTTTTTTTATGGAGATATAGATAGTTCTTTGACATGAGTACTTTAGAACTTTATATTTTTAAGTAAGAAGTTAGAGTTTCAAAGAAATCTTATTGTTTTGTACATCTATTTGTGTGCAGATAAATAAATCTTTGAACTAGCTGTGAGGAGCATCATGCAGTCTAAGGGTTTATTTAGCAGGTCTTTGAGCTTTGCAGTTATGTTCGTGCTCACTGTATTTGCTGCGCTCACTGTATTCAACACAAAGGCACAAGCTGTTGAGTACACACCAACTATTTCAAATGCTAGCTATACAACATTAGTTGGTAGTAACGTGCGTGTAAATTTTGATTATGCTCTCAACAATGGTGCTCCTGCACAACCAGGTGATACCTTTACTATTACGCTTCCTCCAGAGCTAGAGAATAATACTCCAGCTCCTTTTGAGGTTATGGGTGTAGATGCAAACGGAAATAGTATTTCTGTTGGTACGGCAACTCCTACCAGTAACCCTAATACCATGACTGTTACCTTCAATAACAATATTGCGGGTCTTCTTAACGTTCATGGCCAGATGTCTTTCTCGCTCAATTGGTCAAGCGCAATTGCACAGAGAGGCAATGGCAGCACTACGCTCAATATTGGTAACACCAGTCTTAACATGACGTATGGCGGTTCTATTGCTGCAATGGATACTGCAATTACTAAGTACAACAGAACTGGTGCAACTGCAGAGACAACCTATACGCTTCCTTCTGGTGCAACTATTACAACTGGAAATGATTATTACGTTACCAGCTGGGTTGTTAACCTAACTCCATCTGATATCACCCAGGTTGGTTTGCTTAATGCCACTGTTAAGGATCAGATTGTCAATCCTTATACCGTTGATACATCAAAGCTTACGGGTACCGGTGTTAACCCAGCAGATGAGCTTGCTGGTCCATATCTTAAGCACTCTTTTGTTCTCCACCTTGTTAACGGTGCTGTTCAGACTCTTTCTGCAGATAAGATTCTTCCTGCAATTACCTTTACTCCTAATGGTTACACTCTTGATTTTGCTCGACTCAATAATCAGGTTAACTTTGCTGGTTTCCAACCACTTATCCAGGATTGCTGGCTTGAGTACAAGACCATTGTTCCAGCCAACGTTACCCAGGTAGACAATAGAGCAACTCTTGATTTTGATGGCAACACTGATAACTTCACTCGTGAAGGTTGGTGGATTAATCCTCGCGGTGCCGGTACTGCAACTGGCGAGCAGCAGGTAAGCGTTTCTGTATCCAAGGTTTGGGAAGATCAAAATAACGCTGACGGTACTCGTCCTACTTCAGTTACCGTACACCTTTATGCAGACGGCGTAGATACTGGTAAGAGTGAGGTTCTCTCTGACGCAAATGGCTGGACTGCAACATTTAGTAACCTCGATAAGAATCAGGCTGGCACTACAACAGCTATTACGTACACCGTTGCTGAGGACGAGGTTGAGGGATATACCGCAGAGGTAACAGGTGATGTTACCAGTGGCTTTACTATTACTAATACTCACATTCCTCCAACTCCAACCACTCCACCTTCAGAGACTCCTAAGAAGCCAAAGCAGCCAAAGAAGAAGGAGCCTAAGCTTCCTTCAACTGGTGATGCTTCCTTTGCTGCAGCGTCTGTAGCAGCTGCGTCTTCTGTTCTTATTGCAGCTGGTGTTCTTGGTAAGAGGCGCGCTCAGTAACGCACGCTACAACAACGTAAGTTAAACGTAAAAGAGCCTGTGAGATTAATTCACAGGCTCTCTTTTTGTTCAAAGCGTTTCTCGCTGTCTATTAGGCTACAAAATGAAATGCGTCACGAGGTGTTTTATCGTGTCCAACTACCTTGCCGCAATACACAAAACCAGCATGTGTGAGTGTTGTAGTCATAGCGACATTTGCTTCATGAGTATCTACTCGAACGTTTGAATAGTTCTCGCAAATCCAGTTGAACATAAAGCTTGCAATTCCGCTTCCTGTATATTTAACAGCTACTCGATGAATAACTACATAATCGAAGTCATTTATCCAGCTACCTTCAGCAATATTGACGTATGCCTCGTCAGGACCGGGTAAGAGCGAAAAACAACCAATAATTTCTTCAGATGTTTCATCTTCAGTGACTACAAAAAGACCACATCTTTCATAATCAGCAACAGCGTCTTCTAAAAGAGGATAGTTCTCATTCCATTGAAACGTGTTATTTTGCTGATACATAGTCTGACGACCTATGTCGTACAAATCTGCAACAGCGCAGAGGTCTTTAGCAGCAGCTCTTCTAATGTGCATTAGAAGACCCTGATATTCAATGTTTTAGCTATACTTTGGCCAGGCTCAAGGCTTATGATACCTGGCTTGTGCTCAAAGACGCCATCAGTGTCAACGGTATCTGCAATGCCACACCATGGCTCAAGAGCAACAAATGGACAACCAGGAGCAGCACTCCAAATGCCCAGATAATCAAAGCCTTCAAAGTCCATCTGAATGCCATGAGTCTCAGACGAAGCTTCTGCATTAGCCGTCAGCGTAATACGCCTATCGGGAACATCCTCAAGTGTGATGGTCTTCTCGCGATCAATGAGCTCCCATGATAGAGGAAGCGTGTCAGAGTCCACGATAAGCCTTTGTGGAGTTGCGTAGTCACATAGACCCTCATCAGTAATGGAAGGGCCAAAGCTGGTCCAGGAGCGCGTAAACAAGAGGCGATACTGGTCCAAAGAGGCCGCTTCAACGCCCGGCACAGGAATGTTGAACGCTGGGTGAGCGCCAAGAGTAAACGGCAGTACAACGTTTGCAGGATTGGTGACCTCATACGTTTGCGTTAGCGTATCACCAGCTACCGAGAAGATCAGCTTCAGTTCAAAGTCATAGGGGTAGGCCTTGCGAGTCTCTTCGGTACTTTTTAGCTGGAGTGTTACAGAAGAGGTACTCTGCTCGACAACCTCAAACTGGTTGAGGCGAGCAAGTCCATGACGGGCAAGAGAAATGGTACCTTCCGCAGACTCTGCTTTACTGTCTTTGAGAACGCCAACAATGGGGAAGAGGATGGGAGCACGTCTTGGCCACCAGTTGGAATCTCCCTGCCAGAGGTATTCTGACTCACCTTTGCGTAAGCTCATGAGCTGTGCGCCCATGGTGTCAATTGAAGCGGTAAGAGAGTTGCTAGAAATAGAAATAATTTCAGACATAAATGCCTCCAGCTAAAGAATAAGCCAGCCTCTTTTGAGACTGGCTTAGTATACCAAGTTAGAAGTGCAGAAAGACTAGTTGTTATCTGCCATCTGAGCCTGAACAGCAGTAATTGCAACAACACCAACAATGTCGTCAGCGGAGCAACCACGGGAGAGGTCGTTAACAGGACGAGCAATGCCCTGAAGGATTGGACCGTATGCCTCAGCACCACTGAAGCGCTGAACAAGCTTGTAGCCAATGTTTCCAGCCTCAAGGTTAGGGAAGACCAGGATGTTTGCGTTTCCTGCAACCTTAGAGAATGGAGCCTTGAGCTTACCAACCTCAGGAACAAGAGCTGCGTCAAGCTGAAGATCGCCGTCGAGTGCAAGCTCAGCGTTCTTCTCGTGAGCAAGCTTTGTGGCCTCCTGGACCTTCTCGGCAGTTGCGCCGCCAGCAGAGCCCATAGTGGAGTAGGAGAGCATGGCAATACGAGGCTCATCGCTCATGAATGCGCGCCAAGAATCGGCGGAAGCAAGAGCAATCTCGGAGAGCTCCTCTGCAGATGGATCAATGTTGAGACCGCAGTCAGCAAAGAGCAGGGTACCGTCCTCGCCAAAGTCAGTAGTGGTGCTCATGATAAAGAATGCAGAAACAAGCTTGGTACCAGGAGCAGTCTTGATGATCTGCAGAGCAGGCCTCAAGGTGTTTGCGGTAGAGTGGCAAGCGCCAGAAACCAGGCCGTCAGCGTCACCCATCTTGACCATCATGGTTGCAAAGTAGGTAGCGTCGTTCATCTGCTTGCGAGCTTCCTCAATGGTGACGCCCTTGCGAGCACGAAGTTCAGCAAACTTCTGAGCATATGCCTCATGGCGCTCGTCAGTAGCAGGGTTTACTACAGTTGCACCTGGAACATCAATCTGCTCAGGATCGCCAAGAATAATGACCTTTGCAATACCCTCTGCAACAATCTTCTTAGCTGCATCGATGGTACGCTGGTCCTCGCCCTCTGGAAGGACAATAGTCTTTACGTCGGACTTAGCGGTTTCTTTCATACGGTCAAGAAACTTGCTCATGTGTCGTGCTCCAATCATACTTTGACATCTGTGCTTCGTTGAATTTTGCACTTCTCAGCTTGCAGTTTGTATAAAAGCCAGACACAAAAAGCCAAGAAATGCATTTTCACACTAGTTGAATATTTTACGCCTAACGGCAGAGCTTTGCGCCCCGCATGACTCACTTTATGGCCACGTGTTAAAATGAGTGAAGTTTCACATACAAATCCTGCGCACTTAGGCGCACATGGAGGTTTACATGTCTATCAATCATGGTCTTCCTGCCGGCTTTAACCCCGACAACTACGACGTTATTGTTGTTGGAGCTGGCTATGCAGGCGCAGTTGTTGCTCGCCGTATGGCAGAAAACTGCAACTCAAAGGTAGCAATCTTTGAGCGCAGAAATCACATTGCCGGCAACGCTTACGATCGCCTTGATGACGCGGGCGTTCTTGTTCACGAGTACGGTCCACACATCTATCACACCATGAGCGATCGCGTTCACCAGTTCCTCTCGCGCTTTACTGAGTGGACTAACTACCAGCACAAAGTTCTGGCTAACATTAATGGCCAGCTGATGCCTGTTCCTTTTAATCACCAGTCTTTGAAGCTTGCCTTTGGAGAAGAGCGTGGTGAGAAGCTCTATCAGAAGCTGGTTCTTACGTTTGGCGAGAACGTCAAAGTTCCTATTATGGAGCTTCGCGAGAAGAACGATCCAGATCTGGAAGAGATTGCTGACTACGTTTATGAGAACGTCTTCCTGTACTACACCATGAAGCAGTGGGGTAAGACTCCAGACCAGATTGACAAGTCCATCACAGGTCGCGTTCCAATCTTTGTTGGTGATGATGACCGTTATTTCCCAGGTGCAACCTATCAGGGTATGCCAAAAGAGGGCTACACCAAGCTCTTTGAAAACATGCTTGACCATGACTTGATTGACGTCTTTTTAGATGTTGATGTTCGTGACATCATGAAGCTCACCGCTTCTAACATCAGTGTTTGCGAGAAACCATTTGTGGGCGAGGTAATCTACACCGGTCCTCTAGATGAGCTCTTCAACCTTGATCAGGGCGCTCTGCCTTATCGCACGCTTGATATGCAGTTTGAGACGCTTGATCAAGATCAGTTCCAGCCTGTTGGTACCGTTAATTACACCACCAGCGAGGACTTTACTCGTATCACTGAGTTTAAGAACATGACTGGTCAGGTTCTTCCTGGTAAAACAACTATCATGCGTGAGTACTCACACGCATATGTTCCAGAGAGTGGTCAGACCCCTTATTACGCTATTCTCGAGCCAGAAAATCAGGAGCTCTATCGTTCTTACAAGGAGCGCACCTCTGGCATTCTGAACTTCCACGCAGTTGGTCGTCTTGCTGAGTATCGTTACTACGATATGGATGGCGTTGTTGCTTCTGCACTGGAACTTTCTGACGAGCTTATTGCTCATCAGGCATAGGGAGCTTGCATGAATAAGACAATTACCTTTGGTATTCCATGCTATAACTCTTCTGAGTACATGGATCACTGTATTGAATCTATTCTTGAGGGCTCTGATTATGCCGATGACGTGCAGATTGTTATTGTTGATGACGGTTCTGTAAAAGATGACACCGCTGCTAAAGCTGATGCTTGGCAGGAGCGTTATCCAAACATTATCAAAGCGGTTCATCAAGAAAACGGCGGCCACGGCATTGCTGTTATGAAGGCTGTTTCCCATGCTGATGGCGTGTACTTCAAAAATATTGACTCAGATGACTGGGTAGATGGTGATGCTCTGAAGACTTTCCTTCAGCAGCTCCGCACCTTTATTGCCTCTGACAACCCTGTTGACCTGGTACTTTCTAACTACGTCTACGAGCACGTTGAGGATAACACCCAAAACTTTGTGGACTATCGCGACGCGGTTCCTACCAACAAGATTATTGGCTGGGACGAGATTGGCCGCTTCAAGCTGTCTCAGTACCTTTTGATGCACGCAATTACCTACCGCGTTGAGGTTCTGCGCTCTGCAAATATCCAGATGCCTGAGCATACCTTCTATGTGGATAACGTCTATGCGTATGTTCCATTCCCTAAGGTAAAGACTATCTACTACGTTGACGTTGACCTGTATCGTTACTTCATTGGTCGAGACGATCAATCAGTTAACGAGAAGGTCTTAACAAGCCGCGTTGATCACTACTGGCGTGTTGCTCGTAATATGATGCACGCATATCACATCTACGACGACATCTCTTCTCCACGTCTTCAGACGTACATGATGAGCTACTTCACTATCATCATGGCTATCTGCTCAGTCTTCTCTAAGATGAGCGACCGTGAGGACGCTATGGACCAGCTTGAGGAGCTCTGGGATGAGCTTCGCGCTTATGACAAGAAGATGTATCGCAAGGCTCGCTACGGTCTTGTAGGCACCGCTACAAACCTTCCTGGCAAGATTGGTAAGACGGTCACTATTGGTGGCTATCGTGTAGCTCAGAAGGTTGTTAAGTTCAACTAAACGTTCTTTCAAATCTAAAAGTAAAACCCTCGCATCCTGAACTGCCTCCCATTTCTTGGACATAAGCAATGGGAGGCAGTTCATATGCGGGTGATTATGATTCTGCAGCGTGTTAGCGTCGGCTTTTAGGCCTGGCGCACAAAATAGCGCAGCTTTGGTAGGTTCTGCTGAAGAATCGACATGTTCTTAATCAAAATAGCCAGGCAGCTAGGCGGTCACACTACCTGATATACATCTCTATGCATAAACT
>CAUTIE010000003.1:0-65843 GCA_963538475.1 uncultured Atopobiaceae bacterium
GAAGGGAAGTGCATGGAATCAAAAAACGGCAAGCATTTTGCTTCATTCGCCGCTGCTGATCAGCCGGCTGGAAATACTCACACCTCAAAAACCTCCGTCGGGATGGCTTCTATGAAAAGCGCTGCTTCTTCAAAAAAAGACGACAACAAGAAAGCCTCTCCTAAAAAGTCTGGCGAGAAACCCGCTAAGAAGAAGGGTTTTGCCTACATTCTTTCCACAATCTTGCTGGTAGTTGGCATTGGCCTCTTGGTTGTTGCTGGCGTTATGTTTGGCAAGACGCAGCTTGAGTATCACGAGCAAGACGTCATCAACGAAGAGCTTGCAACATACGCAACAGTTTCCGAGAAAAAAGATGAGGCTCCAGTTATTGATTGGGCTGGCCTTCAGGCAGTAAATAACCAGGTAGTCGGCTGGATTCAGATTCCAGATACACAGGTCAACTACCCTGTTTATCAAACCACAGATAACGATCACTACCTGCACACAAACGCAAAAGGCGAGTGGTCAATCGGCGGTCAGATTTTCATGGACTACCAGAACAACCCAAACGGCCTTACTGACCAGCAGACTATTCTCTATGGTCATCATATGAGAAACGGCTCCATGTTCCAGTACATCGGAGCAATGAACGACCAGTCTACCTTTGATAAGGTCGAGACCATCTGGTATGTCACGCCTACTCAGACATATGAGCTTGAGCCTGTGTTTACCTATCACACTGATGAAGACGACGAGGAAGTCAGGCAGTTTAACTTCGACTCTGTCGATGCGTTCAGGTCTTACCTAAAAGATAGACTTTCTAGGGCAGTAAGTTCTCGCTCTGATGCAGCAGATGTTATTTCTCGCGCAGATCATGTTCTTACACTCTTTACCTGCAATTACACCGACCAGTACGGCAGGACCATGCTCATTTGCGTCCCAAAGACTGAGGCTCAGCCAAAGGCTCAGTAGCTGGTGCACAGGTGGCAGGGGCTCCAGCGGAGTTAAGCGGAACTCTAAGAAGGCCGTCAGAACTCTTGCAAGAGCGGTCCGTTAAGCTCAACAAAATGACACTTTCTTAAAAAATTGTTACACGCTCTGAACATATTTGTTCGGAGCGTTCTTTCTTGCAAATTTCCAGGTACACTGTATGTACTGTTGCCAAACGTGAGAGACGTTTGATTAAGGGTGGCTCAGGCTGAGGCATCCGGAGGGGATCCAATGGAACTTCACGAGGAATGTGGCGTCTTTGGAGTATGGGCGCCTGACCGTGACGTTGCTCGACTCACTTATTTTGCGCTGCACGCGCTGCAGCATCGCGGGCAAGATTCCGCAGGTATAGCCGTCGGCGACGGCCAGACCGTGCTTATCAGAAAAGACACGGGCCTCGTAACTGAAGTTTTTAACAACGACGATCTCAACGCAATGCCAGGCAAAGTGGCTATCGGTCACTGCCGCTACGGCACTGCGGGCGCCAAGGGCTGGGAGTCGGCCCAGCCACACATGTCGTCCATCGACGAGACCCTCATTGCTCTGGCTCACAACGGCACCCTCGTTAACTTTGACTCCTTGCGAGAAGAACTGTCTTCTCGCCAGATTTCCTTTAGATCCAACACGGATTCCGAGGTAGCAGCCCAGCTCATTGGCTACTTCACGCGTCAAACGCACCGACTGCGCACTGGCATCGCCGCAACCATGAACCTCATCGAGGGCGGCTACGCCATGGTGCTCATCCGCGAGAACGCGCTGTATGCGTTTAGGGATCCAAACGGCATTCGTCCGCTGGTACTTGGCCATATTGGCGAGGAGGGCGAGAATAACTGGGTGGTTGCATCCGAGACGTGCGCGCTGGATATTGTGGGCGCCACGTATGTGCGTGAAGTTGCTCCCGGAGAGATTATTCGTATCTCAGACAACGGTCTGTCTTCTGAGATGGGACTTTCTCCTCGTCAGCAGGCAGATTGTATCTTTGAGCAGGTGTATTTCTCGCGTCCTGACTCTATTATTAGTGGGCGCTCGGTATATTCTGTTCGCCATCAGATGGGTCGTCAACTGGCAAAAGAGACTCCAGCCAATGTTGATCTGGTAATCGGTGTGCCAGATTCTGGTGTTCCTGCAGCTGAGGGCTTTGCACAAGAGCTGGATGTTCCGTTTGGTACCGGTCTGATTAAGAATCGATACGTTGCTCGTACGTTCATTCAGCCTACACAGCAGCTCCGTGAACTGGGAGTTCGCCTAAAACTCAACGCACTTTCTGACGTTGTAGCAGGTAAGCGCATTGTAATGGTGGACGATTCCGTTGTTCGCGGTACCACCTCAAAGCAGATTGTTCAGCTGCTTAGGGATGCTGGCGCTGTTGAGGTGCACGTCAGAAGTGCATCCCCAAAGGTTATCTGGCCTTGCTTCTACGGTATTGATACCGCTGATCAGGACCAGCTTGTTGCGGCAAAAATGAGCACGCAGGAAATTTGCGATTATATCGGTGCAGACTCTCTTGGCTTCTTGAGCCTGGAAGGTCTGCTTTCATGTGTACCTTCTCGTGGTTACTGCGATTCCTGCTTTAGCGGCAGATATCCCGTGGCAATCCCTGAAGACTTCCATCAGAGGTTCTTGCCAGAGAACACTCCAGATAATTTGAACCCAACTTTTGTACGCAAGTTTGACCAGGTAGAACAGCAGTTAATTGACGAGGGTCGTATACCCTCAGAGCAGTAAGGGGAGAAACAATGACCACTTCCGCTGATCCAACTAAGCAGATTACCTACGCCGATGCAGGCGTTGACGTTGATGAGGGAGCTCGCGCCGTTGACGCCATCAAGGCTGCTGTTGCTACAACTACTCGTCCCGAGGTCATTGGTGGCCTGGGCGGCTTTGGTTCTTGCTTCTCGGCTGCAGCCCTGAAGGACATGGAAGAGCCTGTACTGGTCAGCGGCACTGACGGCGTTGGCACCAAGCTGGCCATTGCTCAGCTGCTTAACCGCCATAACACTGTGGGCGAGGACCTGGTTGCAATGTGCGTTGACGACATTGTTCCCATGGGCGCAGAGCCTCTGTTCTTCCTAGATTACGTAGCCGTGGGCAAGCTTAAAGCCGAGGCAGTCGCAGAGGTTGTTGGTGGCATTGCAGAAGGTTGCCGCAAGAGCGGATGTGCGCTGGTAGGCGGTGAGATGGCCGAGCATCCAGGCGTTATGAATCCAGATGATTATGATCTGGCTGGTTTTGTTGTAGGCGTTGTCGACAAACCAAAGATCTTAGGTCCCGAGAAGGTCAGTGAGGGCGATATCATTCTGGGACTGCCTTCTTCTGGCATCCACTCCAACGGATATTCGCTGGTACGTAAGGTGGCAATTGAGGGTAAGACCGTTGAGGAACTCAACCAGCCGCTGGAGGAGCTTGACGGAGAGTCCCTTGCAGATGCCGTTTTGCGTCCAACTACCATCTATGCAGGTGGACTGCTTGCTGCACTCCGTACGGGAGCTCCTATCAAGGCTATGGCACATATCACTGGTGGTGGAATCACCGAGAACCTTAACCGTGCACTACCATCTCATCTTGATGCAGAGGTTGATCGTGGTGGAGAGGCAGGCCCCGCATGGCCAATTCCATCAGTTATTTCTTACGTTTCTAACGCCGCTCATCTCTCTCTTGATGAGCAGTACCGCACGTTCAATATGGGCGTTGGCATGGCGCTTATTGTTGATATGGACGATGTTGATGATGTTGCAGAGGCCCTCTCTGAACAGGGATTTGAGCCATTTGTTATGGGTCAGATTATCCCAGGCACCGGAAAGGTGGTCTACAACGATGCCAATTAAGCTTGGCGTTCTTCTTTCTGGTTCGGGTACCAACCTCCAGGCTATTATCGATGCCATCCAGGCTGGTACGTTGGATGCAACTATTGAACTGGTTGTTTCTTCTCGCCCTAGTGCATACGGCTTGAAAAGGGCAGAGGCGGCTGGCCTGCAAACGCTGACGCTCTCAAAAGAGACATACGAGGATTCGTTTGTTGCGGATATGGTGATTGCTACCGAGCTCAAGCGCTATAACGTTGATTACGTTGTTATGGCTGGTTACATGCGTAAAGTGGGCGTTCCTATTCTGAACACCTTCCCTGATCGCGTGCTCAACCTGCACCCGGCGCTGTTGCCAAGCTTCCGCGGCGCGCACGCCATTCAGGATGCGTATGAGTATGGTGTCAAGGTAACGGGCGTTACCGTTCATCTGGCAAACGCTGATTACGACCGCGGCCCCATTATTGCCCAGCGACCTGTTGTGGTTGAGGAGGACTGGACCGTTGACCAGCTTGAAGAGGCAATTCACCAGGTAGAGCATCAGCTGTATCCTGAGGTGTTGCAGCTTTTTGCACAGGACAGGGTCCACGTTGAGGGCCAAAAGGTTCGCATAGAGGTAGGCAAGTAAATGGCGAGAAGTGCCCAGATCAAACTGAGCGACGTAGCAACGTCGCGTGTCAATAACCTGAACTTTATGAGGTTTATTGCTGCGCTGATGGTCATTGTTTCTCACTGCTACTCAGTGGTCTTGGGCGGCGATGCTGGCAGCTATTTGCTAAAGCTAACGGGGGATCGTTTGAGTCCCGGCGGTGTTTCCGTTGGCGTCTTCTTCTTATTTGGCGGGTTTTTGATTGCTCGTAGTTGCGAGCATTATCCTGAACCAAAGAAGTTCTTCTCGGCACGCGTTTTGAGGCTTTTTCCTGAGCTTTTGTTTGTTGTGATTTTGACTGCTTTTGTGCTTGGTCCAATACTCTCAACGCTTTCACCTGCAGAATATTTCACAAATCCACAGACGTATAAGTACCTGCTCAATGGCGTCTTAATCATGGTGCATCAGTTGCCAGGAGTGTTTACCAACAACCCTTCGGGTGACGTGGTAAATGCTGCGTTGTGGACGCTTCCTGTTGAGTTTATCTGCTACATTCTGTGTTTTATCAGCTACAAACTTACTAAGTTTGACAAAAAGAAGTTTTTGCTGCTCTCGGTACCTGTTTTTGTGTTGGCAGCAGTGTATTACGTGAAGTTTTCTCCGCTTCAGCTGAGCGTTGTGCGTGCGGTTCTTCTATTTTATCTGGGCGTTTTAATCTGGGTATTTAGAGATCACGTCACTATCTCACCTGTTTTAGGCCTTGCGTCGATTGTTCTGTGGTTTGTTATGGTCTTTAGTGGCATCGACAATCTGGCAATGCTGACAGTTTTTCCTATTGCTTGCTTCTGCCTTGCGTATGGAATGGGCAACCATTTTAGTACGTTTGGCACCAAATTTGAGCTGTCCTATGGCATTTACCTTTGGGCTTTTCCTATTCAGCAAGCACTGGCACAGTATTTCCCAGCATGGCATCCTTATGTAAATGCACTGGTTGCAGCCTTGCTAGCAACTTGCGGAGCGTTTGTGAATCATTTTGTTGTTACTGCACCGCTTGGAAGATACCTCAAAAAGCATCGTCAGAAGGTTCTTGAAAAACAGAAGTCTTCCAAAGGACAGAAACCTTCCGAAGAGCAGTCGGGTGCTTAAAGACAAGCGCCGAGAAGAAAAACTATTTTGCCAGGCCCACTAAATAGAATGCAGTTTGCATATACGCAAACGATACAACGCCCCAGATAAGAGGCACAGTTATGTCCCTAATAGTCTGCAGGGTCTCGTGAGTAGAGTGTTTGGCTATTTGTGTGAAGACGCCACAGATAATAATAAGGACGCCAATGCCCATAAGGGCTGGAACAAGAAATTGCTGTTTCAGCGCAGCTTCTGTCGTAAGAAACATTATGGCGATAAAAAATGCGATGCCCACAAAGATATAGAAGAGCATGAGCATTCCAAAACGGAGTAGATCAAAGTTTGTGTGCTTAAAAACTTTGCTCAAGTCCCTCTTTCCAAGAAGCAGATACACCGTAAAAAAGTAAAAGGCAGTCATAGGAATACAGATAACCTTATAGACATCCATAAGTGCCATATGACCGCCTTATTTACTGAGTTAGCTTGCTGCGTGTTTCTCCGCTTATAGTAGTGCGGTTAGCGCAGTAACAAGTCCAAAGAGAATACCAGGGGCGTTAGCAATCATAATGGGAACATCTCGTTCTTTCTTGAAGGCGCCGTAAACAAACCACACGATGCAGTTGATCATAGCAACCAGCGGCTGGATAAAACTACCCTTATTTCCAGCAAGGTTATTGGTAATCTGAGGAATATAAGACACATACATCATGACTGATAGTACGCTGCCGATCTGTCCCATCCTGTTGAAGAAGTTCTCGTCAAACGTAATAGCGCGCTTCTCTGTCATGTAAAGTAACCTCCAATGATTAATTAACGGGTTGCTGGTTCTTACCCAATCACTTAAGAAGATATTCGTTAGTTTGTTGCCGAATAACTCGCATCAATCCATTGGCAGAGCTCATCAAAGTCAATGGAGCCATCCAAAAGTATGGAAATCCAATGCTCTTTATTCATGTGGTACGCAGGCAAATAACCATCTTGATGTAGAAGCATTTCCAGAAGAAATGGATCATCTATTTTTACATTAACAAGATCGTAGCGTCTGAATTCTTTCAAGCCTAGCTTTTTACCAGGTACATCAGCAACAAGCGCAAACCACTTATTATTGTGCGGGTGGCGTAAAACAGCATACGTTGGAGCTGTCGAGAAGGGATAGTCGGGGTTTATACCGTACTGATTTGCAATGTAATCAAACAGTTTTTCTCGCATAATCTTGCCTCCCTGTCCCATATTTTATTACGTACAAGATGTCCTTTATTGTGAGTCAGAAATTGCTATTATCCTCAGTATATACGCCTTAAACAGCTATACTAAATGTGTTTGTATATGTAATAAAAAGTCCAAGTGAAGGGCGTCATATGAGCCGAGTTTCTCGTAGAGAAGATGAGTTCTACAGCATGTTCTCTGAGTTTTCAGCGTTAATTGTTTCTACGGCAAAACTCTTTGTCTCCTATATGGAGTCATTCCCAAGTTCAGAAGATTATGAAGTCCAAATCAAGAACTACGAGACACTCTGCGATGACCAGGTAGGAAAGATTATTTCCACCCTTAACACGTCTTTTATTACGCCATTTGATCGCGAGGACATCTCGCGTCTTGCTCTGCTTATGGACGAGATTGCAGACGGTATTGAAAGTGTCTCTGCACACCTCAGTATGTATGACATTAAAGAGATGCGTCCAGAGGCAGTTCAGGTAGCACATCTGATTCTGTTTGCATCGGAGGAGCTGCAAAAGGCCTTTGATCGTCTCCCTGATTATCACAAGGATGATTCTGTCATTCGCCATACACGCTCTGCAAATGAGTATGAGGACCAGGGTGATGTTGTTTATCGTAACGCCCTGAGCTCTATTTTCAGAAACGTTGATGATCCGATTGAGGTTCTTAAGTGGAAGAGCCTTTTGGATAGACTTGAGTCAACCCTTGACGCTTGCAAGCATGTTGCAAACGCTGTTCAGAATGTCATCGTGAAAAATGGCTAGCATCTTGCTTATTGCGGTACTTGTTTCCGCTTTGATATTTGAGTTCATCAATGGCTTCCACGACACCGCAAACGCTATTGCAACCACGGTGTATACCAAGGCTTTGCCTCTACGCACAGCAATTATCATGTCGGCTATCATGAACTTTATCGGTGCACTTATGAGCGAGAAGGTCGCTATGACCATTGCGTCTGGTCTGGTTGATATTCAGCTACAGCTCTACGTTATTTTTGCTGCATTGATGGGCGCTATCATTTGGGACCTCTTTACCTGGTGGTTCTCAATTCCAAGTTCGTCTTCGCATGCGCTTATCGGCAGCCTTATTGGCGCAACCATCGTATTTACAGGCAGCACGGGCCATATTCTGTGGGCGGGCGTCATCGAGAAGGTTGTTATCCCTCTCTTTACCTCGCCACTTATTGGCATGGCTCTGGGCTACCTCATTATGAAGCTGGTATTTGAGATCTTTGCTGATTGGCCACCTAAAAAGGCAAACGGTCTCTTCCACCGTCTTCAGGTGCTCTCAGCTGCGTTTATGGCATACAGTCACGGCAACAACGATGCTCAGAAGACTATGGGAATCATCACGTTAGCACTGGTAACCGCAGGTCTGCACGATCCTTCCATGGGCATTCCTCTGTGGGTCAAACTGCTTTGCGCTACAACTATGGCGCTAGGCACCTCCATTGGTGGTGGCCGCATCATGCGTACCGTTGGCGATGGTGTTACTAAGCTCACGCCAGTTATTGGCTTTGTCGCCGAAACAAGTTCCACCGTTGCAATCGAGATTATGACTGCACTTGGAGCACCAGTTTCCACTACGCAGGTCATCACCACATCCATCATGGGCGCAGGATCTGCTCGTCGTCGAAGCTCTGTACGCTGGGGCGTTGCGCGCAAGATCATTGCTGCCTGGTTTGTAACGCTGCCAGCCACCATGGCACTTGGCGGACTTATTGCCTTCCTGACCAGCTTTGTTCTGGCATAACCTATGCTCAATGTTGTACTGGTAGAGCCTGAGATTCCTGCAAACACGGGAAACATTGGTCGTACCTGTGTGGTTAGTGGAACTCATCTGCACTTGGTGGGTCCGTTGGGTTTCTCGCTAGATGACAAAAGCCTCAAGCGAGCAGGAATGGCCTACTGGCAAAGCCTTAACGTTTCTGTCTACGACAACTGGGATCAATTTCTGGAGAAGAACGGTCTTATCCAAGCATCTGGCGCACCTGCTGGGGACGCTGCACACGACGCTGTTTCCGCAGTTGGCAGCTCTTCCAACTGCACTTTTACGGTCGGCAGGTCCCCGCTACACTTTCTGACCAAGAAGGCCAAGAAAACCTACACGCAGGCAACGTATCGCGATGGGGATTACCTCATCTTTGGCAAAGAAAGCCTGGGATTATCCGAGGAACTCCTGGCACAGCATGCTGACGAGTGCGAGAGAATCCCAATGTTGCAAGATTCTGCCAGCCTGGTCAACCGCGAGGACTGGAGCCAGAAGCACGATGCGCTTGATGGAGATGACCAGTACGCTCATCCAGCGCTTTTGCAGCAGGATATCTGCGGAAACTTTATCGATCCTAACGAGTTCTCGGTCAGTGCGCTAAACGTTTCAAATGCTGCCGCCATTGTGCTGTATGAGGCGCTGCGACAGATTGGCTTTCCGGGAATGGATGTCTAAGAATTAGTTTGTTGAGTTTGTTTATGATGTAGAACGAAAAAAGTGTCAAGAATGGCTACAGAGGTAAGACGTATGTTAATTAAAATCCGACAACACCATTAGATGCTGTCGGATTTCTAAATTAAATTTGCTGCTTAATCACTATAAAGCGGTGAGAAATGTTAATCCGCCTAAAATTACACCAGCAGTATTTGGAATAATGAGAATCCAGTCCTTTTTGGGCTCTTTAGTCCAACCATAGATGACCCAAATGAGACAAGAAACTGCTGCAAATAGCGGCTGAAAAGGTTGAGCCTTTACGCCCTGTAGATTTGCAATAATTTGTGGAATATAAGCGATAAAAACAAATACTCCGATAAAAGCTCCGATAGAGCCTACAAATAGATTGATTTGTTTCTTTGACATAAAACACCTCCTCCTTTGTTATTTTAATTATAAGGAGGAGGTGACGAGAAAATCAAACTACCTGTGAAATTAGAATTTAACGTTATTGCTTTAGTTATGAAGATTGGTTTGCAGATTTATGGCTAGAGCTGCGCCTGCCTGCGGCTACTTCAAGAATACGCAAACAAAAACCCGAGTGCTTTGGCACCCGGGTTTTGTAGTTGCATTAGAACTTCCTGTTATGCTTCGGTTCTTTTCCTACGGCGCAAGGCAAGGGATGTTCCCAGCGCAGCTACAGAGGTCAGAGCTGCGCCAACAAAAGCCACGCTTGAGGCGTCGCCAGTCTCGGGTAGAGCGCTTTTACGCTTTGCTGGGGGCTGAGGTGCCGCAGGAGCTTCGGGGTTCTTTGTGTAGTAGAACGTGTACTCAAGCTGGTCTGCAGAAACATAACCAGTGCTATCGCCTTGAAGTGTGTAACCGTCAATCTCACGAGCAGAAACATTCTGCAGGTTAAGCGTCTGGCTGCCAATAACATCGTCGGAATGGATTTGCTCACCGGTCTGTGCATCAACGTAATGGATGGTATAGCTGTAGCGAGCTTCCTTGCTATATGTGAAGGTCAAGACGTTATTCTCGGCATTCTCATCAAGAACCATAGAGCGAGAAGACACATCTACATAGGCATAGTCTCCGCGATCAGCTGCGTCGAGAGCCCACTTGCTGACAAGAGAACCGATTGGAGCAGTCTCAGTTATGGTTGAGAGAATCTGGCCGTCATCTGTCTGATGAATGACCGTGTAGGAGACGGAGGAGTCGTTCTTCTTCCACAGTGCGTGCAGAGTAATGTCGCCCGTAACTGCTGCGGAGAAGCTGTATACAGAGGGGTTTCCATTGGTGTAGAGAATCCAGCCAGCAAAGGTGTAGCCCTCTCGTACGGGATCAGCGGGTTTGGTAGCTGCGTCTCCGTAGGTGAGCTCCTGCGAGTTGACTGGTGAGCCACCCTCAGAGTTAAAGGTAACGGTCGCAGTAAGAGGAGCCCACTTGGCGTACAACACCGTATTAGTTGCTGGCATAGTGGTGTCGGTAACAGGAGTGCCCACAGTCTCTGAATTGTCGTACCAGCCCTTGAAAACATAACCAGGTCGTGGAGAAGTTAAAGAGGTGCCAGGAACATCGGTGCTGGCATTAAAGGGCTCTCCAAAGAGATGAGAGTGCGTAGCAACAGTTGTACCAGAGCTTACGTAGGTAACGGTATAGGTATTGCGCTTATAGCGGTGCTCAATCAAGTTGGAATTGTAATCAGTGGTGAGGTAGTCGTAGTTGTATGGCTGCCAACTGGTCCAACCAAGTGCATCGTAATTGGTTCCATCAAAATGGTCAATGCTCATGCGGTAGCCGTCATACGAAAAACCAGGATGTCTATTCTCGCTCTCAAGATAGTGATCAACATCATTTCTTGCAATCTCTGTAATTATGCCAGGTCGAGAAAGCGTGTGATCTCCACCCATATCGTAGGTGCCATCAAGGTTTTGATAGTAGTAGAAGCGATAACGTGGACCAAGGTTAGTAGATTGGGTATAGCGGCCGTAAATTTCTAGCACATTATCTGCAGTAATTTTGGAACCTGGGTCAGTTGTTTTTGCTTGGGTGGTGGTTGCAGTACCGCCAACACCAGGGATTATGCCATACCAATAGTAGGTTCCAGAAGGGTCATCTGCACGCACGGCGGCGAGCATGTCGTCGCTGTACTTGTTGCCGGTATTGGGGTTGATGGCGTAAGGATTAAACGCCTCGCCATAACGAAGCGTAAGCGTTGCAAGAATGGAGCCATTTCTCTTTGGACGCACATTGACGGTGATAGTTGCAAGGTTGTAGTAAACGTTAATAGTGGTAGAGCCATCTGCTGCAATAGGAGTTGGATCACTCTCGTGGCTGTACGTTTCAAAGCGGAAAACACCCGTATTTGGCTGGACAGGAGCAGGTGCAGTCATTGTTCCGACGGTTCCGGAAGCAGTGGTGGTTGTGACGTAGTTGTAGTTAGAAGGGTTGTTCGGGTCCTGAATAAAATAGGCATAGTGATACGTTGCTGTTGCTGGAGTCCAAAGTGCTTTTGCAGTAATAGGCTCTTGAGGCATGGTGGTGGGCAGGGAATCTGCAATACCATCGTCGTTAAGGTCCCAACCAGCAAAGGTATAACCAGTTCGCGTTGGATTAGGGACGGCAGGAACGGCATCTCCTGGATTTCCAATTACAGGAGATATCTCACTGCCGGAAGTTGAGAAGTAGATTGCGCTGCGAGGATTACGATCATAGTAGATGTACTTTACAGCCTTACCATCTGCGGTAACTTTGAGTGATAGGTCTGTAGTTGTACGCACAAAACCTGGATAGGTGACATCTGTAGCAGTAACAATCGAATCGGGCACACCGTAATTTTCTTCGGAGGACGCCTCAACATAATTGCCGGTAGTCATTTCCTTCATGCGCTTAACGGTGTAGGTAACATAACCAGGCATGTAATAGACGGTCTGTTTAATGTAGTGATCTGAGCCAGAAGCAACGCCAGTAACGGTTGTTTGAGCAGGATCTTCCAAGTCATAGCCAGTAATTGTTGGAGCTGTAACAGACCAAGATTCTCCCTCATTTACAACTTGCTTAGAGGGGGCATGAATCTCTTCATTGTTTAGTACATTAACGTATGAGACAACAACAGAGTATTTACCTGCATCTTCAATAGATTCTGCAATAGCAGATGCAGGAAGACTGCTTAAAGCAAGAGCGAGAGCAAATAAAATGCTCAAAACTTTTTTAGCGCGCATTAGTTCTCCTCAAACAGCAAAAAAGATAGGTAAATCATACTAAATGACGAGAAGAACTTGCTGCTTAAGACGCAAGTTAACCGTATATACACAATCCACTTCTCCTTAAGGTGCAGGAGAAGTGGATGCTTTATTAACTTTGATGAGTTTTTCGGTCAGTCCAGTCAATGTTTCAAATACATCTGTTGTTATGCTGCACGAGACTCTGTGGTAGATTGATTCACAAATTTATATTCGGAGTAGTGAGGTTATTAGGCTTTTCTGATTGGATGCCTAATGACAGTTTTTAGTTTCTCTGGAGCTATTTTACGTACATCGCTCAGATAAACTTCATGATGCATACGCTCAGCAGTGATGTCTAAAACGTATCCCTGGCTCTCCATGTATTCATGCATAAGGGAAACGGTTTCGGGTTCACTATTATAAGGTCCAATATGCAAGCATTGTACACAGAGGCCTTCTTCATAGGTAAAGAATTCTACTTTAGAAAAATCTAACTTCTTTTTCTTAGTTGCTTCAGCAACGGCCCAATCAAAATCTTCTTTGGTAACAAAGTCGGGTAGGCGAATAACTGAAATCCACTTGAAGTTTTCTTTATGAGCGTAATCAACACCGTGAGTATCCTCTTGCCACCAGAAGCCCTCTAATGGAGGAACAACAAAATCAAAATATCCTTCAATATGATGTGTACTCTTTTTGCTCATTTTGATGGCATAAGCAACGCCGTAAAGCAGTCCTATTGACTGTTTGTATTCACCATCTTCTACGTTGGGATCTCCAGACCCTCTTACTGCAAGATAATTAATAGACGGAACAGTTATTATGCCTGGCTTATTTTTTGGCGCATAGAGCTCTTTAAATTCCTTTTTGAAATCAAAAGCCATCAGTCTCAGCTTCCTTTGCGATAGTTTAGCGAAAATCTTATTGTATCTAGTTACCTTGATTATCTTCTGTTGAGGAAAGCACCTTAGAAAGTTCAAGTAAGAGCTTTGACTTCAGGGTTTCTAATTCCTCTGGAGAAGGACAGGTTGAGCTGTCATACATCTTTTCCATGGGGTACCACCAGACAGGACCTTTGCCATTATGACCGTATTCGCCCAGATCACCCGAAACCCTAGGGAATAAATGCCAATGGAGATGAGAATCTCCGTTACCAAGCAGCTCGTAGTTCATTTTCTCGCAGGGAAATGCGCGTGATACCGCTTCTCCAACAAGGGACATTTCTTCAAGAAACTTTAGTTTAAAGTCTGTATCTAACTCGTGAAGTTCTGTTGCATGTTGCTTACATAGAAAAATCGTGTATCCCTTAAAGTGCTGATTATCACCTAAGACAACATATCCCGTTTCCAATTCTTTGACAAAATAAGGATTATTTCCTTCTTTGATCATCTGGATCCTGTCGCAAATCAGGCACATTCTTTAGTTCTTCCTTTAGATGGTAGATATTGAAATTCAGCGTAGTATGAAATTTACTGATCTACACCTGCGGCCTCAGCGGGTTTCTCGGTAGGCTTCTTTGCAAAGAGCTTGCCGGATTTCTTGAGCTGATAGGCAAGAATCATGATGGTTACCAGCATAACAATCGTGCAAACGATGGAACCTTCTGCGCCAAAGCTACCGCCGGTAAGCCAATCTGGGCCACCGCCAGGAGCAAACTGCAGCAAAGAACTGCCTGTAGTGCTACCGCTTACCAGAACGCCAAAGATATTGCCTTGGGCAAAGTTCCAGGCTCCGTGAATGCCAGCAGCTCCCCAGAGATTGTCTGTTTTGATGATATAGAACGTTTCCATGACGCCAAAAAGAATTAGGTCGATCAGGGATTGCATAGTAAATCCGCTGTTAAACATGTGGAGAAGGCCAAACAGGCTGCTTGAAACCACAATTGCAATAATCTTGTTGGACTTCTCCGCCATGACAGGAAGGAGCCAGCCCCTGGTGATAAGTTCTTCTGTTCCGCCCTGAATTATCCAAAACGGAATGGTAAGAAGAACAAAACCAAAAGCATAGGGCGTAAAAGTAGTGCCAACTAATTGATAAGATCCGGTCAAAATGAGAATCAGCATCACAACAGAGAAGAGAAGAATTCCTAGACCAAAGCCTTTGAGCAGCTCTTTCTTCCAGTTGTCTTTGTAAAATCCTAGGGTAACAATCGGACGTTTTTCAAAGAGTTTCACCCACAGGAAAAAGAGACCTGCAATAAAGACAAAGGAAAGAAGCGTTACCAGAAGATAGTAGTCTCCAAAAATCTCTCTCAGATTGAGGGAATCGGAAAGGCGATCTGGAAGCTCTGGGTGTGTCATGTAGTAAGGGGCAATAATAAGAGCTGCTGAGATGGACATTACAATAGCGCCAATAATTTGCCCAACGACCAACAAGAAAACGGCTAAAAAGGGACTAAGCCAAGCTGGAGTTAGTCTCTTTGCCAGCTTGACGTCGAAAAACATGCGATTTTCTTGCATAAAAAACTCCTAGTAAACGTGCTCAAAGCGCGTTATGTAGATGACAAAATTTTAGCGACGGTGCAGGCAAACAGCGTCTACCTGCGATTAACTCTCTTTATACTCTAAGAGAAAATCGCAACAATCGCCACCGTGACCTATGGTTTTTGTACGGCCCCAGATAAGTTGAGGATGCAGATTACCGTATCCTGCATCGTCACTATCACAGTATGCAGCGGTTATTTCGGGGCAGCCATATTTTTTGGTTATCTCATAGTAGGGGCAGCTCACAATGTTGAGGCGAGCTTCGTTACCGTGACTTTCTGGATATTCAAAGGCAAATCCAGCACTTGATGTGCAGCTTTTCTCGATACCTGATTTAAAGAGGCGAGGAAACCTGCGTGCAAGACCAAATGTTTTGATGGCCCATTGGAAGAGCGGAACTCGCTTAGCGGCAAATCGCTGGAAATACTCGCGAATATACCAGACGGCCTTTTCTTGTGGGATGCCCTCTGCGCGTAGAGTTTCATATACCGCAATACCAGGGTAAATACGTTTGAAAGAGTGAGATCGGAGCTCCTTGGAATCGGATGCATTTTCTGCACAGAGCGCCTCGAATCGCGTTTGAGCTGCCTGTGCAATCTGGTCTGCCTTTGCCGCGCCGATGTCCTCAGAGGCTATTGCACACGTGTCTTTGATGAGCTGCTGAACTTTCATATGAGCCTCACTATTTGTAGAAATGCTCTGATGAAAAGCTAAGTAGTGCACATCAACAATTGTACGCTTAAATTTTACGAAACGCAGTAAGCGCAGGTATCCAGTAATGGTTTAGGTAAAGTTTTTTAGTATTTCCAGGCCAAGAAGCAGCGCCTTTTCATGCGAATCTTTACCAAAGTCCCTCTCGTCATATTCATGAACGTTTGCCAAAGAGTCTGCCGTAAAAAGGAACTGTCCAAACTGAGCTCCTCGTTTTCTGCAGCAGGCGGCTAGTGCCGAGCATTCCATTTCTACAACTGAGCATCCTTCTTGCAGGCGATACTCAACCATTTCCTTTGTCTCACGGAAGAAACCGTCAGTAGACCAGGTGGTGCACGTTTCAAAAGAGAGGCCGTCTTTTTTGAAGGTCTCTTCTATGACAGAAATTGGATCTTCGTCGAGCTCTATATATCTTGATGCTGGAAGATAGTGATAGGACGTCCCTTCCGCCCTAAGAGCTTTGGTTGGGACGAGAAAGGCATTTTCTTGTATCTCTTTTAGAACGCCGCATGAACCAACTGCAATTATTTTCTTACATCCACAGGTAACCAGTATGTCCATTACCTGTGTGGATGAAGCAGATCCAGTAGGGGATTGAACTAAACAGATTTTCTCGCCATATGAATCTAAAACGTAGACTTTAATATCTCGAGAAACGGTCACGATTGTTTCTACGACTTCTGCTCCGTGCTGGTTGGCGTAATCATGGACAACGTCTCCGAGAAATGCAAAGAGGCACTTTTCTGGCAGCTGGCCTGCGGTCCATTCGTGATCTGCTGAAATAACCTCTGAGGAGGTATCGTCATATTCTAAAAGAGGTATTTCGTTTTTTATAATCACGGGAGCTCCTGAGTTGTAAGTGCCTTTGAGAAGTCTACCATCATTAAACGTTACACTTGCTTTGAGAATTCAAGGAAAAAATAACGTCGGACAAACAAAACAAATCGAGAATACATCTGTTTATTGATTGACAACGTATACCATTTGTATCAAAATCACCTTAAAAGGAGCTGATACTATGGCAACAAGTCCTACTCAAATTCGCATCGATAGTAATGTCAAAACAGAAGCAAATGAACTGTTTAAAAACCTTGGCATCGATATGTCAAGTGCCGTAAACATCTTCTTGCGCCAGTGCATTTTGCACGGCGGCCTTCCTTTTAAAGTAGAAATCCCAAAGTTTAATGCTGAAACACTGGCAGCTATGGAAGAAGCACGCGATATCATGTCAGGTAAAATTCAAGCAACCTCCTACAACACCACAGATGAACTGTTTGAAGGTATGTAGCAAATCATGTCTAAAAGCTCTTTTGTATACTCCTCTGGGTAATTGATTGAATACTCGCCATGATATAAGTCTTTCTTTATTTCAAGAACGCTACCAGGCAGTGCTTTATGCAATTGTTCTGCTGAGCAGATCATCTTTTTCTGCTCTTTTCCTCCGACAAGTACATGGACTTTGGCGTGGGCATTCTGAAGGCTGGGTTTTATCTCATAGGATGTATTTGCTTCCAGAAATGCAATCATGTTCTCTTTTGATATTTGTGATGTGTCCCGATAATAGTCTTCAAATAAATCTTTACGGATATGAAGGTAATCAAATTGCATCTGAGCAAAGCTCTTCTTTTTTACTAAGCCATAACTTAAAGAAAACGTTGGTTTGATCAGGAGATTTGTCAGCTTGGACGGAATGACAGACGCGCTTTCAATGACAGCGTTTTGACAAATTGAGTTTCGCTGCGTCAGCATTTCTACTAAAATCTGTGCGCCAAGGGACAGCCCTCCAATAAGGAGAACTGAGCCTCCAAATTCTTTATCGATAAAAGAAATGAGCTGACTTGCGTTTTCCTCAATACTTATAAAATCACTGTCACTACCTGCATGTCCGTCAAGAATCGGCAGCACAACGTGATATCGATCCTTCAGCAGTTCAGCTTCGGCTTTATAATTCCACCAAGATAAACCGCCACCATGAAGCAGCATGATTACGTCGCTATTTTGTTTTCCAAATTCTACCGTTTTCATAGCTGCTCAATTCAATTTGTGCCTTTAATCTAAGCCCGAGAAAGCACCACAACGCATTCAACGTGCTTGGTGTGAGGGAACATGTCCACGGGCGTTACGCGCTCGATGGCAAACCCGCTGTCGAGAAGAACTTTGAGGTCCCTAGCTTGCGTCACAACGTTGCAGCTCACGTACACGATTTTCTTATGGGCTAGCTGAGCTGTTGCCTTAAGGAAGGCAGGCGTTGAACCTGCACGAGGTGGATCAAGAATAATGACATCAAAGCTCTGACCGTCTTTTGCCAGGGCTTGCATGTAGCGAGTAGCGTCGTCGCAGATAAATTCGGCTTCAAGTTTATTGTTTCGAGCGTTTCTGCGTGCCATCTGAATGTTGTTTTCAACCTGGTCAACACCAGTGAGCAGAAGGTTGATACCTTGAGCTTCAGCGGCGTGCGCCAAGCAAAGTCCAATGGTTCCCGTGCCACAGTAAGCGTCAAGAACTCGCAGGTTACCGGCTTGCGCGGAAGTGACTGTCTGAGCGGAGGCGCCGGTCAACGCGGCGCTGGTCTGCGCGTCGCCGGTCTGTTCGGAGTCAGCAAGCTCGGAGCCAGCAAGTGCGCCGTCGATGGCCAGCTGGTAGAGCACCTCAGTTTGCTGGGGGTTTGTCTGGTAGAAACTGGTTGGACCAATCTCAAACGTGCAGCCTAAAAGTTTGTCGCTCATAGATGTTGAGCCCCAAAGTAGACGGGTTTCTCGCCCTAAGATTGCGTTGGTGCGTTTCTGGTTGACGTTCAAGAAGATGCTGGTTAGCTCGGGGTGTGCCTTGCGTAGCGCAGCAATAAACTCCTGCTCATGAGGCAGGTACTGACCGTTGACTACCAGCACAAGCATGACGTCATCGGTTGCATATCCGCAGCGTACTACGGCGTGACGGAGCGCTCCTTTGCCGCGATCCTCCTGGTAAGCGTGGATGTTGAACTGGCCAGAAAGATACGCCACGTCGTTGAGGATAGCGCGTGCTCGACCGTCTTCTACCAGGCATTCCTTTGAAGCAATAATTTTGTGCGTTCCGCTTGCGTAGAAACCGGAGCGAACCGTGCGACCTTTGCCCGGAGCAAACGGCGTTGCCGCCTTGTGACGATACGCCAGGGGTTCGTCCATTCCACGGATGGGCTCGATAGTTACGTTATTGATGCTTGCAAGCGGGGCGAGAAGTTCTTCTACCTGCTCCTGCTTGCGTTTCAGTTGGATAGGATAGGGGACCGAAAGCCATTCACAGCCTCCGCAACTACGCGCAATAGAGCATGTTGGTGTCTTGTATCCCATAGTTCCTCTCCAAATCTTGGGTTACTACTATACCGTTTACAGGCCAAATTGGCACGTTGAGGGGATTGTTGTATCTAATCTGTTTCATTTTTTGTATCGTTTCCCGTTTATCTAGAAAACCGTTAAGCTAACAAGCACAGTATTTTGCCAAGACAAAAGAGGTGGACTATGGCTCTCATCAGCAAAATTGGTATTATCGGCGCTAATCATGTAGGCGCACATGTTGCAAATGCCCTGCTTTATCAGGGACTTGTTACCGAGCTCTACATTAGCGACACAAATGAGGTCCTCTGCAAGGCTCAGGTAAACGACCTGCTGGACGCAATGCCATTTTATCCACACCCTGCTCGCGTTTTTGAGCTTGACGACCGCTACGAGGAGCTTGCTGGCTGCGACATTATTGTTAACGCCGCAGGTCATGTAGCTGCTGCTGCGGGCAATCGCGATGGTGAGCTCTTTGTTACTACTGACGAGGCCAAGAAGTTTGCAAAGCGCATTGCAGACGCTGGCTTCGATGGCGTTTGGGTCAACATCGCAAACCCCTGCGACGTTGTTACCACCGAGCTCCAGTATCTGACCGGCGCTGATCCTTACAAGGTTATCGGCTCCGGCACCACGCTGGACTCCGCTCGACTCCGCCACGCGCTTTCCGGCGCAACCGGCTATCCAGCATCTTGCATCAACGCTTGGATGCTTGGCGAGCACGGCAACGGCATGTTCGCTTGCTGGTCGCACGTTTCCATTGGCTGCCTCACTCTCGACGAAGTCGCAGCTCAGACGGGCAAGACCTTTGACCTTCCAGAGCTTGAACAGGCCGGACGCATGGGCGGTTACGTCACCTACAGCGGCAAGCAGTGCACCGAGTACTCCATTGCAAACGGCGCCGTCGAGGTCATCAAGGCCGTTGTCCACGACACCAAGCTGATCACGCCAGTCTCCACGCTGCTCACCGACGTGTATGGCGTTTCTGGCTTCTACTCTTCACTTCCTGCAGTTATCGGCGCCAATGGTGTCGAGAAGGTCTTTGTGCCCGAGCTCTCCGACTCCGAGATTGAGGCATGGCGCAAGTCCTGCGAGCACGTCAAGAGTAACATAGACCAGCTCGGTTGGCTTGAGGTAGACGCTCGTATTGACTAGTGCGCCACGGGTTCCGCACCGGCTGTGATTCCGGGCTGCGGGCTCCGCACACCGCGTCGGTCACATGGGCTGCGACCGCGAGCTGCGGCCCGTACCAGCTGCGGGTTCCGCACCGGCTGCGACGGGCGCCGCGCCGGCTGCGACCACAACGGCCGTCGGGCTGCGACGGGCGCGACGAACACGCCTGTGACCAGGTAATATTGCATACCGAACACACCTTGGGGCTTCTCCCGAGGTGTGTTTTTTGTCGATTGAGCGTCTTCCTACCATCTTCTGACTGCCTTCTGATTGCTAGCCTGAAAAGCGCATCATATCTGAGTAAATTTACTCAGATATGGCGAGAAAAACCGGCAAAACCACTCAGACTTGGTGCACTTTTCCGGCAAATCGTTCAGACTTGGCGAGAAAATCAGGCTCGATGAAAGCGCCCATGACGCCACACTGGATCCAAAAGTCACGTCACGAAAGGCCCGCCTGAAAAGTGCAAAGAATCTGTATTTGAGCCACCGATTCTTTAACAAAACCAGGCAAATCCACAGATTCTTTGATGCTTTTAGGCAAAAGTTACAGATTCTTTGTAGAAATCAGGCGCGCTTAGCCCAAGCCTTACAGGTCGGTTGCTTTTCCCGAAGAGACGATCTTCTCGCCACGTGCAGCGATCCTCTCGCCACGCGCCACGTGCAGCGTTCTTCTCGCCATGCCGCTCGCCATGCCGCTCGCCAAAAACCCTCGTCTCACCTGCAATTTTTGAACAATATTTAAATAAAAATTTCTATTGACTTGTAATCAATGTGATATCACAATGATGCCAACAGAAGGCTCATTGTCGCAAAGGAGATACTATGAGCACCGAGAAAATCATCAAATCCAAGAGTGGTTGGCTGTTCCTGTTGATTGCTATTGTTCTTTTTGCAGTTGCAGCCCTGTTTACGCTGAATTTTGTTCTCAGCGCTATGGCGGCAGATAGAAATCCTCGCCTGGATCCGTCGTTCCCAAGCATCATTGGCGCGCTGGTATTTTTCTTTGCTGGCTTGTTTGTTTCAAGCGGTCTGTTCAGCCTTCAGCCTGGTCAGGCAAGGGTTTGCGTGTTGTTTGGCAAGTACATCGGTACCGTTAAGGACGAGGGCCTTCGCTGGGCAAATCCTTACTACGCCAAGACCCTGTCTACACATGTGGGCGATCTTTCTTCTCTCGCCACAGGCACAGGCACCCCTACGGTCAACGTGCACACTTCCATCATTTCCACTCGTGCTCGCACGCTGAACGGCGACGTCCTCAAGGTCAATGACCGCATGGGCAACCCAATCGAGATCGCCGAGGTTGTTGTTTGGCGCGTCAGCGATACCGCAAAGGCCCTCTTTGACGTCGACGACTACGACAGCTACGTTGCTATGCAGGCAGAGACCGCACTCAGGCACGTTGCTAGCATCTACAGCTACGACCACATGGAGGACGAGTCCGAGTCCAACACCGCTATTACCCTGCGCTCCAACATTGAGGAGGTCTCCGAGGCGCTTCAGTCCGAGCTGAGCCGCAACCTTTCCGTCGCTGGTATCACCGTTGACGACGCTCGCCTCACACACCTGTCCTACGCTCCTGAAATCGCGCAGGCAATGCTCCGCCGCCAGCAGGCAGAGGCAATCATCGCTGCACGTAAAAAGATTGTCGAAGGCGCCGTTTCCATGGTTGACATGGCTCTCACTCAGCTCTCCGAGAATGGTGTCGTTGAGTTCGACGAGGACCGCAAGGCCGTCATGGCTTCCAACCTCATGGTTGTTCTTTGCGGCGAGTCCGAGGCCCAGCCTGTTCTTAACACCGGTTCCTTGCAGCAGTAAAGCTTGGCGAGAAACCCATGGCACCTCGCAAACAATATCCACTTCGTGTAGCTCCAGAAGTCTGGGAGGCGGTTGAACGCTGGGCGCAAGACGACATGCGTTCAACTAACGCTCAGGTAGAATGGATTTTGCGCGACGCTCTGAGAAGGGCAAAGCGCACTCCAAAAGCAAATAACACTCGTGTGAATAAGACAGACAAGATGGAAGAAGGAAACTAACATGGCCGACAATATTCCACAGCCACCTGTTCCTAACGCTCCCGTACCTCCAGCCGCTCCAGCGGCACCAGCTGCACCCGCAGCGCCCGCGGCTCCCGCAGCTCCCGTCGCACCCGCAGCGCCCGCAGCCGCAGCCCCCGCTGCTCCCGTCGCACCAGCAGCTCCTGGCGAGGTTGTTCCCGTGCTGAGCGTCCAGCACTTCACCAAGAAGTACGGCTCCAAGGTAGCTGTTTCTGACCTTTCGCTCGACGTTATGCCTGGCGACATCTACGGTTTTATCGGCCATAACGGCGCAGGTAAAACCACGCTTATCAAGTCCATCGTTGGTGCTCAACCATTTGAGGGCGGCGCTATTTTTGTGGACTCCAAGAACGTGCTGGTTGACCCTGTGGGAACAAAGCAGGTCATCGCTTACGTCCCAGATAATCCAGACATTTACGAGTTCATGAGCGGCATCAAGTACCTCAATTACGTTTGTGACATCTTTGGTGTTCCTGCGGAGAACCGCGTCGAGCGCATTACTACGCTGGCCAACCGCCTGGGTATCACTGACTCCCTGGCAAATGCCATTGGCAGCTACTCTCACGGTATGAAGCAGAAGCTGGTTCTGATTTCCGCCCTGCTCCACGAGCCAAAGCTCATCATTTTGGACGAGCCATTTGTCGGCCTGGACCCAGCAGCAAGCTTCGAGCTCAAGAAGATGCTGCACGAGCTTGCCGACCGTGGATCTGCCGTGTTCTTCTCGTCACACGTTCTTGAGGTTGTCGAGAAACTCTGCAATAAAATTGCAATTATTCGTCAGGGCAAGCTTCTTGCTGCAGGTAAAACGGACGAGATTCGTGGTAATGCTTCACTTGAGGAAGTCTTTCTTGGCCTTGAGGCAGGCGCTCCTGGCGTTTCTGCCGAGATTGCTCAGGACATGGCCACCACAAAGGATGGCGCCGCTGTTCAGCCAGTCATTCCTGCCGCACCCGCTGCACCAGCAGCCCCAGCTGCACCTGCCGCTCCCGCTGCACCTGCAGCACCAGCAGCTCCAGCTGCTCCAGCAGCTCCAGCAGCACCTGCGGCTCCAGCGGCACCAGCAGCGCCAGCAGCGCCCGCAGCACCAACCGTGCCTGGCGCACCAGTGCCTCCAGGCGCTCCAGTTCCTCCTTCCTTCCCTAAGGAGAACTAGTCATGGCAAACAACGTTCCACAGGCTCCTCAGCGCCCCGATGTGCCTGAGCAGAACCTGCGACTTTCAGGAGATGTCTTTATTCCAGCTCAAGTAAGCGCTGGTCAGGTTCCTGTTCTTGATCGCTCTGAGCTCAAATTGCCTTCTGACCTCAAAGTGTTCTGGATGTTGCTTAAGGTTCAGATCACCATGATTTGGACTACGCAGGTTATAGGTGCTCGAAAGAATTTTGAGAGAAAAGTTGGCGCGAATGCTCTGCCTATTGTCGGTGGCGTTTTTGCAGTTGTTGGCGCACTCTTTATGATGGTCTACATCTACGGCGTTTCAACAACTTTAGCCATTGCCGGCTTCACAAGGCTGCTGCCTCTCGCAGGAATTCTAGCTGGTGCTCTACCTGGTGTTATTTTGACCTTTGTAAAGGCAAATGGCGTGCTTTTTGCGTACAAGGATTACGACTTTATCATGTCGTTGCCAATCAAAAAGAGCACCATTATCTATTCTCGCGTAGCTGCTCTTTATGCTGCAGAGGGTATCTGGTCTATCACCATTATGCTGCCAGTCTTTTTGGCTTACTTCTCCTTTGAGGCAGTCACGCTTCCGCGTTTGATTGGTGCCTTGTTTGCGCTTCTTCTTGGACCTAACCTTGCAGTTTCTGCTGCAATTCTCTTGGCTTTTGCGGTTGCAGCCCTTGCTGCAAAGCTGCACTTTAAGAACTTGGGAATGGTCATCGGAGGCGTTTTTGGCCTTTTCTTTATGGTCGCCTATCTGTTCTTTATCTTTACGGTATCTTTCAACGCAGATAAGTTTGTCCCAGGAGTGGTGGATAATTTCCGTGACACTGTCTTTAACGTTGCAAGTTCAGTTGGCGTAGTTTATCTTCCATCACTGTGGATTGCGGATTTCTTTAATTCTGGCTCCCTTGTTAGCTTCTTGCTGTTTGCTCTGGTCTCCGTTGGGGCTCCTGCGGCAATCGTGGCAATCATTTCTCGCTTCAACGACCGCATTAATGCGCTGGTAAGTGAGGACAAGGTCCAGAAGAAGTTCACCACCAAACAGATTTCCACCAAGTCTGCGACGCCATTTGTTGCCCTGATCAGAAAAGAGATTCTGACCATCACGGGTTACCCAGCAGTCTTTATAAACATGCTCTTTGGCTGCTTGCTGATGGTTATTCTCGCCTTTATTTCTATGTTCTTTAGCACGTCGTCTATCGTGGCCTATTTTGTGCCTGCATCCGAGGTTCCACGCTATCTACCTCTGGCAAGAACCATCCTGGGCATGATAACCACCTGGTTTGGCACCTCGATGTTCTGCGCTGCCAACTCCGCCGCCATTTCGTACTCGCTGGAAGGCCGTTCAAACTGGCTGATGGCAACCATGCCGGTTTCTCCAAAGCAGATTTTTGGCGCAAAGATTGCCGTTAACATGATTTACGTGCTCATCTTCAGCGTGCTGACCCAGATTTTCTTCCTGATTCCTGGTCACATCACCCTTGAAACGGCGCTGAGAAACGTTATTCTGCCGCTTTGCATTGTGTTCCTGGTGTCTAACGTTGGCCTGGCCATTGATATTCGCCGACCAAACTTTGATTGGACTTCCGTCGTTGATATCACCAAGAGAAGCCTTTCGGTCACGGTGTCTTCTCTCGTGGGTACGCTGGGCTCCATGTTTGTTATCGGCGGCACGTTCATGATGATGCTTATCCCGGTTATTGACTCGTTAAGCTCTTCAGCAGGCGTGGTCAACGAGACGCTTCCCAACATCATCTTTGTCACGCTGTCGTTGGTGAACGCAATTATCGGCTACCTGATCTTTAACAACACCGTTCACCGAGGAGTTAGAATCTAACTTTTGTGATGCGCTGCGTCGGCCCCATGGAATTCCATGGCGTCTACCTGCGGTAACAACACAAAATCTTCTGTCGAGAAGAAACTTCGAGGCACCCACCGTATATCGTTTATCGAATGGTGGGTGTCTCTTTTTGTGCTTTGCGGTACGGTAGGGTGGCTAGAGGTTTTCTTGTTCGGTAAGTAGCAGGAAGGGCCGAAGCATATCGCGCTAGACTCGGGCGCGAACTATCGGCTGACCTTCTCGGCTGCTTGCCGCAGTCAGAGGAGGCATCATGGCCGAAAAAAATGTTTCTAAGGTAAAGAATGTGGTCCTGGTGGGCCAAGGTGGCGTGGGCAAAACCATGCTTGCCGAGGCAATGCTGCATCTGACGGGTGCAACCACTCGTTTAGGCGGCCACGCAGGCACAAAGCCCACGCTTGATTACGATTCGCAGGAGTCAGAGCGCGGATTCTCTATCTCTACTACTATCGCACCAATTACCTGGGAAAATACGCGCATTAACGTGCTCGATGCACCGTGCTATCCTGACTTTGTGGGCGACGCCTATTCGGCGATGAGCGCTGTTGAGACTGCGCTGTTTGTCGTAGATGCAGCTAGCGGACCTGGCACCATTACTACCAGGCTTTGGTTTGCCGCCGAGGACCTGTCTCTGTCCCGCGCGCTGTTCATTAACCGCCTGGATCGCCCTGATGCAGATTACGAGACCGCAATGGCTATGCTCCAGGACCGTTTTGGTTCCTCACTTGGCGCGGTAACTATTCCAATGGGCTCCGGCGAGGCTTTCTCCGGCATCATTGACGTTGTTCATCAGAAGGCTCGCAAGCTGGTAGATGGCAAGCCCGAGGTCACCGACATTCCTGCCGAGTTCCAGGCAGAGGCCCAGGCCGCTCGCGCCGCTCTGACCGAGCTGGTTGTTGAGGCGGATGACGAGCTAATGATGCGCTACCTTGAGGGCGGAGAGATTACGCAGGAAGAGCTTGAGGGCCTGCTGGGCAAGGCTCTTATGGAGCGCATTTTTGTTCCTGTCTTCTCGGGTTCTTGCGTCCGCGAAGAGGGCGTTATTTCGCTGCTTGATGCCATTGATGGTTGGTTCCCAACTATGTCCGACTTTGGCCGCATTCCGCTGGTAAACGGCGAGCAGCTTGATATTTCACCTGATGACGAGCGTCCTGTTGCGTTTGCCTTCAAGTCGCTGCAAGATCCGCAGAACGGCAAGCTTACGTTTGTGAAGGTGCTTGCAGGTACTGTTTCTGCAGGTGCCGAGCTTATCAACGCTCGCACGCGCAAGCCTGAGCGCCTTTCTCACCTGTATCGTATGTGCGGCAAAGACACGGCTGACGTCAGCACCGCTGCAGCCGGCGACATCGTGGTAGTTCCAAAGCTCGAGGCCATGACAGGCGACACGCTTTCCGTTACCGGCAAGGTTGAGGCTGCCGCATTCAGGTTCCCCAACTCCCTGTACCGCACGGCTATTGAGCCTGATGAGCGCGGTACCGAGGGCAAGCTGTTCGCATTCCTGGAGAAGGCCGCCGACGCCGACCCAACCCTCAAAGTTGAGCGCGATGAGGACACCGGCCAGACCATTGTTTCTGCAATCGGCGAGGCACAAGTAGCCGTTCTTCTCGAGCGTCTTGAGCAGCGAGCCGGCGTTTCCGCACATAAAGTTGCGCTCCGCATCCCATATCGCGAGACGATCCGTCGAGTTGCAAGCGCTCAGGGTAGGCATAAGAAGCAGACCGGCGGTTCCGGTCAGTACGGCGACTGCTGGCTGCGCATTGAGCCAAACCCAGATGCAGGCTACGAGTTTGTCGACGAAATCGTAGGCGGCCACATTCCACGCGGCTTCATCCCTGCTATTGATAAGGGTGTCCAGGAGACCATGCGCGAAGGCGTTTTGGCTGGTTATCCTATGATTGACGTTAAGGTTGCTGTCTACGAGGGCTCTTACCACCCCGTTGACTCTAACGAGATGGCCTTCAAGACGGCTGCTCGTATTGGTTTCCAGAAGGCCGTTGACCAGGCAGAACCTGTTCTCCTGGAGCCTATGGCCCACCTGGAGATTACCGTTCCAGACAGCTACGCAGGTTCCGTCATGGGCGACGTCTCCGCTTCCCGCGGTCGCGTAGAGGGAATGTCTTCCGGTACCGGTGTTTCCGCTGGTGAAACTACCATTAAGGCAACGATTCCATACGCTGAGGTTACCGATTACGCTACAAGGCTGAGGTCCCTCTCGCGCGGAACGGGTGAGTACACCGTTGAGCTGGCAGGATACGAGCAGGTGCCACACGACATTCAAGCTCGTCTTGCTGCTGAGTACGCCGAGCGTCGCGCCGCCGGCGAGCGCTAACCCGTAGGTTAGGAGCGGCTTCTGCCGCAAGCGCCGCGAGCGCCGCGGGTGTCGTAGGCGCGGACCCGCAGGCGTGGATCTGCTGGAGCGAACCCGCAGGTAGATAACGAGCTCCTAGCAAGAACCCTCGCATCTTTCAGGTGCGAGGGTTCTTTTGTGTTTCTGCAGCGTGTTGGTGGCAGCTTTTCAGTCTGGGCATACGAAATAGCGCAAAATAGTGCGGTTTTAATAGGTCTTACTGGGGAATCGTATAGCTTTTAGTCAAAACAACCAGGAAACTAGAGCGTCTTGCCTGACGGCTAGGTGGTCTCACTGTTGATATACATTTATATGCATAAACTTTATTTAATATGCTGAATAATGAATAGAGAAATATAATGAATTTAACTATGGGTAAATTCCACTTCTAAGGAACACACCTATGACAGATATTCTGCACAATTGCGGGCATATTACACATCAAATGAAGATAATCTGCACGTTTGAGGTATTTTCAGCGTAATGTATACGTCTTTATGACAGATTATCTGTCATAGGTGTGTTCAGTCATCAACAAAACAGTGCAATCAACTAAGTAATGCTGCTAAAACCAAATTACGAGAAATTCTTGGACGTGTTCTGGGTAAACCAAAAACATAACTTCGCACATCAAGGTTATGTTTAGATTGCCGAGCGTTTGACCTGTGCGTTTGACCTGCGCGTTTGACCCGCGCGTCTAATGCGTCTCTCGTACGGTGTGGCTGTCCGCAGGCGCACGCCCTTAGCGCGCCCCGCGCCCTGCGCATCCCGCGGATCCCGCATGTCACACAGCAAACAAGCAATCTGCTCATTTATGTACTGTTTCAAGAAAGGCCGCACATGTACCTAGAGAATATCAATGGACCGGAAGACGTAAAGAAGCTGAACGCAGAGGCTCGTGCGGCGCTTGCGCAGGAGATTCGCAACAATCTGCTGGTCATGGAGTCAAAGCACGGCGGCCACTTTGGTCCAAACTTTGGCATCGTCGAGGCAACAATTGCGCTCCACACTGTGTTCAATTCGCCCGTTGACCATATCGTTTACGACGTCTCGCACCAGACGTATCCGCACAAGATGCTCACCGGCCGCAAGCAGGCATACATGGATCCTGCGCTTTACGACTCGGTGTCTCCTTACACCGATCCCGCCGAGACCCCGCATGACCTCTTCAAAATCGGCCACACTTCCACGTCTATCAGCTTGGCGCTTGGTCTGGCAAAGGCTCGCGACATCATGGGCGGCAAGGAGAACATCATCGCAGTTATCGGCGACGGATCCATGTCCGGCGGCGAGGCTCTTGAGGGTTTGAACGTTGCCGGCGAGCTGAACAGCAACTTTATCAGCGTCTTCAACGACAACCAGATGTCAATTGCCGAGAACCACGGTGGCATGTACGACCAGTTTGCTGAGCTGCGCCGCACCAACGGAACTGCCGAGAATAACCTCTTCAAGTCGATGGGTCTGGACTACCTGTATGTTAATGACGGCAACGACATCGAGGCTCTTATCGCCGTATTTGAGCAGGTAAAAGACTCGGCCCATCCGGTCGTGGTCCACATCAACACGCTCAAGGGCAAGGGCTACGCTCCCGCGGAGGCAAACAAGGAGAAGTGGCACTGGCACATGCCGTTTGACATCCAGACTGGTCAGAGCCCTGCATCCGGTTCTTCCGAGTCGTATGCCAGTATTTTTGCAGAGTATGCCCTCAAGCGCGCAAAGACTGACTCAAAGTTCTTGGTGCTTATGTCGGCTGTTCCTGGCCTGCTTGGTCTTACGCAGGAACGTCGAGAAGAGCTAGGTAAGCACTACCTTGACGTGGGCATCGCTGAAGAAACTGCAGTTGCAATGGCTTCCGGCGCGGCTCACGCGGGCGCGCATGTAGTTTGGGGCTCAAGCGCAACCTTCATCCAGCGCACCTACGACCAGCTAACTCAGGACCTGGCACTCAACCAGAATCCTGCGGTTATCGTGGGATCTGGCTCCATTAGGGGTTTGATGGCCGCCACCCACCAGGGTCTCAGCAGCATTTCCATGATCGCAAATATCCCTAACATGGTGTACCTCGCGCCGTCCAACGCCGAGGAGTACGTTGCCATGCTCGACTGGGCACTTGACCAGGACAAACACCCTGTCTACATCGCAATCCCTTCCGGTCCCGTGGTCCACGCCGAGGGTCCCGTCCGCACAAACTTCGACGCCCTCAACACCTACGAGGTCACGCGCAAGGGCTCCAAGGTGGCAGTTCTTGCCCTGGGCGATTTCTACGACCTTGGCGAGAAAACCGTTGAGGCCCTCAGCTCCACCCTGGGAATTGAAGCCACGCTGGTCAAACCATACTTTGCCTCTGGCATCGACCAGAATCTGCTCGACGACCTGGTAAAAGACCACGACGTCATCGTGACCATTGAGGACGGCATTATCGAGGGCGGCTGGGGACAGAATATCGCTAGCCACCTGGGAACTTCTTCCGCACGTGTGCTGAACTACGGCGTCAAAAAGGCTTTCTACGACCGCGTCAACATCGCGGACCTTATGCGAGAAAGTCATCTGGATCCCGAGCTTATTGCCGCAGACGTTAAGCAGGCGTTGGACCTGTAAGCGTTGCGCTGCGATGCCGTCGTTGCTACGGCGTTGCACTTCTCGCGTCACATCAAAACTGCAACAAAAAAGAGGGGCCGCATCTGCGGTCCCTCTTCTGTATCAAGCGAATGTGCTGTTGCGGTGCGCTGGCACGACTCGCTATTGCGACCTGCCGCTCGGGCGTACCTTGCGGCGCGCCGCCGCACCTGCAGCTAGAAGCTTAAGCCTTAAGAGCGCGGCCCATAGCGTCAGCCTGAACGATAGCTGCATAGAGCTCGTCAGGAGTGACATCGCCAGCGAGGTTGTGGATGGTCTCACCAGGAACGCAAGCAGCCTCAGCAATCTTCTTGATCTGCTCGTCAGTGGTGATGCCAACCTCCTCGAGGGTAGTTGGAAGACCAACCTCAAGGCAGAAGTCCTGAACCTCGTCGAACTCCTCCTGAGGAACACCCTCAAGAACAAGCTGGACCAGGGTACCAAAAGCAACGCAGTTGCCGTGAGGTGCGCTGTGGCCACCAAGGGAGGTGAGGCCGTTGTAGAAGGAGTGAGCTGCTGCGCAGTTAACGTTGTCAGCGCCGACGCCACTCATGTAGACGGTTGCCTCGCAGATAGCCTCAAGAGCTGGGGTTACAACGTTGTTCTCGCAAGCCTTAATTGCCTGTGAACCGTAATCGCGAAGGGTGAGGTAGCACTCCTTAGCAATTGCCATACCAACGCGGGTGATGCCGGTTCCCTCAAGGGAAGGAGACTCAGTGCGGATGGATGCGCGACCCTCAAAGTAGGTGCCCAGTGCGTCGCCCATGCCTGCTACCAGGAAGGAAACAGGTGCGTTAGCGATGATCTGGGTGTCGACCATAACTGCATCTGGGTTCTGTGGGTAGAAGAGGTACTTGTCAAAGGAACCGTCATCGTTGTAAATAACGGAGAGGCCGGTGCATGGAGCGTCAGTAGCTGCAACGGTTGGAAGAATAACGATGCGCTTACCAGCGTAATATGCGGTTGCCTTTGCGGTGTCAACAGCGCTGCCGCCGCCGATAGCGACGACTACGTCGATGTTGTCCTCCTCGACGATAGCCTTCATGCGGTTAATCTCGCCGTTGGAAGAGATGCCACCGAAGACCTCGTAGCGACGGTAATAGTCGCCCTTGCCCTCGAAGCTCTGCTCGATCATGTCGTGGGTTGCTTTGTAGCCGCTGTTAGAGCAAACAAACAGGAAGCGCTTTCCCATGTAGCCCATCTCTTTTTCGAACTCGAGACAAGCATTTTTGCCCTGAACATACTTCAGTGGCTCACGCATTGCGCGTAGCATTTTCATAGGTTCCCCTCTCCGGATACGTTTTAGACCTATGTAATTTATGTTAGCACTGTCAAAAGAACATAACAGTAAGGAAAATATTTCTGCAGGAGTATTACTTTAAGTTAGCCCCACTAAATCAATAGGATAGTTGGAAATAATTCTATTTGGAGATCTTATAATATGGGGAAATCAAAATGGGGGGGGGGGGATAAAAATAATCTAAAGAGGAAATGAATGTTTGAAGGAAAGTTAGCAACAACAGAAAAGAACATTCTGCTCTACGAATGGTCAAATTATATTAATTCAAGCGTTCTGATTTGGACCATCTTAACCCTCTACTATCTTTGGCGTGGTTTAAGTTATTTTGATATTGCACTAGTTCAGAGTGTTGGAGCAATAGCTACAGCAGTGCTTGAGATTCCAACAGGATGGATATCTGATCGTTGCGGGCATCATATTGTTTTAAAAATTGCTTCTTTTTCTAGACTTGTGGCAATAGTGACTTTAACTTTTGCAAATAGTTTTTTATTGATGGTGGCTTCTGAATTATTCTTTTCTTTAGCAAGTGCATCACAGTCAGGAGCTGGAAGTGCTTTTCTTTTCGAGGCAACGAGTGCAAATTCCAGGACGGATAGGAAGAATGGAACATATGCTCTAATTCTTTCAAAAATGACAGGGACACAGTCAATTATTAGAATTACAGTTCGCTTAATAGCTCCTGTTCTTTTTAGTATCAATCCTTTGATTCCTTTTGTTATTTCAATCTTTGTATATTTTCTTGGGCTATTAGTCACTTTGGAATTTAAAGAAAATAATGTAAGCCCTAATAGAAGAAACAATTGCCTACCAGAAGAAGATGGATTTATAAGGACTAGAACTAGTAAATTGAATCTGAAAGAAAATGTACAGACATTTATTCAGGAACTTATAAAGATTGTGAAAACAAATATATTTATTTCGCTTTGTACAGTTTCAGCAATTTCATTAATTTTAGTTAGTAATTACAGCCAGTTTATTGCCCCAAATTTAACCGGTATGGGATTTGATATAAAGTTCTTAGGGATTGTTACTGCTGCTGCAAGTTTAGGCGAGTTTTTTGGATCGAGGCTTACAGCAAAGATAGTGAAAACACTTAAAGACTCTTATAAGAAATCCGCTGAAGATAGTATTGCGTTTTCAGGAAACGTAGAATTTCTCGTTATTTTAGTTATTCTTTCCGTGATTGCGATCTTGATGCTATGCGCTGGGCTAATCCCAAGTATATACGTATGTATTTTTACTTATGTAGCGATTAATTTATTTTCAACCACTTTGAGTATTTTGATAAACAATCAAATGAATTTAATCGCTGAAGAGAATAATCGCGCAACATTACTCTCCGTATCAAATCAGATTGAAGAAATCGCATCAGTGGTTTCGGATCCGTTAATTGGAGTTGCCTTAGACCTTTCAGGATTTGGAACAACTTATGTTGGTTTAGGCTGTATTACTCTTGTGGTAATAGCCCTTATTTTTACTATCCATTACAGGAAATATAGATAGTCATAATCTCAACTTCTCATAATCTATTGGGTTAAAGTTATCTGGAAAGTTTACGTGAACATACACTCACGAGCCGGCAAATGATATCCTTGTAGTGTCAAATTTTCGCACTGTGGTCTTTGGAGGACACATGCTTAGTTCTGTCGAAATCAAACCCGATGTCTACTTTGTAGGCGCCCTTGACTGGAACGCTCGCGAGTTCCACGGCTACACCACTGAGCAGGGCATTACCTACAATGCATACCTTATCTTGGACGAGAAGGTCACGCTCATTGACACCGTCAAGCGCCCATTCTCCGAGGAGCTGGTTGAGCGCATCAAGGGCATCATCGATCCAGCAAAGATTGACGTTCTGATCTGCAACCACATCGAGATGGATCACTCCGGTAGCGTTCCTCGCATTCTGGAGCTTGCACCAAACGCCGAGGTCTACGCAAGTGCACCTCAGGGCGTCAAGGAGCTCAAGGCCTTCTATGGCGAGAATATCAACGTCAACGGCGTAAAGACGGGCGATACGCTCAACATTGGTAAACGCACCCTGACCTTTGTGCAGACGCCAATGGTCCACTGGCCAGACAACATGGTCACGTATTCCGAGTACGACAAGATCCTCTTCTCCAACGACGCATTTGGTCAGCACTACGCTTCAACCACTCGCTTTGAAGACGAGTCCGACTACTGCGAGGTTATGAAGCAGGCTCGCAAGTACTACGCAAACATCGTTCTTCCTTACGGTCGTCAGGCTGACTCTGCTGTTACTGCAGTT
The DNA here is from genome assembly GCA_963538475.1 of uncultured Atopobiaceae bacterium. Taxonomy (GTDB): domain Bacteria; phylum Actinomycetota; class Coriobacteriia; order Coriobacteriales; family Atopobiaceae; genus Lancefieldella. The sequence goes on from CAUTIE010000003.1 coordinate 33,638, forward strand.
AAGGGCATTGGTCTGGAGAACATCGATATTATCGCCCCAGCTCACGGCGTTGCATGGCGCTCCCACATTGCCGACATCATCTCCAAGTACGAGGAGTGGACTACCGGCAAGCTTGAGGAGAAAGCCCTGGTTGTGTACGACTCCATGTGGGGCTCAACCGACAAGATGGCTCATGCTCTCCTGGACGGTTTTCTGGCTGAAGGCATTCCTGCCCAGCTCATCGACCTCAAGGAGACTCATATCTCCAACGTCATGTACCACTTCCTGGACTCTAAGTATGTCTGCGTTGGTTCGCCTACGCTGAACTCTAAGTTCCTGCCTACCGTTTCTTCGTTCCTGACTTATATGAGCGGTCTGTCTCCAAAGAACGACCACCGTATTGGCTTTGCGTTTGGTTCTTACGGCTGGGCTCCACTTGGACCAAAGATGGTCCAGGCCGAGCTTGAGGCAGCAGAGTTCACTATGCCACTGCCTGTTCATGCTATCGGCTGGATTCCTTCCGATGAGGACCTGGACGCCGTTCGTGCGCAGGTCAAGGACCTTGTCGAGGCTGGCAAGCAGCTCTAATCTAGCGGTAAATTTAGTAAGACCAAGGCCCGCACATTCAGCCGAATGTGCGGGCCTTTTTGCTGTTAAGGGGACCAAGCAGGCAGGAATGATGCAAATGACTCAGAAGTGACTTCGAAGTGGTAAAAAATGCGTTTAGTTGGAAGATACACATTTCTGCATATAGCGTTTGCCCAGATAAAAAATTTCAGGGCGGTAAAAAATCGTCTTAGTTGGAGATAAATCGGCTAATTTTCAATTTTCATTTCCAACTAAACGCGTTTTTTACCGTTTTGGGCACATAATTTTAGACATAAAAGTTACGTATTCATGTGGATGAATTATTCAGGCAAGATATTCAAAATCTTGCATCAAATACTGAGAACTGCTTGTTAAACGGAATTGATACGGAAAATTGCGAGCCGCGCCATCAAAATGACGCCGCGTGGTCACCCCTCATGCCGCACGGCTGACGCGGTCGACACGGGGCAGTCGATGCACAGCCAGCATGCGCTCACATATACGGTCGGCATTTCGTGGCGAGACTGTGTCAAATTCCTGAAGACTACAAGGTAGAGCGCGTTAGAGTACAATAGTCTGTACAAAAAGTAACTTCGAAGAGGTAGGTGCCCATACACTCGATGGACATTGCGTTAAGTATTGGAATAACTCTGCTGCTTACCCTGGTAAACGGCTTTTTTTCTGCGGCCGAGATGGCCATTGTTAGCTCTCGTCGCGCGGCACTTGAGGCGGACGTGGACGAGGGCGATCCAAGAGCCCTTGCTGTCATTGACATTGCCACTGATCGCGGATATTTCCTCGCAACAATCCAGGTCGCAATTACCCTGGTAGGTTTTGCGTCCTCAGCATTTGCTGCAACAAGCCTTTCCGCGCCATTTGGCACTTGGCTTATTAGCATTGGTGTCCACGCTGACCTGGCGCTTCCTTTAGCTGTCGTGGCTATTACGCTGATTGTTTCCTTCTTTTCCGTGGTCATCGGCGAACTGGTTCCAAAGAGCATCGGCCTAGCAAACTCCGAGGCAGTGGCCAAAGCAGTCGTCGGCCCTATGAAGGCGTTCATGCAGATTGTGCGTCCACTCGTGTTCATCACGTCTGCCTCGGCAGATGCGGTTACCACGCTGATGGGCATTGACACTACCAACGACCATCAAGAGGTCACCGAGGAAGAGCTCCGCTACATCGTCAAGGATTCCGAGGACCTTTCTGAAGAAGAAAAATCCATGATCCACGAGGTCATCGAGATGGGCGACACTGTTGTCCGCGAGGTAATGGTCCCGCGCGTTGACATGACCGCCATGGAGGACACCGCAACTATCGCCGAGGTCCTGCGCGTCATGCGCCAGACGGGCTTCTCGCGCATCCCTATCTACCACGAGAATATTGATCGCATCGTGGGCATCGCTCACATCAAAGATTTGCTGGAGCCGGCGCTTGACCAGCACGCTAGCGACGAGAAGATCGCGCGCTTCGTGCGTTCCGCGGACTATGTGCCTGATACCAAAGACATCATTCCGCTGCTCACTGAAATGCAGACAAGCCGCGATCAGATGGTTATCGCAGTTGACGAGTACGGTGGAACTGCCGGCGTCATCACCATCGAGGACATTGTCGAGGAGATTGTCGGCGAGATTGAGGACGAGTTTGATCCGGACAACAAGTACCTGACGCAGCTCTCTGATAGAGAGTGGCTGGTAGACGGTCGTTTCTCGCTCAATGATGCGAATGAACTTGGATGGCCGGTTGGGGAGTCCGAGGAGTATGAGACTATCGCGGGCTTTGTGCTGGATTTGGCTGGTCATCTGCCTCGTCCGGGCGAGGTGTTTGAGAAGGATGGCTACGTGTTTCGCGTACAGTCGATGCGCCGCCGTCGCCTTTCTCTGCTGCGCGTAATTGCGCCAGAACCACAGGTAGACGGTGAATCTGAGCCAGCCAGCGAAAACTCTGACACATCAGAAAATGAATAACTAAAAGAATGATTACAATAGAGTGAACCAATAGAAAGAGGTTGAAATGGCGCAGTTGATTTCTATCAAAAAAGTTGTGGTAGGACCCAAAAACTTAACCGCTACCGTTGAGTTTTCGGCTAAAGCGCCACGTTTGACCTCGGAAAATGCTGAGGCAACCGAGCGCGTGCTTGAGCTTTTGCCTGGCCTCTCCGAGCACCTGTGCTTGGGCGACGCCGACGCTCGTTTTGGACTTGTCGCCAACGATACCGAGGTTGCGCACCTGCTTGAGCACGTAACCGTGGAGCTCCTGGCTCTGACCAACCTTGCGGGAGATGTTTCGTCCGGCAAGACTTCCCTGGTGGATTCCCGCCGCGGCCTCTACGAGATTATCCTCGCATGCCCAGACGACGTGCTGGTAGCAGCCTCGCTGTCCAGCGCCGTATGGCTCCTCAACTGGGCATATGGCAACCAGGACGAGGCCGATCCAGACATCAACGCTATCGTTTCCGGCCTCGTTGCACTCATTCAGGACCTTGACGGCGAGAAGACCGATGAGCTCGCAGACTCCGCGGAACCTGAGACGGACGCTGCACCCCAGGCAGAGAGCGTAGACGCAGAGGATTACGCCGCCGACAACTCCTCCGAGGACGTCGCTGATGCAGCAGCCGCTGATGCAGTTGAGGCTGAGGTTGCAGACGCTGAGGAGAACAACGCCGAAGTCGCAGGCATCGACGCAGCCGACGCCGCCGACGAGGACGCCGTCGCGCCCGCTGCTGACGCCGATCCCGCCGCTGCCGAGCCCGCCACTGAGCCCGCTGCCGACGTCGCCGACGAGGCCATCGCAACTGAGCTTGCCGAGGCAACAGCCGCCGAGGACGCAACCGATGACTCTGAGGTCACCGACGTTCCAGACGATTGGAACATGATTAACGTTCCTCGTCCAAAGCCCGTTCGATAAACGCACCTATTGCGGTATGATTACGTACAGCGTTTTGCTGTTTAACAGGAGGTACTTATGAGCAAGAAGTCTGCTGGTTTCTTTCTAGGCGCTATTTTTGGTGCTGCTGCTGGCGCTGTAGCTGGTCTTTTCCTGGCTCCACGTTCCGGCGAGGAGACTCGCGCTTTGGCTGCAGATGCTGTCAATGATGCATGGGATTCCGCACTTGATTCTTACGAGCGCACATCTAAGGTTGTGAGCACTAAGATTGACGAGGTCAAGCCTACTGTTGACGCAAAGACCGATGAGCTCCGCGCAAAGGTTGATCTTGCTCGCGAGCGCATGGATCAGCTCCGTGAGTCACTTTCTGATGCTGTGACCTCTGCTTCTAATACTGTCGCAGATGCTGCTGATGTTGTTGCAGACTCCTTTGTTGTTCCAGAGCCAACCGCCACAACCGCTGAGGCTCAGGCTGTTCGCATCGAGAACGTTGAGTCCCACGAGCAGGATCACGCTGGCGAGGGCTACCAGGAGGCATAAGCCTCACTTACAAGCAATGTGACGGGACGCCTTATGACGTCCCGTTTTTTATAGAGAGGTTTCACGTGAAAACAACCGAGCTCCTAGGCGCAAAGGTCCTTCTTCCCAAAAAGCCTGCTACAAAGGGCAAGCATGCGGGAGAAGAGCGGTTTTCCAAGTTAGGAAAAATCCACAACGTGGTTTTTGCCCCCTTCAAACAGGGTGAGTCTTCACAGGTAGTGGGTGTGATGGTTCAGAAGCCCGACATTGCTGGCATGATTAAGCAGGATGACGCGTTTGTCACGCTGGAGTCTCTGGAGACCATTGAGCAGGGACTTTGCGTAAAGGATCCCGAGAATAACGTCGATAAAGCAGCAATCAAGCGCTTGAACTTGGACTTTGATACCTGTATCTTGTGGCACGGTATGGAGGCTCGCACTAAGAGCGGGAAAAGCCTGGGCTACGTGAGTGGCGCAGAGTTTGACCAGGTTACTGGTATGGTCTCGGCATTTCTTGTGGGCGACGGTGCCGGATCTGAGGCGCTGGTAGGCTCGTTTGCCATCAAACCTGAGTGGCTGCTTGGCTATTCTAACGGCGCCATGGTCCTCTCTGATGAAGCAGCAGATGCCCAGCTCACTGGCGGTCTAGCTGCAAAGGCAGGCGAGGGATACGCAGCCGCCGCCGCTAAGGCTTCCGAAGCTACAGCTAAAGCCGGAAAGGCTGTTGCAGAGGCTACCGAGAAGGGCGCGTTTGCCCTGGGTAAGACGCTGGCCAAGGCAAAGCGTGCTATCGAAGACGCTACTGAGCCTGACGCAGAAGACGATTCTGAGCGTCCAGCTCCCGTTGCTGCAGAGGATGTTCGCCTCGAGAAGCCATCTGCGAAGGAGCAGGTCGCTGCTGACAAAGCCACTGCAGAGAAGGCCGCGGCTAGTAAGCCTGCTGCTAAGCCTGCGAGCAAGTCGTCCACGCAGGCTACTGCAAACAAGGCAGCTAAGGGTTTTGGTATGCAGCTTGGCCGCATGGGCAAGATGTTCTCTGACTTCAAGGACGAGTTTGATAAGGCAAGCAAGTAATAAGCCGCAGATAAACGCATAAAAACAAAGGGCGAGAAGATCGATCTTCTCGCCCTTTTTGTGTTGCAGTTGCGTGATGTTTGCTTACAAGCCCATGGCCTGCAGAATGAACATCACAATAGTCAGGATGATAACGGTGATGATGGTAAACCAGGTCAGCGCGTTCCAGATGCGGCCGTTGGCGTACTTGCCCATGATGTGTTTGTCGGCCGCGATGATAACCATAAAGATGAGCAAAATCGGCAACAGAATACCGTTGATGACCTGGGCGGCCATCATGATGCCAAAGAGGCTCATGCCTGGAATCAGAACAACCAGTGCAGAAATGACCAGGACGGTTGTAATAATGCCGTGGTAGACAGGGGCTTCCTGCCAGCTACGGTCGGCTCCGCGCTCCCAACCAAATGCCTCACAGATAGCGCTTGCGGTAATGCCTGGTAGAACGCATGCTGCAAGGAAGGACGCGCCAACCATGCCCAGCGCAAAGAGCGTACTTGCATACTGACCTGCAAGTGGTTCAAGCGCGCGAGCAGCGTCGGCAGCAGAGTCAACAGAGATTCCGCGAGGGAAGAGCACGGCGCCGGTGGTCAGCATGATGAACCAGGTAATGACCTCGGCCAGGATTGCGCCGGCAACATTGTCTGCACGCTGTGCAGGAATGTCGCTGGTATCAAGGTTCTTCTCGACAACATTTGATGCAACCAGGAAGATCATGTACGGGCTGATGGTGGTACCAATGTTTGCGACCAGCAGCGAAATGTAGGACGGGTCGGCGGAAGGCTGCGGAATAATGGTGACGCGCAGGGCCTCGCCCCAGTTAGGCTGAGCCAGCACGCCGGCCACCACGTACGTGACAAAAATGCAGCTAATTGCCAGCAGAATCTTCTCGATGCGGCGGTACGATCCGCCAACAGTTAAGAGCCAGACCATCAGAGCGCTGATAGGTACCGAGACGTACGTCGGGATGCCAAAGAGCTCCATACTGGACGCAATACCAGCGAATTCAGAGAAGGTAACAGCAATGTTGGAGAGCAGCAACGCACCCATTGCCAGCGTGGACAGACGGATACCAAAGCGCTCGCGTACCAGCGACGCAATGCCTTTACCGGTGACACAGCCCATTCGAGCTGCGGTTTCTTGAACTACGATCAGCAGGAAGCACATAAGCGGCACGGTCCACAGCTGCGAGTAGCCAAACGTAGCGCCTGCGCTGGAGTAGGTTGCAATGCCACCGGCGTCGTTACCAGCAAATGCGGCGAGAAGACCGGGACCCATTGCCATCAAGATGTACTTGATGCTGTTTTTGTTGACCGGAGCCTTCTCTTTAGATGCGCGTTTGCCCTGCTCGACAACGGCGCCCAGCTCTGCGGCTGAGCCTAGCTCTGCAACCGCGTCCTGTTCTGCAGCCGCGTCCTGCTCTGCAATCACGTCCTGCTCTACAGCTGTGCCTTTTACCTTTACGTTCTCCTGCGCCATTTACATCACACCTACAAGCGAGAGGGCGTAAGAGAGGACGAAGAATGTCACCACCGAAAGGCTCATGGAAATCAGGGTAAGCGTGAGACCTGAGGTTTCCTGGTTTTTCTCCTCACGATGGCGAAGTACAGCCAAGAAAATTGGGGTCAGCAGGAAGGAGAAGAGCGTAGAGCCAGCTGCTGCGCCAAAAATCTGAATAATGGTCTGGTCAAAGAGTGCTGCGTAGAATACGCCTGCAGTTGGATCGTACGGATGGAACAGAGCCTCTAGCAGGGCATGAGCTGCGGCGCCAAGAATGCAAATGAGTCCGCTGACCAGAAGACCCAGTAGAAGCGAGCGGAAGGCAAAGCCTAAGATAGACGGAGACTTCTCGCTACCAGGATCGTCTGTGAGGAAGAAGTTTGTCACATAGTTGACGGTATTCTCGCTCAAGTTCAGCGAGATTGGCATGGTAATAGTGCAAAGAGCTGCGAAAATACCCATGATTGGATTAGATGTTGCAGCTGTTCCTACAAAGGCAGCAATCACAACGGAAGCAACCCAGAACAAGAGCCAGAGGTTGCGGTGGAGGAACCAAATAATGTTACGGCCACGGTCGCCAGAGTCGGAATCGCTTCTACCGCCACCAACAATCTGCAGGTCCTCGGCGTGCTCCTCTTCAAGAACGTCAAGGGCGTCGTCGACGGTAACAATACCCAGCAGGCGGTTGTCGTCAGAAACAACAGGCATAGCCAGCAGGTTGTATTTTGCAATGTTACGAGCAACGTCCTCCTGGTCGTCCTCTGGTGAGGCGGTGACCAGGTTCTTATTAGCAATCTCCTCCAGACGAGTTTCTGGCTCTGAGACAATCAGGCGGTTCAGGGTAACGGTGCCGGACAGGCGACCATCCTCATCAGTAAGGTAGAGGTAGCGGACGGTCTCAAAGTCCTCGTCCAGGTTACGCAGGCGATCAAAGGCGTATGCAACGGTCTGGTCCTCAGGAACAGAAAGCGCCTCGGACGTCATAATACGGCCAGCAGTGTACTCGCGATATCCCAGCAGCTGCCTAATGGCGCGCTGCTCCTTAACGCCCATCAAGCGCAGGAGTTTCTCGGCACGGTCGTAGCTCAGCTCGGAGACAAGCTCGGCTGCGTCGTCTGGGTCCATCTCGGACAGGATGCGAGAAGCTTCTTTTTCGTTCAGGCCACCGATGAGCTCAACCGCCATAGCGTCATCGTTGAACTCTGCCATTGCTCCGGCTCGCTGCTCGTCATCAAGCTGGGCAAATACCTGGCTACGCAGACGAGAGTCCAGGCGCTCAATAATGTCAGCAACATCAGCAGGGTGCAGCTCGTCCAGCGTTTTGTGGGAAACGGAGAGCTTGACGTTGGAGAGGTCGCGCTCAACCAGGTCCATGTAACTCCACGCAATGATGCGCTCCTGCATGGGGTGACCCATAGCGCGCGCAATGCGGGTGACCAGGTGCTCTAGCTGGGGAGAAAGGCTACGCAGCAGACCGCGTGCGCCAACCTCTGCGCCCAGAAGGCGAAGCTGCGTTGAGCTGGTATCGGAAAGCTTGAGGTCGTTTACGCGGACAACGCGAATGCCACGCGTATCAACAATCTGCTTGTTCAGAATATCTCGGGCCAGAAGAACTTCGTTAGGCTGCAGGTACGAGAAACGAATCTCAGTTGAAGGCACCTTGAGCCTAATGACGTCCTCATCGTAGGTATCAACATACTTGCGCCAAGAAATCATCATTGGCGTGCGGCCAGGGCCCATAAAAGCCAGGGAAGTAATGCGAGGAAAAACTTCTCCGGTAGCAATTCCAAGGTCGGAGACAGAACCGATCTTCTCGCCTTCTGAATCTAGAACCGGATTACCCATTAACTGGGAAAGATAAATCATGTGTGCTCCTTACATGCGTCCGAAGACTAAAGCGTGGCTTTTGGCGAGAAACTCCGCGTATTTGCCACGGGGACTGCATTGCGATTTCACCCCTCACGGCGCAAATCGGCACACCGCAAGAGGTCAGCGACTGTGAGGTCGAGGTTTCATGCTGACCTTTCTCTTCAACCAATAGGACGTGAATTGTGCTTGCGAGGACAATTCACAGATGTAACTATTTTAACGATTTTCTCGCGAGGCTGTAAAGACTCTTCACATAATCTAGCTGCTCGGATTTGGCTGTAGCCGACGTACGACCGGCGCGCGTGCGACGTGCGCAGTCAGCGCACGGCTGGCCCGATTAGCGAAGCTTGACAGCACACAAAAAAGCCCGGTACCTGCGGAATGCAGATACCGGGCTGAGCTGGTACAAAGTGTAACGAAACAGCTCTTAGAACTGTACGTTTGGTGCCTGACGAGCGGACTCGTCGGTAACCTGGAAACTTGTACGTGGGGAACGTCCACCAGCAAGAAGGTTGTTTGGGAAAACAGCGATGATGTTGTTGTAGTTCATGACAACATCGTTGTAGCTCAAACGAGCATAGCTGAGGCGGTTCTCGGTGTCAGTAAGCTCTGCCTGGAGCTCCAGGAAGTTCTGGTTAGCCTTGAGCTCTGGGTAGTTCTCAACAACAGCAAACAGGTTGGTCAGAGCATTGGAAAGAGTGCCGGAAGCCTGCATCTTCTCTTCAGGAGTACGAGCGTTTGCGACTGCAGCGCGAGCAGAAGTAACTGCCTCAAAAGTCTTAGACTCGTGAGCTGCGTAACCCTTAACGGTGTTGACCAGGTTAGGAATCAGATCGTTACGACGCTGAAGCTGCGTATCGATAGCTGCCCAAGCGTTATCGCACCTGTTGCTTGCGCGAATGATGTTGTTGTGAATGCTAATGGCCCAGAAAACCAGAAGGACAATAACTACAACTGCGGCAATAATCATGCTAAATCCTTTCAATCACTGACAATCCTGTGTCAGCCATCCATTTGGACAGGTTAATTATACCCAAAACTAAAAATATAAGGCGTTTTTGATTAAAGCTTTTAACTTTTTAAGGAGTCTTTCGGTGAATGGAATGCTCGCCCACACACTGGCGAGAAGAACGTTGAGCTAGAAATGACGTGAGATGGAATGTAGATTCTGGAAGTAAATCGTGGAAGTAAAACGTAAAAGTTGAGGTCCGCCAAAAATGGCGGAGAGGGAGGGATTCGAACCCTCGGAACGGGGACACCGCTCAACGGTTTTCAAGACCGCCGCATTCAACCACTCTGCCACCTCTCCAAAGCGGTAATATCCTACCGCATAATTCAGTTTTTTGCGAGTAGGGGATTTAGCAAGTTCGGTTTTGCTTCATAATTAAGAGCTGACAAACAAGTGTCAGGTTACTGAAGGCTTTGCGTCAGAATGTGAAAGATAAGCGTCAGGTTCGTGACGGATTTGCGACAGAACTGCGTAAGATTTGCGACAGCAATTGGACAAGAGAGGAGCAGCTATGAGCGATGAAGCGCAAGAACCTTTGACTCCGCAGGCTGCTCTTGATCAGAAGTACATGAAACTTGCTCTTGAACAGGCAGAACTTGCGGCTCAGATAGGAGAGGTGCCTATCGGAGCAGTTGTAGTGTGCGATGGAGAGGTTATTGCCGTTGCACATAATCGTCGTGAGATTGATAACGACCCTTCTGCGCACGCTGAGTTTCTCGCCATGCAAGAGGCTTCAAAAAAGCTTGGCCGCTGGAGGCTTTCGGGCTGTACGGTGTACGTGACGCTGGAACCTTGCTTGATGTGTGCAGGATTGATGGTCAATGCTCGTATTGATCGCTGTGTGTTTGGCGCATTTGATCCCAAGGGTGGCGCAACGGGCACCTTGTTTGATGTGAGTAGCGACCCAAGACTTAACCACGAGTTTGCAGTCTCAGGCGGAGTATTAGCAGACGAAGCATCTGCACAGCTCAAAGCGTTCTTTAAGGAGCGCCGTAAAAGCAAAAGTTTGGAAAAATAAGAAGTCTGGAAGAACTATTTAAAAGAAATTTTGATTTCAGTAGCGTTTATCAGCAAAGTTTCCAGACCAATGAAGATTATTACAAGAATGAGCTTTATAGCCATTGAGATACTGAATACAAAAGATAGAGACGCGCTTACTAATAGAAATAATGCAACTACAGAGATTGATATCAAAATCAATTTGTCATTACTTTCAGCGTCCTGAGCCTGAACTGCGTCTCCTTGGATATTTTGAACAGTTATTTTTTTATCAAAGACTATGGAAAGTGTGATAAAAGAATTTAAAAGCACGAGAAGAGCATAGAGATACCAATAGTTGTAAGAAACGAGAAGATAAAGAAAGCAGCCAGATAATACAGTCCTAAAAAATGAAACTTTACCCGTTCTATAAAATGTATGAAGACCTGCAAAACCGCCAATAAAAGCTAATAACCCATAGGTTAAGTAAGGTTGATATTTGTTTGAGGTTGCCTGTTTAGGTGAATCCCTGACATCCGTCTCAGCCATAAGAGCCTCCAAAGTATGCCATAAATGCCCTTATAAATTAGTAAAATAATTTATAAGAACATTATATCACAATATGGAATAAATCTCATAAAGTGTTCCTTGAAGAATGGATTGTAGGTTTTTTAAACCACTTGGAAAATAAAGAAATCAAGGTAGTGACTCTCGGGAACACCCCAAAGAATTGGGTGGTCAGGAGCTTGCTGGCGCTCTTCAATTTGTTTAAGCTGCACGTTGGTGCGATGTGCCGCCTCGGCAATTGCCTGGGCGAGAAGATCTCTGGTCATGAAGTGAGAGCAAGAACAAGTTGCTAGATAGCCACCTCGAGGTAACAGTTTCATGGCTGCAGCGTTGATTTCCTTGTAGCCGCGCATTGCGCTTCGAACCTTGTCGCGTGTCTTAGTGAATGCAGGTGGGTCCAAAATGATGAGGTCAAACGGACCTCCCTCTGCTTTGAGCTGAGCACGGTCTTGCGCTAACTCTGGAAGGTATTCAAGAACATTTGCGCAGGTAAAGTCCATACGATCCGCCAAGCCGTTGAGCTCTGCATTTTGGCGCGCAAGGTCAATAGCGGTTTGGCTGACATCTACACAGCGGACAAATTCTGCTCCACCAGCTGCGGCGTTAAGACCAAAAGGACCAACGTGGCAGAAGCAATCCAGTACACGGCGACCTTGTGCAAGTTGGCGGATTGCTCGACGGTTATATTTTTGATCTAAGAAAAAGCCGGTTTTTTGACTGTTCTCCAGGTCAAGATTGAACTTGAGTCCGTTTTCGGTTGCAAGAACATGAGTTGAAGGCAGAGTAAGGGCGCTTTCTGCAATCATGTCATTCTCGTCCGGTGAAGAGCCTGTCCACCAGCCCTTATATTGCGGAAGTCCCTCTTTAAGGCGAGAGGGGGAGTCATTTCTTTCGTAGATGCCATCAATCATCTGGCTGTCTGTAGATAAAACCTCAAGCAGCAGCGGATAGATAACGTCACGCAGACGCTCCATACCAACGGTTCCTACTTGCGAAACCAATACATTCTCGTAGCGGTCAACTATTAAGCCTGGAAAGCCATCAGCCTCAGAGAAAATAACACGACAGCAATTGGTATCCGGCTCAGTACCAGGTAGAGCGCGGTTTCCCATAGTAGTTTTACGATGTTCCCACGCCCAGCTAATCTTGCGACTCCAAAATGCCTCGTTGAGCCTATCGTTGGCATTTCTTGTCACAATTCTGACGCGAATCTTGCTCATTTCTGACAGAAGACCGGTTCCCTGGTAAGTACCGTTCTCTTCAAAGACATCAACAATGCAACCATTTTGGTGATGCTCGCCGCTTTCTGGAGATGGCTCCATGCGGATAACCTCACCCTCAAAGACCCAAGGATGTCCACCTGCAAGTGCGCGAGCTGCTTTCTTAGTGACAATAACCTGGGGATATGGGCGAAGTTGCTTCATGATTGTCCTTCTCGCGAGAAGCGCTTACAAAAATGCCAGGCGTCATGTGCGCCTAGCGTCGATGCTCAAAAGTTACAGAATCAAATTGCAGAGAGCCATAAGAGGGAATATTGCCTGTTTAATGGCTGCGGAGCGTTTGTCGGGAGAAGTTACATAGAGAAGAATTGCGGCAAATTCCATTGAACATACAGCAAAGATAACAAGCGCTTTACCTGCTGGATTTCTGGTAGCCATCAAAAAGACGCCTACAAATACCTCAATAGCAAGAAAAAGATTGTAAAATCCCTGGTTAAAAGCCATTTTTTCGGTGCTTTCTGCCTCTTCTTTTGTCATGTTAAAGGCCTTGAGTGTGCCGTCAGAAGTCCAGGCAAATGACTCAAGATAAAAAGCAACCACATGAAGAGCTGCTGCTCCAAGAGCAAAAATTACACCAACGCCATTAAAAGGGCCCATTTTGATTCCTTTACTGTATTAGCTGACTGCATTTGATTATAGATTACGTGTGTCGGCCATATCTGCCGCCAAATCCAAATCCTTTACCTCTTGACCTTGAACCCGAGAACATCGAGCGCGTGGTCTTAGTGGTAGAGCGGGAGTCTTGGAGCATAATGCGTCCAGTATCGTAAGAAAAACCAGGTAGATCCCATGAAGGAATGAGCGCTTTTGTGAAATACTCAATTTCTCTGAGCGGTGTGACTTCGTCTGGCCCCATAAACGTATAGGCCTGACCTGCGGCTCCTGCACGGCCTGTTCGGCCAATGCGGTGAACATAATCCTCGGGATCAAGTGGCACATCAAAATTGATAACAGCGTCAATGCCCTGGATATCAATGCCGCGGCTCATGACATCGGTTGCAACAAGAACCTGAATGGCGCCACTGCGGAATCGCTCCAGTGCTCTTGCGCGAGCTTTTTGCGGACGGTCCGCATGCATAACGTCAACCTTGAGACCTGCGGCTTTAAGGTTTTTGTAAATACTGTCAACGCGCGACTTTGTCCTACAGAACACCAACACACGCTCTGGCGCAGGATCAAACGAGTCGATAAGAGCCTTTAAGAGCTGCGGTTTTTGTCCCTGAGTGACCGAGCATAAATGTTGCTCGATTGTTGCTGCAGTTTGTCCAGTTCTTGCAATCTCAATGCGCTCCGGATCTTTAAGCAGGGCGTCTATAGTCGATGTGATTGATGCGGGGAGCGTTGCCGAGAAAAGCAGCGTTTGGTGTGCCTTGGGTAGCTGCTCCATAATGCGGTGAACGCTTGGCCAAAATCCCATGTCAAGCATGCGGTCCGCCTCGTCGAGTACCAGTACCTGGATGTTCTCTAGGCTTGTATGCTTCTTGTCGAGAAGATCAATCAAGCGGCCAGGTGTTGCCACCAGCACATCGCAACCATTTTTCAGCGCGGTTATTTGGTGCTTGTAGCGAGCGCCACCGGTAACAATGACGGCCTGCTGACCGGTGGATGCGCAAACGCTCTTGGCAACGGCATCAATTTGAGCAGCTAGCTCTCGCGTTGGCGTGATGATGAGCGCGCGGGGATATGCGTTGCGTTTGATGTCGCCTTGCTTGGCGTTGTGTTTAGCACCGCGCCCGGCGGCCGCGTTGGGTTTGGCGTTCGCGTTGGGCTCCCTGGCGTCGGGCTTCTCGGCCCCACTGGGTTTCTCGACAGCAATGCGCTGCAGCGTAGGCAACATAAACGCTGCAGTTTTACCCGTTCCCGTTTGCGCTGACGCAACAACGTCCTTGCCCGCCAGGACGGCGGGAATTGCCGCGGCCTGCACGGGAGTGGGTGCGTTAAACCCAAGAGTTGCTACGCCTGCCAGAATTTGCTCGTTTAGCCCGAGCTCGGCAAAAGTTATTTCCATACAAACAAGTATACTTATGTGCAACGATTAGCTAAAGGAAGTTACCATGCCTATTAATATTCCAGATGGTTTACCAGCTAAGAAAACACTGCATGAGGAGCGTATTTTTGCGCTTGAGGAAGAAGTTGCAGAACACCAGGAGATTCGTCCGCTGCGCCTGGCAATTTTGAATTTAATGCCTAAGAAAATTCAGACTGAAACGCAGATTCTCCGTCTGATTTCAAAGTCTCCTATTCAGGTTACCTGTGACTTTATGCGTATTTCTTCGCATGAATCTAAAAACACTGCCGCCGACCATCTGGTAACGTTTTATTCAACTTTTGATGACTTCAAAGATAAAAATTATGACGGTCTGATTGTTACCGGCGCTCCTATCGAGGATCTTAAATACGAGGATGTTGACTACTGGGATGAGTTTTGTCGCATTGTTGATTGGTCTCAGGAGCATGTCTTTTCTACCATGTACCTGTGTTGGGGCGCACTAGCTGGCCTGTATTATCTGCACGATATTCCTAAGAAAATGCTGGGCGCTAAGCTGTTTGGTATTTTTCCGCAGCGTTTATGCGATGAGTATTGCTTCCTCACCAATGGATTTGACGAGGTACATTACATGCCACACTCCCGTCATGCTGCGATTGAGACATCAGCTCTGGTAGACCATCCTGAACTTGCGGTGCTTTCTGAGGGATTTACCAGCGGTCCTGCACTTCTCGCCACAAGAGATTTCCACGAGATTTTTGTAACTGGTCATTTTGAATATGATCGCGACACACTTGCAGAGGAGTATTGGCGCGACTTCCATAAGGGTCTGCCTATTCGTCTGCCGGAGAATTACTTCCCTGATAACGATCCAGAAAAGCAGCCGCTGTTTACTTGGCGCGCACATGCCAACTTGTTGTATCGCAACTGGATTAACTGGGTGTACCAGATGACGCCGTACAACACAGACGAGATACCTGCGGCTATTGCAGATCTTCGTCAACGTGTTTCCGAGGCTGATCCTGACGCAAGGATGACTGGTAGGTTCTAAGCAGGCATTTGCACGGTGACCGAATTGCCAGCGCTTGTAACTGGCTGGATATCATTAATACAATAAAATAATTGATTGATACACGCGTATGAAGCTACGTGTAGAAACACGTATAGAGAGGATACGTTGATGAAGGTTGTAATTGCTTCAGATATTCACGGCGCTGCCGACTATTGCGAGAAGCTCATGCAAGTTATAGAGGAGGAGCAACCAAAGTACGTTTTGCTTCTGGGAGATCTGCTCTATCACGGCCCTCGCAACGATCTTCCTGCAGACTACGCACCAAAGCGCGTTATTGAGATGTTGAACAGCATTTCCGATAAGGTCATTGCTGTCCGCGGAAACTGCGAGGCAGAGGTTGACCAGATGGTCCTTGACTTCCCTTGCATGGCCGATTACAACATCTTGTTTGATAAGGATCCAAAGACCGGTAAGCAGTTCACTATCTTCTTTACCCACGGTCACGTTTTTGGCCCTGGTGTTCACAACAGCGTCGATAAATGGCCTCAGATGCCAAGCCTTGATGCATTTGTTTACGGTCACACACACAGAAAGTATAACGAGAAGGGTCATGACCATCCTGAGGTCACCGTATTTAACCCAGGTTCCGTGGGTATTCCAAAGGATGGTACCCATAGCTGCGGAATCTATGAGGATGGCGAGTTTAGGCACGTAATTCTTGGCGAGTAAGTCTGTGTTGTCTACACGCAAAAAAAATGGCGAGAAGACTGTACCGACCTCCTAATCGTTAGATTTTGGTCTAACTTTTGGGGGTCGGTACAGATCGATCGGTCTTCTCGCCTTATTTTGTGGAGTGTGAGTATTACAAGAATAAATGACAAGAAATATGTATAGAATTACAAATAATGTGCGTTGATAAAAACAATTGAATATAAAAACTAATGAACCTTTTGGAGAATTCTCTCGTCTTAGTAAGAGACAAGAAAAACCTTCAAAAAGGGAGTTCAAATGAAATGTATTCAGTGCGGTCAAGAGTTAAAAGAAGGCACAAAGTTCTGCTACTCGTGCGGAGCAAAGGTACAAAATACCTTTTGTAGCAAGTGCGGAGCCAAAATGCCTCGTAATGCAAAATTTTGTAGTTCCTGCGGAAGTAAAGCCAGCGATTATTCCTCACTTCCAACTTCAGACAAATATGCGATTGAAACCTTGTTATCCGAGAGCGGCAGAAAGCTTGTAAACGAGCTAAAAAAACAAACCCCTAAGCTTACTTACAAGGCACAAAATGATAAGTAGATTAAATAGGAGGATAAGCGCCAAATGAAAATGTATTGCTTGAACTGCAACAAACTCTACGACTCTTCTGACAAGTTTTGTCACATCTGTGGAAACAAGCTTGAAGATGAACTGGGCTGTTATGCCGTTCAGTTTCTCAAAGGTGATCAAAATGCTGTCGAGAAAATCTATAGATGTACTGAAGGTTGGGTAAGAGCGCTTGTCTGCCAAAGTCTTAGAGGAGCAGATGTTGAAGATTGCATGCAAGAGCTCTATCTACGTGCTTTTAAAAATATGAAGCAGTTCAAGGGTCAGCCTGCAGCTTTTAGAGGTTGGTTTAATACAGTTGTTAAGTCGGGCATTATTGATTACGTTAGAAGTCAAAAGAGAACTTGGGATCATCAAGCTGAAAAGACAGATGATACTGAAGACGAGTTCTTTGATATTGCTGATGAAAGCATAGAGCTTAACCCTGAAGCACGACTTGACAAAAAAGAAGCTTATAACCTTATGGATGTACTGCTCAATGAACTTACCGAAGAGCAGCGTCTTTGTATTGAACTTTTCTACATTGAAAACAAAAAGCAAAAAGAAATTGCTGAGTATCTCAACATTCCGTTAGGAACGGTTAAATCAAGACTGTTTAGCAGTAAAGAGATTCTTAATACAAAGATTCGTGAGATGGAGAAAAAGCAAGGTATTTGCCTGTTTGGTATGTCTCCTATTTGGTACTTTATGTGGCTTGCGCATGGAGAAAACTCCGACACAATTATGGCGGAGACGCTTTCAAAGATTTCTCAGCTCCTTACAACTTCTGGAGCTGGTGCAGCTCAGGCGGCAGGAAAAGCAGCGGCCAAGGGCAATGCGCTAGCTGCAAAGACCACCTCATCTGCAGGCGTTAAGGCAGCTGCTACAAAGGCAGCAGGTTTAGGTGTTAAATCACTTGCTACAAAAATTGCTATTGGAGTAGTCACGCTGTCTTTTGTAGGAGCAGGTATAGCTTACTCTGCTGGAGTATTTAGTCCTTCTCAACAAAAGAGCCAAGAGGCTGAGGTGAGCACTCAAGAAACAAATAACAAAGAGGAAGACGCACCAGAAGTAGACCCAGTTAAAAAAGCAATGTACGAGCAATACAGTGAGATTATTGATAATGCCTCAAGTTACGACTTCGGAAGCGTTCCATCGAATAACCAGCGCACCTATCAGTACGCCTTAGTGTATATGGACAGCGCTAATCCTGATATACCTCAACTTCTTTTAAAGACGCAGTCAAATAATAACGGCATAAACAATGTTAAGATTTTTAGCTTTGATAAGGACACAAAACAAGCTTATGAAGTTCAAAATACAAAGGGCATTATAGAGGGCGTTGCCGGTGCAGGTGGCTTTAGGGGTTCTTTGACAGTTGATAGTGATAAAAACGGGTTAATTGCAGTAAGTTGGTCTTCAGGTTCTGGCAGTGGCTTCGGTTACAGATATACACTTTCTGGTCAAGATGCAATCTCAACTAAAGAATGGGAGGGCACTATCACAGATCTTCCTAGTGATATGAAGGGGGAAGAAATCACTTGGTCTTTTAGTCAGGATAGGGTAGCTATTGTGCAAGCTTTCCCAGAGGTATCAATTGCAGATAAAAAACAAATAACAGTTCAGGGAAGACTTAGATATTTGACATTGCAAGAGATTCTTGATTTACAAGGAATGCAATATCCTGCACAAATGGATTTTACAGAGCGTGAATACGTCTTTGTCTTGGATAAAAAACAGGATGTTGCGGGACGTGCTGCATATGATAGTAGTTATAAAATTATGCGTACAACAATGATTGAAGTTGATCCCCAAGATGGCTTAGATCAATATTTGGACAAAGATATAAAGATGACGTATTCGGTTGATGACACTATGTATCCGAGCGATGCGCGTATTCCTATGTATTCGCCTTTTACCAAAAATGTTACCTTCTCGGAGTAACAAGTAGCAGGTTAGCGCAGGCATAATACTATAGCCAGTGTCCATATTGGATGCTGGCTATAGTGGTCTCTATTGGATTTACGCTTGTTGTAGACAGCCTTGTGAGCTCAGCTTGTTCAGCAGGATTTCTTATTTTCTAGTCAGAGTATCAGTGCCCCAGGTGCTGCTTTCAGAACTGATTGAAACCGTACGGCCGCCATTTGTGGAGGTAAGAGTAAAGGGTTCGCTTCTCTGGCTTACCTGTCCGTTGAAGGTAAGCTGAATGCCCTTCTCGTCACCTGTCCACGAACCTGTTACATCAGGCTCGCCACCAATTCGCCAAATAACAGTGCCGTCCTTCTGGATGACAACCTCCATAGGCTTGCCGTCAGTGCCGGTACCGCTGTACGTACCAACCCACTTTTGAGCTTTCTTGCGGTCTTCCTCGGATTTCTTGTCTTTATCCTTCTGCTCTTGCTCTTTTTTGGTCTTCTCGGCCACGCCAGATTTAAGAGTTTCACCCTTCTTTATCTGGTCAGATACGCGAGAGTGGTATGAATCATAGGTTGAATTGTTGCCAGTGTCGTCTCCCCAGATAACCTTTTCGTGTTCAATATCTCCGAGAAGAGCTTGCAGCTCAACAAGCTTATTTGCTACAGACTTTTGATCCATAGTATTTGCGGTATCTGTATCGTTGAAGCTGTTTGCAGTTAGCCGGCGCTTGTAGTCGGCCTCAAACCAGTCGCGAATGCTCTTCTGTCGATCAGAGATTGTGCTGTTTAGAATGTTGACTCCCGAATCATCGGTGCCGTTAGGAAGGTGGAACTGGCCGTTCTTTTGGTCAGTTTGAATCTGCTCTTGGATTTCGTTGAGTTTTTCGTACTGGTTAAGAAGTTCAACACGACTGCTGTCACTGCGAGGATCAACGCCAACGCTCTCAATCTGCTCCTGATAGGTTGCAATGCGCTGCTGGACGGCGCTGCGCTTGGCTGCGTCGTCTTGGTGGGACTGAATGACCCAAGCAATGGCCAGTACACCCACGACCAGAACAGCCGCAAGCAGGCCAAATGCCACTTTGCGGAGTGTGTCCGAGCCGTCCTTGGTTTGCTTGCGCTCAACGGAACTAGGTCCGCTTGAAACAACGGTGAACTGCGAAGGGTCAAAGTGCGAAATAGCAGTTGAATCAACGTCGTCAGAGGTGAAGACGTCGATGCGATCTGGGTCATTAATGAAGGTTGTGGGCTCCTCGGCAGCAGCGTTGGAGTTTGCGATTACGGTGGGGTCTGCGTCAGCATCTGCGTCGGCGTCCGAGTCGGTGATAGCGGTAGGCGCCTCATCTGGGGCGATGTAGGAGTCATCTGCCGATACCTCTAGGAGTGAGGTTTCTGCAGCAGTTGTGTCTTCGTCATCGACTGGATACTCTGCCAGGACAGTTGCATCTGGATCAGTTACGGTTTCAGCTGGCTCATCAGCTTCTGCTGGTGCGATAACCTCGGTGGCTGTGGTGGAGTTGTCGGGTTCGGTTTCTGGTGCGGGTTCTGTAGACTCGGCGAGCACATCGGGTTTCTCGACATCTGCGGCGTCCGTGACGTCAGAAAGCATCTGTCCGCAGTTAGAACAGAACTTTGCGTGCTTGCTAATTTCAGCTCCGCAGTTGGGGCAATTCATAGAGTCGCTCCTTAAATCGCCAGTTAGACTCAGTGGCTTTTAATTACACTGGGTTACTATTGTAGCGTTAACAGGAGAAACACCAAAATGTTTTTAGTTTTGAGGGCGGCTATGAGCGTTTAGTGACACGTGATGTAAATCCGCTTCGCGTGTTCAGGCTCGCTGCTTAGAGCAGAGAAACACCTGCTTCTGCACAGATTTCCTCGGTCTTCTTATCCCAAATAGATGCCTGCACCTCTCCGACGTGCGCTTTTTCTAGCAGCAGCATGCAAAGACGACTTTGGCCAATGCCGCCGCCGATAGTAAAGGGCAGCTCACCGTTAACGAGCATCTTGTGGAACGGCAGCTCAAGGCGGTCTTCACATCCAGCGATTGCTAGCTGCGCCTTAAGCGCCTCAGCGTCAACACGAATGCCCATGCTGCTGATTTCAACCGCACAGTCCAAGGTCTCATCCCAGAACAGCAGGTCACCGTTGAGTGACCAGTCATCGTAGTCGGGAGATCTAAAGTCGTGAGGCTGACCGGAGTTTAGAGCGCCGCCAATACCCACGATAAAGGTGGTTGGATGCTCGCGAACAAACAGATTTTCTCGCTGCTTAGGCGTTTGAGTGGGGTAGAGGTCTTCCAGTTCCTGCGAGGTTACGAAGGTAACTTCGCGGCTGAGCTGCGTGTTAAGCTGCGGATAGTGCCACTTGAGCTCGTCGAGTGTGCCACAGATTGCCTCGACAATGCGACAAACGGCGTCTTCCAGCGTATCGGTATTGCGCTCGTCCTGCGTGATGATGCGCTCCCAGTCCCACTGATCAACGTAAATGGAGTGCAGGTTATCGGGCTGTTCGTCGCGACGGATAGCATTCATGTCGCAGACCAGGCCACGACCAACGGCAAAGTTGTAGCGCCAGAGTGCATATCGCTTCCATTTTGCAAGCGACTGAACTACCTCGGCGTTCTTGCCTACGTTAGGCAGGCCAAAGGCAACCGGATGCTCGACACCATTGAGGTTGTCGTTCATGCCGGTAAGCGGGTCAACAATCAGCGGAGCAGTGACGCGCGACAGCTTCAGTGCAGCGCACAGCTTGGTCAAAAACACATTCTTGACCTGCTCAATGGCTTTCTGCGTATCGTAAAGCGAAAGGCTGGAACGGTAGCCCTCGGGAATCTTGGTCATGTGGTCTCCTTGCAAGAGAACGCTAAAAATTTGATTGCGCTGATTTTGCCTTCTTTCCATAACCCTTTGGCGAGAAACCCGTGTGATTTAACCGTTTTGTCAAAAAGAGTAAATAGTATGCACGCTGCTTTTAATGCAAGGTAACTTCTCTGTCTTGATTAGTAAGAAATGGCAGTTTTGTTCTGGGACAGCGTAAATTAGGCATGCTTTCCAGAGTGACAATTGCCTTACTGTCCAGTTTGATGGACACATAAAATCTTATGAGTATCTAGATTTGTTGCAACAGAGAAAGGAGTTGTAATGGGTCTTGATGCATTTGTTCGTTGCAGGTGTTTTGAAGAGGGAAAACTTAAACCCGGTCCAATACCCTTGGAAGATCTTTACATTGATGATGAAGATCATGTTTGTTCAAAGTTTTTAGATCAAAAGCTCGAGGAGCTTGGCTCTGACCTGTTTTGGGAACGCTATGGAGACCTAGAGAGCGATTTTCTCGATTGGATTGATAATGCCTGCGAGCATGAATATGGAGAAATTTGTTCTGAAAGTGTTGGTAATTTTTGCGGCGTATTAAATATTTACGCCGATTTAAGTTCAGATGAGGGTGAATCAAAGTATCCGTTATTAAATAACATGCTTCCTAGTATCAATGATGGTCTCTATCCTGTTGAAAAAGCACAGCCTACCCTTAATGAACTTGATAGATTTATAGAAGAGCATGCAAAGGTTCAAGGATATCAGCTCATTGACGAGGAAACGCATAAAGTTATTTTTTCTCGCGCGTTTGATGATGGTTTTTGTATGTACTGTGATGGCAATATTAATTATGGATTCGCGAAAGACAAAATGTATTTCCATCAAAATAAGCTTTCACAAAGTTATCAGACTGACCATTTTTACCAGATTCCAGCTGATGATTACAAACAAACGCAGAAGGTAGTTGTTTATTGTGATGACCCAAATAACTGTGAATCAAACTTTAGAATGACTTTACGAGGTCCAATTGATATTAAATTAGACAATTCTGTTTTAAGAAGCTTCTCTGTTCAAAAGGCAACTTTAGACTTCAAAGAAACTAGTCATTTTTGGAGGCTAAATAAAATTAGAAACCTTCTTATAGCATCTATAGAAACAAAACATCCCATTATTTGGTGCTAAACATGCTCTTTAACAGGACACATGAGCTGTGTTATCTGGTTGTGGTCTGACATCATGCCGTCTAGAGATTCAAAAAAGAGGACTACCACCAGGTAGTCCTCTTTTAGTTTGCGCTGGCGAGAAGAACGATGCACTTGAACGATCTTCTCGCCAGATGTTGATCTTAGTAGGTAGGGTTCTCTACCTCAACCTTGTCGACCTCCTGGAAAGGAGCAAGGGTTGAGACCATAACGATGGGCTCGTCATAAGGGTTGTTGACGTAGTGGACCTCGCCGGGCTCAATGTGGATGAAGTCGCCAGCCGAGAGGGTGTGGACCTCGCCGTCAACCACAATGTCAATCTTACCCTGGAGGATGTGGAAGTTCTCCTCCATGATGTTGTGGTAGTGGGCCTGGAAATCCTGGCCTGGCTGGAACTGGACCATGGCATAGTTCATGCGAGGACCCTTCATCAGGTACTTAGGGCCATGATCTCCGCACCTGTACTCAAAATCGTTCTCGTTGACAATAAACATCTTGCTTTCCTTTCAGGCGCAACTTGTAATGCGACCAAACGTTCTTTTTGCGTGCCACGCGTATCCGCGGCGCGGTGGAGTCCCGGCGTTTACAGACCAGGCGCTCTCCACATGCTCTTGACCTTGCCCTCTTCTGCAAGCTCAAGCTGACTCTTGTAAACATCCTTCCACTGGACATACAGCTGGTCGTAAACAGCCTTGTTGTCGGGGTTAGGGGAGAATGTCTTATCCCATTTAACAACGCGCTTTGCACCCTCAGCGATGCTTGGGTAGATGCCCACACCGTAGCCTGCAAGAACAGCGGCACCCAGAGCAGTTGCCTCTTTGACCTCCGGAATGCGAACGTTCTTGCCAGTAACGTCGGCAACAATCTGCGCCCAAAGAGGGCTCTTGGAAGCGCCGCCTGCAAAGATGAGCTCGTCTGGCTCATTGCCGGTAGCCTCTTTGACCAGGTCAATATGGCCACGGACGAGAAGGGCGGTGTTCTCCAAAATTGCACGATAGAAGGTGTACTTATTGAAACGCTCTGGATCAAGTTCAAAGTTGGTGAACGTTGGGCTTGCGTGGGTCCAGTGGATGTAGTTCATAACGTCACTGAAGCAGCAAAGCATACCGTGGCTACCTGCAGGAATCTCTGCAGCGTGCTCGTTCATGACGTCGTATACATCAATGCCGCGCTCTTTTGCCTCGGCCTTTTCTGCCTGGCAGAAGCCGTCACGATACCAACGCATAACCAGACCAGGCTTGAATGCTAGGGCCTCGTACTGCCAAACCTGTGGAATAGCGTGGCAGTTTACACGGACGCGATACTCTGGATCTGGAGTGCTCTTATCGGTGTTGAACTCGTACTGCCAGAAGCTACCACCAAAAACACCAGCCTGACCAGGCTCGCAAGCGCCAACGCCAATCATGCCCAGCTGACAATCACCGCCGCCGACAACAACAGGCGTACCCTCGGCAAGGCCCGTCTCTGCTGCGGCGTCTGCAGTTACAGTGCCAAGAACTTCTCCGCACTCGATAACCTGGCCAAACAGGTCGTCGCGCAGACCGCACTCCTTAGCAATCTCTGGATCCCAGGCGCGTTCTTCCAGGCTCATAATGCCGGTGGTGCTGCCGTTTGATGGCTCAACTGCCAGAACGCCGGTGAGCTTGTAGGCAAGCCAGTCGTTGAACATGCCAATCTTGGCCGCCTTGTTGTAGATCTCTGGCATCTTGTTCTTAACCCAAAGAAGACGAGGTAGAGCGCCTAGTGCATAGGTCTGGCCACTCTTCTGGTAAATCTTCTTCTCAAGTTCTGGGTCCATATCAATGAGCTGCTTGACCTCGTCAACGCTTCGAGCGTCAACGTTAGCGCACGCCCAAATCTCGTTGCCGTCCTGGTCATACAGGAGGATGCCCTCGCGCATGCAGGTGGTGGAAATACCAGCGATTTCTTTAGGATCAATGGAGGTCTTTGCTAAAACCTCTTTGATGCAGTCCAGAGCAAGCTGCCAGTCAGCAACCCAATCAAAGTCCATGCTGCCAGGCCAACGAGGGTCCTCGTGGTGCTCCCACTCGCGCTGAGCAACCCCAACCTGCTCACCGTCAACACTAAAGAGAACGGCGCGAATACTTCCTGTTCCCGCGTCTAGTGCAAGAAGATACTTGCTCATCAGATCCTCCTTGTTTACGAAAGAAGCAGCTCAGCAGCGGTGTCTGAATCCGTGATGAGCACGTTCAGATAGCCGCCGTTAAGCACTGCTTTAATTGCCGTAACTTTATCTTTGCCACCAGCAACGCCAACAACGTTCTTGAGCTGGCGAAGCTTGTCCAGATCGGTGCTAATGACGCGATCTTCAATTTCTGTCTGAATAAGATTGCCGTCTTTATCCATAAAGTGATTGAGGACGTCGCCGACAGCTCCCTGCATCTTAAGCACGGTCAGCTCGCCCTCGTTAAGGATGCCGTTGCGCAAAACGGTAGCGCCCTCAACTGCGGCGCCGATGCCGACCACACTCATGTCTGCATATTCCGTCATAGTGGACACGTCTTGCAGGCTTTTCTCGTCAAGAAGCGCATCGCGCACTTGGCGAGAAGACACAACAAGTGGAGACGGTGTCAGGAACAGGTGCATGGAGTAGGCAGTGGTGCCAACGGATGGCAGGTAGTAGCTCACGCCGCCCGTAAGGCTTACAACGTTGAGCGACTCCTCACGGTTCTTGGCAAGAAATCCCAACATACGACTGACGGTATCGCCGTAGCCAATGTTGAGGTAGCCGTCCTCGCGCAGGTGATCGGAGACGTAGTGAGCTGCGCCCTGAGCAATAGATTGATTAATGGCAGAGCTGTCCAGGGGAGTTGGGACCACAAAAGCGTCCTTGAGGCCAAAGCGGTCAATAAGGAGTTGTTCTGCGGAAACGCGCTGGCTATCGTTTTTTCTGAAGCTGAACTGAACAATGCCCTGCGCGCGAGCCTCTTCAAGCAGACGGATAACTTTTGCACGAGAAACGCCCATGACCTCAGCAATCTGAGCCTGGGTGTTATCTTCCATGTAGTAATACCACGCAGCCTTGGTGGCTAGTGCATATGTTTGTTCGTCCATCCGTCCTCCAGTTGATACTTTTGTTTAATAATAAAACATTTGTATCTAACATACTAGACTTCATTATAGTAATTATTCTCCCTATTAACAGGAAGATATACTACAAATACCATAATTGCGTATAGAGGTATTGCGGACTATTGTTCATAATACAATCAAAAATACCATTCACGGCAGTAATAATACCGTTTGCCGTGACGGTGCTTTGAAGAATGCCTATTTATATATATCTTCAAAGTGTGAGATTTTGTACGGCCGTTTGTTATTTTTGGTAGGAGGTACTATGGGTGAAACTTTTGACATCGATATCGATGCCACTGACCCAAAGTCGCCTGAAGGAAAAGATGTGTGCGAGCAGTGCGACACACTTCTTTCCGTCCGCGGAATCAAGAAGTCATTTGGTTCCAACGAGGTATTAAAAGGCATTAACTTAGATTTGGCGCCAGGAGAGGTCATCTCTCTTATTGGTGGCAACGGTTCCGGTAAATCTACCCTCATGAAGATCATCATGGGTATTTACTCTGCCGATGAGGGAGAAATTTCTATCGATCGTCAAAAGGTTGATATCTCCAACCCTAAGGCCGCACTTGCGCACAGTATTTATATGGTTCCTCAGGAGCCAATGCTGTTCCCTAACATGACCGTTAGAGAAAACATCACCATTGGCTTTGAGGCCCCAAAAGCCGAGCTCAACAAGATGCTCGAAGATACTATGAAAGAGATTGGCTGGGAGCTTGACCTGGACCGCAAGGCAATGACGCTTTCCATTGCTGAGCAGGGTATGGTTGAGATTCTCCGCGGTCTTATGCGCCACTCCGAGATTCTTATTCTGGACGAGCCAACTTCTGCACTTACCTTTGACGAGGTACAGAGCCTCTTCAAGGTAGTCCAGGAGCTCAAGCAGAAAAACATTGGCATCATCTACATTACCCACCGACTGGCAGAGGTCTTTGAGATTTCTACCAGCATTGGCATTCTGCGCGACGGCGTTATGGCCATGCGTGGCAAGGTAGAGGACTTCACGCGAGAAGATCTTGTACGCGGACTTCTTCCACCAGACGCAGCAGAGATTAAGAAAGAAATTGCCGAGAGCGCAAACATTGATTACGACGCAGAGCCTATTTTTGAACTTGCTGAGTTCACCGGCTATGGCTTTGCTGACGTAAACCTCAACATTTATCCAGGCGAGATTGTTGGTCTTGCAGGTATCGTTGGTGCCGGTAGATCAGAGATGGCTACCACCATTTACGGTATGGATAAGGTGTTGGGCGGCAAGGTATTTGTTGACGGCAAAGACATCACCGGCAAGTCCACCAAAGACGTCATTGCTGCAGGTCTGAGCTATGTCCCAGAGGACCGCTTTAACGACGGTCTGTTTAGAATTCGTGACGTTGCCGAGAACACCACAAGCTCTCTGCTTGCTAACTCTTCTCTTGGTAAGTTGCTGCTTAACCGCAAAGAAGAAGATAGAGTTTCTCAGAACTACGTTGATAACTTCCGTACCAAGGTCACTGGCCTTGATCAAGAGGTAGGCGGCCTCTCTGGTGGTAACCAGCAGAAGATTGTTATTGGCCGCGCATTCTCGGTTGCTCCAAAGGTTGTTATTTTGGACGAGCCAACCCGTGGTATTGACGCTGCTGCTCGCGGCGATGTGTACGCCGTTTTGCAGGAGCTTCGTAAGCAAGGTGTTTCTATTCTTCTGATTTCTTCTGATATGGAAGAGATTATTGAGCTTGCTGATCGCGCGTTCACCATGTACCAGGGACGCATTAATCACGAGTTCAAAAAAGAAGAAATTACGCAGGACAACCTCATGTCCGCTGCATTTGGATTGTAGGAGGTGACGTATGGATCTTGTAAAGCGCCTTCTCAAGGCTAGGGGACTGAGCAGCCTCGCATTCCTGATTGCTCTCTTTATTATTGTTGGTGCAATGAATCCTGCATTCTTGACGCCAGCAACAATTGCTGCCTGCTTTAACACGTCCGTTGTCTACACATTGGTCGCTGTTGGCGTGGCTTTCACCCTGTTCATTGGTGAGATTGACGTTTCTGTTGGTTCCAACCTGGGTCTTGTTGCTGTGGTAGTGGGCAGCATGCTGAGAGATGGAACTCCACTTCCTGTTGCTTGCCTGGTAGGTATTCTTATTGGTGTAGCAATTGGCTTGGTAAACGCCTGGGGCGTTGCCGTTATGAAGGCTCCATCGCTCATCTTTACTCTGGGTACCAACGGTGTTCTGCGCGGTATCGTTTACGTGTACACCAATGGTCAGTGGGTTGAGAACCTCCCTAAGGAGTTCAAGGACTTCTCGGCAGTAACTGGTATTGGTGACTTCACGGTGTACTATTGCGCAGTTATTGCACTGGTTATCTTGATTCACTTTGCACTGACCCAGACCCGTCGTGGTCGCTGGTTTGCAGCAGTTGGCGATAACGCTAACGGTGCAACCCTGGTTGGTATTCCAGCTCTTCAAACCAAGATTCTGGCATACGTCATCTGCGGCGTTATGGCAGCTATCGGCGGTATCATCTTCTGCAGCCGTATTGGCTTTGTTACTCCAATGAGCGGTAACGGCTACGAGATGAAGGCTATTGCAGCTTGCGTTCTTGGTGGCGTTAGCCTGCTTGGTGGCGTTGGCTCCGTCCTTGGTGCAGCTGTCGGTTCCGTCATCATGGCATCCATCAGCTACCTGTTGGTCTTCATGGGCTTCTCGTCAAATTACGACAACGCAATTACCGGCGTCATTCTGATTGTCATTGTTGTTGTGGACGCCCTGCTTCAGCACCGCTCCATTGTTCAGAACAGGCATGCTCGTCTGAACGCACGCGTTTCTCCAAAGGCAACTTCTGAGATTCTTGCAGAGCAGATTGCAGACTTTGGTGAAGCTGCAATGAGCCCTTTGGGTAAGAAGGGCGGTGTTCGCTAATGATGAAGACGCTTAAGGGATTCTTGTCCAAGGGTCAGACAAGCTGGAACATGATCCTCATCGGTCTGCTTGTGCTTGAGTTTGTGATTTTTGGTGCTGCAAACGGCAAGTTCTTGCGTCCAGCACTACTGTTTACCAGCATTAACGATAACCTGCCAGTCTTCATGATCTCGCTCTTTGTAACGCTTGTTATGGTTACCGGCGGCATCGACATTCAGGTTGCTTCCCTGGTTGGCCTCACATCCATCACCATTGGCGTTGGCTGGCAGGACTTTGGTCTTCCTATCTGGGGCGCCGTGGGTGTTGCCTTTGTCCTGGTTGTTGCTTGC
This sequence comes from uncultured Atopobiaceae bacterium, assembly GCA_963538475.1. Classification (GTDB taxonomy): domain Bacteria; phylum Actinomycetota; class Coriobacteriia; order Coriobacteriales; family Atopobiaceae; genus Lancefieldella. The sequence goes on from CAUTIE010000003.1 coordinate 62,440, forward strand.
GGTGCACTTTCGGGCTTCTTGATTGCGTACTGTCGAGTGCAAGCAATGGTTGTTACCCTGGGTGGTAGCTTCTTGTACTCCGGTTTGGCGCTGCTCATCTCAACGCTTTCCAAGACTGAGAGCTACCAGGGAATTGGCGGTTTCCCCGAGGACTTCAAGTTTGTCTCTAACTTCCAGCTCTTTGGTGTTATTCCATTCCAGCTTCTTATTTACATCCTGATGTTGGTCATTGCATTCATTCTGCTGCACAAGACCAAGTATGGTCGCCGCGTTACCCTGGTTGGTGTTAACCAGAGTGCAGCTGAGTTCTCTGGTATCAACAGCCGAGCAGTCATCATGTCCACCTACATGCTCACTGCAGTCTCCGCAGTTATTGCAGGCGTGGTTCTGACCGCTTACCTGGGTACCGCTAAGTCCGATCTTGGCGCTGACCTCACCATGGACATCATCACCGCAGTTGTTTTGGGCGGCACGCTCTCCACTGGTGGTAAGGGCTCCATTGTTGGCACCGCACTTGCATCGTTTGTTATTGCATTTTTGCGCTTCGGCTTGCCATTGTGCTTCAAGGTAAGCCCACAGTACCTGGATATTCCTGTTGGTGTCCTGCTGGTTGTTGTCATCGTTGCTCGATCGGCAGCAAGCGGAACAAATATCGGTACGTTTTTGAAATCGCTGCTTTCAAGCAGCAGTAAAGCCAAGGCATAAGCTTTGGGGAAATTGTGCCTTAGGCACAGACAAGGGAGGTTACCTATGCAAGAGATTACTCGTCGTGGTTTTATTGGTGCCGCTGGTATCACCGCAGTTAGCGCTGGCCTCGCTCTGGCAGGCTGCAATAATGGTGGTGGCGAGAAGAAGGAAGAGACCAAGAAGTCCGAGGGTGGCGGAGACGTCAAGGGCAAGACCGTAGCATTTATTCCTAAGGTCACCGGCAACGCATTCTTCGAGTCCGCAAACAAGGGCGCACAGGATAAGTCCAAGGAGTGGGGCTTCACCGTTGACTACATCGGCGACGCAACCGCATCTGTTTCCGCTCAGGTTTCCGTCATCAACCAGGCAGTTGCTAACGGTGTAGACGCAATCAGCATCTCTACCGTTGATGCAAAGGGCGTTTCCGACGCACTGAAGAAGGCAACTGCTGCTGGTATCGTAGTTACCACTTGGGACTCTGACGCTAACCCAGAGGATCGTACCCTCATGGTTTCTCAGGGTACCCCAGAGATCCTTGGCCAGATGCTTGTTGACATGGGTGTTGCTGGCCTCAAGGAGCGCGGCAAGGACCCAGAGAAGGACGAGATCACCTATGTCTGGCACTACTCCCAGGCAACCGTTACCGACCAGAACTCCTGGCAGGTAGCTGCACAGAAGATCATCAAGGAGAAGTATCCTAAGTGGAAGAACGTCCACGAGAACTACTACTCCAATCAGGACGCAGAGCAGGCAATCACCATTGGTGAGGCAATCCTTGACGCTTACCCAGAGATTGACCTGATCATCTGCAACGACTCCACCGCTCTTCCTGGCCAGCTCCAGGCTGCAGAGAACAAGGGCTACGACGCAAAGAAGATCACCATCACCGGTTTTGCTTCTCCACAGTCCATCAAGTCCTACTGCGAGCACGGCACCATCTACAACTGGGGCCTCTGGGACTGCGCAGTTCAGGGCGCTATGGGCTGCTACGTTGCAGCATTCCTCGCAGCTGGTAACGAGGTCAAGGTTGGCGACACCATCTCCATCCCAAGCATTGGCGATGTCAAGGTTGAGGCTAACGACTCCATCTCCGAGGGTGCAAAGACTGGCGAGAAGAACAACGGCGTTGTCCTGCTTCCTGAGCGCCTTGTCTTCACCAAGGAGAACATGAACAACTACTCCTTCTAATCAAGGCGTAAGTTCACGGCTGGCGAGAAGACCGATCTTCTCGCCAGCTTATGAGGTAATTCAGCCGCAGAGGAGGGCGATCCTCCCGGGGCGGTTCTCCTAAGGAGGGCACCGCCAAAGAACCACTCCTCTTCTGCGAGCTTTAAGGTTTTATTGAAAGGATTTTCATGGCAGATCTGGACGGATTGAAAGTAGCTAAGGATTATCACGTAGACACTCCTTTTGCTAACAATCAGGGATTTTATGTAAAGGGTGCAAACAACCTCGACTGGGGTATGCAGAAGCACCTCTCCAACATTTTTGATCCAAAGAGCGGCAACACTGTAATGTTCGCATTTGACCACGGTTATTTCATGGGTTCAACCGCTGGTCTTGAGCGTCTTGACCTGCTGCTTCCACAGCTTGCTCCTTACGTTGACTGCTTCATGGGCACCCGTGGCGCAATCAGGACCTGCGTTTCTCCTGAGGTCTCTAAGGGCATTGCTCTTCGCGTTTCTTCTGGTTCTTCTATGCTGCAGTCCGACCTCTCGCACGAGGTTGTTGCTGTTGACATCGAGGATGCTATCCGCATGAACGCAGACTGCATGGCTGTTCAGACCTTCATCGGCGCTGATGGCCAGCTCTCCAGTATCGACAACCTGAGCCAGGTCATTAACGCTGGATTCCGCTACAGCATTCCTACCCTCGGCGTTTGCGCTGTTGGTAAGGATATGGAGCGCACCGGTCGCTTCTTCAAGCTTGCAACTCGTATCATTGCTGAGATGGGCTGCCAGATTGTTAAGACTTACGACTGCGAGGACTTCGAGGAAGTTGTTGCAGCATGCCCAGTTCCAATTGTTGTTGCTGGCGGCAAGAAGCTTGCTGAGCGCGACGCTCTGCACCTTGCATACGATGTCATCCGCAAGGGTGCACGCGGCGTTGACATGGGTCGCAACATCTTCCAGAGCACCCATCCTCTGCAGATGGCTGAGGCTGTCCGCATGATCGTACACGAGGGCGCAACCGACGCTCAGGCATGGGAGTTCTTCGAGGACGCAACCCACTAAAAGCGCGCACGCGCGGTGGCGCAGGTCCATGCGGCCTCCAAGCGCGGCGTTGTCGCAGGTACGACGGGTGCGAGCCCGCGCCAAGCGCGAAAGCGCTGCTTACACGCGGCTTTCTCATGTGGCGAGAAACACGCTGACCTTGAGCTGGTAATCCTTTCGGATTACCAGCTTTTTTCTGCAGCGTGTTAGCGTCGGGTTAAGTTTGCCGTGCGAAATAGTGCGGTTTTGGCAGGCCTCGCTGAAGAATCGTCGGACTTTTGATTAAGATGGCCAGGCAGCTAGGCGGCCGCACTGCCTGATATACATCTCTATGCATAAACTTCATCTAATATGCTGAATAATGAATATGAATATATAAAGAATTTAACTATAGGTAAATTCCGCCTCTAAGAAACACACCTATGACAGATATTCTGCACAATTGCGGCCATATTACACATCAAATGAAGATAATCTGCACGTTTTAGCTATTTTCGGCGTCAT
>CAUTIE010000004.1:0-53971 GCA_963538475.1 uncultured Atopobiaceae bacterium
ATGGAGTTGCCTCTTTATCGGTGTGGCTGTGACCAGTCATAGCCTTAACGCACTCGTACAGACCTGCATAACCAAGGGAGATGGTGGAGTATCCGCCGTAAAGCAGTGGATCGATAACCTCACCCTTGTCCAGACGAGCAAGTGCGCCGTACTGCCAAAGGATAGGAGCAGCATCAGACAGGGTGCCCTTCAGGCGATCGTGACGAGCGCGAAGGGCGCGGTGGCAAAGCTCAAGACGCTCATCAAAGATCTTCCAGAACTTATCCATATCGCGACCAGCAGAAAGAGCAACGTCAGGAAGGTTGATAGTTACAACACCCTGGTTGAAGCGGCCGTAGTACTTAGGCTTGTTTGGCTCATAGTTCTTAGCGCGAGCAACGTTGTTGAAGCCATTACCAGAACGGTCTGGAGTCAGGAAGGAACGGCAACCCATGCAGGTAAAGGTATCACCCTCGCCTTCCTTCTCGCCCTTAGAAAGCTTGTACTCCTTCATCTTCTTCTCAGAGATGTAGTCAGGAACAAGACGACGAGCGGTGCACTTTGCAGCCATCTGAGTGAGGTAGTAGTACTTGGAATCCTCGTAAACGTTGTCCTCTTCAAGAACGTAGATGAGCTTAGGGAATGCAGGAGTAATCCAGACACCCTCCTCGTTCTTTACGCCCTGGTAACGCTGACGGAGCATCTCCTCAATGATGAGTGCAAGGTCCTGCTTCTCCTGCTCATTCTTTGCCTCGTTGAGGTACATGAAGACGGTAATGAAAGGAGCCTGGCCGTTGGTGGTCATGAGAGTAACAACCTGGTACTGAATGGTCTGAACGCCACGAGAAACCTCATCACGAAGGCGCTTCTCAACCATCTCGTTGAGCTGCTCAGCAGAGAGCTCAACACCAACGGAGTTCATCTCCTCCATAACGGTCTTGCGAATCTTCTTACGAGAAACATCAACAAAAGGAGCAAGGTGAGCCAAGGAGATAGACTGACCGCCGTACTGGCAGGATGCTACCTGAGCAATGATCTGAGTAGCAATGTTGCATGCCGTAGAGAAGCTGTGTGGACGCTCAATCAGAGTACCGGAGATAACAGTACCGTTCTGCAGCATGTCATCAAGGTTGATGAGGTCGCAGTTGTGCATGTGCTGTGCAAAGTAATCGGAATCGTGGAAGTGGATAAGACCCTCATTGTGAGCAGCAACAATATCCTCTGGAAGAAGCTCACGCTGAACGAGGTCCTTAGAAACCTCACCAGCCATGTAGTCACGCTGAACGGAAACAACGGTAGGGTTCTTGTTGGAGTTCTCCTGCTTGACTTCCTCGTTGTTGCACTCAATCAGAGACAGAATCTTGTCATCGGTGGTGTTCTTGTGACGCTTCTGGTTCTGGATGTAGCGGTAAATGATGTACTTACGAGCAACCTCAAAGCGGTCAAGAGCCATGAGCTGATCCTCGACAAGGTCCTGGACCTCCTCGACGGTGACGGTGTGTCCAGCCTTCTCACACTCATCGGTAACGTTGAGGGAAGCAAACTGAATCTCACGCTCAGTCAGGCGCTGATCCTCAGGAACCTCTGCGTTAGCCTTAGCGATTGCGTTAACAATCTTCTCTACCTCGAAGGTGACCTCTGAGCCATTGCGCTTGATAATCTTCATGTGCAAACTCCTTGAACAAACGTTGGTGAAAGCAACGCTTTCATGCGTGTTTAATTGGATTATCACTGCGGTTCCTAAGCTTTTGCCTAAGCGAAGTAGTTGGGAACCCGCTTGTGTGATGGAAACTACTATGCCACAACTTATAGTGTTTGGGTTCGAGAACTATAACAATATATTGTGAAATTTCCACACGAATACAAAATTATGTATTGACACGTTGCGGCAACCAATATCTCTGCAGGTAGAAAATTAGCTAGAAACTTCGCTAATTACAAAATTTATTAATGGTCAAAAAATAATTCGATTTTTTGTAAGTAGGCATTCGTCGCCTTTCACAAATGCGCCACAATTCACCCCTCAGCGCTCACTTTTGTTGAGCGTTTGGGGACTAAAAAAGCCGACACAAAATGTCGGCTTTGGTGGCTAGTCTAGTGGAGGTTGCGGACGCCAAGTTGCGTCTTTATAGATAAGACGTGCATCCTTCCAGCCCTTTATTAGGCGAGAAAGACCAGACGAGAAGTGCGCTCTATCTACCAAAATGAGTCGAATAATCTCCTTTGCAAAGGTCAGCGCAGTGCCAACACCAAAGAGCACAGGATTGTAATCACCGTGAACCTGGAAGTAACGGGCAATATAGCCGCGGTTACGTGTGATGTAATATCGTGTCATGTCAGAGGTTGAATTGAGTTGACGTACAGAGCCAATGCTCTGACCAGGAACTTCTCGACATCTTGAAAGAACAAAGTCTGGAATCAAAATAGGCTGCGTTACCTTGCTGGCCAAATAGCCATACAGAGCATCGTCCCAATAGATAAAGAAACGCGCATCAGGTAGGCCAATCTTCTGCACTACAGAGCGCTTAAAGCAGGCACCCTCAAAGCACATAACATTACATTCGCGGTACGCAACGCCATCAAAACCAGCCTTTGCCAGCGGATTATAGATGCCCAAAGCGGTACTAAAGCGATACTGCCAGAAGAAAGGACCGCCATCAAAGTCGTAGCGCTGGCCCTGGATGACCTCAGCCTTGTCTGACCATGCGTCAAGCTTATCAAGGCCATCAGGCAGCACGGCAACGTCATCGTCCATAACCCAGAACCACTCAGCGCCCAGCTCATAACCTACGCGCACACCCTCAGAGAAACCACCGGAACCGCCGGTGTTTTGCTCCATAGGCACGTAGCACACGCGATTAGTACCTCCGTGGACATCAAGATCTGTAGTGGTTTCTCCCCACAAGGTTTTGACCTTCTCGGAAAAGTCAGACACAAGTGAGGCTGTTTCAGAGGAGTTCTCGTTGTCCACAACAATGATGCGCCATGGTGCCTGCGTAAGCTGCGTAATGGAATTAAGCAGGTTAGAGAGAAGTTCCTGGCGTTTGAAGGTAACTATGACAAGAGCAGTGCGCTTCATATTTCCCCAAAATGTGACTTCGTGAGTGGGTGAGTGCCTCTATAGTATAGAGCAGCAATCAAAAGGAGTTTAGATGAGTCACACGCAAAACCACCAACCCTTGGTTTCTCTTGTTGTGCCTATATATAACGTTCAGGATTATCTGGAGCAGTGCCTGGCAAGCATTCAATCGCAGAGCTATACCAACCTGGAGATTATCTGCTTAAACGACGGCTCAACTGACTCGTCTTTAGCTCTTTTAGAAGCATATGCTGCCCGCGATGGGCGCCTTGTCATCATAGATAAAGCAAACGAAGGTTACGGAAAAACATGTAATCGTGGTATTGCCGCAGCTCACGGCACATGGGTAGGAATTGTTGAGCCTGACGATTACCTTGAGCCAACTATGGTTCAAGAGCTTGTTGATCTTATCCAAGCAAACGGCGGAGAAGACCAGGTAGATATTGCACGTTCTGCGTATTGGCGTGTGTTTGGCAATCAGAAAAACGGTCGAGCAGGAGTAAAAGCGCAGGTAAAAAATGCTGCTGGTTCTGGCGAGCACAGGATTCCATGCGCTTATAAGGGCCGCGTCAAACCCAAGCATCAGCCCTGTTCTATTGACCAGATGGCTCAGCTTCTGTTGCACCATCCTGCCATTTGGACGGCACTCTATCGCAAAGAATTCTTGACCCAGAACAACATCAGCTTTAAAGAAGTCCCTGGTGCAGGCTGGGCAGACAACCCCTTCCTTATTGCTTCACATTGCTGTGGTACCCGTTTGGTGTACACAGACTCAGCGCTTTACAACTATCGCGAGAATGGCTATGCAGAAGCTGCCACCTTTGCGCAGCGTCAGCCCAAAATTCCGCTTGAGCGCTGGAATGACATGATGGACGTTGTGGATGCACGCAACATCACCTCAGGCGTAGTGCTCAACGCGCTCACGCTGCGCGGTATCAACTACGCACTGCTCACAAAAGACGCACTTATCTGGCGAGAAGAACATGGTGCTGCAGGTCAGATTGACTCAGAAATGCACGATCTTCTCGCCAAGAGCTTTGAGCGCATGGATGCAAAGCGCGTGTTTGAAAACCCTGCAATCTCGAGCACAGGAAAGGCGCTCTTTGCGCAGGTGAGAGGTATTGCTTTGCCAAAAGATGATAAGTTTGCTCGCTATGCATATCTAGCCAAAGAGGGATTCTTCCGCGTCAAAAACGACGGCATTGCACAGACATTCAAATCGCTTATGGATAGGCGCTAAGGCTGACGAACATCAAGCGACCAAATACCGTCCAACCTTACATGAAGTTACTTACGCAAGTGGTATACGCATAAAACGCGCATACCATACAGCTCTTCGTGCATAGGCATAGCGTGCCTGCACTGTGGTAGACAAAATGGCACCAAGCAAAGCGTGAGCAACCAATCGCGGAGAAGTTGCCTCAGTAACAATCAGATGAGCTACGGGATTAGAAAGAATTTTAATAATCAGATTTTCTTTCTCCTCATGGCTGAGCTGGGACTCTCCGTTAAAAACGGGATACATGTTCTTAAGAAGCTTGCTGATCAGATAACGACTAATCAACTTTTGAACTTTTTTGGAGTTTGCAAAGCCAAGATGCTTGGCAAGAGCACCAAGTGCCTGACGCTCTTGGGTAAGTTTATCCATAGCGACAGTAATATCATCTTCTTCCTTAGAAGAATCTGCTGGTACATCTACAAAAATTGCCTCTGGAGCATACGTGATGTTTTTTGCAATCTCAAAACAGTAGCCTACAAAATTGCATTCGCCATCAGTCTCTGGCTCATGTTTGATATCGGTCAAAATACGAGTTGAGCACAGCTTTCCGCTCATAGACGTCAAATAAGGAAGCTGTGACTCCTCAAATACCTGCGACAACGCAGAAGCCTTTGCACCAAAAGCCTTTTTGCATTCCATAGGTGAATTGGCGTTTTTCATGTGCGCAATAACAATATCTGCCGCTTTAGGTGAACCAACAGGACCGAGGGCAGTAGCTGCAGCATAGAGCTTCTGCAAAAGGTGGGAGTTAAACCTATAAGAAGGCTCAGTGGTAAGCGTATAGGCTCCGCGAGCACGACCCTGAGCAATCTCAAGCGCAACAAAATGGCTAATGCCCGATTGGCACAAGACATCTAAACGAGGTTCTTGATTAGCAAGGTTATCCAGCATGCGAGCAATCTGAGGGTCAGAGCTGTTGTCAACAATGATGAGCTCCCAATGAGGGTAGGTTTGCTCTTGCAGTTGCCTAATTACCGTTCTAATAGCATCAGCATCATTATCAGCAGCCATGAGAACCGAAATCATATGTGGATTGTATGAGCGCTCGTGCATTCCACATCCCCCAAACTGGTCCTAATTTTTAGATACCAGTTTACCCGTAAAAAGTGAATTAAAAAGACATTTTTATTCTATCAAAATCTCTCCACATAACGTGTTTAACTGCTGTTATGTGGACATCTGACCTGTTTTGTAGGAGGGGCGCTACACACAACGCCCATAACGTCTATACGAGCATGCCAACAAGCTTTCCTAAGGCCGTAGGGTCAACAGTAGTGCCACTTGAACCTTCAACAACAGGAGCTTCATCATGCTCAAGATTAGACACGCCAATTGGCTGCACAATCTCTACAAGCTCAAGAAGCTGATTGGGCTTCATATCGGTAATCATTGAAGACAACAAACTAGAAGCATTGCTTACCAGTGAACGAGCGCCCGAACCAGAAAGTGCCGAGATTTTCTCCCACACATCATCTGTGGCAATGATAACGTGCGTAATCTTAATGTTGGTGACAGAAGCAAGTGCGCTAACAAAAGCGATCTGACCGTCATCTTTGTAAATATCTGCCAGTGTTTTAGCGTTTGAGTCTACTTCTGCATACACATCAGTAGGAATAGACACTATATGGCCGGTTCCCTGCGTACGATCAATGACCAAAAGCCGTACAGACTGAAGCGTCGACTCCCCTGCCTTAAGCGAATTTGTGCTGATAACGGCATAGGTAAGAAAGTCATCATCAGATTGTGTAGTGCCATCCGGATTACCTGAAACACTTTGACTCTTTACAGCCTTGTTAAGCCCATGATCTCCCAAGTGAGACTCAAGCTGCGCGCGATCCCAAAGAGTTACAACAACAATGCCTACAAGAACAGCAACAATGGCAATTACGGCAAGGCCAATCACGTTGGTATAGGGATTCTCACGCGGAACATCGCTGCGCTCAAATCTTTCTCTTTTCCTAAACATACTGGCTCCCTGCCTCACTGTTCATCAGTTCTGCAAGAGCTCCTAAAAAAGACGCTCTCTTCTATGATGCTATTTCTTTGCGAGGGAAACCACCGCACACAATACAAGTGGTAGAAAAGACTTCGTAAACGGCGCGAGAAGACCGATGGAGCTGGATTGGCACACAGAAACTACGACGCAATCAAGGAACCGAAAGCGCTACCAGGGTTGCAAAACACCCTCTGGATAGCGAACGCTCACAAACGTGAGGCCCTGAGCAGGTGCACAACTGCCAGCAGCAATTCTATTCTGAGCAGCTAGAACCTCGTCGATCCACTCAACAGGCCTGTGACCTCGTCCAATCTCAACCAGTGTGCCCACAATCGTGCGCACCATGTTATGCAAGAAGGCGTTACCCGTAATATCAACTGCAATGAGTTTCTCGCCAGCCTCTTCAATTTCTTCAACGGTAAGGCGCTCCACAAAACGATGCGTTGGCTTGCCCTCGGCAGAAATTGCCTTGCAGAAGCTCTTGAAATCGTACTCTCCCACCAGCGCCTGCGCCGCCTTGTCCATAAGCTCTGCGTCCAAGTGACCGTTGTACCACCACACGTGGTCCCAGCCCAGCACGGGACGAGCGCTATCTGCACAAATGCGATAGCGGTACGAGCGAGCCTGGGCATCAAAGCGTGCCGAGAAACCCTGTGGGGCACGGAAGAGTTGTCGGATAGAGATGTCATCGTCGGTCAGAGCGGTGAGCGAGCGGACGAGTTTCTCGCCAGACAGCACCAGTTCAGCGCCATATACGGGAAGGCTCACGTACTGGGCCTGGGCGTGCACGCCGGCATCGGTTCTGCCCGCGCAGGTGAGCTCAACCTCTCTGCGCAAAACGGTCTGAAGCGCGCGACGAAGGTCTCCTGCCACGGTGCGCTGGGTTGGCTGCTCGGCAAAGCCGCAGAAGGCAGCGCCGCGATAGCCTAGCTTGATGACAAGCGTAGCTTCAGGCTCAGCAGAAGCGTCAGTAAGAGCCTCAGCAGCTGATGACTCAGCAGAAGACTCCTCGGATGCATAAACGCTGCAGTTTGATGCATTGTTCTGTGACGTTTCTGAGTTCATGAAGCTCCCTGAAAAAACTTTTGGCGCAACAAAGTGATTGTATCGTAGGCTCAAAGAAAGCGCACGCTACGCGACAACAAACGCCAGCGCTGCAGCGTTGCAAGACTACTACAGCGTTGCAAGACCGCTACAGCGTTGCAAGACCAAAGCACACGGCAGACCAGAGCAGAAGCAAAGCCCAGTCTACAAGCTGCATTTTTGCGGAGATACGAGTGCGTTTAGCTGCGCCAAGGCAGCGATCTGTCATTGTTTGCGCCATCTGATCTGCGCGCTGAAAGAGCGAGATGGTCAGCGGCACCAGAAGCGTAAACCACTTTTTGATGCGCTCAACAATACTGCCCGATTCAAAACTGAATCCTCGTGCCCTCTGAGCTGCTCTAATTCTGTCGAGTTCTTCTAAGGTAAGCGGAATTGCCCTCAGTGCAATTGAGAGCACAATGCTCAAACCATCAACGTCAACACGAATAAGACGCAACGGCAGCAACAGTACAGAAAAGCCATCAGCAAGCTGCGTAGGTGTAGTTGTTGACGCAACCGATAAAACCAGCGCCAAGGCAAGCAACACACGGGCAATAGCTACAGTGCTTCTGTAAAAACCCGCCACAGATAGACCAACTGATCCAGAGAAAATGATATCGGGATGTCCAATAAACACCAGTGTATTGGCTACAAATGATATAAGCAAAATGAACGCCGCAGGCTTTGCTACACGCAAAAACTCTGGCAAGCTTACACGAGCACTCCACAAAAGGCTCACGCAAATCAAGGCGAATACCGCAAAGGCAAGTGGCTGCTGTACTGAGAAGAGAGCAACAATACCCACAAAAGTGGCAACGATTTTTGTCTGCGCTGTCAATGAAGCAAGCGAGAAGTGCTTAAGCAGAGCACAGGGGCACTTAGACATAGCAGGCCTCCAAAAGCTCATGCAATACGCTTACAAACAGCGGGCAATCAAGCTGCGCAGCCTCGTATATCTCTGGGGTTGTCTGTGCTTCTTGCACATTGACGTCTGCAACAACACGGCCCTTCTCGAGAAACACTACCTTATCGGCAAAAGGAAGCCATTCGCTTACGTCGTGTGTGATTGCAAGAACTGCCTTGCCTTCGTTTGCCAGCTCACGAGCAAGATGCAACACCTGCGAGCGCGCCTTGCCATCAAGTCCAGATGTTGCCTCGTCAAATACAACCGCGTACGTTGCGCAGGCCAGCGTTCCCGCAAGAGCCGCGCGGCGAGCCTGACCACCAGAAAGCGTCAACGGAGACGTACCCAGAACCTGCTGATCCAAACCAACACGTTCTGCCGCATACGCAACAAGCGCCTCAACATCATCTGGCGAGAAACCCTTGTTATTTGGACCAAACGCGATATCTTCAGCAACACTTTGGGCAAAGAGTTGATCCTGGGGGCGCTGGAAACACATGCCGACATCTCCAGGGCACACCAGTCGCGCATCGATTGTTGCGTGCCCGGTATCAGCCTCTATGAGGCCAGCGGCTATGCGGGCGCAGGTTGTTTTTCCAGAGCCAGAAGCGCCTACCATAACAACAAGCTCTCCCGTAGAGGAAATAGTTATGTCATGCAGAACTGGCTTGTCAAACGCATGAGACACGCCACAAACCGTCAGCTCGTGCGCCTCTCCAAGCGCTTGAATTCCGTCATAGTTGTTTGCTCGCACCACCTTAAGGGCGCGCTGATACACAAGGGTATCCAAAGCATCAAACGCAAGGTTGTTCTGAACAAGAAACGCAACAAACTCTGATGCGTTAAAAGGCATGTCAAAGTTGTAGCCAGCCTGTGCAGCTACATGCGCTGTTGCTGTGAGTACATCATCAAAACCAGCGTTTGCGATAGCGTTTGCATCCAAGAGAAACTTTGTGGGAGTTCCCGTCCAAACTAGCTGGCCTTTCTCCAAAACAAGTACCTGGTCAGCCCCGGGAAGAGACTCAAATGAATGAGAAATCTCAAGCACACCCATCCCGTTAGCCACAAGGTTATTTACCAGCTTAGAAAGGTGATTTCTGAATCGTGTATCAAGCTGAGCAAATGCCTCATCAAGCACCAGATAGCACGGACGCAGGGAAAGCGCTGCTGCAATAGAAACAAGCTGCTGTTGACCTCCAGAAAGCGTGTGTGTTTGGGCGTTGGCCAAGTCATCAATACCGCAGAGCTCAAGTGTTTGAGAGACGCGAGAAACAATCTCTTCTTTTGGCAGTCCAAGATTAGCAGGACCAAAGGCAACCTCGTCAAAGACAGTTGCACATACCAGCTGCGCAGTTGGATCTTGACGAACCATTCCCACATGCGAAGAAATCTGAGTAGATGGCACACCAGCAGTTGAGGTGCCGTCTACTAAAACTTCTCCAGAAAACGGGAAGAGCGATGCATTACAAAGATTTGCAAGCGTTGACTTACCTGAGCCATTATGGCCAAGCACAACCGTTCTAGAGCCAGGCTTTAGGGTAAATGAAACGTTATCCAGGGTTGGTACCATCTCTGGCTGAGAAAGGCTCTCAGTGGCTCCCATGGAGTCTTTAGAAGCAAAGTCGGTCATAGATTGTGTAGCAGTTGAAGAACCGTATGCAAATGAAACGTTTTTGAACTCAATCATGACAACCCTCCTTCATTTGAAAAAGAGGTCCCAGCAAAAAACCAGGACCTCTTCAGATTCACTTTGACAGAAGTTACTCTGCAGCCTCTTCGGTCTGCTCGGTCTCCTCTGCTGGAGCCTCGGTCTCCTCTTCCTTTACAGGAGCAGGAGCAACCTTGGTAGCCTTAGCCTTCTTGTTAGAAGCCTTTGGCTGAACTGGCTCGGTAACAAGCTCAAGGATAACAACCTCAGAAGCGTCGCCCTTACGAGGACCAAGCTTCATGATACGGGTGTAACCGCCGTTGCGGTCAGCCCACATACCCTGAGCAGCCTTGTCGAATACCTCACGGACAAGCTCTGCGTTACCAACCTTGGCCATAGCAAGACGACGAGCGTGAAGGTCGCCGCGCTTTGCCCAAGTGATGACCTTGTCGACCTCGCCGCGAACTGCCTTAGCGCGGACGTCAAGAGTCTTAATACGATCGTTAGTGAAAAGGGCTTGGATCAGGCTCTTCTTGATGGCCTTGGTGTGGCTAGCATCAGTACCAAGCTTCATGCCCCTCTTCTTATTGTGCCTCATAATTTACATTCTCCTATGCGTGACAAGGCGCGACTAAGCCTTAAGGGACAGGCCCATGCTCTCGAGCTTTTCCTTGACTTCTTCAATAGACTTAACACCAAAGTTTCTGATGTTGAGAAGATCATTCTCAGAGAAATCAACGAGCTGACGGACAGAGTGAATTCCTGCACGCTTGAGGCAGTTGTAAGAACGGACGGAAAGGTCCAGATCCTCAACCTGCTTCTCAAGCTCGGAATCGTCCTCGACATCTGCCTTAGCAAAAATCGAAGCCTCTTCCTGAGTCTTGTCAAAATCAGTAAGTCCCATGAATGCGCTCATGTGCTGGTTAATGATGTTTGCAGCCTCAACGACAGCCTCGCGAGGGCTGATTGCACCATTGGTCTCAACCTCAAGCACCAGACGATCATAGTCGGTGTGACGGCCAACACGGCAAGGCTCAACAGCCTTAGCGCAGCGGCGAACTGGCGAGAAGATCGAATCAACGTGAATGAATCCAATTGGATCACTCTCGCGCTCGTTATCCTCACCGGAAACATAACCGCGACCATTACCAAGGCGAAGTCTCATGGAAAGATGAGCTCCCTCAGCAAGAGTGCAAATGTGCTGAGCTGGGTTAACCAGCTCATAGCCCATAGGAACATCAAGATCAGCACCAGTGACTGTGCAAGGACCATCAACAGAGATGGAAGCCTCAGCCTCATCAGAGTTGTTGGTGTTGCGGAAAACTAGGCCCTTAACGTTCAGAACGATGTCAGTAACGTCCTCATAGACGCCTTCAACCGTAGTGAACTCATGCTGAACGCCATCAATCTGGATGGCCTCAACCGCAGCTCCCTCAAGAGAGGAAAGCAGTACGCGGCGGAGGGAGTTGCCAAGCGTGTCACCATAGCCACGCTCAAGCGGCTCTACGCTCACACGAGCGACGTTTGCGCCGATTTCATCTACCGACACATTTGGTCGGATAAATTCGGACATTGCTACCTCCAAAACGGGTCGGGCTTACTTGGAGTAGAGCTCGACGATCAGCTGTGCGTCAATCTCAAGGTCGATCTGATCGCGGGTTGGAAGCTGAAGAACAGTGCCCTGCAGCTTCTCAATGTCAACCTCAAGCCATGCAGGAACTGCCATGTGCTCGGAGGAAATGAGAGCTTCCTTGATTGGAAGAAGATCCTTTGCCTTGGAAGCAACAGCGATAACATCGCCGCTCTTTACGCGATAAGAAGGAATGTCAACGCGCTGACCGTTAACGGTGATGTGACCGTGACGGACAGTCTGACGAGCCTCTTTACGTGTACGAGCAAAGCCAAGGCGGAAGATGACGTTGTCAAGACGAGTCTCAAGGATGCTCATCAGGTTGTCACCAGTAATGCCTGGGTTCTTCTTAGCCATCTCATAGTAGCCGTGGAACTGGTTCTCAAGGACGCCGTAAATGAACTTAGCCTTCTGCTTCTCACGGAGCTGCATACCGTACTCGCTCTCCTGGCGACGACGGCGACGTGGCTCACGGTTAGAAGTCTTATTGATCCCCATCACAACGGGATCGATGCCAAGCTGACGACATCTTTTAAGGACCGGGGTCCTATCAATTGCCATTTGCTTGTCCTTTCGTGCTAGTTGCGACGGCGCTTTTTAGGACGGCAGCCGTTGTGTGCAATAGGTGTCTTATCCTGAATACCCGAAACCTCGAGGCCTGCTGCCTGAAGGGAACGGATTGCGGTCTCGCGACCAGAGCCTGGGCCCTTAACAAAAACAGCTACCTTGTGGAGACCGTGCTCCATTGCTGCCTTTGCTGCTGCCTCTGCTGCAAGCTGTGCAGCAAAAGGAGTGGACTTACGAGAGCCCTTGAAGCCGACGGTACCACCGGACTGCCAGGAAATTACATTACCCTGGGGATCGGAAATAGAGACAATCGTGTTATTGAATGTGCTCTTGATGTGGGCCTGGCCCACTGCAATGTTTTTACGCTCGGAGCGGCGGACGCGTGTAGTGCGAGCGTTCTTTTTCTGTGCCATTAGCTACTCCTCGCCTACTTCTTCTTGCCGCCCACCTGACGCTTCTTACCCTTACGAGTACGAGCGTTAGTGTGGGTACGCTGACCGTGGACAGGGAGGCCCTTGCGGTGACGGAGGCCGCGGTAGCAGCCAATCTCCATCAGTCGGGCAACATTCTGACGCACCTCGCGGCGAAGATCGCCCTCGGTGGTGTAGTTAGCGTCAATAAAGTCACGAATCTTGGTGACTTCTTCCTCTGTGAGGTCCTTGACGCGAGTATTTACATCGATACCAGTCTCGTTGCAAATCTTGGTTGCACGAGTCTGACCAATGCCGTAAAGATAGGTGAGTCCGACCTCAACACGCTTATCGCGTGGCAGGTCGACGCCGTTAATACGGGCCAACTTGGTGCTCCTTCCTTAGCCCTGACGCTGTTTGTGGCGCGGGTTCTCGCAAATCACGTAAACCTTACCGTGGCGACGGATGACTTTGCACTTGTCGCACATCTTCTTTACCGAAGGACGTACCTTCATGTGTCTTCCTTTCGGTTCTGCTGATACGAACTATATACTCGCCCAGCCGCTGGCGTGAAATACCGACTGTACTTGCGTACATATGCCCTTGCGACATGCGCAAAGACACAGATAGCCTCATGCATGGCACAAGGCTGGACACTACTTACTTGTAACGGTAAGTAATGCGACCCCTGGTAAGATCGTAAGGAGAAATCTCTACTACAACCTTGTCACCAGGGAGAATTCGAATGTAATTCATTCGAATCTTACCTGAGATGGTGCAAAGGATGGTCTTGCCGTTCTCTAACTCAACGTTAAACATAGCGTTTGGCAGGGGTTCTAGTACCTTGCCTTCAAGCTCAATCGCGTCTTGTTTAGCCAACTTTCATCCTCTCGACACATCGACAGCGGTTATCAATAATACATAAAAATGTGCCACTCGTCTATCACTTATTTTTTCAACACAATTAGATAGCGAGAAGAACTATGTATTAGTTACTCTATGCCACCTTGCATCTCGCACCATGGACCAACTTCGTCTTCGGAGACGATAACAGGACCATCGGCAGTAATAGCAACGGTGTTCTCATAATGTGCTGATGGCAGACCATCATCGGTAACAACGGTCCAACCATTTTCAAGAACGGTGCAATCGTAGGTACCCATAGCAATCATAGGCTCAATTGCAATTACCATTCCCTCACGAAGAACAATGCCGTTACCTGCACGACCATAGTTTCGGACCTCTGGGTCCTCGTGAAGATTGCGACCAATACCATGGCCAACAAAATCACGAATAACGCCATAGCCGTTATCCTCAGCAAGCTTCTGAACTGCATGGCCAACATCGCCAAGGCGAGCACCAGGAACAGCAGCTGCAATACCTGCCTTAAGGCAATCGCGGGTAACCTCGCAAAGTGCCTGGGTTTTCTCGTCAACTGTTCCGCAGTAGAACGTCCAAGCGTTATCTCCTGCCCAACCGTTAACGGTAGCACCCGTGTCAATGGTCAAAATATCGCCATCTTGCAAAATGACATTAGCTGATGGAATACCGTGAACAATCTGCTCGTTAATAGAAGAGCAAACAGATCCAGGGAATCCACCGTAGCCCTTAAAGGTAGGGGTTCCACCGTGAAGTCTAATAAAAGCTTCAACAGCGCGGTCAATCTCGAGCGTTGAAACACCAGGTCTAATCATGGATCCAGCACGACGAAGGGCCGCCTTAGAAAGGGCGCCCGACACCTTCATTGCCTCGATTTGTTCAGGTGTTTTTATGGTAATCATAGTGCGAGGAGAGTCTTAACGTCGGCGAATACCTCGTCAACAGGACGGTCTCCGTTGACCTCCTTCAGAATTCCATGTCCTTTGTAGTACTCAATCAAAGGAGAAGTCTGATTCTCGTAAACATCAAGACGCTTACGAATAGTTTCTGGCTTATCGTCATCACGCTGATACATCTCACCAGAGCAATTTGGGCAAGTCTCTGTACCAGCTGGTGCGGTGTAACCACACTCTTTGCAGGTGCGACGAGAAGAAAGACGCTCAACAATAACCTCTGGCTCAACAGCAACAAGCAGAGCAGCATCAAGCTTAAGGCCCATGTTCTGAAGCTCAGAATCAAGGGTTACTGCCTGAGCGGTGTTGCGTGGGAAGCCATCAAGAATGAAACCTGCTTTTGCGTCGTCTGCAGAAAGACGCTCTTTTACCAGGTCAATGACAAGCTGATCTGGAACAAGCTGACCAGCATCCATATACTCTTTAGCCTTAATGCCAAGCTCAGACTGAGCTTTAACAGCAGCACGAAGAAGGTCACCGGTTGAGATGTGAGCAAGTCCATACTCTGCAACGAGCTTCTGAGCCTGTGTACCCTTGCCAGCGCCAGGTGCGCCGAGAAGAACAATGTTCATGCTTCGCCTTCCTTTCAAATAATAAAAGGGGCCTGTTTCCAGGCCCCTTTATGCTACTTACTAAGAACTACTTAAAGAAGCCCTCATAGTTGTGCATCTTAAGGTGGGACTCAATGGAAGAGAGTGTATCCATTGCAACACCGACCATAATCAGGACGGATGTTCCACCAAACGCCTGTATCAACGAATCTCCCGTAAACCAGAAAATGATGGTTGGGACGATTGCAAGAACTGCCATAAAGATAGCACCGGGGAGGGTGACTCTGTCAATAACAGTCTTGATATACGTTGAAGTAGCAGTACCTGGACGAACACCAGGAATAAAGCCACCCTGCTTCTTAAGCTGGTCTGCTGTCTCCTCTGGATTGAACACCATTGAGGTGTAGAAGTATGCAAAGAAGACAATGAACATAACTGAGAGAACCCAGTTAACCCATCCAGAAGAAAGTGAAGTAGCAAGATTTTGAATCCACTCTACTCCTGGGAAGAACACAGCAACCTGAGCAGGAAGGTACAGGATTGCAGATGCAAAGATAATTGGTACAACGCCTGCAGTGTTTACCTTAATTGGAAGGTACGTTGACTGACCACCCATCATACGACGACCAACAACACGCTTGGCATAGTTGATAGGAATACGACGCTGACCGCGCTCAATGTAAACAATGAGCGGAATAATAGCGAGCATAACCACAACAGTAACAACGGTAAGAACAATGTTTCCACGAGTAGTTACTGAAGAAATAAGGGCTGTTGGAAGTCCAGCCATGATGTTTGCAAAGATGATAAGACTCATTCCGTTACCAACACCCTGCTGAGTAATAACCTCACCGAGCCACATAATAATGATGGCACCAACTAGCATGGTAAAGACTACCAGGAAGTTTTCAAGTGCCTCAGGCACGCCCTCCATAGATGCAAAAGATACACCATAGCTCTTAAACAAGAACAGGTAACCAACTGCATTGAGCAGAGCCAAGCCAACCGTAAGATAACGCGTGTACTGCGTAATCTTACGCTGGCCGCTCTCACCATCTTTAGCAAGCTCGCCAAGAGATGGAATAACGGACTGCATCATCTGGAAGATGATCTGAGCCGTAATGTAAGGCATGATGCCCAGACTGAAAACAGACATGCGAGAAAGAGCGCCACCCGAAAATAGGTTAAGCACGGCCATTGCGCCATTCTTAGCAAGACCATTCTGATAAACAGAAAGCATCTGCTGGAATGGAGCACCGGGCACAGGAAGATAGGCACCAAAACGGTACAGAAGAAGAATCAGTACCGTAAGGAGAATCTTTCCCCTTAGTTCCGGAACACGAAATGCGTTGGCGATTCCTTTACTCACTACTCGGCCTCAACCTTTCCACCGGCCGCCTCGATCTTAGCCTTTGCGGAGGCGGAAACCTTGTCGACCTTAACAGTAAGCTTCTTAGAAAGCTCGCCGTCACCCAGAACCTTGACTGGGATGAAGTTGTACTTGATAACTCCCTTAGCAACCAGAGCCTCTGCGTCTACGGTCTCGCCGTCTGCAAAGAGTGCATTCAGACGAGCAACGTTGACTGGAGCGTACTCAACACGGTTGTGGTTAGTGAAACCAGGAAGCTTAGGAAGACGCATAGCCAGTGGCTGCTGTCCACCCTCGAAGCCAGCGCCCTTGCCGCCACCAGAGCGGGAGAGCTGACCATTCATACCGCGGCCGGCAAAAGTACCATTGCCTGAAGAATTACCGCGACCTACGCGCTTACGATTTTTGCGCGAACCCACTGCGGGGCGAAGATCATTGAGCTGCATTATTACTACCTCTAGTTCTCTTCAACCTCGACAAGGTGCTTAACCTTGAAGATCATTCCACGAATGCTTGGGTTGTCAGGCTGCTCGACGGTATCGCCGATCTTGTGGAGGCCGAGGGCCTTCACCGTAGCAGTCTGGTCCTTCTTGACGCCTGCGACAGCGCCACGGACAAGCTTGATGCTAAGGTTCTTAGCCATCGTTAGTTCTCCTTTCCGACGAACATATCGCCGACGGTTAGGCCACGACGCTCAGCTGCTTCTTCTGGGCT
This sequence comes from uncultured Atopobiaceae bacterium, assembly GCA_963538475.1. Classification (GTDB taxonomy): domain Bacteria; phylum Actinomycetota; class Coriobacteriia; order Coriobacteriales; family Atopobiaceae; genus Lancefieldella. The sequence continues at coordinate 17,042 of CAUTIE010000004.1, forward strand.
GGAAAGCTCCTTCAGACCCTCAGCTGCTGCCTTAATCATGTTCAGAGCGTTGTCGGTACCAAGGGACTTAGAAAGTACGTTGGTAATACCTGCAAGCTCGAAGAGTGGACGAATAGGACCGCCAGCAATAACACCAGTACCCTCAAATGCAGGCTTAATAAGAACAGAACCTGCACCGTAGTGACCGGTGACTGCGTGTGGTACGGAACCAGTCTCGGTCAGTGGGACCTTGAACATGTTCCTCTTTGCGTCCTCGACGCCCTTCTGAATTGCCAGAGGTACCTCAGCGGAACGACCCTGGCCAATACCAACGTTACCCTTACCGTCGCCAACGACTACCAGAGCAACGAGTGACATACGGCGGCCACCCTTGACGGTCTTGGAAACGCGGTGAATATAAACGACGCGCTCCTGAAGATCCGTATCCTGCTGGCGCTTACGATCACGTGCCATTGAATCCTCCTAGAACTTCAGGCCCGCGTTGCGGGCGCCATCTGCCAAAGCCTTGACGCGGCCGTGATAGAGACGGCCACCACGGTCAAAAGTGACCTCAGTGACGTTCTTCTCGGCAGCGCGCTTACCGATAAGCTCACCTACGAACTCAGCTGCCTCCTTGTTGGAGCCAACCTTGCCAGTAGAACGGAACTCTGGGTCAAGCGTAGAGGCAGAGCAGAGAGTTCTTCCAGAAGCGTCGTCAATAAGCTGTGCATAAATGTTTGCGTTTGTGCGGTGAACTGCAAGACGCGGACGCTCAGGTGTACCAAAGACCTTGGCACGTACGCGGCGCTTGCGGCGTTCAAGACCCGCCTTTTTCGCCTGCTGCTTGTTCATTCCTTCTCCTTAGAGACATGCCATCACCTAACGGGGTGATGGTCTTTTAGCCTAAAAGTAGGGTTGCTTTACTTAGCAGCCTTACCGAGCTTCCTGCGGATGTGCTCACCTTCGTAGTGAATGCCCTTGCCCTTGTAAGGCTCTGGTGGACGCTTCATACGAATCTCAGCTGCAACCTGGCCGACCTTCTCCTTAGAAATACCCTTAACAGTAAGGTGAGTGTTATCAGGTACCTCAAAGCTAATGCCCTCAGGTGCAACATAGAGAACTGGGTGAGAATAACCAAGGGAAAGGTCAAGATCCTTGCCCTTAAGTGCTACACGGTAACCAACGCCGGTGAGCTCAAGCTTCTTCTCGAAGCCCTCAGAGACACCAACAACCATGTTGTGGATAAGGGTACGGACAAGACCCTGCTGAGCATTGGACTCAGAGGACTCATCAACGCGAGTAACGAGAATCTCCTCACCCTCCTGAGCGATAGCAACCAGCTCAGAGAAAGTACGAGTCAGCTCGCCCTTAGAACCCTTAACGGTAACGGTGGTGTTATCAACTGTCACAGTGACTCCAGCAGGAATCTGGACAGGCTTCTTACCAATACGAGACACGGCTGTCTCCTTTCATTCCTGTCAGATTTACCAAACGTAAGCGATGACCTCGCCGCCAACGCCGTTCTTACGAGCGTCGCGGTCGCACATCATGCCCTTAGAAGTGGAAACCACTGCAGTACCAAGACCACCAAGAACGCGTGGAAGCTTCTCAGCGGTGGAGTAAATGCGCAGACCAGGCTTGGAAATGCGACGGATGCCGCGGATAACCTTAGCGCGCTTCTTACCATACTTAAGGGTGATGTGAAGAGTCTTCTGAGGCTTAGTATCCTCAACGGTGTAACCCTCGACATAGCCCTCTTCGGTGATGACGCGAGCAATCTCAACGAGCACCTTGCTCGATGGCATGGATACGGAATCCTTGCCAGCTGAGTTTGCGTTACGAATACGCGTCAGCATGTCTGAAATGGGATCGGTAATTTTCATTTGATCCTTCTCCTTCGTTAATGATGAAACTGCGTGTCTGGTTCATCTACACCCGTGGCGCAGATGCCTTGACGCCAGAGCCCTGAGTCCTACCAGCTTGCCTTGCGGACACCAGGAAGCTCGCCCTTGCTCGCTAGCTCACGGAAGCACACACGGCACAGACCAAACTTGCGGTAAACGGAGTGGGGACGTCCACAACGCTGGCAACGGTTCTGTGTGCGCGTAGAGTACTTCGGCTCACGCGAGGCTTTGACGATCATCGAAGTCTTAGCCACAAATCCTCCTTCAAAATGCAACTTGGCGAACGCCAAGATGACTTCAAACAATAGTGCTGGTGACTATGTCACCCGGCATCGAAGATGCCAACAGGAATGCGCTTAATTTAAGCGCAGGTAAAAGTTAGTCCTGCTTGAATGGGAAGTGGAAGGCGTCGAGAAGTGCCTTACCCTCCTCGTTGGTGTTAGCAGTGGTGACAATGGTGATGTCCATACCGCGGGTGTGGTCCATCTTGTCAAAGTCAATCTCTGGGAAGATGAGCTGCTCGGTTACGCCCATGGAGAAGTTACCACGGCCGTCGAAGCTCTTAGCAGAGATACCACGGAAGTCGCGAATACGAGGAATTGCAACTGCGATCAGACGATCAAGGAACTCCCACATACGATCGCCACGAAGGGTAACTTTAGCGCCGATTGGCATACCCTGGCGAAGCTTAAAGGTTGCGATAGACTTGCGAGCGTGTGTAACTAGTGGCTGCTGACCAGTAATGGTACGGAGGTCGTTTACAGCGCCGTCGATTGCCTTAGCGTCTGTAGCTGCCTCGCCAACACCCATGTTGACAACGATCTTCTCAAACTTAGGAATCTGGTTAACGTTGGTGTAACCAAATTTCTCCTTCAGAGCATCACGCACGGATGCGTAGTAAAGCTCTTTAAGGCGAGGTGTGTACTTCTCGTCTGCCATGGTTTCTCCTTAACTCTTGGGGTTTTAAGTGCGGGGATCGCCTCGCACCTCCTAGTTTGTCGAACTAGGAGCCATCTGCGTCCTCGAGACATACGTGTCCCATAGAAAGACGCAATGAACAATATTAGACCTTATTGAGCAAAAATGGGGCGAGAATTTCAAGGTAGTAGAGATTTTTTCGCATCATCACACGACTTACACACCACACCGCACTTCTCGTTCAAAAGAAAACCCCGCTATCTGATGATAACGGGGTTTGAAGTAGCTCTGAGATGTTTCTACAAAGCGAGAAACACGTATAACTTAGAGCTCAGCTCCTGACTTCTTGGAGACGCGGACCTTAGTGCCGTCCTCCTTGATCAGGTAGCCAACACGAGTTGGGGTGTCGGTCTTAGGGTCGATAAGAGCAACATTGGAAGCGTCGATTGCTGCCTCTGCCTCAACGATGCCACCCTGCTGGTTAGCTGCGTTTGGCTTGACATGGCGCTTTGCAATTGCAACGCCCTCAACGACAACCTTGTTCTTCTCTGGATATACGCGAAGTACCTCGCCGCGCTTACCCTTGTCCTTACCAGTGAGGACCTCGACCTTGTCGCCCTTCTTGATCTTCATCTTAGGCATGTCGTTCCTCCTTAAAGGGTCTCAGGTGCAAGTGAGACAATCTTCATGTACTTGTGGTCGCGCAGCTCGCGAGCGACTGGTCCAAAGATACGAGTACCCTTGGGCTCACCCTCTTTGTTAACAAGAACGCATGCGTTCTGGTCAAAGCGGATGTAGCTACCGTCCTTGCGACGGGTGTCCTTAGCGGTACGAACGATGACGCAGCGAACAATGTCGCCCTTCTTCACCGAACCACCTGGAGTAGCCTCCTGGACAGCGCCAATGATGACGTCGGCAAGGCCGGCGTAACGACGCTTGGAGCCACCAAGGACCTTGACGCACTTTACGCGCCTTGCGCCGCTGTTGTCAGCGACGTTGAGAATGGTCTCCATCTGAATCATGTGACGTTCCTCCGGAACCTAATTTCTCAGAGGTGCGCGTATTTGCGCACATGAGAAATAATGATAGATACAAAACTAGGTTGAGCTAAAAGCTGTTTCCTAGGTGCTAATTACTTAGCGCGCTCAACGATCTCTGCGAGACGCCAACGCTTGGTCTTGGAAAGAGGACGAGTCTCCATGACGCGGACGGTATCGCCCAGACCAGCCTCGTTGTTCTCATCGTGAACGTGAAGCTTCTTGCCGATGGTCATCATCTTGCCATACTTAGGGTGGTGCTTACGGTACGTAATCTCTACCGTAATCGTCTTGTCGCCAGAGATGGAGACGACGAGTCCGGTACGAACCTTACGCGCATTTCTGCTTTCGGTCTCTGCCATAACTTATCTCCTGCGATCTAGTTCTGCTCTGCGGATGCTTCCGCAGCAATTTGACGGGTGCGCATCTCGGTCTGAACGCGAGCAATGTCGCGCTTAACAGCCTTGACACGAGCGGTGTTGTCCAGCTGGCTGGTTGCCATCTGGAAACGAAGATTAAAGAGCTCTGCGCGGCCTTCCTCGAGTTTCTTAGCGAGGTCTGCATCGCTCATAGCCTTGATTTCGGTGTACTTCATTAGTTCTCACCGTCCTGATCGGCCTTGGAGACAATCTTGGTCTTGATTGGAAGCTTGTGCTGAGCAAGACGGAGAGCCTCACGAGCAACTTCCTCTGGTACGCCATCAATCTCGAACATGATACGACCAGGCTTAACAACTGCTACCCACTCTTCTGGGTTACCCTTACCGGAACCCATGCGAGTCTCTGCAGGCTTCTTGGTGATTGGCTTATCTGGGAAGATAGTAATCCAAACCTTACCGCCACGCTTCATCTCACGGGTGAGAGCAATACGAGCAGCCTCAATCTGGCGGTTAGTAATCCAGTGAGCCTCCTCTGCACGGATGCCCCAGGAACCAAAATGCAGCTGGGTATTACCCTTTGCCTGGCCCTTCATGGAACCGCGCTGTACCTTACGGTGCAATACACGCTTTGGAGCAAGCATTAACGGCCCCTCCTCTCATTGCGAGCACGACGAGGACGAGCGGAGCCCTCAAGAGCTGGATTAGGTGTTGGCTGTCCAGGCATCTTCTCGCCGTAATAAATCCAAACCTTGATACCAACAGCGCCCATGGTGGTGCGACCTGTAGCGGTACCATAGCCGATTGCAGCACGAAGGGTGTGCAGAGGCACGCGACCCTCACGGTACCACTCACGGCGGCCCATCTCAGCACCGTTCAGACGACCGGAGCACTGGATACGAATACCCTTAGCGCCAGCCTTACGAGCGGACTGAACAGCCTTACGCATAGCGCGACGGAAAGCGACACGCTGCTCAAGCTGCTCTGCGATGGACTGAGCAACAAGGTTTGCGTCAAGCTCAGGACGCTTAACCTCGACAACATCAACATTGACCTGACCCTTGCCGACCTTAGCAACACGCTCAAGATCTGCACGAAGTCCGTCAATCTCTGCACCCTTCTTGCCAATGACAATACCAGGACGTGCGGAGAAAATAGTTACCTTGACCTTATCGCCAGCGCGCTCGATATCAATACGAGCAACAGCTGCCTTCTCAAGGCGTTTCTCAAGATACTTGCGGATAGCAAGATCGTTGCCGAGCTGCTCGGCGTAGTCCTTATCGGCGTACCAACGAGAACGCCAGCTCTCGGTTACACCAAGACGGAAGCCTGTAGGCTGTACTTTCTGACCCATTCCTACGCCTCCTTTCGAGGTGCAACGACAACGGTAATGTGGCTCATGCGCTTGTTAATGCGGGAAGCCGAACCCTTTGCACGAGGGCGAATACGCTTAAGCGTTGGACCTTCGTCAACAAAAGCGGTCTTGACTACCAAGTTGTTAGCGCGGAGACCATTGTTGTTCTCGGCGTTAGCAACTGCGGAGCGCAGAACCTTAGCAACATCAGTAGCGGCAGCGCGAGTCGAGAACTGAAGAACCTCAAGGGCCTTCTCGACAGACTTACCGCGGACAAGCGCGACAACTGCGCGAGCCTTACGAGGAGCAACGCGAACATACTTAGCTGTTGCGCGAACCTCAATAGAATCGGTGTTCTTAGCCATTTACTACACTCCCCCTATTTGGCCTTGTGACCGCGGAAGGTACGGGATGGGGAGAACTCGCCCAACTTGTGACCAACCATGGACTCAGTGACGTACACAGGTACATGCTTACGACCATCGTGAACAGCGATGGTGTGACCGACCATCTCAGGGAAGATGGTTGAGGAACGTGACCAAGTCTTGATAACGTCCTTCTTGCCAGCCTCGTTCATTGCAGCGACACGCGCAAGGAGGCGAGTCTCCACAAAGGGGCCTTTTTTGAGACTTCTGCTCATTTATCTACTCCTACTCGTGTCTTACTTGGACTTACGACGGCGAATGATCAGGCGGTTAGAAGCCTTCTTCGGGTCGCGGGTCTTATAACCCTTGGTTGGCTTACCCCATGGGGTGACGGAAGGACGACCAGAAGTGTGGTTCTTACCTTCACCACCGCCGTGTGGGTGGTCAACAGGGTTCATGACAGTACCACGGACGGTAGGACGGACGCCTGCCCAGCGGGAACGACCAGCCTTACCAACAACAATGTTGGAGTGCTCAGCGTTGCCAACCTCACCGATGGTTGCACGGCAGGTCAGAAGAACACGACGGAGCTCGGAGGAAGGCATACGCAGAACTGCATAGCCGTTGTCCTTACCCATGAGCTGGACGGAAGTACCAGCAGCACGTGCCATTGCAGCACCCTTGCCAGGCTGGAACTCAACTGCGTGAACAAGAGTACCTACTGGAATCTGCTCAAGAGTGGTGCAGTTACCAGGCTTGATGTCGACGTCCTTGGTACCAGAAAGAACAGTGTCACCGACGCTCAGGCCCTCTGGGCAAAGGATGTATGCCTTTGCGCCGTCTGCATAGTGCAGAAGAGCAATACGAGCGGAACGGTTAGGATCGTACTCAACAGTGGCGACCTTAGCTGGGATGTCATCCTTGCGACGCTTGAAGTCGATACGACGGTACTGGCGCTTGTGGCCACCACCCTGGTGACGGGTAGTGATGCGGCCATTGTTGTTGCGGCCAGCCTTCTTTGGCAGAGGCTCGAGAAGGGACTTCTCGGGCTTATCAGTTGTAATCTCAGCAAAGTCTGAGATTGTCTGGAAGCGCCTGCCTGCGCTTGTTGGCTTTAGATGCCTAACTGCCATAAACAGTATCCCTTTCTTCTCCGTTGGCTAGCCCGCTTAAGGGAAAGTCGAGCTAACACCGGATTACCACGGTACCGCGCGTATCTATAATGCGCGGCATACGAACCCGTACCTCAAAAGAGGCACGGGAGAAAAACCTTACTCAGCAGAGTTATTACCGAAGATCTCGATAGTCTCACCAGCAGCGAGGGTAACAATAGCCTTCTTCCACTGGCGGGTTTTACCTGCCTGCTGATAACGTACACGCTTGTTCTTTGGCTTAACAGAAAGTGTGTTTACCTTGGTGACGTGTACAGAGAAGAGCTTCTCTACAGCTGCAGCAATCTCTTCTTTACCTGCGTTACGAGCAACCTCAAAAGTGTACTTGCCCTGCTCCATCAGATCGAAAGCACGCTCTGAAACGATAGGACGAATGATGACCTCATAAGGAGAGTTCATTATGCGAGCACCTCCCCAAGCTGCTTAGCGACATCAGCGGACATAACAAGTGCGCCGTTGTCGATCAGGAAACGAGTAGTAACCTCAGAAACGCCGAAGATCGAAACCTTAGGAAGGTTGCGGAAAGAGAGGTAGGTGTTGACGTCGTCGTCTGGGACGATGACGGTAACGCGCTTACCCTCAATACCGAGGTTCTGAAGTGCAGCCTTTGCCTGCTTGGTGGAAGGCTGAGCAAACTCGAGAGAGTCAACAAGGACAAGCTCGGAGTCTGCAACCTTGCCGGAGAGGACGGACCTCATAGCAAGCTTGACCATCTTGTTGTTAATACGACGTGCGTGGGAACGAGGGGTAGGTCCAAAGATGACGCCACCACCAGTCCACTGACCAGCACGAATAGAACCCTGGCGAGCACGACCAGTACCCTTCTGACGGTAAGGCTTAACGCCACCGCCGGATACCTCGTGACGGTTCTTTGTAGAGTGGGTACCCTGACGTGCGGATGCGTCCTGGCAGACTACAACCTGGTGCACAACAGGGATGTTTGGCTCAATGCCATAGACGTCAGAGGAGAGCTCGGCGTCGCCGACCTTCTTTCCCTCTACGTTCTTAATCTCATACTTGGACATGTTGTCTCCTTGTTAGCCTAAGTGTTTGCCTAAAGGCCCTTAGGCCATGCGGACCTGGACGAGGGCATTCTTGCCGCCAGGAACAGCACCCTTGATAAGCATGAGGTTCTGCTCAGCATCAACGCGGACAAGCTTAAGGTTCTTGACCGTAACGCGCTCTGCGCCCATGTGACCATACATGTGAAGGCCCTTACGAACGCGTGCAGGGTATGCGCACTGACCAATGGAACCTGGACGACGCTGGTTACGAGAACCGTGAGTCATTGGACCGCGAGAGAAGTTCCAGCGCTTAACGGTACCCTGGAAACCCTTACCCTTAGAAGTGCCTGTTACGTCAACAGCGGTGACCTCGGAGAAGTCAGCAACTGTGACAACATCGCCGGTCTTGTGCTCAGAAGCATCCTCAACGCGGACCTCGCGGAGGTAACGCATTGGCTCGACGCCCTGTGCCTTGAAGTGACCAGCCATTGGCTTGTTGACATGCTTCTCGGAGATGTCGCCGAAGCCAATCTGTACGGCATTGTAGCCGTCCGTCTCAACAGTCTTTACCTGTGAAACGGTGCAGGGGCCAGCAAGAACGACGGTAACAGGAACGACGTTGTCGTTCTCGTCCCATACCTGGGTCATGCCCAGCTTGCGGCCGAGGATGGTATTAACCATGCTCTTTCCTAACCTTCGGTGGTCATGGGACCTTGAGAGCACATCGGGTACTCTTCCCCAGCGGACCACGTCCTGTACATACTGCCTTTAGACATAATTGTCCTGTTTGAGCAGCCCGTCTACTTTACACTCATTTTTGACAAGAAACAAGCCTAAAATCTCTAAAAGATGAACGCTTTGTGAAGACCGTTTGATGCCCTCTAGCTGCGAGATCTTTCTTCTCCTCTATTTTGCGAGGTCAAACCGCTGACCCGGGCGTATCCATTGGCGAGAAACCCGAAGAATTTTGAAAAATTTTTCTGAAAAATTTTGTCGGAATGATTTGCCGGAACTAGTTACCGGGAAAATTGCGGTGAAGGCTATCTGGCTAAAATTTTCTTGAGCAACGCTTCGCAGCCTTCTGTAACGTCCTCGTACGTCAGGTCAAAATTACCCGAATACCACGGATCCGCAATGTCGCGAGGCTTCTCTGTCCAGTCAAGAAGCAACGAAACCTTTCCAAGCGGATCATCCTTGAGCATACGCATCATGTTGCGTAGGTTGTTGTGATCCATACCAATGAGGTAATCAAACTCCTCGTAATCTGCGCGAGTCATCTGCCTGGCACGATGATTGCCGCAATGAATCCCCTCTTGCTGCAGTTTTCTACGCGTGCGAGGGTCTACGGGATTGCCAATCTCCTCAGTAGAGGTTGCAGCTGAGTCAATGAAGAACGATTCTGCCAGACCGTTTTTCTCGACAAGGTCTTGCATGACATATTGCGCCATAGTTGACCTGCAAATATTTCCATGACACACAAAAAGGATCTTTGTTACCTGGGAGTTCTCCGGGCGGTCGGTGTTCTGCTGGCTGCTTGTATTCTGCTGGCTATGCTTCATCTCTTCTCCTGTGCACTGTAAAAGTATTCGCTTCTCTATTCTACGAGTTTCTCGCCAAGTACAGATGTGAGTTACGTATAGAAAAGTCTGCCTGAAAAGTGCAAAGAATCTGTATTTGAGGCACAGATTCTTTAACAAAATCAGGCAAATCCACAGAATCTTTGATGCATTTAGGCAAAATCCACAGATTCTTTGAAGAAATCAGGCGCAAGCGGAAAGCCCGCCCGCGCAAAAACCCTCCCGCGCGAAGAGCGCAGGAGGGTTTGCAAGTTGGATTAAGCCGTATGCTTAGAGCTTGATCTCGATATCGACACCAGCTGGAAGGTCGAGACGCATAAGCGAATCAACGGTAGAAGCGCTTGGGTCGAGAATATCGATGAGACGCTTGTGAGTGCGCATCTCAAACTGATCACGGGAATCCTTATCCTTGTGTGGGGAGCGGATAACGGTGTAAAGGTTACGCTCGGTTGGCAGAGGGATAGGACCGGAAACACGCGCACCTGTCTTCTGTGCGGTGTCAACAATCAGCTTAGCGGACTGATCAATGACCTCGTGATCATAGCCCTTGAGGCGAATCCTGATCTTCTGGCTTGACACTTTGGGTACCTCCATACATGAGCTAGAGCTCGTGGTCGTTTACTAGGATGCGGAGCCGCCGTTTTTGGCGACAATCTCTTCGCGTACAGCGTTAGGAACGGGCTCGTAAGAATCGAACTGCATAGTGTAGCTCGCACGGCCCTGGGTCTGGGAACGAAGGTCGGTTGCGTAACCGAACATCTCACCAAGAGGCACCTTAGCGCGGATGACCTTGGCGTCCATACGATCGTCCATACCCTCAATCTTGCCACGACGGGAAGAAAGGTTACCCATAACATCGCCCATGTACTGCTCAGGTGTCTCAACCTCAACAGACTCAACTGGCTCGAGAAGGATAGGGTTGGACTTCTTAAGAGCATCCTTAATTGCCATAGAACCAGCAATCTTAAATGCTGCCTCAGAAGAGTCGACCTCGTGGTAAGAACCGTCAACAAGGGTGACCTTGATGTCAACTACTGGGTATCCTGCAATAACACCATTCTCAAGAGCCTCGCGGATGCCCTTATCGATAGATGGGATGTACTCCTTAGGAATGACACCACCAACGATAGCGTTGACAAACTCGTAACCCTTGCCCTCTTCCTGTGGCTCAAGGTCGATGACTGCGTGGCCATACTGACCCTTACCACCGGACTGACGGACAAACTTGCCCTCAGCATGGCTTACTGCCTTACCAGCAGTCTCACGGTAAGCAACCTGTGGCTTACCAACATTGCATTCAACCTTAAACTCACGACGGAGACGGTCAACAATAATCTCAAGGTGAAGCTCGCCCATACCAGCAATGATGGTCTGGCCGGTCTCGTGATCAGTGTGAACCTGGAAGGTTGGATCCTCTTCAGCAAGCTTAGCAAGACCGATGGACATCTTCTCCTGCTCAGCCTTGGTCTTAGGCTCAACAGCAACGTCGATAACAGGATCTGCGAAGCTGATGGACTCAAGGATGATTGGGTTCTTCTCGTCACAAAGAGTATCACCAGTAGTGGTGTTCTTCAGACCAACGCATGCAACGATGTCGCCTGCGGAGCACTCTTCACGGTCAACACGATCGTTTGCGTTCATCTCAAGGATGCGACCAAAGCGCTCGCGGTTGTCCTTAACGGAGTTATAGACGTAAGAACCTGCCTCTGCCTGACCAGAGTAAACACGAATGTAGGTAAGCTTACCAACATAAGGGTCGGTCATAATCTTGAATGCAAGAGCGGAGAAAGGCTCCTTAATGTCTGCATGACGAACGGCCTCGTCACCCTTAGGAGTGACACCGTCAATCTCTGGAACGTCCAGTGGGCTTGGGAGGAAGTCGATGACTGCGTCCAGAAGCTCCTGAATACCCTTGTTCTTGTAAGCAGAGCCAACAAAGACAGGGTTAATCTCGCCAGCAAGAACGCCAGCACGAAGAGCGCCCTTAAGGGTCTCAACGTCAACCTCTTCGCCCTCGAGAACAGCCATCATGAGCTCCTCAGAGAAGTCAGATGCTGCCTCAAGAAGCTCTTCACGCTTCTCTGCTGCAATCTCTGCAAACTCTGCTGGAATCTCGTCGAGTGGCTCAGGGTAAATCATGCCCTTAGCGTCCTCTTTGAAGTCCCATGCAGTGTTGGTGACAAGGTCGATAAGACCCCAGAAGTTGGACTCAGCACCCATTGGAACCTGAGCTGCAACTGCGTTTGCGCCAAGGCGGTCACGCATGGTCTGGATTGCGCGGAAGAAGTCTGCGCCTACGCGGTCAAACTTGTTGATGAATGCAATACGAGGTACGCCGTACTTGGTTGCCTGACGCCAAACGGTCTCGGACTGTGGCTGAACGCCTGCAACTGCGTCGAAGACTGCAACTGCGCCGTCCAGAACACGAAGAGAACGCTCAACCTCAGCGGTAAAGTCAACGTGGCCTGGGGTGTCGATAATCTGGATGACATGGTCTTTCCAGAAGCAAGTGGTAGCTGCGGAAGTAATGGTTACGCCGCGCTCCTGCTCCTGAACCATCCAGTCCATGGTTGCTGCACCGTCGTGGACCTCACCAATCTTGTGGGTCTTACCGGTGTAGTAAAGAATACGCTCCGTAGTGGTGGTCTTACCAGCATCGATGTGAGCCATGATGCCGATGTTGCGGAGGTCTTTAAGATTGTACTTAGTCTTAGCCATTTGTTTGCTACTCCTGAATTCCGACTAGAAGCGGTAGTGGGAGAAGGCGCGGTTGGCCTCAGCCATCTTGTACAGGTCCTCGCGGCGCTTGACGGATGCACCTACGCCGTTAGTTGCGTCGATGATCTCGTTTGCAAGACGCTCTGCCATGGTCTTCTCTTTACGGCTACGGCTGAAAGTGACCATCCAGCGGATAGCAAGAGTAGTTGCACGACGGGAGTTGACCTCCATTGGGACCTGGTAAGTAGCGCCACCAACACGCTTAGGCTTAACCTCAAGTGTTGGGCGAATGTTATCCATAGCCTTCTTGAAGACAGTGAGGGCATCCTCGCCAGTCTTCTCTGCGACGATGTCAAATGCACCGTAGACAATGCGCTCTGCGGTTGCTTTCTTGCCGTCGAGAAGGACCTTGTTAATGAGCTGGGTTACCAGACGATTGTTGTAGACGGCGTCAGGCATAACCTCACGACGTACTGCTGCTGCGCGACGCGGCATATTAATCTCCTAAGAACTAGTTCGAGTAGTGGACGTGATTACTTAGCACGCTTAGTGCCGTAACGGGAACGGCCCTGAGCACGATTCTGAACTGCTGCGCAGTCGAATGCACCGCGAACAACCTTGTAACGAACACCAGGAAGGTCACGGACACGGCCGCCACGAACCAGAACAATGGAGTGCTCCTGGAGGTTGTGGCCCTCACCAGGAATGTAAGCGGTTACCTCAATGCCATTAACAAGACGAACACGAGCAACCTTACGGAGTGCTGAGTTAGGCTTCTTTGGCGTAGTGGTGAAAACGCGGGTGCAAACACCACGCTTCTGTGGGTTGTGCTGAAGAGCGGCGTTCTTAGACTTTGACTTGACGCTCACGCGGCCCTTACGTACGAGCTGGTTAATAGTAGGCAAGATCTTCTCCTTCTTATACCTATCTACCTGCAGTTTTACATATTCGAAAGGCGACACAGCACTGTCCCCTTGGAATTACGCAGGGAAGTACTTTACGCTGATGAAAGCCACATGTCAACAAGCCACTGTGCCGGGCGTATCTATACTTCATAGAAATTACAAATGCTAGGTAGCCTCAATCTCAGCAAGCTCAATTTCTAAGCCTTGGATGAGTTCTGTTTTCTCGCTAGAACAATAAGGGCACGTGCGACCATACGTTACCGTAGCGTACGTTTTATTACACGATAGACACTGTGTTAGAGCTGGTACTTCTTCAATTTCTAGCTGAGCTCCGTGTAGCAGCTCCGTGCGATCAGCTGCCCAGCGCCATACATCCAACAAATACGCTGGAACAACTCCAGATACCTCCCCTAGCTGCAACTTTACACGTGCAACTGAGTTGAGGTTGTTCTGTTTTCCCAGATCCTCAACCATATCTATGAGGTAAAACGCAATTCCCAGCTCATGCATGTCAGTTGATTTCTATTAGCATGTTAGCTTGAAATACCAGTACTGCCCGCAGAAACGGGATTACCAAGCTCATCGGTTGTTACGTGTGACTGAGGCTTAGGAGTCTTTGTTTTTCTCGCGGAGTTCTTAATAATCTTTACCGCACGTTTTCCAACATACGAGAGAATCTTTCCTGCCTTATGCTCTGCGGCAACCATATCTGAACAGTGAGGATTGTCTCGGAACAGATGAATTGCATCAAACTCACAGCGTGTAGTACAAAGACCACAACCAATACACTTATTTGCATCAACAATTGAAGCGCCGCACTTTAAGCAGCGTGCGGTCTCGATTCTGATTTGCTCTGGCGTAAAGGTATGGCTAGGGTCTGTCCAGTTGTGTCTAATGTTTTTGACCGTATCGCATGCGGGACGCTGACGACCTGCGTGATCGTATCCACAAGACTCAACTGCTGCGTCAGATTTATCAAGCTCAACATAATGGCGCTGGTTACGGCCAATAGTCAAAGAAGAGCCTTTCTGCACAAAACGATGTAATGAAACAGCAGCTTCATGACCTGCAGCAATAGCATCGATAACAAAGCGAGGACCCGTGTACACGTCTCCACCCACAAAGACATCGGGCTGAGCAGTCTGATACGTCTGGGAATCAGCGCACACAAGATTGCCTCGCGTAAGCTCAACCGCCTCTCCCTCCAAAAGACTTCCCCACTCAACGGTTTGTCCAATAGACAAGACCACTGCATCTGCCTCAAGATACATTGTTTGCTCGTCATCAAAACAAGGCGAGAAACGCTTGTCATTGTCGAAAACACGGGTACAACGCTTAAACATCACGCCGCAGACGTGTCCTTGCTCATCTGTGGCAATAAAAGCAGGCCCCCAACCATTCTTGATTGACACACCATCTTCCTGCGCTTCTGTGATTTCTTCTGGTAGTGCAGGCATCTCTTCTGGCTGCTCTAGGCACACCATAGTAACTGACTCTGATCCACAACGAGCAGAGACTCGAGCCGCATCAATGGCAACATTACCGCCGCCAATAACCACTGTCTTACCATGTACTTCATGCAGAGGATACTCGGTTACAAAATGTAAGAAATCAACAGCAGAAATAACGCCGTCAGCGTCTTCTCCAGCAATATTGGCCTTTCTACCGCCCTGGCAACCAATGGCAACATAAAAACCAATAAAGCCTTGAGCACGTAGCTCATCAAGGGTTATGTCTTTTCCTACCTCAACACCACAGCAAATCTTAACGCCCATTTCTTTAAGAACGTCAATCTCTGCGGCAACAACGTTTTTCTCGAGCTTGTAAGAAGGGATGCCATATACCATCATTCCACCAGGAAGGAGGTTCTTTTCAAAAACAACGGGATTGTAACCACGTTCTGCCAGGTAATATGCACAGGATAGGCCGGCTGGACCTGCACCAATAATGGCGATTTTCTGGTTGAATCGGCCTCTATTTGATGGAATAACTGGCTCTGGAATAAAGCGATGTTCTGCCTCTAGATCTTTTTGAGCAATGAATTTCTTAACGTCATCAATGGCTACTGCCTGGTCAATAGTTCCTCGCGTACACGCTGCCTCGCAACGTTTATTGCAAACGCGACCACAAACAGCAGGGAATGGATTTTCTTTTTTGATGAGCTCAAGCGCATCTCGATAGCGACCTTCAGCAGCCATACGCAGATAACCCTGAACAGAAATATGCGCTGGGCAGGCAACCTTACAAGGAGCTGTACCAGTATCGTGGCACTCAATACGGTTGTTATTTTTATAATTCCAATCCCAGTCAGACTCTCCCCAGAACTTATCATCTGGAAGATCCTGCGTTGGGTAGGAAATTTTGCCCTTCCTAGTAGGAAGTTTCTGACCTAATTGAGGGGCTCCAGCTGGACAAACCTCTACGCACCCACCGCAAGCAACACATTTTTCTTCATCAACGTGAGCCACAAAAGCGGAACGAGACAAATTAGGCGTATTAAACAGCTGAGAAGTTCTGAGTGCATAGCAAACATTTACGTTGCAGTTGCAAATAGCAAAAATCTTATCTTCACCGTCAATGTTGGTAATCTGATGAACAAAACCGTTTTTCTCGGCCTTTGTACAGATATCGATAACCTCATCGTAGGTAATGTAGTGGCCTTTTCCTGTTTCTACGCAGTAATCAGCCATATCTCCAATGGCAAGACACCAATCTTCTGGATCGTCAGCACAGCCGTCGCCACGAACTCGCTCAGCAAGACGACAAGAACAGGGAGTTGCAGCATATCTATCGTATTTCTTGAGCCAATGCGAAATATGCTCGACAGTAACTGTGTGATTTACCTGCTCAATGGATCGTTCAACAGGAATGACATGCATACCAACGCCCGCGCCGCCTTCAGGAACTAACTTGGTGACATTTTTGAGCGGTAGATAGGTCATACGCTCAAACAAAGAACCCATCTCGGGATGTTCTTCGAGTTGACGCTCGTTCATCACGGTAAACTCTGCGGAGCCAGGAACAAACATAGGAAGAACATACTGCTTTTGCTTGCTCTTGTTTTCCCAGTTGTACTCAATCATGCCCTTTACAGACAGGGTGTCTAGGATAGGCTGAAGCTCCCCCGCAGTTTTTCCAGTACGCTTGCAAAGCTCCTCTAAGGTAACTGGCTGGCGAACCTTCATGTATTTGGTTACCGCAGCTTCTTCCTCAGTCATAATTGCTGCTATGCCCCAATATTCTGGGTCATCTTTTACAATTTTGTGACCAAGGCGACTCGTAATTTTTTGAACTTCATCTCTTACAAGAGGCTTAAATTGCTCAGAAGAAGCTGGTCCAGGCTCATTTGGATCTACAGTTTTGTAATGAACTACCTCGTCATTTTCAGTAATGTGATTTT
The DNA here is from genome assembly GCA_963538475.1 of uncultured Atopobiaceae bacterium. GTDB lineage: Bacteria > Actinomycetota > Coriobacteriia > Coriobacteriales > Atopobiaceae > Lancefieldella. The sequence continues at coordinate 33,751 of CAUTIE010000004.1, forward strand.
GAGCGAGTATGCGAGTAGGACCGCCAGCAGGGTTAGTAGTTGGCAATACATTTCTGCGTGCAATTTCTTCATCAGTAAGACTGCCGCGCATGGCATTTTGACCTTTTGGAGTCTTACGTGCTGGTACTTCCTCTGCCATGACCTCTCCTATCAGGCATAAGACATTCTTTAAGCGCTAGCCATTGGTTACTGACTGCTTTTCCACTCAGCAACTTTGCGAGAAAGCCATTCAGTCCAAGCGTCTAATCCTTCCCCAGTTTTGGCAGAGAAAGGAATAACAACCGCCTTTGGATTTCTAAGGGCCACATTTTCCTTGAGTTTTTCCAGGTCAAAATCAAAATACGGTGCTACGTCTATTTTGTTAACAAGCACCACATCACAGACCTGATACATCAAAGGGTATTTCAACGGCTTATCGTCGCCTTCGGGAACAGAAAGAATAGTGACGTTTACGCCGGCACCGGTGTCAAACTCTGCCGGACATACCAAGTTCCCAACGTTCTCTAAAAAGATAAGGTCCACATCACCTGCATTGAGACCTTCAAGACCCTGAGCGCACATATGCGCATCGAGGTGACACATGCCGCCAGTATGCAGCTGAATGGCTTTCACGCCCGTTTCTGAAATAGCAGCAGCATCAACATCTGAATCAATATCAGCTTCCATAACAGCAATGGAAACCTTATCTTTCAGGGCAGCAATGGTCTTTTTAAGGGTGGTAGTTTTGCCAGAACCTGGAGAAGACATAAGGTTTACCAGCAGAGTTCCCTTTTTCTTCATTTCTTCTCTTAGTTGATCGGCGCTTTTCTCGTTAGCTGCAAAAACACTCTGCTTAACTTCAATGATGCGATACTCACCCATAAGTTCTCTCCACAATTCCGATACGTATGTTAATGACCCAACAGGTGTGCGGCGTGTGCAAGGCCAACGCGGATTAGCGTTGTGACGTGCTCATCTGCAAGTGAATAGATAACTTTTCTGCCATCTCTTTTTGCATTGACAAGACCGCGGTCGCGCAAAAGACGCAACTGGTGAGAGGTTGCTGACTGAGATACCGAAAGCATTTCTTGCAGCTCTGTTACGCTTTTCTCGCCATTTACTAGAGCACCCAAAATCTGGAATCGAGTGAAATCAGACAGTGCATCAAAAATCTGGGTTGCATCGTAGATGATGTCATCGTTTACCAGGTATTCATTCAGCTTCTGATCAGAAACATAATCGCATGTAGAATGAGTGTGCTCGCACTGTTCAGAATCGTGGGAGTGACTATCCATTTGCTATTCCTATCCTTTAAGAGCCGCAAAATAAATGGCTTACCAAACGTAATTCATAAAAGATTAGTATATACCGTTACTCGCTTCTGTAAGCGTAACTAAAAGAGGACTCCAGCTAACGGCTGAAGTCCTCTTCTGTATCGGAGTCAATCTCCGAAAAAGTTTGATGTATCAGGCGAGATTACTTACTCGTCTTCGCCGTCTGCCTCAGCGTCCATGCGGACAACCTGATTGAGAAGGTCATCCAGAGAACCAAGGTCCTCGTTAATTACATCAGGGCTAACCTCGTCGGAAGAAGAACCGATGAGTGTCTCGGTGTAATCAGAGTGCGTGGATGGAGCTGCAGAGCCCAGCATCAAGCCGCCATCGCCTTCTGGCGAGAAGACCATGTTGAGCAGCTGAGAAAGATCCTCAGAATCTGCCTCATCCTCTTCTGGCTCAAGGATGTAGAGGAGGTTACGAGCCTCAAGGCCATCGCGGAGCTCCTCGATTGCCTTTGCACCAATACCATCGATGCGAAGCAGGTCTTCCTCGGTCTTACCGATAAGATCGCCTACGGTCTCAATGCCAACCTCGCTGAACTTGTTAGTCCAACGCTGTGACACGCCAAGATCATCGAAGAGATACAGCTTTGCGTCCTCGCTTGAAAGCGTGCGGCCATTCTTGGAATAAACGCCACCGTTGTAATCCTCGTTGACCCAGTCAAGCTGCTTAGGAAGCTGCTCCTCGATATCCTTAAGCTCTGCTGGTGCCCAGTCTGGAAGAGACTTAGCAAGAGAAGAGGTTGGGCCATCAATCTTGGTGCCATGGTAGGTAAGCTCAACATCGTTGTATGCGGAGAGACCAGTACCTGCAGGAATCTGCTTACCAACAATAACGTTGGACTTGAGGTCAAGCAGGTGGTCAACGTCGCCCTCGATAGCTGCAGAGGTAAGAACGCCTGCAGTACGGATGAACGATGCACTGGAGAGCCAAGAATCGATAGAGCTTGCAACCTTCAGAGTACCAAGGATTGCTGGCTCTGCCTCTGGTGGAGTACCACCAGCAAGGGCAATGTTCTGGACAGTCTCTGCAAAGACATAGCGGTCCACGTACTGACCAAGCAGGTACGAAGAGTCACCTGGGTTGGTGACTTGAACACGACGAAGCATCTGACGTGCGATAACCTCGATGTGCTTATCGTTGAGCTCTACACCCTGAGAGGTATAGACGTCCTTAACGGACTCAACGAAGGTGTGCATGGTGGACTCAATGTCAGTGAGTCGACGGAGCATACGGAAGTTGACGAAGCCGCGGGTAATCTGATCACCAGCACGGACAACAACGCCATCCTCAATGCCAGGCATAAAGCGGACGGATGCAGGTACACGCCACTCCTCGATAACACGGGAAGCATCGTCTGCATCAACAATACGCAGCAGGTACTCGGTGGTCTCTGGGGTGATGTGAAGAACACCAGAAACGGGAGCCAGATCAGCCTCGCGGCCAAGGATCTTCTCGTTGACGTTGCCGACGACGTCGAACATACGAGCAACGGTAGGAAGACCCTGCGTAATATCGTCTGCGCCTGCAACACCACCGGAGTGAATGGTACGCATGGTCAGCTGAGTACCAGGCTCACCAATGGACTGAGCTGCGATAATACCAACTGCAGTACCAATATTGACAGGACGACGGGTGGAAAGATCCCAACCGTAGCACTTCTGGCAGACGCCGTACTTAGACTTACAGGTCAGAAGCGCGCGGAGCTGAACCTTAGCAAGGCCGTGCTCAACAAGACGCTCAAGATCCTGCTTGGACTCAACATAGCCACCGGCAGGGATAAGAACCTCGCCAGTGTTTGGATCGCAGACATCCTCAAGGGTGCAGCGGCCAATCAGGTCAGTATCAACAGAAGTCTGACCAGGCTTAATCAGAGGATAGGTAACTGCCTCATCAGTGCCGCAGTCCTCCTCGCGAACAATGACGTCCTGCGCAACGTCGACAAGACGACGAGTCAGGTAACCAGAGTCGGAGGTGTGGGATGCGGTATCTACCAGGCCCTTACGAGCGCCGTAGGTAGAAATGAAGTACTCAAGAGGCTCAAGACCCTCGCGGAAGTTTGCCTTAATTGGAAGGTCGATGGTCTCACCGGACATATCCGCCATCAAGCCTCGCATACCAGCAAGCTGGCGAAGCTGTGTCTTAGAACCACGAGCTCCAGAGTCAGCCATCATGTAAATTGGGTTGTCCTCTGCAAAGCCTGCAAGCATCTCAGAGCCGAGAAGATCGGTGCACTCGGTCCATGCGTTAACAACCTCAACGTGACGCTCTCGCTCGGAAAGGAAGCCGTCCTCGTAGTACTCGTTGATCTGGTCAACGCGGTCCTGTGCCTCCTGAAGCAGCTGTGGCTTGTGTGGAGGAATGACAGCATCCCAAACGGAAACAGTCAGACCAGCAAGAGTTGCGTAGTGGAAACCAGTCTTCTTGATGTTGTCCAGAATTGGCTCAACATCAGCCATTGGGTAACGGTCGCAGCAATCGTTGACCAGAACACCAATGTCGGACTTAACCATCTTGTAGTTGATGTATGGGTAATCCTCTGGCAGGCACTGACGGTTGAAGATAATGCGACCAACAGTGGTCTCAAAACGCTTGGTACCCTCAGTAACGTCCAGGTCCTCATACTGACCGCGGCCAGTCATAACGCGGAAGATAGCGCGATCGCTATCAGCAACATTTGCATCCTTGGAGCTTACGCGGACAACAACCTTTGCCTGGATATCAAGGTCACGGTTGGCCTCAATAGCCAGAAGAGCATCCTCAAAGCTTGCGAAGGTAAGAGTCTTAGCGTCTTCACCGGTCTTCTCGGAAGTGAGGTAGTAGACACCAAAGACCATATCCTGAGAAGGAACGGTCAGAACCTTACCAGAAGCAGGGCTTCTGAGGTTGTTGCTGGAGAGCATCAGAATGCGAGCCTCTGTCTGTGCCTGAGTAGAAAGCGGCACGTGGACAGACATCTGGTCACCGTCGAAGTCTGCGTTGAATGGTGCGCAGACCAGTGGGTGCAGGTGGATTGCCTTACCCTCGATAAGAACTGGCTCAAATGCCTGAATTGACAGACGGTGAAGGGTAGGTGCGCGGTTGAGAAGAACGAGGCGGTCCTGAATGACCTCATCCAGAACGTCCCAAACAACTGGGGTACCACGGTCGATAGCGCGCTTTGCGCCCTTAATGTTTTCAACCTTGCGGAGCTCAACCAAACGACGCATGACAAATGGCTTGAAGAGCTCAAGTGCCATAGCGGATGGAAGACCGCACTGGTGCAGCTTCAGGTGTGGGTCAACAACAATGACGGAACGGCCAGAGTAGTCAACGCGCTTACCCAGAAGGTTCTGACGGAAGCGACCCTGCTTACCCTTAAGGGCCTCAGCAAGAGACTTCAGAGGACGTCCACCACGGCCGGTAACAGGACGGCCACGGCGACCGTTGTCAAACAGAGCGTCAACGGACTCCTGAAGCATGCGCTTCTCGTTGTTAACAATGATGGAAGGTGCGTCAAGGTCAAGCAGGCGCTTAAGACGATTGTTACGGTTAATAACACGACGATACAAATCGTTTAAGTCGGAAGCTGCAAAACGACCACCATCAAGCTGAACCATTGGACGAAGATCAGGTGGAATAACTGGTACAACGTCAAGAATCATGTTAGCTGGATCGTTGCCACCCTTAAGGAAGGCGTCAACAATCTCAAGGCGCTTAATGGCCTTCTCGCGCTTCTGCTTCTGAGCATCCTCATTGGCGATAATAGCGCGGAGCTCCTTGGCCTCTTTCTCAAGGTCAATGTTGGAAAGAAGGTCGCGGACTGCCTCAGCACCCATGCCACCCTTGAAGTAGATGCCATAGTAGCGCTTAAGCTCGGAGAACAGACCCTCATCGGAGATGAGCTCTCTGGTCTCAAGCTGCATGAACTTCTCGAAAGCCTCACGACGAAGGGTCTTCTCTTCCTCGTACTCTTCCTCAAGATCAGCGACGCCTGCACGAATCTCGTCCTCAGAAAGAGGCTCAAAATCGCCAAACTCGTCATCCTGTGGCTGGCCCTGCTCGCGAAGACGTGCAATCTGATCGTCGCGCTCTGCGTCGAGCTCTTCGATATCTGCTGCAAGCTCCTCACGAAGATCGTCTACGTCAGCCTCACGTGCCTCAGTGTCAACACTGGTGATTACGTAAGATGCAAAGTAGAGGACTTTCTCGAGGTCCTTGCTCTTGATGTCAAGAAGACGTGCCAGAGGGAAGCTGGTTGGGCTCTTGAAGTACCAGATGTGGCTTACAGGAGCAGCAAGCTCGATGTGGCCCATGCGGTCACGACGAACCTTTGCGGTGGTTACTTCAACACCGCAGCGCTCGCAGGTAATGCCCTTGAAGCGAATGCCTTTGTACTTACCGCAGGCGCACTCCCAGTCCCTTACAGGTCCAAAGATCTTCTCGCAGAAAAGGCCGTCCTTTTCTGGCTTAAGGGTACGGTAGTTGATGGTCTCAGGCTTCTTTACCTCGCCATAGGACCAACCGCGGATATCATCAGCAGACGCTAGAGAAATTTTAATAGCGTCAAATTCAGTGGAATCGAAATCTGCCACAGTCGCTACTCCTTATCGGTGGTCGCGTCGCCTACAAGTGCGGATGCACCCTCAGCGTCTTGGGACAGGTCGGAAGCGGTTACCTCAGTGAAGCCAAGGTCGTTGAGGATCTCAACAGCGTTCTTCTCCTCAGGATCTGTGACCTTTGCGGTATTTGCACGCTTACGATAGGAGATTGGCTCAATGTCAAGTGCCAGGGAGCGAATCTCTTTGACCAGAACCTTGAAGGACTCAGGAATTCCTGCAGTAGGAATGTTCTCGCCCTTAACAATGGACTCATAGGTCTTAACACGGCCGTTGGTATCGTCAGACTTAACGGTGAGGATCTCCTGGAGGACGTTAGCGGCACCGTATGCATACAGTGCCCAAACCTCCATCTCACCAAAGCGCTGACCGCCGAACTGTGCCTTACCACCCAGAGGCTGCTGGGTAACAAGAGAGTAAGGACCAGTTGAACGTGCGTGGATCTTATCGTCAACCATGTGGCCGAGCTTCAAGATGTAAGAAACACCAACGGTAATTGGGCTCTTGAAAGCCTCACCGGTACGGCCATCGTAGAGGGTAGTCTTACCACGCTCGTTGAGCTGTGGAACAAACTCCTCACGCATGTTCTCGCCGTACTCCTTGAGAGCCTTGTTGATCATGTTGATGTTGGTGCGGCGAACAATCTCTGCAACGGACTCATCAGTAGCACCGTCAAAGAGTGGTGTTGCAACAGGAATTGGGCCCTCAACGTAACGCTTGGAATCTGCGTCATCGTCATCCCAACCATGTGCAGCACCCCAGCCAAGGTGGCACTCAAGCAGCTGACCAACGTTCATACGGGAAGGAACGCCCAGTGGGTCGAGAATAACGTCTACTGGGGTACCATCTGCCATGTAAGGCATGTCCTCAACTGGGAGAACCTTACAAATAACACCCTTGTTACCGTGACGACCAGCGATCTTATCGCCCTGCTGAATCTTTCTGCGCTGAGCAACAAAGACACGGACCAGGTCGTTTACTCCTGGAGGCAGGTCGTCTCCAGCCTCACGGCTGAAGCGGACAACGTCAACAACGCGGCCATAGGAGCCGTGTGGCATCTTGAGGGAAGTATCACGAACATCGTGTGCCTTAGCACCGAAGATTGCGCGAAGCAGGCGCTCTTCTGCGGTCAGAGCAGTCTCACCCTTAGGAGTGACCTTACCAACCAGAATATCGCCAGGGCCAACCTCAGCGCCGATGCGGATGATACCGTCATCGTCGAGGTTTGCGAGCATGTCCTCACCAAGGTTTGGAATCTCGCGGGTAATCTCCTCAGCACCAAGCTTGGTGTCACGAGCATCAATCTCGTGGCGGGAAATGTTAACGGAGGTCAGGAGGTCTTCCTGAACAACACGCTCGGAGACGATAATACCGTCCTCGTAGTTGTAGCCTTCCCATGGCATGTAAGCAACGGTAAGGTTTGCACCAAGTGCCAGTTCAGAGTGGTCAACAGATGGACCGTCTGCGATTGGTTGGCCCTTCTCGACCTTCTGTCCAACTGTGACAATTGGACGGTGGTTGATGCAAGTTGACTGGTTAGAGCGCTCGTACTTAGGAAGATCGTAGCGCTGAGAACCGTGCTCATCGGAGTAGATGACAACGTGAGCTGCGTCTACCTCGGTGACCTCGCCGGCAAACTCTGCACAAATAAGCTCACCAGAGTCCTGAGCTGCGCGACCCTCCATACCAGTTCCAACAAATGGAGCGTGGGACTGGATCAGAGGCACTGCCTGACGCTGCATGTTTGCACCCATGAGGGTACGCTTTGCGTCGTCGTGCTCAAGGAATGGAATGAGGTTAGCTGCGACGGAGAGAAGCTGACGTGGAGAAACGTCCATGTAGTCAACGTCCTCAACAGGAACCTGTGCAGGTGCACCGAAGGAACCGTCGAAGTCGCGGGTACGTGCGATAACGCGGTCTGCATCAACAATCTTGCCGTCTGCGTCAACCTCAACAAACTTCTTAGACTTAGGGTCAATTGGGGTGTTAGCAGGAGCAATAATGTGATTCTCCTCCTCGTCTGCAGTCATCCAGACAATGTCGTCAGAGACAACACCGCCTGTGACCTTACGATAAGGAGCCTCGATAAAGCCGTACTCATTTACGTGAGCATACAGTGCCAAGGAGCCGATAAGACCAATGTTTGGTCCCTCAGGAGTCTCGATTGGGCACATACGGGAGTAGTGTGAGTTATGAACGTCGCGGACTGCGGTAGGAACGTTGGTACGACGGCTGGAGCCGGACTTGTGTCCTGCAAGACCACCAGGTCCCAAAGCAGAAAGACGACGCTTGTGAGTCAAACCAGCAAGTGGGTTTGCCTGGTCCATGAACTGCGAAAGCTGAGAAGAACCGAAGAACTCCTTGATTGCAGCAACAATTGGACGGATGTTGATCAGAGACTGTGGAGTGATGTCGTCTGCGTCCTGAGATGCCATACGCTCACGAACAACGCGCTCCATGCGGCTCATACCAATGCGGAACTGGTTCTGGACCAGCTCGCCTACGGTACGGACGCGGCGGTTGCCAAAGTGGTCAATGTCATCAAGGTGCTTAGACTCATCACCTGCATGCACTGCAAGAAGGTACTGAAGAGCTGCGACAATGTCCTCTTTGGTAAGGACACGAACGTCTGCAGGAATCTCTTCCTCAAGCTTCTTGTTGATCTTGTAACGACCAACGCGAGCAAGGTCATAGCGTTGCTCGTTGAAGAAGAGGCCGTCAAGCAGAGAACGGGCAGAGTCAACAGTTGGTGGCTCGCCTGGACGCTGACGACGATAAATCTCGATAAGAGCATCCTCACGTGTGGTTGCAACGTCACGCTCAAGTGTGTTGCGAACAACATCGGAATCACCAAGGAGCGAGAGAATCTCGTCGTCGGTAACAGCAATGCCAAGTGCACGGAGGAAGACGGTAGCGCTCTGGCGACGCTTGCGGTCAATGGAGACGACCAGGTGGCCGCGCTTATCAACCTCAAACTCGAGCCATGCACCACGTGCAGGAATGAACTGAGACTTGTGGACCAGAACACCGTTGTCCATCTCTGACGAGAAGTACACGCCAGGTGAACGGACGAGCTGTGAAACCACAACACGCTCAGAACCGTTGATGATGAAGGTACCGCGCTCGGTCATCAGTGGGAAATCACCCATGAAGACAAGCTGCTCCTTCATCTCACCAGTCTCTTTGTTGACAAAACGGACGTCAACAAAAAGAGGTGCTTGATATGAAATGTCTTTTGCACGACACTCAGCCATTGAATTGGCAGGGTCGCCGAACTGATGGTCACCAAAGGTGACCTGCATGGTTCCAGCGCTGTTCTCAATTGGCGAGAACTCAGCGAAGGACTCTGCAAGGCCCTCTCCCATAAAGCGCTCAAATGATTCCTTCTGTACAGAAATCAGATTTGGCAGCTCCATAGCTGCGGGAATCTTACTGAACGTCCTGCGTCCAGTATGCGCCTGAGGCGTGGTGAGGGAAGTCTTTTTAGCGGTAGACACCAGGTTGTCCTCCTTCAAAAGGGTGGAAGGTGGCAATTGTCGCAACCTAGTAATTTAGTCAAGATTTTAATGCGCGTCAACAGAAAAACACTTGATTTTTTAAGACGTTTTGACTATATTATCGCGTTTATGTTTTTCAACTGCACAAACGTTATGTTGCAGGTAAATCCTTGACTAACTCGTCTTTTCTATATGTGAAGATTTTGTGGAGAAGGTTCACGAAGGCAGAAATTGCTTTCGGCGAGCGGCTCTCCCCTGCTGCCATGCTCCACACGATGCGCCAAGCGCGCGGGTTTCTCGCCGGGTGCGGGTACGAGCGCAGCTGCGAGCACACGGGTTTCTCGCCAGGCGCGAGTGCGAGCGTGGCTGCAAGCGCGCGGGTTTCTCGCCAGGTGCGCCGGCTTTTTGCTGGGCGTGCCTGAAAAGTGCAAAGAATCTGTATTTGGTCCACCGATTCTTTTGCAAAATCAGGCAAATCCACAGATTCTTTTACCTTTTTAGGCAAAATTTACAGATTCTTTGAAGAAATCAGGCGCGAGAAAAACTAGGGCATACCACCCTAAATTCATGGACAACCACGCCGGATTTATGAGCCTGAAATGCACACTAAGTCTGAGTAAAAGTACTCAGACATGGCGAGAAAAACCGGCAAAATCACTCAGACATGTCAAACTTTTCCGGCAAACAGCTCAGACGTGGCGCGCTTTTCAGGCTGCAACAAAAGCGCCCAAGCTGATGCACTTTTCAGGCTGCAGCTAAAGCGCTCAGACTTGATGCACTTTTCAGGCTGCAGCAAACGCATCCAAGCTCCATGCACTCCAAGCACACCGGGTTTCTCGCCAGGCAAACAAAAAAGAGGCCAGACCGAAGTCTGACCTCTCCAGTAAGCTATGTAGGATGGACTTACTTAAGGGTGACGGTAGCGCCAGCCTCCTCGAGCTGAGCCTTAGCAGCCTCAGCGTCCTCCTTCTTAGCGCCCTCGAGGACAGCCTTAGGAGCACCCTCGACGACCTCCTTTGCCTCCTTGAGGCCAAGGTTGGTAAGAGCACGGACAACCTTGATGACGCCGATCTTGTTGTCGCCGAAGCCCTCGAGGACAACGTCAAAGTTGGTCTTCTCCTCTGCCTCCTCAGCAGCGCCACCAGCTGCAGGGGCAGCAGCGACAGCTACAGGAGCAGCAGCGGAAACGCCGAAGACGTCCTCAAGCTCGTGAACGAGCTCAGAAAGCTCGAGTGCTGGCATCTCTTTAAGGGCCTCAATGATCTCATCTTTAGTGACAGCCATGTCAATTCTCCTTTTTAAACGATGCAGCCTTTGTACTGCATCTGGGCAAAAGCCCGGCTTGTATGTGTGCGTTTAAGTGCGTCTACACTCTCACGCGGTTTGCGCCAATGCGCGGGTACAACAAAACGTTGCTTATGCAGCGTTTTTCTGATCTGCGACTGCAGAAAGAGCGGTTGCGAGTCCACGAGCTGGACCAGCGCAAACCTGTGCAATACCGGTAAGTGGGCTTGCAACAACGAAGACAAGCTTTGCAATGAGCTCCTCGCGAGAAGGAAGATCTGCGTAAGCCTTTGCCTCGTCAGCAGTAAGTGCCTGACCATCAGCGATACCACCAATGAACTCAAGTTTCTTGAGCTTCTTGGCCTGATCCTTGATGACCTTAGCGGCCTCGACAGGATCATTCTCATAGAAAACGTATGCGCAGGTACCGGCGAGCATCTCGTCAATCTCTGGCATACCAGCGTTCTTAAGAGCAATCTTGACGATGTTGTTCTTATAGACCTTCATGTGAGCGCCTGCTGCGGTAAGTGCGCGGCGAAGCTCCTGAGTCTCCTTTACGGAGAGACCACGATAGTCGATAACAAACAGGCCCTTGGAGTTGTCGAGAGAAGCGGAAACCTTCTCGAGCAAATCACGTTTAGACTGAGCTGGCATGTAGTACACCTCCTTTATCATGTCTCAGGCACGAGCGCCAACAGGTGCGGCCCTCACATGAAAAGACCCCACTTTGGCAACCAAAGCGGGGTCTGGATGTACTAATCTCAAGACCACCTCGGCAGGCGGGAATTCCCATTAAGCCTTGGATTCAAGGCGCCGGCTGTCTTTGGCAGCGAACGTGCAACTACAAGACGTCTGTCTTGCGTTGGATATTGTGCAGCAAAAAACTATCCAAGTCAAGGTTGAGTGCACAATTTCTTTCTCTTCACAAAAATTTGACGAGAAAGACGGTCGAGCTGCGGCCCCAACTCAAACGCGGCACAATCGCACCATAGTTGCAGACCGCCTATGCCGACCAGGCGCTTCAAGCCGCATGCACGCTTCAAGAAAAATCCGGTACCTGCAAGCAGATACCGGATCAAACGTACTAGGTACTTCTAAGCGTGAAGCTTAGTCCTCCATGAGGTTACGAACCTTGGTTGGATCAACCTTGATGCCAGGGCCCATAGTAGAGGAAATAGCAACGGTCTTGACGTACTTACCCTTAGCGCTGGATGGCTTGACGCGGATGATCTCAGAGAGAAGTGCGCCATAGTTCTCAACAAGCTGCTGGACCTCAAAAGAAGCCTTGCCGATTGCAACGTGGCAGATACCAAAACGGTCTGCACGATACTCAACACGACCAGCCTTGAGCTCGTTAACCATCTTTGCAACATCCATGGTAACGGTGCCGAGCTTAGGGTTAGGCATAAGGCCACGAGGACCAAGAACACGACCAAGACGGCCAACCTTACCCATCATCTGAGGGGTTGCGATTGCTGCGTCAAAGTCAAGCATGCCCTTCTCGACCTCTGCGATGAGCTCGTCGCCACCGACGATGTCAGCGCCAGCTGCCTCAGCCTCGCGGGCCTTCTCGCCCTCTGCGAAGACTGCAACGCGAACGGACTTACCAGTGCCGTGAGGCAGAGAGATGGAACCGCGAACGTTCTGGTCAGCCTTACGAGTATCGACACCAAGGCGAATTGCTACCTCAATGGTCTCGTCAAACTTAGCAGTTGCAAGCTCCTTAGAAAGGGTTACTGCCTCTTTTGGGCTGTAGAGGTTTGCACCGTCTACCTTGGCAACTGCATTCTTGTAGTTCTTTCCGTGCTTAGGCATTATGTACCTCCTGTGGTTAGCGGGCGTCTGCCCTCCCACTCCTGCATCTTCCGCTCGTAGTTACGCCCTCTTGGCGAGAAACCCAACTACGTGCACTAACGTCGGATGCTCTGACAAAAACAACCGTCAGCCACGCAAATGGCTGACGGGAGTAAACACTACTCGGCGATGGTTACACCCATGGAACGAGCGGTACCAGCGACGATCTTCTTTGCAGCCTCAATGTCGTTTGCGTTGAGGTCAGGCATCTTGATCTCAGCGATCTTGGTGAGCTGCTCCTGGGAGAGCTGGCCAACCTTATCGCGCTGAGGAACACCGGAACCACCCTTGAGGTGAAGCTCCTTCTTGATGAGCTGAGCTGCTGGAGGAGTCTTGGTTACGAAGTCAAAGGAACGATCCTCGTAAACAGAAATCTCGACTGGGATGATGTCGCCAGCCTTGTCCTGAGTTGCAGCGTTGAATGCCTGGCAGAACTGCATAATGTTGACCTGTGCAGCACCCAGAGCTGGTCCTACTGGAGGAGCTGGGTTTGCCTGGCCTGCAGGAATCTGCAGCTTAATAAAGTTAACAACCTTCTTTGCGGGCATGTTAAGCCTCCTGTTTGAATTCTTGTGAGTCTATTCTCGCGCACTCCCGAGAAGCAATCCACAAGGGACGAGAAGTGCGGGATAAGCCGTTAGTTACTAGTCTATCAGGGAAATCTGATCCATGGTGAGCTCAACCGGAGTCTCGCGACCAAAGATGGTGAGCATTACCTTGATCTTGCCGGACTCTGCGTTGACCTCGGAGACAGTACCGTCGAAGTCAGCGAGAGGACCAGAAAGAACGTGAATTGCCTGACCGACCTCAATATTGGTTGCTGTACGCTTAGGTACAGGGCTACCCGTCTTCATACCGCCGCGACGCATGATCTTATCGAACTCATCGCGACGCAGAGGAACTGGCTTGCCGTCAATGCCAACAAAACCAGTTACGCCTGGGGTGTTGCGAACAACAGCCCAAGTATTATCATCCAGCTCCATGCGAACAAGAACGTAACCTGGGAAAACCTTGGACTCTTTGGTCTCGCGCTTGCCACCGTCCTTGACCTCAGTAACTTCCTCGGTAGGAATCTGAATATCAACAACAGCACGCTCAAGGCCATAGGTCTCAATACGGTGCTCAAGGTCTGTCTTTACCTTGTTCTCATAACCTGAATAGGTGTGAACTACATACCAGCGCTTAGCCATTGATTATCCCCTCAGTCCAGTAAAGGCGACGAGACCAGCAACAATGCCAGTATCAACCAGCCAAGTTACCAAGCCAAAGAAAATGATTGTTGCAATTACGGCTACAGAGAAACCAGCAAGCTCAGAGCTTGAAGGCCACACAACGCGGTGCATTTCTGTACGAACGCCTGCAAAATAAGCACCCAGGCGGCCAAAGAAGCCAGGGTTAGCGTTACGCTGAAGGGACTTCTCCTGCTTCTTTGCCTCAGCCTTAGTGGCCTTAGCAGAAGCTTCAGGAGTAGCTTCAGCCTGAAGGGCCTCACGCTGGGCGCGCTCTTCTGCGCGAGCCTTACGTGCGCTCCTCTTATTGCGCTCCTTATTTGCCATCCTACGCTCCCTTGGGTGTTATACCTACATACAAACCGGCCAACCCTTATGGGAAGGCCGGTGAAGTTATCTGGCAGGCCAGGAAGGACTCGAACCCTCAACAAACGGTTTTGGAGACCGCCGCTCTACCATTGGAGCTACTGGCCTAGAACGAACCCACCTAGCCTAGCGGGTCTCGCGATGTACCGTGTGCTTGTGGCACCATGGGCAGTACTTCTTCAACTCCATACGATCTGGGTTGTTGGACTTATTCTTGTCCGTAGTGTAATTACGACGCTTGCACTCAGTGCAGGCGAGAGTAACGAGTGTACGCATTGATCCTCCTGAACACGGTCACGAGATGTATTCTCGAAATGTGACGCGGTTGCTTAGGTTAGCACCCACTACCCAGAGATGTCAATACTTTTCTCTAATTACTCTAGGCGTTCACATATTTTTTCTCGACAAAAAACCCGGCGCGCAAAAGAGCACGCCGGGCAAGTTAGCAACTTTAAAAGAAGTTACTCGATGACAGTGGAAACACGGCCATCGCCGACGGTGTGGCCACCCTCGCGGATAGCGAACTTCAGACCCTGCTCAAGAGCGATTGGGTGAATGAGCTCGCAGCCAACGGTGATGTGGTCACCAGGCATAGCCATCTCTACCTTGCCACCGTTTGCATCGGTGAGCTCGTAGATGTCGCCGGTTACGTCAGTTGTACGGAAGTAGAACTGTGGACGGTAACCAGAGAAGAATGGGGTGTGACGGCCGCCCTCTTCCTTAGTAAGAACGTAAACCTCACCGGTGAACTTCTTGTGTGGAGTAACGGTACCAGGCTTGCAGAGAACCTGACCGCGCTCGATGTCCTCGCGCTTAACACCACGAAGAAGAATACCAACGTTGTCGCCAGCCTCGCAGAAGTCCATGGTCTTACGGAACATCTCAATGCCGGTAGCAACAGAGCTCTGAGTTGGCTTAATACCAACGATCTCGACTGGATCGTTAAGCTTGAGCTCACCACGCTCAACACGGCCGGTAGCAACGGTACCACGACCAGAAATGGTCATGACGTCCTCGATTGCCATCAGGAATGGCTTCTCGTTGTCACGAGCTGGTGTTGGGATGTAGGAGTCAACGGTGTGCATGAGCTCACGGATGGACTCAACCCACTTCTCCTCGCCGTTAAGAGCGCCGAGAGCGGAACCACGGATGATTGGAAGGTCATCACCTGGGAAGTCGTACTCGGAGAGAAGGTCACGGGTCTCCATCTCGACGAGGTCGATGAGCTCGTCATCGTCGACCATGTCGCACTTGTTCAGGAAGACGACGATGTAAGGAACGCCGACCTGACGTGCAAGAAGGATGTGCTCACGAGTCTGAGCCATAGGACCATCGGTTGCAGCAATAACGAGGATTGCGCCGTCCATCTGAGCTGCACCAGAAATCATGTTCTTAATGTAGTCTGCGTGGCCAGGGCAGTCGACGTGAGCGTAATGGCGCTCCCAAGTCTCGTACTCAACGTGAGCAACGGAAATGGTAATACCACGCTGACGCTCCTCTGGAGCCTTATCGATGTTCTCGAAGGCGGTATAGTCTGCCTTGCAGCCCTCGGTCTCAGAGAGAACCTTGGTGATTGCTGCGGTAAGGGTAGTCTTACCGTGGTCGACGTGACCAATGGTACCGATGTTTACGTGTGGCTTTGTGCGGTCAAACTTTTCCTTGGCCATTGCCAATCCTCCTTCTGGAACTAACCCTCGGGCTAGACCGTGGTGAAAAAACGTCTGTTTATACTCAACGGCGCAAATGTCTAGGACATGTACGCCGTAAAGAGTCTGGTACCGGCGACTGGATTCGAACCAGTGACGTCACGGGTATGAGCCGTGTGCTCTAACCAGCTGAGCTACGCCGGCATAAATGCCGCTTGAAAAATGGAGCCCGCGACCGGATTTGAACCGGTGACCTCTTCGTTACCAACGAAGTGCTCTACCTACTGAGCTACACGGGCGTGGTGGGGATACTTGGACTCGAACCAAGGAACCCAGAGGGAGCGGATTTACAGTCCGCCGCAGTTGCCGCTGTGCCATATCCCCAAATACCGTTTTCAAGCACTCTTGAAGTAATTGTGTGCGCTGTACCTTGCGATTTAACGCACGCAGGAAGTCTAGTTGAACTTCCAATTACCTCGTAAGCGGGAAAATATTACGATTGAATAAAATTCTTGTCAACGTAATCCACCCAACCGGGCGTATCTTATCAAATTTTTCCACAATTCCAAGCGATTTTCTCGACACGATTCCATGCGGTTTTTTGCCACAACTTCAAGCGGGTTTCTCGTCACAACTCCACCGATTTTCTCGTCACAACTCCAAGCGAATTTCTTGCCAGACGCATACGGGCTTTTACGGTTGTCTATAGGAGCCAAACGCGAAACGCCACAAATGCCCTGAAATTCGCACGAAAAAAGCCAGGCAATGCCTGGCTGAAAATCCAAGTGGTGCCGCCACCAGGCTTCGAACCCGGGACCTACTGATTACAAGTCAGTTGCTCTACCAGCTGAGCTATAGCGGCATCAAGTGCAGAGGATATTCTATAGACTTTTCTGGCTTTGGTCTAGTCACAATTTTTGAGAAATTTTTCTCCACAAACTGGTCGATGCAGCATGTAGGAGCACTTCCCTTTTGTAGGAGCTAACTTGGTGCTAATGCGCTGCCCATCAAGTCTGGCTAGCCTGAAAACCGCATCATGTCTGTGTAAAACAGCTCAGACTTGGCGAGAAAATAAGGCAAATAACTCAGACTTGGTGCGCTTTTCCGGCAAATAGCTCAGACTCGGCGAGAAAATCAGGCTCCATGGAGGGCCTCATAGCACTACGTTCGAATCCAAAAAGTTACGTCTGGTTATGTCTCAAAAAGTTTGCCTGAAAAGTGCAAAGAATCTGTATTTGAGCCACCGATTCTTTGATGAAATCAGGCAAATCCACCGATTCTTTGCTGTTATCAGGCAGAATTTACAGATTCTTTGCAGAAATCAGGCGCGCTGATTGCGCCCAGGCACGTCGAAAGCATTGGCGCGTCAGTCAAATTGGCATGTTGAGTGCGTAAGACGCTGACCTGGCCGTCTATCTACCCAGCAGCTTCCAGAGTTTCTCGCGCTGTTCTGGAGAAATGCGGTCTTCAAGCGTCATGCGTGTACTGACCTGATCGCGACGCATCTCTTCGACAATGTTATCTGCCTGGGAAATCTCGTGGACCAGCGATGCGCTGGCAATACGCGTGACCTCGCCGGGGCCAAAGCCGGCCGTGGCGCGAATGTCCCTGTCCGACGTGACCAGAAATACCTTGCGACCAGCCTCTCGAGCGTCCGTGACCAGGCGCTCGATGACGCTATCTGCGGACTCCCCCGTCTCGGAGAAAACCAGCTGCACACCAGCGTGGGTGCGCTCCGGGCGCTCGTCGTTTACGTTTCCTTTGCCGTCAAACACAATAACAGCCTCGTAGGTACTCTGCGCAAACGTGGCAACGTCAGAAATGAGCGCTAAACGGGCGCGATAAAATGGATCGGTGTTGAGGTGATAGGCTCTCTCAGCAGCGGTTTCTTGCGCAGAAGAGCCACGCTCATCCAGCAACGCCTCATAGCGAGGAGTTGCCAACATGACATTATAGCCATCGACTACAAGCAACGATTTTTTCTGAGCCATACCTTACGCTTCCTGGGCTTCCTGGACTTCTTACGCTTCCTGAGTCCTGCGGAGCCACTCGTAGCACATGACCGTTGTTGCCTGAGCAACGTTCAGAGATTCTACCTGGCCAAACTGAGGAAGCTTGCACGTAAAATCGCACTTCTCGAGCATAAGGCGAGAAATTCCTGAGCCTTCAGAGCCCATGACAAGTGCAAGGCGGCCTCCCATAGGAGCCTCCCACACGGACTGAGTGGCGTGCTCGGTAGAGCCACATGTCCAAAAACCTGCGGCTTTAAGCTCTTCAAGAGCGCGCGGCAGATTAGAAACCTGAGCGATTGGCAGGTGAAGCACAGCTCCTGCGGACGTCTTGTATGCTCCAACGCCAACTCGAGCGGCGCGAGCGTTTGCAATAACAACACCGGCTGCGCCAACTACCTCGGCACTTCTAACAATTGCACCAAAGTTTCCCTCGTCAGTGACGTGATCCAAGACAACAACCAGAGCGTTTTCTGAACCAGCGCGCTGGATGATTTCAGAGAGGTCGGCGTAAGCAAAAGGCTGCGTACGGACAATGACGCCCTGGTGAGCGCCGTGACTTGAAAGCGAGTCAAGCACGGGCTTTGCGACACGCTCGACAGGAATACCCTCCTGCTCAAGCTGACGTGCAAGCGCCTCAATCTCTTGGTCTTTCTGTCCATTTGCAGCCTGTACCAGCGCATTCTTCAAAGGAATACCAACGGTCAGCGCCTCTGCTACTGCACGACGACCCTCGATAAGATCGGTTGCAGACTTCTTGTTACCGGGACGTCCAGCGCCAGCGCCTCGCTGTCCACCAGCGCCTCGTTGACCGCGGGTGCCCTGAGCTGCACGTGCGCCTTGTGCGGAGCGACCGCTTTTTGAGCCCTGGCCATTCTTGGCGCCGAAATAACCGCCCCAGTCGGCAGCCTTCTTGGAGCCACGACCCGCTGCTCCGCCACGACCTGTGGAGCCACTACGGCCTGCAGCTCCGCCACGTCCTGCGGCTCCACCGCGACCAGCAGCGCCCTCGGAGCGTGTATTTTTAGAAGTAGAACGCTGATTTCTTGCCATAGTTAGTCTGCCTTACGCTTTAGTCGAGCGCCAGCGGCGGTATCTTCAATCAAAAGTCCAAGCTCGGCAATGCCGTCTCTAATTTGATCGGCAACTGCCCAGTTCTTCTGGGAACGAGCCTCCTGACGAGCAGCAAGCAAAGCCTCTGCAGCCTCGTCAGCTGAAGAGCCCTCATAGCCTGCTACCTGAGCGGCAAGCGCCACAAGCTCTTCTGGTAAATCAGAGGTAGAAGCCGCCTGAGTCAAATCAATTCCCAAAGCTCCCGTGAGCTCGCACAACATATCTGCTGCACGGAGAACAGGACTTGCGCCAACGTTCTGACCAACCTCTGCAAGATAGGTATTTGCAGCAGTTACCAGCGCAAAGATAGCAGCGAGTGCCCCTGCGGTATTGAAATCATCATCCATCTGAGCGTCAAACTCGCTCTGAGCTGTGTTAATAGCCTCAGCAAGCGTGCTATCAGCATCGGAAAGTTCGTGCTGAGCAGAAGACTGCTTGAAAGCCCAGCGGAGATTTGCAACACAGGTCTTCATGCGCTCAAGCGTACCAACGGTACCCTCAAGACGTTCAAACGAGAAATCAAGTGGTGCACGATAGTGCGTCTGAAGCATCAAAAGTCTTACTGCATCTGCAGGGTACTTGTCCAAAACTTCCTTGAGTGTGTAGAAGTTGCCCAAAGACTTGGACATCTTCTCACCATCAACGCGAAGCATTCCGGTGTGCATCCAATAATTGGCGAGAGGAGCGTGCCAGGCGCAAGATGCCTGCGCGGTCTCGTTCTCATGATGAGGGAATACCAGGTCAGAGCCGCCGCCGTGAATGTCAATGGGAGTGCCCAGGTAGCGATGAATCATGGCGCAGCACTCACTGTGCCAACCTGGACGACCTTCTCCCCAAGGGCTTGGCCAGCTAGGCTCACCAGGCTTAGCAGCCTTCCAGAGTGCAAAGTCAAATGGGTCGCGTTTCTCGTCATTAACCTCAACACGTTCACCTGCACGAAGCTGATCAAGATCTCGACCAGAAAGCACGCCATAGCTGTGGTCAGAACGAACCGAGAAGTACACATCGCCCGAAGGAACAGCGTAAGCGTGGCCCTGCTCAATCAAAGATTGAATCATCTGGAGCATGGCTTCAATCTCGTGCGTTGCGCGAGGACGAATATCCGGATCCAGAATGTTGAAGCGATGCATCTGCTCAATGAACGCCTGAGAAAACTCTTCAGAAACCTCTTGAGCAGTCCTTCCCTGCTCAATGGCGCGCTGAATAATCTTGTCGTCAACATCAGTCAGGTTCTGAGCGAAGGTGACCTCAAAGCCTTTATGCATCAGATAACGGCGAATAACGTCAAACGAGAGGAAGGTACGGGCGT
>CAUTIE010000005.1:0-52547 GCA_963538475.1 uncultured Atopobiaceae bacterium
AGAGCTCAAACAGTCGGTTTGCCGTGAAGGAAACATCAAGTTTGAAACCATCTCCACCTGCAGCAAGGACGTTTTCTATATCTCCCACACAAATGAGAGCGCCCAGACGACCGGCGATAATCATGTCCAGTGCAACGCGAAGCGCTGTACCAGGAGCAGTCATCTTTAGAGCTGTGGCAATGCGGTCCTCATTTTCTGTTGCATTTGGATCAAGTTGCGTTGGCTCCATGGCTCTCCCTCAATGACGTGCAGCTTACAGGCTGTGTTTTGCATTTCTTGTACGTTTATGGCTTCAATTTGTTTCAACGTTTCAAGTATACGGTTTTGTTGCCGGCGCGTGTAGTGACGGTTTCGATAAGACGGGTTTCTCGGCGGGTTTCTCGGCGGGTTTCTCGGCGGGTTTCTCGACGGGTTTCTCGACGGGTTTCTCGCCAGGTGAACTGCGCGTGTGAGCTCGATACAAAAAGACCCGAGGCAAAACCTCGGGTCAGAACTTGCTTACTCAGCGGAGGACATCAGGTCGGACGAGCCGCCTGCACTACCCTGCGGCAGCGAGGATGGACCCATGCTGACATCCATCTGGTCAAGCTGCGCCATGGTCTCTTTCTTGCGAGGCTCAGGGATAACGCCCGTGGTCTTGGCGAACACAAGCTTCTTGCCCTCAGCGTCAACGTCAACAGCAACAATGTCGCCTGCAGTCCACTGACCAGAGAGAAGCTCCTCAGACAGTGGATCTTCAATCATCGACTGAATGGTGCGACGCAGTGGGCGAGCACCGTAGACAGGATCGGTGCCGTCTTTGGCAATCAGGTCCTTTGCTGCCTCGGTGAGCTCAATAGACATTCCATTGGCAATCAGGCGATCGCGCAGATCAAGAACCATGAGGTCAACAATGCCACGAAGCTGCTCGGTAGAGAGCGACTTGAAGACAACAATCTCATCCACGCGGTTCAAGAACTCAGGACGGAATCCACGCTTAAGCTCAGACATAACACGGCTGGTAATCTCTTTGTCGGAGAGACCCTTAGAACCCTCTGACGAGAAGCCCATAGTGTTGGTGCGGGCAATCTCGCGAGCACCAATGTTGGAGGTCATGATGACAACCGTGTTGGAGAAGTCCACGTGACGGCCTTGACCATCAGTCAAGCGGCCCTCGTCCAGAATCTGCAGCAAGATGTTGAAGACGTCTGGATGTGCCTTCTCAATCTCATCAAAGAGCAGGACAGAGTACGGACGACGACGAACAGCCTTGGTGAGCTCGCCGCCTTCATCGTAGCCTACGTATCCTGGAGGAGCACCAACCAGCTTAGCTACGGTGTGACGCTCCATGTACTCGGACATGTCGTATGAAAGCAGGGCGTCTTCGGAGCCAAACAGGAACTCTGCCAGAGCTTTTGCAAGCTCAGTCTTACCTACGCCAGAAGGGCCAAGGAAGATGAAAGAACCACCAGGACGCTTAGGATCCTTAAGAGGACTGCGGCTTCTGCGGATTGCCTTTGCAACCTTAACAACAGCCTCATCCTGACCAACAACGCGCTGGTGAAGAATGTCTTCTGTACGAAGCAGCCTTGAAGCCTCAGTCTCGGTGAGGTTAGAAACAGGAACACCGGTGATGCCAGAGACAACCTTTGCAATATCGTCTTCGTCAACGGTAACAATGTTCTTGTCTAGCTGCTCACGCCACTCAGTCTCCAAGCGGTCCCTCTCTGCTACCAGGGATTTCTCCTGATCACGCAGACGAGCTGCTTGCTCAAACTCCTGAGCGCTTGCTGCCTCGGACTTCTGGGTACGAACGCGGAGAAGATCTGCGTCTACCTGGGCAATCTCTGGTGGAAGGCTCATCTTGTGGATACGTGCGCGAGCGCCAGCCTCATCGAGGACGTCAATAGCCTTGTCTGGCAAGAAACGATCCTGGATGTAGCGACTAGAAAGCGCAACAGCAGCCTTGATAGCAGCCTCGGTGTAGTGGACGTGATGGTGCTTCTCGTAGCGGTCCTGAAGACCGTGGATGATAGAAATGGTGTCGTCGGTATTTGGCTCGCCGATGTTGACTGGCTGGAAACGCCTTTCAAATGCAGCGTCCTTCTCGACATGTTTACGGTACTCTTCTGCCGTAGTTGCGCCGATGACCTGGATTTCTCCACGAGACAGCGGTGGCTTTAAGATGGATGCGGCATCGATGGAGCCTTCTGCGGAGCCAGCGCCAATGACGGTGTGAATCTCGTCGATGAAGAGGATGTCATTCTTGGATTTCTCCAGCTCAGCAACAACCTTCTTCATGCGGTCCTCAAACTCACCGCGATACTTGGATCCTGCTACCAGACTTGCCAGGTCAAGCGTCCAAACCTGCTTACCGCGCAGAATGTCAGGAACGTTGCCGGATGCAATAAGCTGAGCCAAGCCCTCAACAATAGCAGTCTTGCCAACACCAGGATCGCCCAGGATAAGTGGGTTATTCTTCTGGCGACGTGCAAGAACCTGCATGACACGCTCAATCTCGCGGTCGCGACCAATGACAGGGTCAAGCTTTTTATCTGCGGCAAGCTTAGTAAGATTGCGGCCAAACTGTTCCAGCATGGAAGCATCGTCGTTTGCGTTAGGACGCATCTGACCAGCGCCTACAGGCATGCCAAAGATGCCGCCCTCAATGCGAGGCTCTGCCATACGAGGACCCGCAGGTGCATCATCTGGAGTCTGAGCAACAAGCTCATCAACGGCGTTTCTTACCGCGTCGCCCGAGACACCCATGGTACGCAGGGCATCCATAGCGCGACCATTACCCTCGGACACAATGCCCAAGAGCAGGTGCTCCGTTGCAATATAGCTTTGACCGTGGGTCATAGTTTCTCTGTACGCGTCCTCAAGCACGCGTTTTGCGCGAGGAGTAAACGGAATGTGGCCGCCAGGAATAGGGTCTCCTGCGCCCGTGGTGAGCTCTTTTACGGTTGCCAGGGCCTCGTCGTACGAGACCTCCAGCTTAGCCAGAGCCTGAGCAGCAATGCCCTCCCCCTCTTTAATGAGAGCAAGTAGCAGGTGCTCGGTACCAACATACATCTGGCCAAGACCGCGAGCCTCATCCTGAGCCAAACTCATGACTTTACGCGCTCTGTCAGTGAATTTATCAAACATGTGCTGAAACCTCTCAAAACTCTCTATATATTTCTGAGTTATACCCATCAGAAGGCTCTGCAAACATACGACTCGCGTTGGATTTTTCTCCTCCGTACGAACCACACAAACACCTGGCGAGAAACCCGTGCTGCCGCAAGCGCCACAGCTCTGTCGCACACAAAAAGCCCGGTACCTGCAACGAGCGGATACCGGGCTGATGCGTTTGTGTGCTGCGCGGGGCAGCTAAAATTCCAAGCTCTTAGCGCTTCTCGGGCTTGAGCTGTGGGAAGAGAAGGACGTCGCGGATAGAAGGCTGATCGCAGAAGAGCATCATCATGCGATCGATGCCGTAGCCGATGCCGCCCGCTGGTGGCATACCGTACTCAAGTGCGCGGATGAAGTCGTAATCGTACTCCATGGCCTCTTCGTCACCCTGGCGCTTGGCCTCCATCTGGGCAGCAAAGCGCTCCTCCTGGTCAACTGGGTCGTTGAGCTCGGAGTATGCGTTTGCGTACTCGGCGCCGCAGATAATGAGCTCAAAGCGGTCGGTCAGGCGAGGGTCATCTGCCTTGCGCTTGGTGAGCGGAGAAACCTCTGCAGGATAATCGCAGACAAAGGTTGGGTTTACGATGCTCTTCTCGCCAAGCTCGTCGTAGATCTCAAACAGCAGCTTGCCGGCCTGCCACTCTGGGTTCCACTCAATCTCGTAGCGGTCCAGGACTGCACGGAGTTTCTCGACAGGGGTGTCAATGGAGAGCTCCTCGCCGGTGACCTCGGACGCAATCTCTGCCAGGGATGCGACGCGCCAGTTGCCGGAAAGGTCAACCTCGGTGCCCTGGTAGGTGATGACCTCGTGGCCCTCCTCGCAGCCACAGGCCTTGCGGGCAATCTCCTGGAAGAGGTTCTGGGACAGCTCACGCATGCCGGCCAGGTCAGAGTAGGCGGCGTATGCCTCCATGGAAGTGAACTCTGGATTGTGCGTGAGGTCGGTGCCCTCGTTTCTGAACTGACGACCAAGCTCATAGACGCGCTCAAGACCGCCAACAAGTAGGCGCTTCAGAGGGAGCTCGGTTGCAATGCGCAGGTAGTTCTCGGTGTTCAGAGCGTTGTAGTGCGTGATGAATGGCTTTGCGTTTGCGCCGCCAAGAATCTCCTGGAGAACAGGGGTCTCAACCTCCATGTAACCGTCCGCCTCCATGAACTGGCGGATGATGGAGATGATCTGGGAACGCTTGCGGAACACGTCGCGGACCTCGGGATTCATGATGAGGTCAACGTAGCGCTGACGATAACGGACCTCGCGGTCGGTGAGGCCGTGGAACTTCTCAGGCAGAGGACGCAACGACTTAGAGAGGACCTCCAGCGAGGTGACTGCCAGGGAAAGCTGACCGCGGCGCGTACGCATGATAGCGCCGGTAGCGCCGATGATGTCGCCAAGGTCGAGAAGACCCAGGAGCTCCCAGTTCTTCTCGTCAAGGTTGTTGATGCGGCAGAAGAGCTGAATCTGGCCGGTATAGTCCTCTACCACGACAAACGCAATCTTGCCCTGGTTGCGGATGGCTCGGACGCGACCGGCCACGGAATAGACTTCCTCGCCAGTCTGGCCGTCCTCGAGGTCAGCGTAGCGCTCCTCCAGCTCAGCGACGTGAGCGGTGACGGTGGATTTGATTGGGTATGGGTCAATGCCGGCGTCAAGCAGTGCCTGGCGACGGGCCTTGCGCTGCGCGCGCTCGTCGTTGATGGAAGCCTCTGGGGTGGCCTCGGTTGCGTCGGCGGCGATTGCAGCAGCGTTCTCTGCAGCAGCTGAGCTACCAGCGACGTTGTTCTCTACTTCGGACATGTATCCTCCACGTAAAAACGCCCCGCGCCAGACGGACACGGGGCGACCAAAATCTTTTGTGCCAGTCTAGCGAGTAATAGAGGTAATGGTGTACTTCTTCACCTTGCCGTTTGGCGTGGTGAACTCAACCTCGTCGCCCTTCTTATGACCAATAAGAGCCTCGCCAGCTGGGGACTCGTTAGAGATCTTGTGCTCAAGGGAGTTAGTCTCAGTAGTACCAACAATTACATATTTAGTTGTCTTGCCTTTTGCATCAGCAAGCTCGACGGTTGTGCCGATTGCAACAGTGACGTTACGCTTGCTGCCACCCTCGACAACCTTTGCGACAGAGAGAATCTGGCGAATCTCGTTGATGCGGGACTCGTTGTGAGACTGCTCTTCTTTTGCAGCGTCATACTCGGAGTTCTCAGAAAGGTCACCAAAACCACGAGCCTCTTTGATGCGCTCAACAATCTCGTCGTGTTTCTCGCCCTCACGATAAGCCAGTTCATCGACAAGCTTCTGACGGCCTTCTGGGGTAAGTACAATCTCTTTAGTAGTGTCCATCGTGTTCTTTCTGTTGATGGGTCAGTCGGTCTATACGTGTGAGATGGGGTTACTCAGCCTTTTTGGACTCTTCGTCCTCAACGACCTCAGCCTCTGGCTCCTTGGCTTCTTCCTTGGTCTCAGACTCCATGCCCTCACGAACGCTCTTAACGGTCTCGCCGACAGCCTTGCCGAGCTTTGGAAGGTTCTTAGGTCCAAAGATGACCATAACAACGCAAACAATAATCAGAAGCTCAGGAATACCAAGTCCTAAAATCATATAAACCCCCAGAAAATCTTTTCCTGTAAAAGCGTTCAGAAAAAACGCCGTATCGGCTAGTATAACCGAGGGAAACCTTACTAACAAGGAATTAACATGGTCTTACATGATTTTTGGACATTTTTTATCTGGTCGACCGTAGCGGGGCTTGCCATTATTGGCATTTACCAGCTATTTCTATTAATTCTGCGCGCTCGAGGCGTTTTTGTGACGCGTACCAAATTTGGCCTCACGATGATTTTTGACTCCGAGGACGCCGACGGTACGCCCATTAGGCTGCTCAACGTTAATGGCACCTTCCAGTCCGTGAGCTACATTGCGCCTGAACTGCGCTTTGAGCTCTGCGTCCACTATCACCGCATGATGGCGAAGGTTATCCAGCAGGTGGCTCCACAAGGTCACGTTGTGGTTATGGGCGGCGGAGGTTTCTCGCTGCCAAAACACCTGGCTACGCACATGAAGGCTGCTGCTATTGACGCAATTGAAATTGATCCGAAGATTGTTTCACTTGCTCGTAAGCACTTCTTTCTGGACGAGGCTCTAGCTGCGACTTCAAGTGAGCTGCGTATTGTCGAGGACGACGCCTGGAAGGTGTTGCAAGACGCAAAAGCCGGCAGTATTGACGTGCTGGTAAACGAAGTGTTTGCTGGTCGAAAATCACTTGGCCCTCTGGGAACTCCAGCCGGTGCACAAGTGGTTAAAGAAAAACTTGCAGATGGCGGGGTATATCTGGTCGATGTTCGCTGTCCGCTTGAAGGTCACGGGTCTACGCTACTTCCTCAGGTGGCAAACGTCTTTGCGCAGGAGTTTACGCATATCGCTTACGTGCCCGAGTGGCCTGATACTCCTAAAACACCAGGTAACAACCTCTTAATTGCAACTGATGCGGATATTACGCTTCCTGAAGGTGCTGTTGTGGTGAAATAACATCGCTTTGAGAGCCGACCACTATCCAATTGACCGAGCAACATCCAATCACCCGAGAAAATTGCATATTCCACCTTATTTATGCGGAGTTTTGTATCAACAATTTGACTCACCAAAATTAGACCCCTCTTTTGGGTAAAAAATCCGTTTAGTTGGAAGTCAAATCGCAATCACGGAAATTATTGACTTGCGTTTGTGCAGGTAGCAAAAAGTGTCCAGATTTCACTATTTTTGTCCAACGAAAAACCGCAGGTAAATGGCGTGCATAAAAATCAGTCGCCACTGTATATTCCAACTAAACGCATTTTTTACCACTTGCACCCCGAGCGCTCAATAAAACCGCAGTTGGCTGTGATTTGTACCGCCCCGGTACGGCTTTGTACCGCAATTTCTGACCCGTTTACCTTTGCCGAGAAGTAAATTCCTCAATTTCCCAAGAAAACATAACGTGAAATGATTATTGTTATTTCTGAAAAGCTACGAGAGCGCCATTAATGCCGCACGCTTAAACGCGCTACGCATCAGTCAATGTACCTGGGAATACAATGCACTTGGGAGTTGCTATGAAGACAGGTTTTGAACTACTGAATGATCCGTTTTTGAACAAGGGAACCGCTTTTACGCAGGAGGAGCGCCAGAAATATGGCCTGGTAGGCCTTCTTCCTCCTAACATCCAAACCATTGAGGAGCAGGCAGAGCAGGCATACGTACTCTTCCAACAGTACCCTGACCTCGAGACTAAGCGTCACTACCTGATGAGGCTTTTCTCCGAAAACCGTACGTTGTTCTATAACCT
This sequence comes from uncultured Atopobiaceae bacterium, assembly GCA_963538475.1. GTDB lineage: Bacteria > Actinomycetota > Coriobacteriia > Coriobacteriales > Atopobiaceae > Lancefieldella. Next base: position 7,480 of record CAUTIE010000005.1, read on the forward strand.
GTTCTCAAAGCATGTCGAAGAGTTCATGCCTATCGTCTACGATCCAACCATCGCACCTGACATTGAGCAGTACTCCCAGCGATACGTTGACTCGCAGTACGCATGCTTCCTGTCCGCCGATCGTCCTGAGGACCTTGAGACCTCGCTGAAGAACGCAGCCGCTGGTAGAGACATTGACCTGATTGTTGTTACCGACGCAGAAGCCATTTTGGGCATCGGCGACTGGGGTACCAACGGTGTCGAGATTTCCGTCGGTAAGCTCATGGTCTACACTGCCGCAGCTGGTGTTGACCCTAATCGCATTATGCCTATTGTTATTGATGCTGGTACCAACCGCCAGGAGTTGCTCGATGACCCACTGTACCTGGGCGAGCGCCACAAGCGCGTCGACGAGGACCGCTACAACGCCTTCATTGACAACTTTGTGACCACCGTCGAGAAGCTCTTCCCTAACCTCTACTTGCACTTCGAGGACTTCGGCCGCTCGCATGCTGCAGCAATCCTGGACCGATACAAGAACACCTACCCTGTCTTCAACGACGATGTCGAAGGCACCGGCATCGTCACCCTCGCAGGCATCCTCGGTGGCCTCAACATTTCTGGCGAGAAACTCGTCGACCAGGTATATCTCTGCTTTGGCGCAGGGACTGCTGGTTGCGGTATTGCTGAGCGTGTGCTGCAGGAGTTTGTGGACCAGGGAATGGATCGCGAGGAGGCTCGCAAGCGCTTCTACCTGGTAGATCGCCAGGGTCTGCTCTTCGACGATATGGACAACCTCACTCCACAGCAGAAGCCTTTTGCTCGTAAGCGTTCTGAGTTTGCAAACGCTGATGAGCTCACCAACCTGGCTGCCGTTGTAAAGACGGTCCACCCAACAATCATGGTTGGTACCTCTACCGTTCACGGTGCCTTCACCGAGGAGATTATCCGCGAAATGGCAGCTCATTGTGAGCGTCCAATGGTCTTCCCTCTATCCAACCCAACTAAGCTTGCGGAGGCAACCGCCCAAGACCTGCTGACCTGGACCGATGGTCGCGCGCTTGTAGCCTGCGGCGTTCCATCCGATGACGTGGAGCTTGGCGGCGTAACCTACCAGATTGGCCAGGCCAACAACGCTCTCATCTACCCTGGCCTTGGCTTGGGTGTTCTTGCATCAAAGGCTCGCCTGCTCACAGACCAGATGATTTCTCTGGCAGCTCACTCGCTTGGTGGAATCGTCGACACCACAAAGCCTGGAGCTGCAATTCTTCCTCCAGTCTCCAAGATTACCGAGTTCTCCGAGCGTATTGCTGTTGGCGTTGCAGAGGAAGCAATCAAGCAGGGCCTGAACCGCGAGCCAATTGCCAATGCAAAAGAAGCAGTTGACGCACTCAAGTGGTTCCCTGTCTACAAAGAGCTCTAATATCTGGCGTGGAATTTAGCGAGAAGGTCCATTTACCAGCACTTTTACGCACAACAAAACCTCTTCTCAATGGCGAGAAGAGGCTTTTTTCTTGTGAGTTTTGCGGAGGTTGCCTTAATCCAACAGCACGCCTTCAACTGCAAGGGCAGAGCCGTCGAGGACGTTGCACTTTTGGATCTGGTGAACAAACCAAGTACGGAATGCCTTTTGGTCGACGCCAACGCATACAGTTGCGTTGGGTTTCTCGCCAAGGTATCCAACCGGGTCAATAACGGTGCAACCACTTGTTAGAGCGCCGGCGCACTCGACGTCCACAAACACGTCTTTGGTCTCGAACATCTGGGGTGCCAGCAGGTAGGCCACGGCCGTTGGGTCATACATGCTGAAGCCCTCCTCCTGGTAGTGGACGCGGTAATTGAGCAGCAGCTTAACCAGCATGTCGCCACTCTTACCGGAGTTCTGGATGTTCTCGATGTCCTCAGGCATCACGCGAGCGGCATCGCCCACCTCAAGGCCAACCATGGCCACGTGAACGCCGGATGCGAAGACAATCTTTGCTGCCTCAGGATCAACGCCCACGTTGAACTCGGACATGACGCCAAGGTTTCCACGGGTCAGAGCTCCGCCCATCATGACAATGCGCTCGATATGCTCCTTGACCTGTGGATATGCTTTAAGCAGCAGTGCAATGTTGGTCAGAGGGCCAAGCGTCACCAGCGTGGTTTTATCGCCAGCGGAAGCGCCCTCCATAATGACGCGACGCTGTGCCTCAAGTGCGGTTTCTTCAAGAAGACAGTCCGGCTGAATACCGTCGAACTCATAGCCTCTCATGCCAGACGCACCGTGGACATCGCTTGCGTCCAGTGGTTTTCTGAGCAGCGGCTCGGCGGCACCTCGCGCAACAGGCACGTGCTGGTTCCAGAATTTGAGCAGCTTGAGGGCATTGTTGGTGACGTTCTCGATGCCAACATTTCCGCTGACGGTAGTGATTAATTTGATATCCAGCGCCTTTGCGGCCAGGGCAAATCCCAGCGCAATGGCGTCGTCGATGCCAGGATCAGTGTCAATGATGACGCGCGTCTTAGTTGAAAGCGTTGTCATAAGTCTCCTTTGTACGTTTGAGCTGCGAGTACGTTACGTTTGAACTGCGTATAGACTGCGTTTGGTCTTAGTTGGAGCCGTTTTCTGCGTGTGAACTGCGAGTTATGAAGCAACAATCACGGTAATTTTAACCTAAAACTCAACTACCTGCTGATACGTTGGAATTGATTGCTGAGCGCCAACCTTAGTTGTAGCGAGCGCCGCGGCCTTCGCGGCCACGTCGAGCGCCTGCTTGATGTCGTGACCCTCTAGCTGCCCCGATGCCTGGAACGCGGCGAGTGTGCCCATGAACGTATCTCCTGCGCAGGTGGTGTCCACGGTGTCAACGCGATAGCATTCCTGCTGGTAGACGCCGTGTGCGTCAGCGGCAATGGAACCCTTGGAACCCAGCGTCAACACCGCAGTTGCCACGCCGCTTTCAAGCACCTTCTGTACCGCGGCCTCGGGATCTGCCAGCGGGCTAATCTTGCCCTCGCCAAACAGGTCCGCAAACTCAATCTCGTTCAGGCAGAGCACGTCCACGCTGGCGAGAAGACCGGTGGTCATGGTAGCCGCGGGCGATGGGTTCACCATCGTATAGAGCCCCAGCTCATGCGCGTACCTGATAAGCTCAAACGTGGTCGACAACTCGCACTCAAACTGCGTCAAGAACACGTCACCTGGCTCCGCAATGCGATCGAGCACTACTTTTACGTCGTCAACTGTGCGTGCGTGATTAGCGCCATGGTCCAAAATGATGCGATTATCGCCGCCAACGCGCACGATTACGGCAACACCAGTGGAGACTCCAGACAGCTCGTCTACCTGCTCCGCATTGACTCCGTAACCAATAAGTGACTGCTTGAGGTCCTGTCCAAAAGAGTCAGCACCAACAGCACCAATCATGTGGACATCTGCACCCATTCGAGCTGCAGCAACTGCTTGGTTGGCACCCTTTCCACCTGGGCTGGTGACAAGATTTTTGCCGCCAATAGTCTCGCCCTGCTGAGGCATCTTATCTGCCTCGATGGAGATATCCATGTTCAGGCTTCCAAATACAATCACTTTGCCCATGAGATGCTCCTTCTTAGCAAGAGTGCAACGTACGGCGTTTTGTCGTTCTGCTTGTCGTTTCTTCTCTGCGGTACTGCTCGACAGGGTTTCTCGCCATATCGCGGCAAATAAATACGCAGATTAAACACGTTATTTATAAGATATATAGTAATAGGTTGACCAAAGTCGTCAACCCAACTACTCTTAGAGATGTCTGAATAGACGTGACGTCCGTCCATCGCAAGATGCCCCGCTTTACTGGACGTCCCTTGCAGAACTCCAATATAAGGAGGTGCTTTATATGCCTAGTCGAAGTAGCAGCTTACGTCTGACAGCAGATGCTGACCCTGTTCATTTATGTGTGACGGATATAAAGAAACCTCTTATTCAAAAGTTTTAATTTTTACTGCACCGCAAGCCTATAGGGATATAAATTTGCAGGTTTATATAGCAATCCTGTAGATATATGAATCTATGTGGCAGGTTTCAAGATTATCCAGCCTGGATCGACTGGCTCGGATTGTCCGGTTTCAAGTCCCACACATAACAGAACGCTTTCAGTTTGCGTCATACACCAACCAGTTAGTCATTCGTTTTCACTAATCATCGGAGGTGCACATGGCAATCATGAAGCGCACAACCCAAACAAAGACAACCCAAACAAAGACAGCTCAGACCACCTCGGGAGAGCTTGGACAGTCATTGACCTTTGCCGCAACTCACTCGGTAAAGAGCGTCTGTCGTAAGTTCCACACCACCCCGGACGGCCTTGCCATTGACATTGCGCAGGCAAAATACGACCTCGACGGCCCAAACGTTATCACCAGTGCCGCCGAAGAGCCCTTTATCATCCGCCTGCTCAAAAGCTTTGCGAGCCCCTTCACCTTCATTTTGATTGCGCTCGCAGGCATTTCTTACGTCACTAACGTGGTCCTTGCCGCAGATGGCGAGAAGGACCCGTCAACCGTCGTCATCATTACCGCAATGGTGCTTATCTCCGGCATCATCGACTTTGTCCAGAGCTCCAAGGGAGCCTCGGCAGCGGCCGCGCTCTCCAAGATGGTGACCTCAACCACAAGAGTTATCCGTCGTCCCATCGACTTTGATGACACGGGCGTTGACCAGGACGCTGACCAGCACGTTGACCAGGGCTTCGACCAGAACTCGGATGACGCTGCAAATGCCGCCGTGGACTTCGAGGATGAATACGCCGCAGATGAAGCCGCAGACGATGCCGAAGACCCCGCCGACGAGGCCGAAACCCCTGAAGAGCCCAAGCTTGCTTCTGCTCTGGGAGAAGAGATTCCCTTTGAACAGGTAGTTATTGGCGACATCATCCGCCTTGCCTCGGGAGACATGATTCCTGCAGACTGCCGCGTTCTGGACGCCAAGGACCTCTTTGTCAACGAAACCGCGCTCACCGGAGAATCAGAGCCTGTCGAGAAAACCGCTGGTGTAGTACACGCTCGCCGTCGTGCGGACGGAACGCGCTATCCCCTCTCGCTCTCTGAGTGCACAAATCTGCTGTTCGCGGGCACTACGGTTCAGTCAGGAAGCGCAACGGTAGTGGTAGTTGCAACCGGCAACAAATCCTACGTGGGCACTATGTCTGAGCTGCTCCAGCAGCCTGCTGGCGAGACCAGCTTTGATGAGGGTCTCAAGTCCGTCTCCAAGGTGCTTGTCTCGTTCATGCTGATCATGTGCCCCATCGTGTTCTTTGCAAACGGATTCCTCAAGGGTGACTGGTTTGACGCGCTGCTCTTCAGCGTCTCTGTTGCCGTTGGCATCACCCCTCAGATGCTGCCTGTTATTGTGACCACTTGCCTTTCTCGCGGTGGAACGCAAATGGCTAAGCAGGACGTTATTGTTAAGAATCCGGCCGCAATCCAAAACCTGGGCGCCATGGACATCCTGTGCACCGACAAAACTGGTACCATCACCGCTGATGAGGTTGTACTTGAGCGCCACCTCAACATTCTGGGTGAAGAGGATCCTCGCGTGCTCCGTCACGCATATCTGAACAGCTATTTCCAAACGGGACTTCGCAACCTCATTGACAATGCAATCATCAAGACTTCCAACGACGAACTGCCCACCAACCTGCTGAGCATTGAGTACGAGAAAATCGATGAGGTCCCGTTTGACTTTGAGCGTCGCCGCATGAGCGTTGTGGTGAGAAACACTAAAACTGACAAAACGCAGATGATCACTAAGGGCGCCGTCGAGGAAGTTCTCAACGCCTGCTCCTTTGTTGACCTGGACTCCGAGATTAAGCCGCTCACTCCCGCCCAGCGCAAGAGCGTTATGGACCGCGTCTACCAGCTCAATCAGGAGGGTATGCGCGTGGTTGGCGTTGCTCAGAAGAGCGACCCTCGTGGCGTCGGCGAGTTTGGCGTAGATGATGAGCGCGACATGGTGCTTATTGGCTACCTGGCCTTCTTGGATCCGCCAAAAGAGAGCGCTCGCGAGGCAATTGCCAAGCTCAACCAGAGAGGTGTGCAGGTCAAGGTACTCACCGGTGACAACGAGGGAGTCGCTGCCGCCGTCTGCAAGAAGGTGGGCATCCACGTTGACGAGCTCTTACTTGGAAGCGACGTAGAGAATCTCAACGAAGAGCAGCTCAAAGAGCGTGTCGAGAAGACCCAGCTCTTTGCAAAGCTTTCCCCTATGCAAAAGGCTCGCGTTGTCTCTGCACTCAGGTCCAACAACCACGTTGTCGGCTTCATGGGCGACGGCATTAACGACGCTGCCGCCATGCGCTCATCCGACGTAGGAATTTCCGTTGATACTGCCGTTGACGTGGCAAAAGAATCCGCAGACATCATCTTGCTGCAGAAAGATCTGCTGGTACTTGAGCACGGTGTCGAAGAGGGTCGCAGAACCTACGGCAACACCATCAAGTACATCAAGGCAACCGCAAGCTCCAACTTTGGTAACGTGCTGTCCGTTTTGGTGGCCAGCTTCTTCCTACCGTTCTTGCCTATGAGCGCCCTCCAACTGCTCCTGTTGGGACTGGCATATACCGTTACCTGCATCGCGATTCCGTGGGACAACGTTGACGATTCGTTCCTTTCAAGCCCTCGCTCTTGGGACGCTCATTCGATTACAAACTTTATGCTTTGGATTGGACCTATCAGTTCAATCTTTGATGTACTGACCTTTGCGCTTATGTTCTTTGTGGTATCCCCTGCACTTGCTGGAGGAACCTGGGCAGAACTTGTCGCAGCTGGAAACACCGCAGCTCAGGCACTCTTTATTCTGTCTTTCCAGACAGGCTGGTTCATAGAATCCATGTGGACCCAGACCTTTGTTCTCCACGCGCTCAGAACCAACAAGATTCCGTTTGTTCAGAGCATGCCTTCTACCTCGCTGTTTGCCCTCACAACCGCAGGAATCATTGTGGTCAGCGCTCTTCCGTATCTGCCCATGTTTGCCCAGCCTTTGAGCCTTGTTGCTCTGCCTTTGTCATTCTTTGGGTGGTTAGTGGCGCTTATGAGCGGGTATATGGTTCTTATCACCATAATCAAGAGTCTCTACGTTAAGCGATTTGGCTCTCTGCTTTAACCTTGCTCCAGGAAGGACCACAATGGACGTAAAAGAAGCCATGGACCTGCGCATTTCTCTGCGCGCTTACGACCAAAAGCCTATTGAGCAAGAGAAACTTTCTCAGCTCCAGGAAGCTATTGACGTCGCAAATGCCCAGATGGCAGAGGTTGCACCCGATCACCCCGCAATTCTTACCATCGAAGGTCCTCACCTCGAGGACGGCACCTCTGTCCACATGAAGAACAAGTCTATTGTCGGCCCCATTTACCACTACGTAGCAGGTTATTGTGAAGACGCAATTGCCCGTGAGCTCATCGGTTACTATGGCGAGAAGATCGTTCTTCTCGCCACACAGCTGGGCATTGGCTCATGCTGGATTGCCGAGACCATGGACTGGAAGACCCTGGCTCGTGACGAGTACAACGGTCTTAAGCTGGGCATTATTATCTCCATCGGATATGCTCCGGAGAAGATTCCGCTCAAGCAGGAGGGCATTCGTACCGCAATTCGCCTGCGCACTAAGAAACCTGCACAGATTATGACTGCGAACGGCGAGCCCACTGAGCCAGAGAAGATGCCCGAGTGGTTTAACCGCGGCATTAATGCGGTTTTGGCATGTCCGACCGCTATCAACAAGCTGCCTGTTGTATTTGACCTGACAGATGGCGTGGTAAGCGCGTCTATGCCTAACCAGCGCCACCTTGTCCAAGACTACGACCTGGGTATCTCCAAGCTGCACTTTGAGCTTGCCGCCGACCTCAAGGGAACGTGGGAGCTGGGACAACCCGGTCGCTTTATCGTTTCTGAGTAACGCGCCGTCCAAGCAGCACGCTCTCCGTGTAGCGCGTTCTCCCAGCAGCGCTGCTTTGCAGCTTCGCAGCTCAACACCGTCCAGCAGCGCACCTCCAACTCACCGTACCTTCAGTTCGCCACCGCACCACTAACAAGAAAGGACCTCACATGGCCTGTTCCGCACAGCACGTTGCAAACAAAGTTCTCTCGTCCTACCAGTGGAGACTTGCAACCAAAAAGTACGACCCTACCAAAAACGTCTCTGACGAGGACCTTGACGCAATTCTTGAGGCTGGTCGTCTGGCACCAAGCTCCTACGGCCTGGAGCCCTGGCGCTTCTTAGTTGTTAATCTGCGAGATGATCAGGCCTCTGAGCAGTCACTTCGCCTTAAAGAAAAACTTTACGAGCCATGCTATGGTGCTCGCGCGTCCCTTAACGGTGCTCACTACCTGGTTATTCTTCTTGCTCGCAAGAACGTCAACGCAGAGTCTGCTTACGTCAAGCACATGATGCACGACATCAAGCAGCTTCCTGCAGACTTTGAGCCAACCTATGCAGCTGCTTTCAAAAACTTCCAGGAGAACATGTTTAACCTGGCAGGCAACGAGCGCGCGACCTTTGACTGGGCTTGCAAGCAGACCTACATTGCGCTTTCAAACATGCTTACCATGGCCGCTATGATTGGAGTCGATAGCTGCCCAATCGAGGGCTTTAACCGCGAGGCTGTCGATAAGATTTTGGAAGAAGAGGGTCTTCTCGACGGCGGCCAGTACAACGACTTTGGCGTTTCCTGCATGCTTAGCCTGGGCTATCGTGATATGGATCCTGTCCAGAAGCGTCGCCAGCCAGCTGAGGATATTATCGTCAAGCTGTAAAGCGTTATTACACTAACTTTTGAGCTGCCTCCTATTTCCCAACACCGGAGAAATAGGAGGCAGTTTGTTTAGCAGAGAGGGTTCTTTAACGAGTGGGAAAGTTTTTTGCTGAGCAGAAAACTTACTGCCCGCGCGAAACTCAGTCACACATAGCTTGTTCGCACACCATTTTGTCGCCAACTGGTCTTTTGTGGCGCGAAGTGGCTTATTCTGATCCAAAAATGGCCCAGTTCAGTGCGAAGTGGTAAAAAATGCGTTTAGTTGGAATATGCAGGATTGATTAGTTTCTATGCAAGCGATTTACCAGCACTTTTAGTTAAACAAATTTTTCATATGCATTCACATTATTTCTGAACTGCTCAAACGTAAATGCCAAAATGACAAAACTAAAAATTTATTTCCAACTAAACGGGTTTTTTACCCAAAACAGCACCCTCTGAATGACATATCAATTTCTTGATTAGTTTTTGTGCATATTAGACAGTCTTTATGCACGCCGAGGTGTCCTCGTGCGCCTCGTGCACCCCGTGCTCCGGCGCGCCATCCATGTCGTCGCATAACCACGACGCATATGGCGCGCTCGCACGAGCAGCTCAACCAGCAGAAAACGCCTAATTACCTGCGGATAAACCTAAAGCCGCGGCCGGAGTGAATGTACGGCAAGAAAGCTCGATCCTCTTCGCAGATACTACCTGCAACGTTGTCGCGAACATCAAGCTCCAAAAGGCCTCGAGCAATCGAAAGCTCCCCTGCATAACGGCCATAAGCCTTGCTACTCACCAAGATGGCGCCAGTTGCAACAGTTTCCCAGGTAGAAGGCTTTGCGTCGTAAACGGGAGCGTCTTTCCACAGCCTAGACTCCTGCGAGCGGATAATATACGAGCTGGAATCAGGTCGATCGGTCTGAAGTCGATCGTACAGATACTCAAATTCAGGCTTGAGTTCCGTCTTTAGCTCAATGCAGTTTTGCTCAAGCTGACCAATGCGCTTCCACGTAGCCTCAGTAACATCTGGGTCGCCAATAAGCACCACGTCAGAGTCAGCGTCGTAAAGAGCAAGCATTGCCTGAATAAGCGCATCGCCCGAAAGTCCACGGTGTTCCTCGACAGTTGGCAGCCCCTCATAGAGAGGACCACGGAAAACCTCACCAGGAACAAACGAGAAAATCTGGAATCCAAGCGCCGAAAGGCGTGCGTTAATCTGTGCGACGCGCTCCAGCGAAAGACCCGTGTAGCTCTTGGGATAGTAATTGTGGCAGGCGGCAAAACGAGTGAAGTCGGCGCCAGCTGCTCGCCATGCGGAAATGTCGTCCTTGGTGATGGTCGAAGCGTTAAAGACCACGTGGAACTTGCGAGAGAGCTCTACGGTCTCCGCCGCGTCAAACCCAAAGTCAAGACGCACGTACGTAATGCCAAGCTCTGCAAGCTCGTCAAACTTCTGAACGCCAAGTTTGGAAAGAGTAGCAGGAGAAACATCAGCAATGAGGTTAATCTCCGCCTTCCGGCAAAGTTCCAAGAGCTTACGAGCCTCGGTGCGATAATCAATTCCCTCTTCCTCGGGAATCTGGAGAGAAGTAAAGGCGTAGTGGCATCCGGCTGCCTGCGCTTTTGCCACAACCTCAGCATTAGCTTCATATCCACTGGCAAAATACAGTGAAATTCCGGTGCGCATAGATCCTCCAAGTAAATTGCAAACGCTTCTAGAAGACGGGTTTCTCGCCTGGCGAGAAGACCGACGAGCAGCCAGTCGGGCGACAGTCGGGCAGCCAGTCGAACGCCGGGCGAGAAGACCGACGGGCAGCCAGTCGGGTGCCGGGCGAGAAAAAAATCCCTCTTCCTAGGATAACTAAGAAGAGGGATAAACGTTTCTAAAACGTGTGGTTTTTACTCGCCGAAGACGTCGTTAATGCGATCCTCGTCAACGCCGAAGAACCAAGTAAGTGCGAAGCCTGCAGCGTAAGCAAGAAGCATTGCAAGCAGGTAGAAGACCTGGTTACCAGGCTGGACAATCAGCAGACCAAAGAGGCCGGAGACGCCCTGGGAAACGGTACCAAGGTGGAAGAGGTAAGCAATTACGGAGCCAACACCGGAGCCAAGGCATGCGGTGATGAATGGCTTACCAAGAGGCAGGGTAACTGCGTACATAAGAGGCTCGCCAATGCCGAGCATACCAACTGGGATGGACTCGGTGAGGTACTTCTTGACGCGCTTGTTCTTGGTCTTGAAGAGGATTGCAAGACCAGCACCAACCTGGCCGCCGCCTGCCATCATCAGCAGAGGAAGCAGGTAGTTGATACCCTGGGTTGGGCCCTCTGGGTTGTTAAGCATAACGTGGATTGGGGTAAGTGCCTGGTGAAGACCAACGGAAACCAGTGGCAGGAAGGTAGAACCAAGCAGGTAAGCACCAAAGACGCCAAGCTTGTCATAGAAGAACTGAAGAACAAAGAAGATTGCCTGAGTGAGCCATGCACCTGCAGGCTGAAGAATCAGGACAGAGCCAATAACACCAATGATAACGGTGCAAAGTGGAGTCAGGAAGGTGTCAAGAACGCTTGGCATAACCTTGTGCAGGTTCTTCTCCAGGAATGCGAAGAAGATTGCGCAGATGATTGCACCAATCATGCCGCCTGCTGCTGCGTTGAACAGGTCAGAAGAAGCGACGATAAATGCGCCCTCCTTGAAAGCAACAGTTGGAAGGCTGAATGGAAGGTGAACCAGACGAGTTGCAACGCCGTCAACAGTCTTGGAAGCAAGAAGAGGCATACCAGCGTTAGCAATGGAGAGTGCACCAGCCATAGCACCAAGAACGCGAGAACCGCCAAACTCCTTGGCAGCGTTCTCGCCAGCAAGAACTGGCAGGTAAGCGAAAAGTGCCCAACCCATGGTCCAGATAGCTGCGAACCACCACTCGTTGGCATAAGCCTTACCAGTGGAGAAGTTGATAACATTGATAATACCGTTAATCAGACCTGCAGAAATGATGCCAGGAAGCAGTGGAACAAAGATGTTAGCAATCTTCTTCAGGAAGCGCTGAACAGGCTTGTTCTCATACTTAGCCTTCTGAGCTGCCTTGTTGTCCTTAGCTGCGGAAACAACGTCGTCCTCAGATGCGTCACCAGCAGCAACGCCGGTAAGCTTGGAGAACTCAACAATAACCTTGTTGACAACGCCAGGACCAAGAACAACCTCAAGGTACTCTGCATCCTCGACCAGACCCATAACGCCATCAATAGCCTTGATAGCCTCAGAGTCAACCTTTGCAGGATCTGCGGTCTTAATGCGGAGCCTGGTCATGCAGACCATGTTGCTCTGAACATTTTCTTTGCCACCGACGGCAGCAAGAATCTGTTCTGAAAGCTTGGTGTAATCCATACTTTCCTTCTTTCTCTCGTTGCGATGTTGCAACAAATACTTATCAAGAATACATAAAAAATGAACTTGACGGTATAACAATCCATACCTGTGGTTCATTGTTTCATGTTTTGACCTAATTCGAACGCCCCGTTACTGCAGGTAAATTAAGCGTTTTTTAAAAACTTTGCAACCATTTGCACGTCACGCTGATACCACTGACCGATGCGGCCGGAACAAAATGCTCTCGCTTGTGTCATTTGTTCCTACAGTAGTTATTACAGAGCACCTCTGACATGACCATGAGCCGCCTCAAGCTTAGCTTTAGCCTCGTCTACAGGCATCTTGGTCAGCAGCATGACAATAGCAAGCTTTGCATTACCATCAGCTTGCTCAAGTGCCTGAGCTGCCTCTTCACGAGTACAACCCGTTGCCGCCATGGTGATGTTCTGTGCACGAACTACCAGCTTCTTGTTAGTCTGCTGCACGTCAACCATGAGGTTCTGATATGCCTTGCCCACACCAACCATAGAACCGGTAGAAATCATGTTCAGAATCATCTTCTGAGCGGTACCGGACTTAAGACGCGTGGAGCCTGTGAGCACCTCAGGTCCACAAGAAGGCTCAATGGCAAGCTCTGCCTCTTTGCCCACCTCAGAGCCCTTATTGCAGGCAATAGCAACGGTCTTGCAGCCCAAAGAACGAGCATAGCGCAGGCCACCAATTACGTAAGGAGTACGGCCGCTAGCTGCAATTCCAATAGCAATATCGTTCTTGTTCAGACCAATCTTCTTGAACTCCTCTTCGCAAAGCTCAAGAGAGTCCTCTGCGCCCTCAACTGCGCGTACAAAGGCCTTCTCGCCACCGGCGATAAGACCAACAACCACGTCAGGAGAAACACCAAAGGTAGGTGGGCACTCAACTGCGTCCAAAACGCCCAGGCGACCGGAAGTTCCCGCGCCAAAGTAGACGATTCTGCCTCCGGCCTCAAGCGAGGAAACTGCCCACTCGATTGCCTGTGCTACCTGAGGAAGGACCTCTTTTACGCCAGCAACCACGTTGAGGTCTTCCTGATTCATAACACTGACCAGCTCAAGCGGGGTCATCTGATCCAGGTCCATGGTGTTGGGGTTTCTTGTCTCGGTGACAAGCTTTGTTAAATCAATCACGTTTTCACCTTCTGTGTTGTGATTTTTACGCAATTACGTCGTTGGCTATACCGGGCAAATCTTGGTCCGATGACAGCGTGGCTACGCGCTCAGCCGAATCTAGCTTGCCAATATAGTTTGTCGAGAAACGCTTAACGCTCTTCTCGTAATTTCTATTTACATAGGCTGCAAAGAGCGCATCTACTACGTTGAGCTGGGCAATTCTTGAAGACATGGCGCCGCTTCTCATGATGTGCTCGGTCTCTGCCACACCCAAAACAAAGTCGGAGCGGTGAATCAGTTCTGAATCAATTCCGCCTCGGGTGATGGAAACCACCTTGGCGCCATTTGCTTTTGCAATCCAGGCGCACTCAATGGCTTCTCGCGTGAGGCCAGAGTAGCTGACCACAATAGCCAGATCTTCTCGCCCCATGTTTTTGGCGTAGAGCATCTGAGAGTGGTAATCGTCGCTCAAATTACAGTTGATGTTGAGGCGCATAAGCTTGAGCTGCAGATCTCTTGCAACCAGCAGCGAAGCTCCCATACCAAAAAGACAGATGGAATGGGCCTGCATCATAAGTGAAACAACTGAGTCAACAACCTGAGCGTCAAGCAATTGCCTGGTAAGCTCCAGCGAAGAAATGTTTTTTGCGGTAACTTTTTCGATGATCACATCAGTGGTGTCACCTGCGATAACGCCGCCGACAGCAATATCGTTGCTTTTGTTGCTTACGGCCAACTCATAAATAAGCGCCTGCTGGAACTCTTTATAGCCGCCGCAGCCAAGCTTCTTGCAAAGCCTGACAACCGTTGACGCAGATGTATACGTTTGAGCTGCTAGTTTATGGATTGACTGGCCAACTGCTGCCTCTGGGTCGGACAGAATATAGTCAACAATATCGCGTTCAGCTGAACTAGCATTCTTGCGATACTCTTCCAGACGTAGACGAACACCTCTCACGCTATCACCTCCGGTCGTCCGGTTGACTAAAACGTTTGACTATATTGTTTCACGTTGCCATAAAAATTTCATCTGTAAAGTAGGCAGTGCCGTAAACGGTAGTATTGCGTGTGCAAGCGTGAACGCATCCCACATGTGTTGTATGCGCGGCTGTTCATGTTTTCCCAGCATAATGCAGGGACAATTGTCGTAAAAGCTAAGCCTTGTGTTAGGTACATTACTACCACTTCATAAAAACTTTTACTAACTAGTAGACATTTGACCACGTAAAACCTGATTAAAATATTTCATTTTTGCCTAAAAAATTCAAATTTAGATACCATTGACAGCTTTTTTGATACCACTCGCAGTACGTTAACGTACCCATTATTTCAACTTGAGCAAACTAGCTGCAATTTTGATAGAACGCACGTCATCATAAGCGCAAATTATCTCAGCCAATTGAGATAGCAGGTGTTTGACCTAAGGCAAAACCGAAGGAGACGATATGCGCACCAACGAAGATTTACACCAGAATCAAAACGCTCACTCTGAGCATTCATCAAACGCAGGCTCCCCTGCTGGACAGACCAGAAGACAATTCCTCAGCAGAAGTGCTCTTGGTCTAGCCGCTCTTGCAGGCCTTGGCCTTACTGCCTGCCAGACAAAAGGTGGCGCAACTGCTGCTAAGGGAACTGCAAAAAAGGTTGATTCCGTAGACGGAACCTTCCAGTACGAGAAGGTCTTCCCTGTTCTTAACGACAACGAGGCCTTTGACGACTCGCTTGTTACCAACCAGCTCAACAGCTTTGTTTGCTTTGCTGGTCAGGGAACCGTCTATGTAAAGAGCTCCGAACCTCAGAGCTTTGCACTCTTTGTAAACGGCCACCAGGTGCCAACCGACAAGCTTGACGGCTCTTCTTGGAACCAGATTGACATCTCCGACGTAACTGTCAACGGCGACAACCGCCTGCAGGTCAGCACCGTCAAAGAGACTCAGGCTACCTTCGAGGTCAAGATTGGCTACCCAACCCTTATTGACGGCACCAAGGACTACGCCGACAACGACAACTTCAAGCTGATTGACCAGATCATCAACGCAGAGATTGCCAACGGCTTTACCTCTGCTCAGCTGGTTGTTACCAGATACGGCAAGATTATCAAGAAGACCAACTACGGTAACGTCAATTCTTACAACAAGGACGGCTCTCGCATCAAAGATGGCAAGGCTGTAGACGACAACACCCTCTATGACCTGGCCTCTAACACAAAGATGTATGCCACTAACCTGGCAATTGAGAAGCTGGTTACCGACGGTCAGCTGGACGTCTCAAAGAAGGTTCAGGAGTACATTCCAGACTTTAAGGACCAGGAGGGCGATAAGATCCTGGGCAAGAATGACCTCACCGTTCGTGAGATCCTCGAGCACCAGGCTGGATTCCCACCAGATCCTCAGTACCACAACCGCAACTACAACCCAGAGAAGCCTGACGATCCACAGCCAAACGCAAACCAGAAGTTGTACTCCCAGAATCGCGACGAGATTCTGCAGAAGATTATCGAGACTCCTCTGCAGTACGTCCCAGGTACTAAGACTGCCTATTCCGACGTAGACTACATGCTTCTTGGTTTTATCATCGAGAAGATCACCAACAAGCGCCTTGACCAGTATGTTAAGGAAGCTCTCTACGAGCCACTGGGACTCAAGAACGTCACGTTCAATCCACTGGACAACGGCTTTAAGGCTGACGGAATCGCAGCTACCGAGCTTAACGGTAACACTCGCGACGGTCTGATTACCTTTGACAACATGCGTACCGACACCATTCAGGGTACGGTCCATGACGAGAAGGCCTACTACGCCATGGGTGGAATCTCTGGTCACGCTGGTCTGTTTGCAAACGCTTCCGACCTGGCCGTTCTTGTCCAGACCGTTATGAACCGTGGCGGCTACGGCAACACCATGCTCTTCAGCGAGGACGTTCACGACCAGTTCATCAAGCCAAAGGACACCAACGTCACCTACGGTTTGGGCTGGAGGCGTAAGGGTCACATTGGCTACCAGTGGGCCTTCTCGCCAATTGCAAACGCTGCAACCGTTGGCCACACCGGCTGGACCGGCACGCTTACCGTCATCGACGTCTACAACAACACCAGCTTGGTACTGCTCACCAACACCAAGAACTCGCCTGTCATTGACAACAAGGTCAATCCTAACGACTTTGTGGGTAACCACTTCCTGACCGGCGGCTACGGTGTTGTTTCTACGCTGGCATTTGATGGCCTTGACGACGCAAACGCCGAGGGTAACAATGCCAAGCTCATGGACATGGTCATTGCCAAGTA
Organism: uncultured Atopobiaceae bacterium; assembly: GCA_963538475.1. GTDB lineage: Bacteria > Actinomycetota > Coriobacteriia > Coriobacteriales > Atopobiaceae > Lancefieldella. The sequence goes on from CAUTIE010000005.1 coordinate 24,013, forward strand.
TAAGCTCATTCAGGCCGAGGCAGATTATCAGACTGACCCCGATAAGGCTTCCCTGAAGGCATTGCTTGAGGTCTGCGACCAGAGGAAAGATTCCAAGGTTATCAAGGATTTCCAGGCAAGCGATCTGTACAAGACCATCTCGGAGTTCGTTGGTAAGTAGCGTGCGGAGCCGCTTGCTGGAAAAGCTCCGTTTAACGGCAAGCAGCGGCTCCGTAAGTAAAGCTCGTGTAAACAAGCTGCGAAGCGGGAATAAACGCAGTACACGAACAAGGTACGATACACATCTTGTCTAGCAACGGCCCTCTCCTCCGTCTAGACACACCAAAGCCCGGATGCTATTGCGCGGCATCCGGGCTCTTTTTGTGCGTGCGCGCACGCTGGGCTTTCGAGTGCGTGGGTTTCTCGCCAGGTGCGCCTGGCGAGCCTGAAAAGTGCATGAAGTCTGAGTAAATTTACTCAGACATGGCGAGAAAAACCGGCATAACCACTCAGACATGGTGCGCTTTTCCGGCAAATCATTCAGACTTGATGAGAAAATCAAGCTCCATTGAAGGGCACCTTGGGAACGCCTCAAAGCCCGCCTAAAAAGTGCAAAGAATCTGTATTTGAGGCACAGATTCTTTTACAAAATCAGGCAAATCCACAGAATCTTTGATGCTTTTAGGCAAAAGTTACAGATTCTTTGCAGAAATCAGGCGCACAAGCAACCTTATGCAGCGCGCCTTACAGTGCGGCGAGAAAATCCTCTGCCTGCTGGGCGATTACCTCATGAACCTCGGGCTCTGGCTCCCAAGTTCCTTCGGTCCAAGCGGTAACAGGAAGCGAGAAGCCATTGAACGGCTCAACTGGCTTGGTACGCAGGGCCAGGAACTGCTGCTTTACCACGGCGAGCGATCCTGCGACCTTGTTTCGTCCGCCAACACCACTTGCAGTGACAACCTTGCCAGCAATTGCGGTCTCGGACTTCTTCTCATAATCGGAGGTAAGCGGACGACTCAGCCAGTCCAGCATGTTCTTGACGGTACCAGGGATGCTGTAGTTGTACTCCGGAGTAAAGAGCCACACTCCGTCGGCAGCCATGACTGCGTTCCTAACCTTTTGAACACCTTCAGGAGCTGGGAATTCTTCGTCCTGATTGAGTAATGGGACGTCCAAAACGTCGACAATCTCAATCTCTGCCTTGCCCTCCAGCGCCTTTGCGGCAACCTGGCTCAGCGTTTTGTTGAACGAGTTCTTACGACCGGAACCGATGATAAATACAATTTTCTTCATGAGCAGACCTCTCCGTGAATGCTGCGTGGATATAAAAATCATGCACGAGCAAACTCGCCCGTACATGATTTGTGTACCCAAATGTTAGCTCTCTAGTCGTATTTAGCGGCAGCTAGACGTATTTAACAGAATTCCAAGTTGCACTTAACAGCGGTCCAAGTCGCTCTTAACAAAAGTCCGAGAAATTCGTGCAGCTCTCGAGCGCTTTTATCACCCGTTCAAGACCTGCAAGGTCTTCCTGGGTAAATCGAGCCACGCTCGGGCTATCAATATCCAACACTCCAACTACCTGGTCATCCTTAAAAATAGGAACAACCACCTCGGAGTTGGATGCAGAGTCGCACGCAATGTGCCCAGGGAACTGATGCACGTCCTCTACCAGCTGACTCGTCTTTGTTGCTGCAGCTGTACCGCACACTCCCCGACCAAAAGGAATGCGCACGCAGGCAACTTTGCCCTGGAACGGTCCCAGGCGCAGCTCGGGAGTGCGCGACTCGTGAGCGCATGGCGCCGCGTCCGAGGCCGCACCCGTACCTGGAGCCGCGTCCGGCTCCGCGCCCTCGTCCGCCACCGTCGCAGAATCTACCAGGTAGAAGCCCGCCCAATTGATGTCGTCCAGGGCATCCCACAACAGAGCGGCGGCGTTGGACAACACCGGCAGCCAGTGAGCATCAACCTCGGCAAGCGAGACAATCTGCTTTGCAAGTAAACCGTAGTCTGTCATGGTTACTTCTCTGGCAAAATCTCAATCCAGCAGCCATCAGGGTCTGCGATAAAGTAGAGACCCATCTTTGGGTTCTCTTTCACAATGCAGCCCATCTCCTCATGAAGCGCGTGAAATGCATCAAAATCGTCAACGCGGAACGCAATGTGCGTGTCTTTTCCGCCGTTGTCGTAAGGCTCTACCCAACCGCGGTTCCAGGTGAGCTCCAGCTCAAAGGGAGACCAGTCGTTTACCAAAAACGTGTTGGTCCAAGAGCCGTCCTCAGGTCCCTTAACGCGGTCAACACGAAATCCCAGAGCCTTCTTGTAGAACTCAACGGTCTTCTCGTTATCCAAAACGTGGGTGCAGCGGTGAACAAAACGTGCCTGCATAAATCCTCCTTTGATATCGAGAAACCCCGCTACTAGACGGGGTTTCTCGCCATGTGAACTACGTGCTGGTAAAGCGCTTGCGAGCGGAGATTACGCGCGGTTGTGCGCTCGGTCGCCGTAGTTGGTCCGCGCAACCCGCGCTAGTTGAGCTCCTGCTCAAGCTGGTCGACAAGCTCGCCAAAGTACTTGAGCGCAGCGTTAACGGGGTCTGGAGTGGCCATATCAACGCCAGCGCCGCGGAGCAACTCGATTGGAGTCTTGGAGCAGCCGCCGGACAGGTAGCCAATGTAGTCCTTGACCGCAGGCTCGCCCTTAGAAAGGATGCGCTGCGACAGGGCAATAGCTGCCGAGAAACCAATGCAGTACTGGTAGACATAGAAGTTGTAGTAGAAATGAGGAATGCGCGACCACTCCAGCTTGATCTCTTCGTCCAGCTCAATGCCAGGTCCAAAGTACTCTGCGCAAAGCTTGCCGTAGCGCTCGGAGAGAACCTCAGCGTTCAGAGCCACACCATCAGCGTTCATCTGGTTGATATCACGCTCAAACTCGGCAAACATGCACTGACGATAGATAGTGCCACGGAAGCCCTCGAGGAAATGGTTGAGGATGTACGCATGGCGAGCAGGATCAGTCTCGTGCTCAAGCAGGTAGTGTGAGAGCAGCGCCTCATTGCAGGTAGATGCAACCTCTGCAACAAAGATGGAGTAATCGGAGTAGGTAATCTCCTGGTTGTGGGACGAGAAATACGTGTGAAGGGAGTGGCCCATCTCGTGAATAAGGGTGTAGACATCGTCAAGGCCGCCCTGGAAGTTGAGGAGCATAACGGGGTTCATGCCCTTACCACCTGCGGAATAAGCACCGGAGCGCTTACCTGGGGTTTCATACACGTCAACCCAACGGCTCTCCAGACCCTTCTTGACCAGGCTGACGTACTTCTCGCCCATAGGTGCCAGCGCCTTAACAATAAGGTCGCAAGCCTCCTCGTAGGTAAACTTCATGTCAACGTCATCAACAAGAGGGGTGTAGACGTCCCAGAAGTGCAGCTCGTCCAAGCCCATGACGCGCTTGCGCAGGTCAACGTATTTGTAGAACGCTGGGAAGTTCTGGTGAACGGCGTCAATCAGGTTGTTGTAGACCTCAACAGGAATCTCGTTCTCTGCAAGAGCAGCCTCAAGGGAGCTTGCATACTTTCTAGATGACGAGAAGAACTGCAGGTTCTTAACCTGGCTGGTCAGAATTGCAGCGGAAGTGTTGCGGAACTCACCAAAACGGCTGTAAAGCTGCTTGAATGCAGACTCACGCAGGACGCGGTCAGCATCCATCAGCAGAGGAACAAATGAACCGCTGGTCAGCTTATGTGTCTTGCCCTCAGAGTCAACAGCGTCGTCAAAGGTGAGGTCTGCATCATCAAACATGGAGAAGATGTTGGTTGGCTGAACTGCAAGCTCTTCAGCGCGTGCCAACAGTGCCTCTTCCTCAGCAGAAAGGGTGTGCTCGCGCTGGTTCAAGATCTTGTTGAGCTTACGACGATAGAACTCAAGAGCTGGAACCTCTGCATAGAACTTCTCGACAGATTCTGCTGGAATGGCCAGAAGCTCTGCGGCAAACCAAGAAGTTGCCTCGCCAACCTGGGTATATGCGCTGGTAGCATTTGCGACGTATGCCTGGTACTTAGCAACGCGAGTGTCCTCGTCGCTCTTACGCTCGGCGTAGTTGATAATCTTGTAGAGCAGAAGGGTCATCTTGTCCTCAAGCTGCAGGAACTCCAGAAGAGCCTGTGCGGAGGTGGAAATCTTGCCCTTGAACGCAAGCAGCTTTGGGCAGTAAGCCTTGAGCTCCTCAAGTCCAGCCTCAAATGCCTCGTCACTAGGAAACATTGAGGACAGGTCCCACTTATATTTGCTGTCAATTTCTTCGCGAGACTCGTATGCCATGAGCCTTCCTTTCTTGACCGATCAGTATGTGCTGTTAATTAGTGTCCCACATACACGCCAATTTCATGCTGATAACAAGAAAAAATGAACCCATTTGATACAAATCGTCAAACGGGCTCATCTAATTCAAAAATAAATTAAAACTACCTTACAGTTCTTCTCCGTTGGTTTTAATTACCTGCTGATACCAAGAGAAGCTATCCTTCTTAATGCGACGACCTGTTCCGTTTCCGAGGTCATCCTGATCAACATAGATGAAGCCGTACCTCTTACTCATCTCCGAAGAAGAGCAGCTCACAATATCTATTGGTGCCCATGCATAATAGCCACGCAAATCTACACCATCACTAAGTGCTTCAAGCATCTGTTCAACATGAGCTCTGAAATATTCAACGCGATACGGATCATGGATTGTTCCATCATCCTCAAGCTTGTCAAAAGCACCAATACCATTTTCTGTGATGTAAATTGGACACTGATAGCGGTCGTAGAAAACATTAAGGGTGTAACGCAGTCCAAGAGGATCAATAGACCAGCCCCAAGGGTTTGCAGGAAGATTAGGATTAGAGAAATCTTTATTTCCATCCGCAAAGCTCTGAGCACTACAAACGCTTGAATAGTAATACGAGAAACTCATGAAGTCTGCGGTATTTGTTAAATCTTCAAGGTCATTCTCGCCAAAGTGAATGTCAAAACCATTCTCTTCAAAGAAGCGCAAAGCATATCCTGGATACTGACCTCTGAGCAATACATCAGAGTAATAGAACTCCATCTGATTATGTCTGTAGCAGGCAAGAACGTCCTCAGGATTACTTGACGATGGATAATCGGGTCCACCGCACAGCATCATGCCTATCTGAAGATCAGGATAGTTTTCATGAGCATAACGAGTGGCGCGGGCGCAAGCTACCATCTCGTTGTGAACTCCCTGGTACTTAGCTTCTGCAAGGTTATCTACCTTATCAGCACAAATTCCAAGGTGGTTGAAGGATTCAACTGACACAAGATTGATCTGATTAATAAGAATCCATAGCTTAACTCGATCGTGATAACGGTCGAATAAAACTTTACAATAACGCTCAAAAAGATCAATCAGTTCGCGAGAAGCCCAACCCTTATAGTTAAGCGTTAATGCAACTGGCATTTCATAATGAGAGCATGTAATCATAGGCTCCATGCCGTTAGCAATAACTGCATCAATAAGCCTGTCATAAAAAGCTAATCCTTCTTCTGAAGGCTCAGCGTCATCCCCATGAGGAAAAATACGTGACCAGTTAATTGAAGTTCGGAACGTCTTCAAACCAAGCTCTGCAAGAAGCTCTAAATCTTTCTCAAAGTTGTGATAGAAATCAATACCCCAACGTTTAGGAAAAATCCTATCAGTTGCTTCAAGAGCTGCGGTAACTTTCTGAGTAGTCTCTTCTCCATTGTATTTCTCGTCAAGCGGAACATTTGACTTGTACTCGTTAAGATCACTTACGCAAGGGCCCTTACCGCCTTCTTGCCAAGCACCCTCCATCTGATTAGCCGCAAAAGCACCGCCCCAAAGAAAATCATTTGGGAAACTATACCTTACCTGAGGCTTTGCTCCCATTTAGCGCTCCTCCAACTTCTTAATCCTGTCATCAAAGGACTTAAAAACTTGGACAAGTTGTTTAGCAGTAATGATCTCAGAATAAATGACCATGAGTGTGTCTTGGGCATGAGAAAACAAAAGGCTGTATTCTTGCTTTTCTCCTTGAAAAACACCTTGGATGTGATCAGTCTGAACATGGTGAGCTTCAAGGATCTTTGCATCTGCAGCAGCAATTTTTTCTTCTGCAAGCGCAATATCGCCAGCAGCAACAGCCTCATAAGCAAGCTTGCATTCATTGCGAGCTTCACCGGCAGCAATAAGGATGGTCATGGCATCCTGGGTGGTCTTATCAATTTCTTCTTCCATAAGAAATTCTCCTCTAGACTCTAAAGGACGTTTGAAATTACCTGAGGCCACAAATTGAACTGCAACCTCAGGCATAACTTCTCAGATTTAGAACGACCAATCCTCGTCTGAATCAGACTCAGACTCTGCAGTCTCAGCGTCGACAAGCTGCTTATCGTATGTTCTAAAGAATGGCATCCAAATAAGACCAGACACAACAAAAATGATGAACATCAGAACAATACTGCCCACCGTTCCACAAGTAAGGAACGTAGCAATTGGGAATGGGCAGTACCACATGTTAAAGAGCATCGAAGGAATAGCTCCTAATGGGATTACCTTGGTAAATACATAGGCAACAAGTGGAAGCACAATGCCCTGAAGCCACATTGGAATCATCATAATTGGGTTCCATGCAACGACACCAAATACACAAGGCTCATTAATGTTGAAAATTGCTGGTACAAGACAAGCGCGACCTAGTGCTTTTAGCTGATTTGATTTAGCAGAAAATGCCATCAAAAGAACAAGTGATAGGGTACAACCAATGCCGCCAATCCAGATATACCCCGAGTAAACAAATGCATCAGTAAAAACTGCAAGATTTGATGCTGTTGCGCTACCAGCGGCTGCAAGAACGCCATTTGCCTCGGCATTTGCAAGAAGGATTGGAGTAAATACTGGAGTAAGAACCCAAGTAGAAATGCCCATAGAATACAGGAAGCAGAAGAGGAACATTGCGATTACAAGACCAACAGGGGTGTTCACAATGCTTTGCAGAGGCATAAAGCAACTAACAACAAGCTGATACAGGTTAAGATTCAAAAACTTTGGATCAGTAAGAATCCAACCAAAAACAGTTACGATGCCAATTGGCAGCATGGAGTTAAACCAGTCTTTTACAAAATCAGGAATTACAGAATCTTCCTTAAAAAATGAGAAGTCTGCAAACTTATTAAGAACTGCTGCAGATATAAGACCAGCAACAATAGCCAAAAACATTCCGCCAGCACCAAAACCACCAATATTAGAAATACGGAACCACGTAGATTCTCCTGCTGCAATCATAGCTGCTTGATCGGCCACAAACTGTGGATTTAAAGAAATCAAGAACAAAATAACACCAGCAATACCCGCATTAACTGCCGAGCGCTTATGCTCCTTAAGTATCAAAAGATTGTAAGGAATCAAAAATGCAACAATTAAGCTAACAATGCCAAAGGTCCATCCATAAGGTGTCCAGAAGTTTGGCCACCACTCAAAATAATTCTGAGGAATTGTAAGTAAGCTAAAAATTGAACCTAAAAAGATAAGAGGAAGTGTCTGCAATACAGAATTCTTAATTGTAAGAATCCAAGGGTTCTGAACAATTCTGTTCATTTTTGGCGAGAAGCTCGACTGAAGCCAGTCAATGAGCTTATTCATAGTTGTAGCCTCCTTAGCGGCGTTTAAGCAAATTTATGTAGCACACCTGTTAAATTAATTATTCAGCTTGAAATCGAATTACTAAGCATTTGCTTCACGAATTGTTTTAATAAGGTGCTTGAGAGCTTTCTCGCCATTTAGGGTTGAATAATATGCGGGATCCATAAGAATCACCTGAACGGGTTTATCGGCATATTTTTCTTTAAGCTCATCAGCAAGGTACTTAAGATGGGGACCAATCATCAAGGCATCGATTGAGTCAATATAGCTCTCAACCTCGGCCTCACTTCTTGCAGTGATGGAAATATCAAGATTGTGTTCTGCGGCAGCTTTCTTCATTTTTACCGCCATAAAACCACTACTTGCTCCAGAACCACAAACTAAAAGAACCTCAAGGTGTTTAGACATGTTTTGCCTTTCTTTTTAACAGATATACTGTCAAATTACATTTTACAAAGTCATTATTCTTCTAGCTCCTAAAAAGCCCGATTAACTAATTTCCGATGGTAAGAAAAATTAGGGCAATTTAAACGATTGTTTTTTTCTGTTCAAACCCTCACAGCTCCACCCATACCGTTCGCGGAAAATGTCAGCTTTGGTGAACAAACAGCAAATCCGTGTGCCCAGCAGGGATATAATCGCAGGTGAACAACAGATGGAGGATTATCGTGAAGATGCACCTCATTGAGCCCGACGCTTACACCCAGACCACACCTACCGTATTGCTGATTCATCCCATGCTCTCGTCAGCAGAAGGAATGCAGACTGTTCTTGTAAGCAACATGGGTGATGACCTGCGTTATCTAATCCCAGATCTTGCTGCCCACGGGGAAGAAAATGCAACGGAATATGTCTCAGCCTCTCAAGAAGCTGCGCAGATTCATGACTGGCTGCTGGAGCACAACATAACCCACCTCTCCCTTGGCTTTGGTGCTTCCTTAGGTGGAGTGGTTCTGTCTGAGCTCCTCAAGTTCCCCGATTTAGTCTTTGACCACCTCTTCTTTGAGGGAACAAGCTTCTGGACAGGAGGATTTCTTGCCTCCGCGCTTGAGTTTGTGCTCAAGAAAGTGTTTCTTACCAAACACCGCAAAGCCATTGCAGACCCCGAGTTATCCGTGCAAAAGATGGAACAACTTTACGGAAAAGTTGCAGCTAAGCCTATGTCAGAACACTTTGTTGCAATGAGCGACCAAAGCATCAAGAACATCATTCACGACTGCAGCAACGTTGACCTTCCCACCCTTAGCCCCGACGTACAACGCCACTGCATCTTCACGTATGGCGAGAAGGACTTTGATTTGAAACGTGCAAGACGGATTCTGCCCAAAGTGTATCCCGAGGCCACACTTACTATCTGGCAGGGCTATGACCACTGCGCGCGCATGACCAGTGATTCAGTAGCGTATAGCCAGATACTCAGAGAGCTTGTGGTTTAGAGAGCTGAATTACTTTATAAAGCTATTAAAAGATTAATAGCTCACTTTGCTTTCATGCTTACCAAGCTTCCCATTCTTTTCAAAACCAATATAAGTGGGTACTGTAATGGACAGTAAAAGGCCTATATCGTTGCTAACGAACATAACAATGAAGGGGCTTGAATTATTCAATTACCCAATTAAATTCGAAGTCGTATAATTCAATTAACAAGCAGTTCGTTCCTGATTGGAGTGAATATGATGTTATATTCAGTTATATCCTGGTCTTTAACCGCAATTCTTGGCATTTGGTCTATTGTACTTCTATCTGGTCATGGCGCTGCTTCACTTGCTGGATTTAACACAATGACTGAAGATGAAAAGAAAGCAATAGACGAGAAAAAGCTCTGTTTTGTAGCGGGTATTGGCACGCTTATAAGTGCGTTAGTACTCTTTTTCATGGCACTACTTGGTCCAAATATACCAAACACAACAGTAATCATTGCGGGCAGTATTATTGCGATTGATGCGGTAGTAATGGTTTATATTGCAAACACAAAATGCAAAAAATAATAAAAACCTGACGACAAAATACTTGAAGTTCTCATTACCTTTAGACAATAGCTCTTGTCAAAACAAATGCAAAACATCACCTCAAACTACTCGTCTCTTTCGTCCCTCTTAAGACAAAGTCTGATCACGCACGTACGCAAGTAATCGTACAAGCACAACAATGCAAAGCCCTGCTACAAGCAACGTTTCAACAGTGGCTATTCCGTCAAGCCATTGGAGGGGCTGGCCGAGTTCAGCCAGGTATGCTGACGTCTGCGTACGCGCGATAACACAAATTACAAAGGGAAACGTAAACGCAGCGTGACTAGGAAAGAACGGTTTTGTAAGACATCTGATGCACCACACAAAAGAAATTACATAAATAAGTGAAGCGATTACCAGCATAACCAAAAGAAACGGAACGGACTTTGGCGTAATAGATTGAATATATCCTGCAATACAAAGGCTTGTTGGAGCTGCATAAATACAGGCGAGCGACTCAGCAGAATCAGGTACCGGCCCATATTTAACATACTTTATGCTTACAACTATCAAAAGCACCACAAGGCAGATAAATCCAAACCAAAATGCAACCGTGCCAACACTTGTTTCAAAGTTAAACGCTGGCGCTGTAACGCTGGCAACAACAATACCTACATACACAATGAACCAGCTGGCGTGCACATTCTCCCAATTAAATTTTGCAATATATCGAGAAGTAAATAGAGCTATGCACAGGATGTGTAACGCAATTCCTGCAAACCAAAATAATTGTGCTACATCACCGATATCGGCCTTCATATACACCGAAATCAGCATAACTACCATCGGATATGTTGCGGCAACTGAAAGTCCAATCGGATCAGAGAGCTCTCGTAACACAACTTTTGTAGACACCATAAATTTGAGGGTATAGAGAGCTAAAAGAGCAATAGAGATAATGCCGCAGGCAAGATAAAAGCCTTCGAAAGAAGTCTTGAAAAGATTTCCAAGTGCTGCAAAACCTAAAGCAACACCACAAATAGCAACGGGAACTTTTTGGACATAGTTCATAAGGACTCTTCTATCTGTTTAGAAATCTTTTTTGTTGTTTTTAATAATAGATATTTTTCATGACAGCAAACTTATGAGCAAATATATTTCTATACGTTGTAGTAATTAGCTAACAAAAACCCGCCGATGGCGGGTTTGAAATTCTTATGGTCGCGGGGCAGGATTTGAACCTACGACCTTCGGGTTATGAGCAGTCAAGCTGGATGTTCGGTAAATTCTCCCTCGTCTACCTCGTCTGAACGCATTGCGCTGAGCAGGCGCTTTGTGTTTTTTTCGTCTCCAACGTTCTGTAGGAATCTGCTTCTTCTGCATCTCCAACCTCGTTTTTGCGATCATTTGGCGGTCACAATGTCGGTCAGAAACGGCTGTTGAAAACTGAGTGGAGGAATTGAAGATGCAGAACCCTACCTACATCAGCTGTGGCCTGAGGAGACGGAGGAACAGCGACCGATGGGAGGACTAGCCGTTTTTGGCCGGGAAGTCGGTGACATGTCCCACTATGCATCGACTAAGGCCGAGGTGACTTCCTCGTAAACAGTCTCGGTCTGCGCCGTGTCGCCCGCGCCCAGAAGATAGATTGTGCCGCTCCTCGTCCGCACGAGGAGCCAGGGGCCTACCTCGGGGTTCAGGCACACCTTGAGCGATCCGTACGCGTCACTTGAGAAGTTACCTTCGAGGAAGGCTTCACTCGCGCCACCAAACGTGCGCGTCATCTGGGGAAGTTGGTCAACCAGCTCCACAGACACCACGTCGTCCATGTCAATCTCATAGGTTGTGAACGAGTGGCGTGCCCGAATCGTCTGCTCGCTCAGCTCAAGCGTCACAGGAGCTCCAAATTCCTCCGCCATGAACGCTCCCACCACGGGCAGGCAGAGCAGCAAGCAAGCGAGGGCCACTACAATCGCCTTTCCCGCCGGCCGTGCCAGGTTGATCGACGTGTTGATGCCCACACGCTTGTTCACTATGAGCTTGGCATCGTCGGAGTTATAGTAGAAGATGCCAAAGATCCAGTGATCGTCCTCGTCCACGTAGAGGCCCTCGCCGCTGGTCTTTGTAAGACGCTCCTGCAGGCTGCGCACGCGCATCTCGGTTGCAAACGCCACGATTCCGAGGACCGTGCAGGGAAGCATCATACCGATAAAGTACAGATTGGCTGAACCCTGGAAGAGGAGCTGCGCCCAGCTCATGAATGCAAAGGACGCCGCCGCAATGAGGAACACCCGCGCCCAAGCGCGCCGGCGGATGCGCGTAAGCGTCTGCGTGAGGGCGGTGTTGTCGTCCACCACCTCGCTGCGGTCGCGGTAGCACCAACGGAAGATCGTCCACATCATGAGCGCGGATACGGCAAACAACAGGTAGATTGCCACGTTGTCACGGTCGAGCAGGGCGGGGACCAGGCTCACCGCGCAGATGAGGACAAACCATATGCTCGAGACGCGCGGGTACAACTGCGCGGCCGCCTCGATATCGGCCACCGTCACACGCTGGGTCGCGGCGCCTCTGGTCCGCCAGCCGCACTCGTCCTTCAGGGCCGCGAGCTTGCAGTTGGTGAGCGCGTAGATCACCTCGGGTACGACACAGATCACAAGTATCCAGACGCTCCAGCAGAACATGCTCGGCCCGGCCCACGCTCGTACTGTGCCCGTCGCCGCACCGCCAAGCGCCGCAGCCACGAGCACGACGGCGCACGCGAGCTGCAGGCGGCGGTAGCTGGCAAGAAGTGATTTTACCTGCGCGTCCTCCTGCGCCTCGCGTGGGAAGGTGACGCCGATGACGATGTTTTTCTTGAAGCGGGCCTCGTTGCTGAGGAGCCACCAGGCAAGAAGGGGAATCCAGCTGCAGGAGACCCATAGGATAGTCGCAGTGCTCATCATAAACTTCCTTACTTCTAACGATACGCAATCTCATCCAGCAGGTGCTCACAAAGCGCGAGAACCTCTTTGCCTGACATCCCACCGGCCACCAGCTCAGCCAGGCGCATCCGCAGCGCGTCCGCGATGCCGGAATCGGGATCTGAGCTGCCATCGGGCTCGCACACGAAGGTGCCACCCCTCCGGTCGCCGCGCACGTGTCCCTCCTGCTTGAGAAGCTGGTAGGCCTTGCTCACCGTCATGGCATTGACGCCGCACTCCGATGCGAGCGCCCGCACGGTCGGCAGGCGCTCGCCAGACACAAGCTCGCCTTCGGCGATGCCCCGCACGATCTGATCGCGGATCTGCTGGTAGATGGGTGTCGTGATTGAGAAGTCCAGCTGCAGGAGCATGGTGTGAGCCTCCAACGATGTCTGTATCGTATGTATTACTCACAATAATACATAATAGACAAAGCTACAAGCGCAGAGAAAAGCACAGTCCAAGCCGCTTCCGTCATCGCATCATTTCCCATTGTATGATCTGTACCTACAGCAGATCTGTCTTGGAGGAATCGAGGTCCGGCCATGTCCTCCCATTAAGAGCTCGTCTTCGACACGAGCGCTCAACTCCTCGGCGCAGGAGTTGAGCGAATAGTGAGAAGCAAGCCCGCGATTTGGTCGAGCATACGTCCCGCAAGAGAATTCTTTCCGGACCATCGTCAAGGGCCCCTTTTCGTGCGCCCAAACGCTGCTCCCACGATGCGCCCAGCGGGACTTCTCAATTTTTTCACTAAGGGGTGCACATCTTGAGCGAATCATTCGTTGTATTGGACAGAGGAGGTGATCGAGCTTGCCATGAAATGAAGCAAGCAGCCTATCTTGTGCGCACAACGCACAAGATAGCGCTTGTCGGCACCGGGGGCCGCACCCATCGCGCTGTCGCTTCGATGAGGCGTCACCACACCGGATGCCACGGATAGCGAATCCTAGGAACGCTGATTTTGAGCGCCCTCCCGCCGACACTTCTGCCATAATGGAAAGCGGCGCCGCTTCCTATAAGCAGCGCTCGCAAAGATAAAAACGCAATGTGCGCCGAGTCAGGTGCGCTAGAGCCGGTAGGTAGCCCGGCCGTCTCGCAGAAGCGAGGTAAGTAACCCTCCCTCCTTGGGTTGTCCGTTCTTCGCGTAACCACATACAAGGAGGAAATCCATGGAGCGATCCAGCATCACGCTGACCGTCTTGTTTGATGCACCCTTTTGGATGGGTGTCTTTGAGCGCGTCGAGAACGGGCAGCTTACCGTGGCAAAAGTCACCTTTGGCGCGGAGCCGAAGGACTATGAGGTACACGACTTTGTGCTCAAGCACTTCTACAACCTCAAGTTCAGCCCCGCAGTAGCCGCAGAAGAGCACCACGCCAGTGATAACCCCAAACGCCGCCAGCGTACCGCCCGCAAGCAGATGCAGGAAACAGGCATAGGCACAAAGTCGCAGCAGGCGCTACAACTGCAGCTTGAAGCAAGTAAAACCGAGCGCAAACACGCCAGCAAAGAACAACACGAAGCAGAGAAACAGCGCCAATTTGACCTCAAACAGCAGAAGCGCAAAGAGAAACGCCGGGGGCATTAGCTAACAAAAAACCCGCCGAGGGCGGGTTTGAAATTCTTATGGTCGCGGGGGCTGGATTTGAACCAACGACCTTCGGGTTATGAGCCCGACGAGCTACCAGACTGCTCCACCCCGCAATGTATGCGATTATGCGCGAACAAGTACTATACCTTCCCAGCCACAGTGAGTCAAGCAAAATAGAAGATTTTCTCGCCATAAGGGTTTAAAACATGCACGAGAGAACCAAGAAATTTGCTATGTCGCCAGCACAACTGGGGTCAGACAGCTAAACTATTACTACTGTCTTAGGGGCGCTTTGTGCTTGCGCCACAGCTATAGAAGGACTTTTGAGGATGACATTACACGAGCTCCTGGCGCTCTTTACCAGCAAGAACATCGAGTACACTACCGCGCATCTTGACGCAGTGGATCAAAACGCACAGCTTACCGATGTTGCAAGCGATTCTCGTGAGGTCACCCCCGGCTCGCTGTTTGTCTGCAAGGGAGCGAGTTTCTCACCAGCGTATCTGACAAGCGCGGTGGAGGCTGGGGCCGTTGCGTACCTCTGCCAGCAGTCGCTCGCCGAGGAGTTGCAGGCAGTGGCGCCAAACGTAGCTGCTATTTGCGTGGATGACGTGCGCCTTGCCATGGCCTACGCGGCCGCAGGCGTTGCGGGCCACCCCGACAAGAAGCTCACCACCATCGGTATTACGGGCACAAAAGGCAAGTCTACCTGCTCGTATATGCTGCGCGCCATTCTTGACGGCGACGAGCCGTACTCCAAGTGCGGCGTCATCGGCGGCATCGAGGTGTTTGACGGCAAGGACACGCAACCCGCGCACAACACCACACCCGAGGCTCCTGAGCTGTGGCGTCACCTTAAGCACGCCGCAGAGGCTGGTCTCCCCTATGTTGACATGGAGATTTCCAGCCAGGGGCTCAAGTACGACCGCACGGTTGGCCTTAACCTGAGCGTCGCGGTGTTCCTAAACATTGGAACCGATCACATTTCCCCTGTTGAACACCCTACTTTTGAAGATTACTTTGAGAGCAAACTGAAGATTTTTGACCTTGCTCGCGTGGCTGTTATCAACAAGAACACCATGATGTTTGACCAGGTCATGGAGCGTGCGCAGAGGTGCGAGAAGGTCCTGACCTTCTCCACAACCGATTCCGACGCCACTGTTTGGGCGGACGAAATCACCCCTCACCAGGGCATGGTCACCTTTACCGTGCACACGCCAACCTGGACCGCCGCCGCCGCGCTGCCCATGTCCGGCCTCTTCAACGTGGAGAACGCTCTTGCGGCAATCACTGTTGCCGACTACCTGGGCATTCGCGAGAAGGACGCTGTGCTTCCGCTGATGAACGTTAAGGTGCCAGGCCGCATGGAGCTGCTGAGCTCGCCTGACAACAAGGTAACGGGCTTGGTCGACTACGCCCACAACAAGCTTTCCTACCAGAAGCTTTTCTCGTCAACGTCCAAGGAATTCCCTGGTTATGGCCGCTATGTGGTCATGGGAGCTGTTGGCGGCAAGGCGTACAACCGTCGCCAGGAGCTGCCGGAAGAGGCAGCCAAGTGGGCTGACCTGATGATTTACACCACCGAGGACTGCAACATGGAAGATCCTGCGGTGATTTGCGCTCAGATGGCCGAGGCCACGCCCGAAGGTGCCGCGCACAAGATTATCCTTGACCGCTACGACGCCATTTACGAGGCAGTTTCCGCAGCTTACGACGACCCTCGTCCGGCGCTGGTGTACTTGCTGGCTAAGGGCGACGAGCCGTTCAACATTATCGGCGGCAAGCACGTTCCGTGGATGACGGATGCTGCTGCGTTCAAGGCTGCCGTTCGCGCCAAGCTAGACGAGCGCGACGGTCGCAGGTAGCGGGGAGCACGGCGGGCGCGGGTGTCGCTGCAAAGGTTGACGGAGCGAGTCAGAAAAGCGCAGGTGAGTTGGTGGACGATGGTGCTTCGATCCAGATAATCCTTGAGCCGCGCATGATTGAGAAGAATAGTGTGCGTTCTTTAGTTCGCTAATCAGATTTCTGCATATTTGTGTAATAAAATGCATTCTTATGAATACGTAATTTTTGACCTCAAAATTATGTACCGAAAAAGGTAAAAAATGCGTTTAGTTGGGGATGAAAACTTAAAATTGGTCGATTTATCCCCAACTAAGACGATTTTTTACCGCCTCAAAAACTTTTATCTGGGGAAACGTTGTATGCAGAAACCTGTATTCCCCAACTAAACGCATTTTTTACCACCTGGGTGCGCGGGCGCAGTTACGTCCCAAATTACTCAAACAAGGCGAGAGAATCAGGCTCCATGAGAGCTCTCATGAAGGGGCTTTCGAAATCAGCTTCGGACATACTTCAAAGCGCGCCTGAAAAGTGCGTCAAGTCTGAGTAAACTTACTCAGACTTGACGAGAAAAACCGGCAAATAGCTCAGACTTCATGCAATATTCCGGCAAATTGTTCAGACTCGACGAGAAAATCAGGCTCCATGAAGGTGTTCGTGAAGATGCTCATGAAATAAGCCTTGGGTATGCTTAAAAGTCCGCCTGAAAAGTGCAAAGAATCTGTATTTGAGCCACCGATTCTTTTGCAAAATCAGGCAAATCCACAGATTCTTTGATATTTTCAGGCAAATTTTACAGATTCTTTGAGGAAATCAGGCGCGCACCAAGCACGCCCAGGCGCGCGGCGGTCGCGCCGAGCGCACGCTGCCTGTCTGGCGAGAAACCCCGTCCACTAGCAGCGCTTTCGCACAAGAAAGCCCGGTACCCACATGAAGTGGATACCGGGCGGAAAGCACGTTTGTGCAGCTAGCGCGGTCGCGATGCGCGGGCGGCGCTCGCAGCTCGCGACGTGTTACTCGTTGTCGCCGGCGGTTGCCTGAGTTGCGGAGATAGCCTGATCAGCATCGGAAGCGTCTGGCCAAGACCAGTCGGTGAATGCTGGGTGATCATAGCCCTTCTCGACAGCAAACTCGAAGGCCTCGGTGCGGAACTTCTCCCACTCGTCGATCTGATCTGCCCACTTCTGAGCGTCGATCATGCGGAGAGCGTCAGCAGCAAGTGCCCAACGGTCCATGTTGTTCAGGCGCAGCATGTCGTAAGGAGTTGTGGTGGAACCCTGCTCCTCGTAGCCGTGAACGTTGAAGTTGTCGTGGTTTGGACGGTTCCAAATCAAACGACGGACAGAACCTGCGTAAGCGTGGAACGCGAAGAGAACTGGCTTGTCTGCGGAGAAGAGCTTGGTGAACTCCTCATCGGAAAGAGCCTCGTCGTTCTCGGAAGCATTCTGGATCTTGAGCAGGTCAACAACGTTGACGAAGCGAGCCTTAATGCCCAGCTTGCCAAGCATGTCAAGAGCTGCCAGGAGCTCCTGGGTTGGGACGTCGCCGCAGGATGCGAGGACAATGTCCTCCTCGCCAGCCTCAGCATTGGAAGCCCACTTCCACTCCTTAGCTCCAGCTGCAAGCTCCTCGCGAGCCTCGTCGAGCGTTACCCACGTTGGAGCAGGCTGCTTACCAGCGAAGATTGCGTTGATGCAGTTTGTGGAGGTGTAGCACTTCTCGCCAACTGCAAGCAGGAGGTTAGCATCTGCTGGGAAATAGATGTTGGTAATGTGATCGTTATTGAAGCTCTTGTTAAGCATGATGTCAACAAAACCAGGATCCTGGTGAGAGAATCCATTGTGGTCCTGGCGCCAAACGTGGCTAGAAAGAACCAGGTTGAGAGCGGAGATAGGCTTGCGCCATGGGATGTGGCGAACGGTAGCCTCGAGCCACTTAGCGTGCTGGTTGATCATAGAGTCAACGATGTGAACGAATGACTCGTAGCTGGACCAGATGCCGTGGCGGCCGGTCAGAGTGTAACCCTCAAGCAGACCCTCGCACTGGTGCTCGGAAAGCTGCTCGATAACGTTACCAACTGGGGAGATGTGCTCGTCGTTCTCAAAGTCGTCGTTGAAGCCGCCGAACCACTGCTTGTCGGTTACCTGGAAGGATGGCTGCAGGCGGTTGGAAGCGGTCTCGTCAGGTCCGAAGATACGGAACTCGGAGCGGTTGCTGTTGATGAGCTCAGCGGTGTACTCGCCAAGGACGCGCGTTGCCTCAGTAGCACCAAAGCCGTGGCCCTTCTCGGCAACTGGGATCTCGTACTTCTTTGCGTCAGGAAGGACGAGGTTGCGGCGGATTGCGCCACCGTTTGCGTTAGGGTTAGCGCCAAGGCGGAGGTCGCCCTTAGGCATGAAAGAGGTAACCTCTGGACGGATTGCGCCCTTCTCGGTGAAGAGAGTCTCTGGCTTGTAGGAGCTCATCCAGTCGCGAAGAACCTGGAAGTGAGCCTCGGTGTCACGAGCGGATGCCAGTGGAACCTGGTGTGCACGCCAAGAGCCCTCGGTCTTCTTGCCGTCGATGTAAGGAGGGCAAGTCCAACCCTTAGGAGTGCGGAAGATGATCATTGGATAGTAAGGACGGGATGCGTCACCTGCGGCTGCGCGAGTCTTGATAGCGCAGATCTCGTTGAAGACAGCCTCGAGAAGAGCTGCGAAACGACGGTGGATGGATGCGTGATCCTCGTCGTCGAAGCCAGCAACAAAGTTGTATGGGTGGTAGCCCATGCCGCGGAAGAACTCGTCGCGCTCGCCGTCGGAAATACGAGCAAGGATGGTTGGGTTAGCAATCTTGTAGCCGTTGAGGTGCAGGATTGGAAGAACGATACCATCGGTCAGTGGGTCCATGAACTTGTTGGTCTGCCAAGAAGTTGCAAGTGGGCCGGTCTCTGCCTCGCCGTCGCCGACAACAGCGACTGCCAGCAGGGATGGGTTGTCCAGGACAGCGCCGTAAGCGTGGGACAGGGTGTAGCCCAGCTCGCCGCCCTCGTGGATGGAGCCTGGAGTCTCAGGTGCGTAGTGGGAAGGAATTCCGCCAGGATAAGAGAAGCGGCGGAAGAACTTCTGGAGGCCCTCTTCATCATCGGTGATGAATGGGTAGGTCTCACGATATGTGCCGTCGAGCAGGGACTGTGCGGTACCTGCAGGTCCACCGTGACCAGGGCCCATGAGGAAGATGGTGTTCTGGTTATGGTCGCGGATGAAACGGTTGACGTGGCCGAACAGGAAGTTCAGGCCTGGGGTGGTTCCCCAGTGGCCAACCAGGCGATGCTTAACGTCCTCGCGAGAGAAACCGTCCTTCATAAGAGGGTTGCTGCGAAGATAAATCTGACCAACAGACAGGTAGTTAGCTGCGCGCCAATACCTATCGACGCCGGCAAGCTCGTCCTCAGATACAGGCTGATTCAGGGTCTGCCAAGGTGTGCCGTACACGGGCTGAGCCATGTGCTCCTCCTTTTCCTGGGCTGCTACCTACGCGTTTGCGCAGGTCGGGCAACCTCGTTGCTTCCATCACCTGAGCGTTTGTTTTGTTCGCACTCAACTGGGCACGCATAAAACAACACATACATAACAGTATGATGCTTCGGCTATGTTTCAAATAATACTCTAAGTGATAAAACGTTTTATCACTGTGAGATTTCTTGAAATTTCTTTCCTGAGAGACGCTTAAGCTGTCTTTTAAGCAGCAAAACAATCCCCCAACAGTACCCACAATGCCAAAATGCAACCAAAATGGTGCCCATGTAAAGCGTATACACACCAAAGTGGTAAAAAAGTCGTTTAGTTGGAAATTTCATTTTTCTGCATACAACGTTTGCCCAGATAAAAGTTTTTGAGGCGGTAAAAAATCGTCTTAGTTGGAAATAAAACGTCTATTTTTCAATTTTCATTTCCAACTAAACGGGTTTTTTACCTTTTTCGGCACATAATTTTGAGCTCAAAAATTACGTATTCATAGAAATGAATTTAATTGCAGAATT
Organism: uncultured Atopobiaceae bacterium; assembly: GCA_963538475.1. Taxonomy (GTDB): domain Bacteria; phylum Actinomycetota; class Coriobacteriia; order Coriobacteriales; family Atopobiaceae; genus Lancefieldella. Next base: position 44,024 of record CAUTIE010000005.1, read on the forward strand.
ATGCAGAAAACTGATTAGCGCCCCAAAAGACGCACGCTATTCTTCTCAATCATGCGTGGCTCAAGAATTATCTGGATTGACGCGCTGTCAGCCTGCGTTTCGATGCCGTTATTTTTATCTGTCTCGGCTTCTTGCGCCGCAGCTTCTTGCGTCGCAGTTGATTGCGTCGCAGCTGATTGCGTCGCGGCTGCTTCCGTTGCGGCTTCTTGCGTCGCAGCTTCTTGCGTTGCGGCTCTCTGCACAACATCCGCTCCATGCTCGCCTAGGCGGCGAAACATAATCGAAAGCGCAGCGTCAGAAAGCTCATCAACATTTTGCTCAATCGAAGTCAGCGCCGGCTCAAACAGTGCGTCTGAAATGCTGTTATCGTACCCCACAACGGAATAATCGCGCGGAACATGCAGACCGCGCTCATACAGATAGCGCAAAAGCCCAAGCGCAATGTTGTCTGACGTCGCAACAACAGCCGTAGCGTTCACGCGAATCAGCTGCTGAGCTGCAAGATACGCATCAGGAATGTAATAATCGCTGGTCAGCACAAGCGACTGGTCAAGCTCCAGGCCCTTCTCGCCAAGTGCGCGAACGTAGCCGTTGAGGCGCGCGCAGCCGGTGTTGGAGGCGGTGTTGACCATGCACGCAATCCGGCGATGACCGTGGTCTAGCAGGTATTTTGTGGCCAGGTAGCCGCCGAGCTCGTTGTTGAACGTGACTTTGTCGCAGTCGAGCGCGTCGATGGTTCGGTCCACCATGACGTACGGCACGGGCAGCTGCTCCAGGTCGGCAATGAGCTGCTTCGAGGCTTCTACCTCGTCGGACGTGATGATAAAGATGCCGTCGGCGCCGCGATTAACCAGCAGTCGCACAAGGTCCGCATCGTTTGACGTGCTGTTATCCGAGTTGGTGATGAACAGCGCGTACCCGCGGCGGCGGCACTTCATCTCCAGCATCTTTGCAAACGACGAGAAAAACCGGCTCTCGATATTCGGCACGATCAGTCCAAGCGTCTGCGTATGCTGCGTGACCAGGCTTCTTGCGATCTGATTGGGAATATAGTGCTCGCGGCGGGCAACGTCGAGGATGCGGCGGCGGTTCTCGTCACTCACGCGCACCGGTCGGCCGTTCAGCACCAGCGAAACCGTGGCGGGCGACAGCCCCACCTCGCGCGCAATCGTTTTTAGGGTGACTTTTTCTGCCACGTTACCTCGCAACTTGCCCCGTTTATCGTTGTTGCTTAAGTATAATAGTCGAGAAACCCCTGCGGCTGGTAGTCCGCCAAAAGCCAGACGTTGTCTCCACACGACAACCGCACCACGCCCCGGCACCGCACGCAAGCTGCACCTGCGCACCGGCGCTCGCACGACAACCGCATTCCGAGAGGACGCGCATGAACATCACACCACAGGAGATCGTCGAGACGCTTGCCATGGTCAGCGAGCAGAACCTTGACCTGCGTACCATCACGATGGGCATCTCGCTTAATAGCTGCGCAGACGAGGACCTGGATCGCATGTGCCAGAAGGTCTACGACCGCATCACGCGCCAGGCCGAGCACCTGGTGTCCGTGGCCGAAGACTTGGAGCGCGAGTACGGCATCCCTATTGCCAATAAGCGCGTCTCCGTCACGCCAATCGCACAGATTGCGGCATGTACCTCGGCGCAAGACCTGACCCCGCTGGCCCACACACTGGACCGCGCGGCCGAGACACTGGGCATCGACTTTTTGGGCGGCTTCTCGGCACTGGTCCACAAGGGCCTCGGCGACGCCGACCGCCGACTCATCGCATCCATCCCCGAGGCGCTGGCCACCACGTCGCGCGTCTGTTCCTCGGTAAACGTCGCGTCTACGCGCGCGGGCATCAACATGGACGCCGTCCTGCTCATGGCCCAGACCGTGCTCGAAGCCGCTCGCCGCACCACCAACATTCAGTGCTACGGTGCCGCTAAGCTGGTCGTTTTTGCCAACATGGTGGAGGACTCCCCCTTCATGGCCGGCGCGGTCCACGGCAGCGGAGAGGCAGACGCCGTCATTAACGTGGGCGTTTCCGGCCCTGGCGTCATGGCTGCGGCCCTCGCCGAGCTCCCCGACTCCGCAAACCTCATGGACGTTGCCGAGAAGATCAAGCAGACCGCATTCAAGATTACCCGCGCGGGCGAGCTGATGAGCCGCGAGGCTTCAAGGCGCCTGGGCGTCGAGAAGGGCATCGTAGACCTCAGTCTTGCGCCTACCCCAGCAGCTGGCGATTCCGTCGCTAAGATTCTGGAGCTCATCGGTGTCGGCGAATGCGGTGGCCCCGGAACTACCTGTGCACTTGCCCTGCTCAACGACGCTGTCAAGAAGGGCGGCGTCATGGCGTCGTCAAGCGTTGGCGGCCTGTCCGGCGCATTCATCCCGGTCTCCGAGGACGCGGGAATGATTCGTGCAGCTCAAGACGGTGCACTTTCTCTCGAGAAACTCGAGGCAATGACGTCAGTCTGCTCCGTTGGCCTGGACATGATTGCTATTCCTGGCGATTCCACCGTGGAGACCATCGCAGGCATCATCGCAGATGAGATGGCCATTGGCGTCATCAACACCAAGACCACAGCGGTCCGCGTTATCCCAGCTATCGGCTATAACGAGGGAGACGTCCTGGAGTTTGGTGGCCTCTTTGGTTCCGCGCCCATTATGCCGGTCAACCAGTTTGCAGGCTCAGTGCTTGCCCACCGAGGCGGTCGCTTCCCCGCTCCACTCAATTCACTCAAGAACTAGTAAAGAGCCTCCACATCTGAACTGCCTCCCATTTCTTATGTCCAAGAAATGGAAGGTAGTTCATGTGCGGGTGATTATGATTCTGCAGCGTGTTAGCGTCGGCTTTTAGGCCTGGCGCACAAAATAGCGCAGCTTTGGTAGGTTCTGCCGAAGAATCGACATGTTCCTAATCAAGATAGCTAGGCAGCTAGGCGGTCGTACTACCTGATATGCATCTCTATGCATAAACTTCATCTAATATGCTTAAACATGAATAGACTAATATAAGAAATTTAACTATCGATAAATTTAGTATCTACGGAACACACCTATGACAGATAATCTGCACAATTGCGGCCATATTACACATCAAATGAAGATAATCTGCACGTTTTAGCTATTTTCAGCGTCATGTATACGTCTTTTTGACAGATTATCTGACTTAGGTGTGTTTTGAACTGACTCCTATTTCTCGTGTCCAAGAAATAGGAGGTAGTTCAATCGGAGGCTCTTTTTAGTTGCAGTTTTACGCGCTTGCGACTCAGTGCTCGCCGTGCTCGTGGTGCTCGTGGTGCTCGCCGTGATCGTGCGCGTGGTGCTCGCCGTGATCGTGCGCGTGGTGCTCGTGACCTGCGTGCTCATGCTCGCAATGGCCATGCTCGTGGTCGCAGTGTTCATGCACGCAGTGACCGTGCTCGTGGTCGCAATGCGAGTGATCGTGCTCGTCAGCCAAGTCCGACTGCTCGTGCCAGAACGCCGGCACAAACGCCTCGCGAAGTCCATGACGCAGCAGGTCGCGGCCGATAAACACGCACCTAGACTCTTCCTGAGGCTCATCGCCCGTAATGGCCCACGCGCGTTCTACCAGGTCAAACTTGATCCACTGATTACCACAAGGCAGCGTACCCTTTGCGCGCGCAAGCTTTCCAAAAACGCCGGCCGAAGCTGCATCCAAAAGCCAAATCAAGTGCGTTGGACTTGGAAGCTCAGCGTGAGTCAGCGCCATAGTCTCCAGGTCAGGCCCCTCGTCCTTCTCGCTAGCTGGATCTTTAAGAACAGAACCGTCAAGCGCGCGAGTCAGAAGACCATTCCACCACTCGTCGGGAATGTCAGCATACGAAGACTTGGCGATAACCTCTGCCTGCGGATTCATCTCTGCCGCAAGCTGCTTAATGGGCTCGGCGGCATCCTCGCTACCTGGAGCAAGCTTGGAAATCACCACGCTCGCGGCGGCGCTCAGCTGGTTATCAAAAATTTCTGGAAAATCGGTGCGCTGATTCTGCCACGAAACGGCGTCAACCACAGTAACCGGCGCCAGTAAACTAATGCGTTCCCAGGCCACCTGATTCACGTTATCAAGAATGCTCTGCAGCTTAGCCACGCCAGTTGGTTCAACAATTAAATACTCGGGGTCGATGGTGTTTGAAATGGTCAGCACCGACGTCGCAAAATCCTGCTTACCCGAACAGCAAATGCAATTCTCGGTAGACTCCCAAACCTTGAGGTCGGAGTCCTGCCTCAGACGGCGGGCATCGATGTCTGCCTGGCCATATTCATTCTCGTAGATAGCAAAATCACGCCCAGTCCGGCGCACGAGCTCCTGAATGAAGGTGGTTTTACCAGCCCCAAGAAAGCCTGATATAACAAGGATTTTCATGAATACAACCGCTTTCTAAACTCCGTTGGCGCCCACCAGCGCAAAAAGCTGGCGAGAAAACCGAACTTCTCGCCAGCTTAAACGTACTAAATCACGCTACCTGATTGGTTACCTAGTCGATAACAACAACTGGCTTGATGAGGTCGGATGGCTTATCACGCATGGTGAAGAGAGCCTCCTCGAGGTGATCCCAGCCGTGGTAGAGGTGGGTAACCTCTGGGTGAAGATCCAGACGACCAGAAGTGACCAGACTGGAGAGCTTCTCCATGCGCAGACGGCCGCCAGGCATAAGGCCGCCACGGATGTCCTTGTGGCCCATACCAACGCCCCACTCGACGCGAGGAATGTTGACGTAGTCGCCGGAGCCGAGGTAGTTGACGTTACCAATCTTTCCGCCAGGCTTGAGTGCCTTGACAGCGTCCTCGAAGGTCTCGCAGCCGCCGCCGTCAACGCAGACGCGGTCGACGCCCTTGCCGCCGGTGAGCTCCATGACCTGCTCCCAGATTGGGCCGTCCTTGTAGGAGATGAAATCGGTTGCGCCATAGCCCTTAGCTGCCTCAACGCAAACTGGACGGGTGCCAACAGCAATGATGCGAGAAGCACCGTGGAGTGCAGCACCAGCAACGGACATGAGGCCGACAGGTCCAATGCCGATGACCAGGACGGTGTCGCCGAACTCAACGCCAGCGAGCTCAACTGCGTGGAAGCCGGTTGGAACCATGTCGGAAAGGATGCAGGCGTCTGCTGGATCCATGCCCTCTGGCATGTGAGCAAGGTTGCCGTCTGCGTCGTTTACGTGGAAGTACTCGGAGAAGACGCCGTCCTTGAAGTTGGAGAACTTCCAGCCAGCAAGCATGCCACCGGAGTGCATGGAGTAGCCGGCCTGAGCCTCAAGGGAGTTCCAGTCTGGAGTAATTGCAGGAACGAGGACGCGGTCGCCAGGCTTGAAGTCCTTGACGCACTCGCCGACCTCAACAACCTCTGCGGAGCACTCATGACCAAGAATCATGTTGTGACGGTCGCCGATTGCGCCCTCCCACAGAGTGTGAATGTCAGATGTACAAATTGCGACCGCAAGTGGCTTGCAGATTGCGTCCAGAGGACCACACTTTGGTGTCTCCTTCTCAATCCAGCCGGACTCGCCGATCTTGAGCATTGCATAACCCTTCATAAAACCCTCCTAAAATCTGTGTTTCTGAAGTTGAAACACTACCTACCTCGTGGAGGAGCACGCTATACACGTGGCACTGACGAGGCTTATAAACGTTTTGCGAAAGCTCGCATACGAGCGTACGTGTTTGTTGAAGCCGCAATTGGGTCCTCTCCACAACAAAACGACGAACACTCGCGAGATACATTTTCAAGTACTTTTTTATGTAAATCTAGAACGAAACCGTGAAAGGTTGAGCAGTCTTTCATGAATTTTAGGCTGGCGAGAAATGCGGTTTACAAATATCCGATATTTGCGCACGTAGACAATGTGTACGCTAACATACCGTTAACCAAACCTCCGACCGATGAGGAACAACGCTTATCGGCAAACGGTTACCGTTCACCGAGTCAAATGGGCAGATGTCCACTTTTCTGTTGTATGCGGTTGCTCCGTGGTGTTATGCAGAGGTGCCTTGTTATAATTCTGGCAGACGGGTTTCTCGCCACATGAGCTACTTTACTAGGTGCTTTAGCGAGAAAACCAGCGCTCACGGAAGGAATTTACATGCCTATTGATAGCCTGTTTGGAGACGCTGGCGCTAGCCTTGACTGGCAATACATAATCTCATACGCCATCCTGCTGGCTCCGGCAGTTATTCCGGGCGTGCTATTTGTTTACTCTTTTATCAAAGAGCCTCGCCAGTTCCGCAATGCACTTTTTCTGTTCGCGGCTCTTGCGTGGTCATCAATTCTTCTGGTGCTGAGGTTAAACAACTTTATCCTTGGACTAATTCTGGTTATTCTTATACTGCTGACACCATTTCTGACCATTGGTTTCTTACTGATCAACACCATAGTTGTTGTAAAAAATAACGGATTTTCACTGACGTCAATGCTACCGTTTTTGATGGCTGGTTTTCTTATCTTACTGCTTGCGTCTCCGTCTATCGTAAATTATTTTGACCCCGATGCTCGCCATGTTGTTGTCTTTTTACTGGGGCTTTTTACACTCGAGGGCCTGTGGTTCTCGTTTACCTTTGTGGCTTTGCTGCTCTATTCGTGGATATATCGGATTCTTCCCCGCCGTCGTCAGTACGATTACATCATCATTCATGGTGCTGGACTTGACGGTCCGCGACCAACCCCGCTACTCGCGGGTAGGATTGATAAGGCACTTGAGCTGTGGAATAAGCAGCATCAACACGGAAAGTTTGTTGTTTCTGGTGGTCAAGGCGCTGACGAGATTGTCTCCGAAGCTCAGGCCATGCGCGACTATCTTCTGGAGAAGGGCGTTCCGGCCGCCGCGATTCTCATGGAAGATAAGTCGACAACTACCTGGGAAAATCTTAGGTACTCGCTAGCTGTGATCCGCGCCGACCGTACCTCCGCAGCGGCCGACGACGCGCCTGCTGGCGGATCGGTTACCAGCAACGACGCGCCTGCTGACAGCGAATTCACCACAGCGGTTGTTACCAGCGATTTCCACGTTTTCCGTTGCGCCGAATACGCCCATAACCTGGGCATTAAGGCAGATGGCATCGGTTCGCACACCAAAGGCTGGTACTGGCCCACGGCGTTTATCCGCGAGTTTATCGCAATCACCAAAGCGCACCTCTGGCCCTACCTGGTCATTGGCGGTCTGTACACGTTAATCAACGTGCTCAACTACGCATTCTTCTACCTGGGAATTGTGTAATCTAGGGGCGCTCAATTTTTGCTCCGCGCCTGATTTCTGCAAAGAATCTGTAAAATTTGCCTGAAAATATCAAAGAATCTGTGGATTTGCCTGATTTCATCAAAGAATCTGTATCCAAAATACAGAATCTTTGCACTTTTCAGGCTCGCTTTTTAGGCTCGCTTTCCAGGCAGAGTTTAAAGCGCATCCAAGCTCGCCCTTTCATGGAGCCTGATTTTCTCGCCATATCTGAACGATTTGCCGGAAAAGTTCACCAAGTCTGAGCTGTTTGCCGGTTTTTCTCGTCATGTCTGAGTAAATGTACTCAGACTTCATGCACTTTTCAGGCTCGCAATTCCAAGCCTCACTGATAGAGCTCACGAATCACCGCAGAAACCATGTGTTATCTGCGCCAAGTCAAGCTAGAGCCGCAAAACCATATATACTCGAATGAAGCGTTATCTGGCGAGAAGCCCCGTGTGCTCGGAACCCTCGTGGATCCGTCGCTCGACACGGACCCGCCGCTCGGCGCTCGGCACCCCGTTGCGGGCTTGATGCTCTCCGCCGCCCACCTTGCGCCACCGCCTCACGACCAGGAAGGAAGCATATTGGAGACATTTGAATTTGTGCTCATAGTTTTGACCTGCGTCGCGGCTTCCTCGGTTATCGACAAGTTTGTCAACGTCTCCATCCCCGTTATCCAGGTTGTTATCGGCCTGCTTGTTGCGCTCGTGCTGCCCAGCGTACAGGAGGTTCACCTGGAATCCGAGCTCTTTATGCTGCTCTTCATTGCCCCACTCCTGTTCAACGAGACGAGAGAAACCAACATTCGTGCACTTCTCCTTAACCTGAACAGCATTTTGTCACTGGCAATTGCACTGGTGGTTGTTAGCGTGCTCTCAGTCGGCTATGCCCTCCATCTGATGGTCCCCTCAATCCCTCTGGCTGCGGCGTTTGCACTGGCCTCGGCGTTAGGACCAACTGATGCAGCCACGGTTACCGCACTCAAGTCCAACATCCACCTGACTCATCGCCAGCAGACGCTTCTCTCTGGAGAGTCTCTGATTAACGACGCATCTGGCGTTGTCGCGTTTCAGTTCTCTGTTGCGGCAGCGGTTACGGGCGCGTTCTCGCTGGTAGATGCCGCAGGGTCGTTTGCGGTGCTCTTTGTGGGCGGCATAGCCATGGGCGTTGTCACGGGCTTTGCGTTTTCTGCCGTAAATGCCATGCTTGGAAGGTTGGGCTACGAGGACACCATCGCAAACGTGCTGTACGAAGTACTGACGCCGTTTCTTGTCTATCTTCTTGCCGA
>CAUTIE010000006.1:0-50102 GCA_963538475.1 uncultured Atopobiaceae bacterium
AGTCTAACGGCCAGATTATCCTCTTCATCGACGAGCTTCATACCATCGTAGGCGCTGGCGCTTCCGAGGGATCCATGGACGCTGGTAACATCTTGAAGCCAGCGCTTGCTCGTGGCGAGCTCCGCGCAATTGGCGCTACCACGCTGGATGAATACCGCAAGTACATCGAGAAGGACGCTGCTCTTGCACGTCGTTTCCAGACCGTACTTGTCTCCGAGCCTACTGTTGAAGACACCATTTCTATTCTGCGCGGCCTTAAGGAGAAGTACGAGCAGCACCATCGCGTCCGTATTACGGACTCTGCTCTGGTTGCAGCAGCAGACCTCTCTAACCGCTACATTTCTGACCGATTCTTGCCAGATAAGGCAATTGACCTGGTAGACGAGGCAGCATCAAGGCTTCGCATGGAGCTTGATTCCATGCCAGCAGAAATTGATGCGGTTGATCGTCAGCTTACTCAGATGCAGATTGAGGAGCAGGCTCTGATGAAGGAGGAAGACGCTGCTTCAAAGGAGCGCTTGGAGAACCTTCGCGCAGAGATTGCTACAACTCAGGAAAAGCTTGATGGCATGAAGGCCAACTGGCAGAATGAGCGCGGGGCAATTGACCTGGTACAGGACTTGAAGTCCCAGATTGAGGACGCAAAGGTGCAGATGGAGCGCGTGACCCGCGAGGGTGATTTGGCGCAGGCATCCGAGCTTCGTTACAGCACCATTCCAGAGCTTGAGCGTAAATACGATGAGGCAGAAAAAGCCCTTCTCGCCAAGCAGGAAGACGGCGGAATTCTCAAGGAAGAGGTCACCACGGACGAGATTGCCGAGGTAGTTTCTTCGTGGACCGGCGTTCCTGTTTCCAAGATGATGCAGGGCGAGATGGACAAGCTCAAGAACCTTGAGGACCAGCTTCACCTGCGTGTTATTGGCCAGGACGACGCTGTTTCCGCAGTTGCAGCAGCAGTCCGCCGTTCTCGCGCAGGTCTTGCAGATCCAAACAAGCCTCTGGGCAGCTTCTTCTTCCTGGGCCCAACCGGTGTAGGTAAGACTGAGCTAGCAAAGGCACTGGCAGAGCTACTGTTTGACGACGAGCGCTCGCTGATCCGCATTGATATGTCTGAGTACATGGAGAAGTTCTCGGTCCAGCGTCTTATTGGCGCACCTCCAGGATACGTGGGCTATGACGAGGGCGGCCAGCTTACCGAGGCAGTTCGTAGGCATCCATACTCCGTCATCTTGCTGGACGAGATGGAGAAGGCTCATCCTGACGTCTTCAACATCTTGCTGCAGGTTCTGGACGACGGTCGCCTAACCGATGGTCAAGGTAGGGTAGTGAGCTTCAAGAACACCATCATTATCATGACCAGTAACGTTGGCTCACAGTTCATTGCTGGTGCCGGCGCGGAAGGCTTCAACGAGGAGTCCAGAAAGCAGGTTATGGAGGCGCTGCGTAGCTCCTTCCGCCCTGAGTTCTTGAACCGTATCGACGACGTGGTTGTCTTTCAGCCTCTGGGTCTTGAGGACATTGAGCGCATTGTGGACATTCAGCTTAAGGATGTTCGTAGCAGGCTTGCTAACGAGCGCATGACGCTGGAACTTTCTGAGGCTGCTAAGCAGTCGCTGGCTCTTGATGGCCTGGATCCTGTTTACGGCGCTCGTCCTCTGAAGCGACTGATTCAGCGTCGTGTTGTTGACCAGGTAGCAAACTTGATTATTGCAGGTGAGCTGCATGAGGGCGATACTGTTCTGGTTGATACTGACGAGAACGGCAACTTGATTGCTCGCAAGAAGTAAATGAGGCTGCACATGTGCGATAAGGCAAACAGGGCCGAGAAGCCCGAGGCGCGAGTTGCAGCGCAGGCCGCGACGCAGGTCAAGCCGCAGGGCGCAACGCAGGTCAAGCCGCAGGGCGCGGCGCATGTCAAGGCGCAGGGCGCGGTGCGCAAGGACGCTGATTCCAAGAAAGCGCAGGTAGTTGACCCGGAGTTCGCTCGCGCGGAAAACGAGGACGATGACGGCTACGACCCGTACTCCGATCGTCGTCCCGTGAACGAGCCGCTCTTTGAGCGCGATCCCTGGAGCTAGACGGGGTTTCTCGCCACACGCTGAGCTTCACAAACAAAGCCGCTGGTACATGACGTATCAGCGGCTTTTTGCGTGCAGTTCGATGGTTAGCCCATGATTGCAAGCCTGAAAAGTGCATCATGTCTGAGTAAATTTACTCAGACATGGCGAGAAAAACCGGCAAATAGCTCAGACTTGGTGCACTTTTCCGGCAAATCGTTCAGACTTGGCGAGAAAATCAGGCTCTATGTGAGTGCTCATGGAAGAGCAATCTCGAGCACGCTTTGAAGTCTGCCTAAAAAGTGCAAAGAATCTGTGTTTAGGACACAGATTCTTTGATGAAATCAGGCAAATCCACAGATTCTTTGATGCTTTTAGGCAAAAGTTACAGATTCTTTTATGAAATCAGGCGCGCACTGGACGGCTCAGCTGCCGGCACACCGCGAGGCCCCGCGACTTTGCAGCTACCGCTGGCGAACAGCGCGGCCTTGCAGTTTAGCGAATCGCAACGCCCCAGTTGGTGGACATCCAGGTCCAGAGGAAATAGAAAACTGCGGCAATGATGGCCAAAACAATGATGGCTGCAATTAGCGAACCCGCATTTGAACGGCGCTCTTTCCTGACAAAAATGTCGCGCTGGCCCTTAGGAACCTGCAGGTATTGGCCGTAGTGAACGTCTTTGCGAAGGTGAGCAATCTCGTTCTTTGGCTTGCGCCAACCCTTCTTCGCGTAAGCGCCCTTACTGGATTCAAAGCCAGCAGCTTGGTTCTCTGGAATCTCGAGTTTCTCGCCCGGCATCGTAAAATCACTGATAGGCTCCACTGTTTTGTGATGACGGTGCTGGCGAACGTATGGCTGCTTCGCAGCATCCTCGCCCGCATGCTCAGAAATCTCAGATGACGAGAAGTGCTGTGCACCAGTTGTGTGAAGCTCGGCATCATCAGCTGGCTGGGCTTCCTGCTCAAAAGATTCAGCGTATTCAAACTCCTGCTGAGCGTCAGAACGAGGGTCCTGATTCGCAGGTGAAACGTTATTTTCAAGGTTGTTCGAGGTGTCCACGATGGTCCTTTTGTCGTAGTCTCGCAAAACATTGATATAAAACATGATACCGCAGCGCGCGCAATCCTGCACAGTTTTGCTTGGATATTTGAGTGGTCGCAGATTGAGCGTGTGACGGCTGTGCGTTAGTCCGCGTGTCGGTTCGTGCATCTACGTGGTACATATCCGCAGGGTAATCTTAGTCGTCAAGACTTAGAAATTTTATAAAAAGTTGTATAAATTCGTGCAAGCAGGGTACAACAGATAATGAACAACGAAGTGCCAATAACGGCATCTACCAGTAAAGGAGTGGTTACTATGAAGAATGTAGTTCCCTATGATCGTATTGCAAGGAATCTGAGCACGTGGCCATTTGGCTCATTTGATTCTTTCTTTGACGCGCCTTATTCCGCCCTGTCCTCTGTTTCGTCCGATGCATTTGTTATGAACGTTGAGGATGCGGGTCAGTCTTACGTGGTAACGGCCGAGCTACCTGGCGTTTCTAAGGAGAACATCGACGTCGAGCTCAATGAGGGCAGGCTTTCAATCACCGCTACTCGCAAGGAGTCTGAGGAGGAGAAGGCCAAGAACTACCTACACAAAGAGTCTTCTGAGTGGCAGGCAACTCGTGGCGTGTATCTGAAGGACGCAGCTCGAGAGAGCTTAACTGCAAAGCTTGATGGCGGCATCCTGACCATCACTGTTCCAAAGCAGGATCAGCAGGCCAGCGTCACAAAAATTGCAATCGACTAACACTAGCGCTCTGAGCAGCGGCTTTGGCGGTCAGTTAAGCTGCTACTCAGGCAGTAAGGTGCCTGGTAGTTGACCTGCCAGGCACGTATAGCTGCGGCCGGACGTACGGCTAGACGTGCCTGTTCAACGCCCGATTGCAGGCACCTCGCATAGCGAGAAGATCTTGGAGCTCCAAGGTTTTCTCGCTTTTTTGTTGTCACAAGCCTGGACGTGCTGTTGGGGTGCGGGGTCCGGAGCGCTTGACGCGGTGCAGCACGCAAACGTACAGCTAGAGCGTCATCGGCTGTGAGGCGCGCAGCTACAGCGACATCGGCCAATCTTGGCTGGCAACACAGATAGCGAGGGAACCGTCGGGAGTTTGCGCCTCGGTGAACGCATCGTTGAGAGGCTGAGCGCCAACTGTTTCTGCAAGTGTTCTCACGGCGATACTTGGACGGTTATTCTCATGAGAAAGGTGCATGCCAACCACGCAACGCGTATTTGGGCCCACAAGCTGCGACAACGCCTGCGCAGTGTACTCGTTTGACAGGTGACCAGAGTCTCCGTGGACTCGTTGCTTGAGCACGTACGGATAAGGACCTGTGAGCAGCATTTGCTCATTATGGTTGGACTCGATAGCAAGAATGCGCACGTCAGAAAGATATTCGAGGGCCTCGGGCGTCAGAATACCTGTGTCGGTGCAATAACCCACAGAGTCCACGATGCGCCTATCAGGGCCGGCGAGAAAATCAAAGCGCATACCCATGGGCTCGCAGACATCGTGCGAGGTGGGGAACGTGCTTACCTCAACGTCTGGTGCAGCATCAATATGGACAGAGCCCGTCTGGTCAACAAGGCTAAAAGTGACGTTTGAGTAGGAGCTTCTTCTTGAGAGCGCGGCGGCAGTTCCTGTTGTAGCAAACACAGGAACATCAAAAGTTTTACTGACTACCGAAAGACCTGCGACGTGGTCGGTGTGCTCGTGCGTAATAAAGATGGCTACGAGATCAGACAGGTTAACGTTCAGCTCTTTAGACCGACGCAGAATTTCTTTTCTAGAGATTCCACAATCAATCATAATGAGACCATCAGGCGTTTCTAGCAGGCTACAGTTGCCCTTTGATCCGCTAGCAAGAATATGTAGGCGAAACGTGGGATTCATGAATTTCTTTCTACTGAGTGACTTTCGGGTATAACTGTAACAAACACACCGGACAGAAATTGGTGCTAAGTGCCATCCGTACATGCATACTTCAATAAGAAAAACGCCCTCGCTGCAAAAGGCCAGGCAGATGGCTCGCGTCGAGAGACAGCAGATGGCTCGCACCGAGGGCAGGCAGATGGCTCGCGTCGAGGACCGGCAGAGGCGCCCGTCATCCTTATGGTCTCGGGCGGAGCCGACTCGATGGCGCTACTTCACATGACGGCAACGGAACCGATTGACCTTGGCGATGGCGCAGGTCTCGCGCGCGTTGCACAAGAGCGCCTGCATGTACTGCACGTAAATCATTTGCTTCGCGGCGAAGACGCAGACGCTGACCAGCACTTTGTTCAAGCAACTTGCGACTCGCTGGGCATTCCCTGTACCGTGCTTCGCGTGGACGTAGCAAAGCTTGCGCAGGAACGTGACGGCAACGTGGAAGAAATTGGTCGTCTGGTGCGGTATGACGCTGCGCGAGAACTCGCTCAAAAACTTTGCGCTGAACAGGGAGTTTCTCGCCAGAAGGCAAAGATTTTGACAGCACATACGGCGGACGACCGCGCGGAGACGTTCATGATGAACGTGATGCGCGGGTCCGGCATGAGCGGTCTGGCGTCGATTCCTAGGCATCGCGGGCTGATTTATCGTCCGCTGCTGGATTACACGCATGACCAGCTCAAAGACTGGCTGAAGGCTCGCACCCTGGACTGGCATGAGGATGCCACCAACACTGACACCCACTATTTACGTGCGTATATGCGCCATAACGTGCTCCCTCTGCTGAAGGCGAGAAACCCGTTGTTGGTGCAGGCGGTGTGCAAAATTGCAGATTTGATGACTGACGAAGACGATTATCTTGAGGCGAAGGCTGCTCGCAAGCTGAGGCAGATTACGCTGCGGAAGAGCGAGTTTTCGCTGGTACTTGACGCGCTGAAACTGAGCTCTACCGACGTGGTAATTGCTCGCCGCGTGGTAAGGATTGTGGCAAGGCAACTAATCCCCGAGGCATGGCTAGAGTTCAGGCACGTAGATGCCGTGCTCGAAGCGGTTTCTGCGGGAGTTGGCGTGGCCAACTTGCCGCAAAACCTTGAAGCGCGCGTTCGTTTGGGCACCGTGACATTCTCGTTCACGGGCGCCGCGAGGACCGTGGGCGCTGCGAGCGCCGCGAGGGGCGCGGACACGGGCGCGGCAGCTGCGGTCGCGGCCAACGGCGAACCCGCAGCTGCGTCGCCTGCTGCAGCAACGTTTGGCGAGCACCTTGCGGTCCCGGGAACACTGGAGCTGGCAGACGGCCGAGTGCTTTCGGCGCGCATTCTCCCTGTGGAGCACGGCTTTGACGTCGTGTCCTATGCAACTGCGCATAGCCAGGAATGGTTGGGCGAGTCGGTTCTTCTCGACGCACGCGCCTGTGGGGTAGACCCAGTTCACGGCGGCAGCCTGTGGGTCTCGGGACCCGAGGCAGGGGATACTATGCAACCCCTGGGCATGCATGGGCAGTCAAAAAAGATCTCTGACCTGCTGGGCGAGGCAGGCGTTCCCGTTGAATCCAGGAGTATGATGCCTATTGTGCGCACAAATATTCGTGGACATGTAGTGTGGGTTTCGGGAATTCGTCCCGATGAACGAGTAAAATGTACGCAAGATACAAAACAGCTGCTAGAATTGAACATCTATTCTGGTCATAAGCCATTTGAGAGGAGCCAGTAATGGCGGAGCTTCACCCTGATATTGAAGAGATTCTACTTGACGAACAGGACATCAAGGACATCGTCAAGAAGGTGGGTGCGGAGATTACGCGTGACTACGCGGACAAGAACCCCCTGGTCATTGCTGTTCTTCGCGGAGCTGTTGTCTTTATGGCCGACATCATGCGTGCCATTGAGTGCCCGCTCTCCATCGACTTTATGGCTGTTTCCAGCTACGGCGACGGTGTTAAGAGCTCCGGCGTCGTGCGCATTGTAAAAGACCTTGATACCAAGATTGAGGGCCGCCACGTCATCATCGTTGAGGACGTCCTGGACTCCGGCCTGACCCTCTCTTACCTGGTCCGCATGCTCCAGTCTCGTAACCCCGCTTCCATTGAGATTGCTGCCTTCCTGGTCAAGGACATTGAAGGCAAGCGTCCAGCTATTGATCCTCGTTACGTGGGCACTCACGTACCCGACAAGTTTGTTGTTGGTTACGGCTTGGACTATGCAGAGCGCTACCGTAACCTGCCATTTGTTGGCGTTCTGAAGCCTTGCGTGTACGAATAGGCTGAAGTTACGCGGTCAAGCTCGCAGTGAAGTTACGCGGTCAAGCCACGCGGTTGAACTTGCGGCCACGCGGTCTGCTCTGTGGAATTTGCCGCAAGACCGTGCAATAGATACAAATTTGTTAAAACTTTTAAAGTTGGGCGAGAAGATTGATCTTCTCGCCCAATATGCTATCTATCAAAGGTTGTGTGAGGCCATATGTACCACAGCGTCATCCATGCCTCCAACCAACGTTTTACCAGGTAGATACTGTAGGCTTCGAGAGAATTGAGAAACCATGGTCAATCAGACAAGTCTTGCATATGGATCAGAAAAGTCTGCAATCCGTGAGATTGCAGGTTATGCGATGCAGCGTCGTGCTGAGATTGGCGCTCAGAAAGTGTTTGATTTCTCGATTGGCAACCCTTCCGTGCCTGCTCCTGAGTCTGTTCGTACCTCTATCGAGGCCGCCATGCAGCTGCCTCCACAGCAGGTCCACAGCTACACACCTGCAATCGGCATTCCCCAGGCCAGGGAGGCAATTGCTGCGTCGCTCCGACGTCGCTTTGGAGATCACGCAGCTCAGGCAGGCGATCTCATCTTGACTTGCGGAGCTGCAGCTTCCGTTTCTATGGCGCTCAATTCCATTGTTTCTCCAGGTGAAGAGGTTATTGTTATTGCTCCATACTTCCCAGAGTACCGCGTGTGGATTGACCACGCTCAGGCTACCTGCGTTGAGGTTTTGGCTGACGAGAAAACCTTCCAGATTGATGTTGACGCCGTTTGTGCAGCTCTTACGCCTAAGACTCGTGCGGTGATTATCAACTCTCCAAACAATCCTGTTGGTGCTGTGTATACCAGGGATAACCTTGATGCATTTGCCAATATGCTCCGCAAACGCTCCACTGAGCTGGGAACTGACATTTACGTCATCTCCGATGAGCCTTATCGCGAGATTGTTTTTGGCAACATTGAGGTCCCTTGGGTTCCTGACGTCTACGAGCGCACCATTGTGTGCTATTCCTACTCCAAGTCCCTCTCACTTCCTGGCGAGCGTATTGGTTGGGTGCTGGTTCCTGCTTCTAATCCGGAGCAGAAGGAGATTTACGCAGCTTGCGCGGGTGCCGCTCGACTGCTGGGTTTTGTGTGCGCGCCAGCGCTTTTCCAGCGCGTCATTATCGACTGTGTTGATGAGCCAGCTGATGTTGAGGCCTATGCAAAGAATCGAGAAGTTCTGACCGATGGCCTCACCAAGCTTGGTTACGAGTACATCCAGCCTGATGGTGCATTCTACCTGTGGGTTCGTGCCCCTGGTGGAGATGCTCAAGCATTCTGCGATGTGGCCAAGCAGTTTGAGCTGCTGCCTGTTCCATCCGACTCGTTCGGCTGCCCAGGTTGGCTGCGCGTGAGCTACTGCGTTGCGTACCAGACCTGCGTGGACTCGCTTGCTGCCTGGGAAAAGACTCTTGCTGCAATGAAATAAGCGCTGCAACAGGCGAGAAGATCACCTGAAGAGAGCCAGCCGTCAATGGCGAGAAAATCAATCGACCGCAAACGACAAAGTGAACTGCCTCCCATTTCTTGGACATAAGAAATAGGAGGCAGTTTATATGCGGGTGATTATGATTCTGTAGCGTGTTAGCGCCGGCTTTTAGGCCTGGCGCACAAAATAGTTCAGCTTTCTTGTGTTCTGCTAAAGAATTGACATGTTTCTAATTAAGATAGCCAGGCAGCTAGGCGGTCGCACTACCCGATATACATCTTTATGCATAAACTTCATCTAATATGCTTGAAAATGAATAGCGTCATATAAAATATTTAACTATAGGTAAATTCCGCACCTAAGGAACACACCTAAGTCGGATAATCTGCTCAGATGAGGGCATTTTACACATCTAATGACGATATTCTGCACGTTTGAGGTATTTTCAGCGTAATGTATACGTCTTTTTAACAGATTATCCGACTTAGGTGTGTTTTGAACTGCCTCCTATTTTCTCGTGTCCAAGAAATGGGAGGCAGTTCAAAGCCGCGCGGAAACGTGGCTTTGTTTCTTTATGCAATGTTGTTGTGAGCTGCGGCCGTTCGAACAGCGCGACGCCTTAGTTGCGGTGCTCGTGTCTGACTTAGTATCCCTGCTTAGAGGCTGGAATCTTAGCGTCAGCGATGGTGTTCAAAAACGTTTGGGCATTGCGACAAGCCATAAGCTCCTCAGGAAAATCAACCTCTTCAAGCAGCTTAATAACGGAGTGTGCGTCAGCAATGCGGGTTGCAATGTGAGCATCTGAGCCAAAAGAAATCTTACATCCCAGTTCAGCGCAGGTTTCTGCAATCACACGACAACGCTCAATGGCAACCTCACGCTGGCCCTCATCGTGCGTAGCCTCATTCATCTCGATAAGCTTGCCTCGATCGCGACACTCTCTGACCAGTGCGGGAACATCAAAATCTAAACCACTGCGGCCGAGATGACCAAGAATCAAAACATGTGGATTATCCAGCGCATTTACATACATCTGGGTAATTTGTTTCTGTGAGGCGCCAGCCGCCCACTGCTTGCTGTGGATACTAGCAACCGCATAATCGCAGGTGCCAAGGATGTGCTCGCCAAGAATATGGGGCTGGCGGAGTTTATCGCCATTAATACCCTGGTCAAACGTAATATCGTAGGCAAACAGATTGCCCTCTAGGTCAACAATGTCCACTTCAGCGCCATGCAGCAGCCTGACGCCGTACCAGGTTTCTGGCCAAATAGCGGTGTTCATAAAGAACTGGAAATTCTTAATGGTCTGCTGGTCATACAACATGGACGAGAAGTGGTCGGTGATTCCAAGCAGCTCATAGCCACGCTCAGAAGCTGCACGAACGTTCTCCTCAATGGTTGAATAGGCGTGCCTTGAGTACAGACTATGAGTATGAACGTCGCAAGTAATGCGCATGACGTGCTCCTTTGAATCTCAATCGACAACTCTAGTTAATCACGGCCGCCACCTTGAGGCAATCCTGGCGAGAAGACCGGTCTTCTCGCCACCTGCACGGACTACAGCTCAATACTCAGCTCGACGGGGCAGTGGTCGCTGCCGTAGACCTCGCTCAAGATGGATGCGCTCTTGACCTGCTCAGCAATACGATCGGAGACCAGGAAGTAGTCGATGCGCCAACCCGCGTTGTTCTTGCGCGCGTTGAAGCGGTAGCTCCACCAACTGTACGCGCCGGTCATGTCGGGGTGGCGGTACCTAAACGTATCGGTAAAGCCTGCATCCAACAGCTTGGTAAAGCTCTCGCGCTCCTCGTCCGAAAAGCCTGCGTTTTGCCTGTTAGACGAAGGGTTCTTGAGGTCAATCTCGTTGTGAGCAACATTAAAATCACCGCAGGTAATCACTGGTTTTTGCTCAGACAGCTCAGCCAAAAACTCACGATAGTGCTGATCCCACTCAAGACGCTCGTCCAAGCGCGCAAGCTGGTCTTTTGAGTTTGGCGTGTACACGCACACAAACCAGAACTTCTCAAACTCCAGCGCACAGACGCGTCCCTCGTCGTCAGCAACAGGGCATCCAATCTGGCGAATTACCTGCAGAGGTGTTTCTCGCGAGAAAACCGCTGTGCCCGAATACCCCTTTCTATCTGCGTAGTTCCAGGTTTGAACGTAGCCAGGGAGGTCCAGCTCAACCTGGCCTTCTTGCAGCTTAGTTTCTTGAAGGGCAAATACATCAGCATTTATGGTTTCAAAAATTTCTGTGAACGAAGGCTCTTTCTTGAGCACGGCGCGCAGACCGTTGACGTTCCAGGAAATCAGCTTGTACTCTTGAGTATCGCTCATAGCTCCTCTTTCATGCTGCGAACTGGTGGTTTAGTTGCAGCGGATACATATCACAGCAGCCGCGCGTGACGCGCATTTCACGCTCCAGTTACGGCGCCGAGCGGTGCGTTTGCGGCAATAAACTTTCAATAAATCCATGGTATACGACTAGTAGCCGTCAATACCGCTACAATAGAAACATTCATAGCTGGCAAGGAGGATTCATGCTTCGTCAAAGCTACAACACCTGGCAATGTGGAACTCACACTATCTCGTTGGCGCGTCCTAGAATCATGGGCGTTCTCAACGTCACTCCAGACTCGTTCTCTGATGGCGGAAAGAACTTTGATCCAGAGGCTGCAATTGCTCGTGGATTGCAAATGCTGGATGAGGGTGCCGATATTATTGACGTTGGAGGAGAGTCTACTCGACCTGGTCACACGCCTGTTCTGCCTACAGAAGAGGCTGAGCGTGTCGTGCCTGTGGTGCGCGCGTTGGTAGCTGCTGGAGCAATTGTCTCCATCGACACGCGCCATGCCGAGGTAGCAAAGATGTGCGTCCGCCTTGGAGCATCCATCATCAATGACGTTTCCGGCTTCACCGATCCAGAAATGGTTGCCGTAGCTGCGGAGTCTGACTGCGGCTGCATTGTGATGCACTGGAATAAGGACGGCCTTGGTGCTCGCGTTGAGCGCAAGCAGGTTCAGCTCGATGACATGCGCCCTTCTCGCCCTACTGGCAGTGCAGCTGCTCGAGCTGCAGTTACAGGAGCCGAGACACGCACGTTGAGCTCGCAGCGTCGTTTTACCTTGCCTGAAGAAGCACCTATCATGCGCCAGATTATGGGATTTTTGGGCGACCAGGCTCGCGGTCTGATGCGCGCTGGCGTTTCCAAGGATCGCATCTGCATTGACCCAGGTCCAGGCTTTGACAAGTTTGCCGACGAGGACGTTGTTATTCAGCGTGCTACTCGCTCGATGGTTTCTATGGGATATCCGCTGCTCTGCGCCGTGTCCAGAAAGCGTTTTGTCGGCGCTGTTTCTGGTGTAACTGAGGCTACCCAGCGCGACGCAGCTACGCATGCAATTTGCATTGCCGCAATCACCAACGGTGCCCGTATCCTGCGCGTTCACGATGTTGCGGGAACCGCTCAGGCTATCAACGCTTACTGGGCTATGACCGAGCGCGATCCTCGTCAGGGATTTGTGGCGCTTGGCTCCAACGTAGGCGACCGTGTGGGCTATCTGGCCCGCGCAACGCAGCTTATCGATGAGATTCCGCTGACCTGCGTTGTTTCTCTCAGCCACGCCTACGAAACTGAGCCTGCATACGGTATTGCTACACCCGTGGTAAATGCTGTTGCCGAGATTAGAACTGAGCTCCATCCTCTGGTGCTGATGGATAAGCTGCTTGAGGTTGAGAACGCTCTCAACCGCACACGCAAGAAAGGCGAGGAGGGCCATGGACCTCGTACTATCGACTGTGACCTTCTGTGGGTTGAGGGCGAACAACACGCAGGTAAACACCTTACTCTGCCTCACCCACGCATGGGCGAGCGCGATTACGTGCTTGTGCCTATGGAAGACCTGATGCACGATCCAGTACGCTTCTTCTCGCACGGTGGCGTAGAGATTGCCCCTCCTGACCAGCGTGTTGGTCACGTAACCGAGGACTTGGGAGTCATTACGTGGGAGTAGCACAAGAAGCTTTGGAACTAGCACGTGGCGGCGCCCAAACGGGTGAGTTTGTGTATCGCATCTCTGACGTGCAGGAATGTGCTGACCAGACCCAAGACGAGTGCTGCGAGTTGGCCTTTGATTCACCATCAGCACCAGCGCATCCATCATCTGGCGAGAAACTCTTTGAGGTTGCAACTATTGTGCACCTTGGTGTCTCGATGCCGTATGTACCAGCAGTTCCATACGTTGTAGCGCTGGGGCTCTGCCAGTTCTTGCGTGCAAAAGATGAGAACTTTGGTATCCGTTGGCCTTACGATATCTGCTATAAAGACCAGGTCGTTGCCTCAATCAAGGCAACCGCAGGCTATCAAGAGGGAATGTTTGCCGTGGTGAGTATCGCAGCAGATTCTGGGGCGCTGAATTCAGCGTTTGGCGCTGCGGGCAATATAGAACTTCTCGCTAAAAAGGTCTCTGAACTGGTAATCCAGAGCGTAAGCGTGTGGGAGCAGCAGGTTAAGCGTGCAAGGAGCTTTGCGGGGCCAATCGCACTCATTCTGAGTGACTACTTTGATATGGTTCCTCTGCTTGGACAGCAGGTTAACAAGGTATACCCCAGCGGTAACGTTGCGCTCACCGCTCGATTTGGTGGTATTGACGTGTGGGGTCATGCCATCCTTGTTGACCAGGACGGTAAAGAAATCCTTGTGAGTGAGGAAGAAGCTTCCGTGGTGCCAGCGCTTTAACCGCTGCTCTAGATGTCAATCTAACTGCCGCAATGCAGCTGCGGAGTCAGTTACTCTGCAGCCTGAGTGGACTGCTTCCAGATCAGATAAATGCCACGCATAGTAAGCTGTGGATCAACCACATCAAAGACATCTGTTGCTTCGCTAACGGTGTTAGCCAGTCCACCCGTTGCAATAACGGTTGCGCCCTCAATACCGGGCTCTTTGAGCGTTCTGGCAACCAGACCCTCTGCCTGAGCGGCGGCGCCTACTACAATACCTGCCTGAACAGCGCTTTCTGTGGTGTTACCCAAGACGGTCTCGGGAGCCTTGATAGGAATGCTAGAGAGCTTGGCTGCGCGCGCAAACAGAGCGTTTGCAGAGATCATAATACCTGGTGAAATAGCGCCTCCGCGGAATACGCCGTCCTTATCGACAACATCTAAGTTGGTAGCGGTACCAAAATCAACCACAATAACCGGATAGCCATAGCGCTCAGTTGCGGCAACGGAATTTGCTACGCGATCAGCACCTACCAGCTCGGGGTGGGGGATATTGAAGCGAATCTTATCTGTGGAAAGCGCGTTAATGCGGGTCAGAGGCTTGTTAAGCAGCAGCTCAAAGCAGCGCTGCCAAGCACGTGTGATAACAGGAACCACGCACGAAAGTCCACCCGCCTCAACGTCGTCTAGGCTCAGTCCATCTTTCTGGAAGAACGTGAAGAGACGGCCGTGCAAAATGTCGGAGGTGTCGCTTTGATCGGTAGGCATTCTCCAGCCGCGCACCATAGTGCCTTCGCTGTCAAATAAACCAATGGCAGTTTGTGTGTTACCCACATCAATCGATAAAAACATTATGCCTCCGAGGTACTGCAAGTCAGCTTTGTGTGACGCATTGGATTTTAGACTATTGACGGACGCCTGCGCACAAGGAATGTCTGAACAAAATGTGAATTTCTCGCCAACTGCTTCTAGCAACGGAGGTGTTGTTCTGCTATACTTTTTCAGCTTATTGTCTTGATTGGGTATCTGCCCAAAAGACACCCCTGCTCTGGTCGGAAACCAGGGCCGATGTAAGGAGTCCTGCATGAAGCAAGGTATTCATCCAGAGTACGTAGAGTGCACTGTTCGCTGCACCTGCGGAAACACCTGGACCACACACGCAACTGTTCCAGAGATGCGTCTTGACCTCTGCGACAAGTGCCACCCATTCTATACGGGTCAGCAGAAGCTTGTCGACACTGGTGGACGTGTCCAGCGCTTCGCCGATAAGTTCGGTGGCGCAGCAAACGCTGCTCTCGAGGCTGCTAAGGCTGCCAAGGAGGCAAAGGCTGCTAAGGCTGCTGAGCAGGAGGCTGCTCGTAAGGCTGCTGCTGAGGCTAAGGCTGCCGAGAAGGCAAAGCGTGCTGCTGAGTTCGCAAAGAACGCACCAGCTGCAGAGCCAGAGGCTGAGGCTGAAGCCGAGGCACCTGCAACCGAAGAGGCTGCAGAGTAGCAGGTATTTGCTCGCGCAAAGACCGCAGAGTACAGAATCGGGGTAGCTTCGGCTGCCCCGTTTTTGTTTGGCGAGAAACCCTCTCAACTCAGAGGGTATACTTTAAAGTGAAAAATCTGCCGTCGGAGGACGAATGGAATCACTGTATACAAAGTATCGCCCGCAAACGTTTGAGCAGGTAGTTGGCCAGAAGCATGTGGTCGGCACCCTTGAGCGGGCGGTCTTGGAGCAAAAACTTAGTCACGCATACCTATTCTGCGGACCCCGCGGCACAGGTAAGACCACCATGGCTCGCTTGCTGGCAAAAGCCATCCTCTGTCACGAGGCTCCTGGGCATCTGCCTGATGGCACTTGCGAGGACTGCCAGCTGATTGCTGCTGGTCAGCATCCAGATGTCTTTGAGATTGACGCCGCCTCTAACACCGGCGTTGATAACGTGCGAGAAGAGATTATTTCTCGCGCTAGTTACGCTCCCGTGCGTGGCAAGGGCAAGATTTATATTATCGACGAGGTGCACATGCTTACCTCGGCGGCATTTAATGCCCTGCTCAAGACGTTGGAGGAGCCTCCTTCACACGTGACATTTATCATGTGTACCACCGATCCTCAGAAAATTCTTGCAACTATTTTGTCCCGCGTGCAGCGCTTTGACTTCCGCTCCATTGCTGCTGACGAGATGGCAGAGCATCTGGTCAACGTCTGCAAAAACGAGGGCTTTACCTACGAAGACGCAGCTATTGATCTTATTGTCCGTCATGCACACGGTGGCATGCGTGATGCTCTTTCTTCTCTTGAGCAGCTCTCCGTTTATGGCGGTGGTGTCATTTCTGAGCAGACGGTTCGAGACGTTTTGGGTCAGTCGTCCGGCTCTCTTATTAACAATGCCGCGATGGCTCTGGCTCAGCGCGACATTTCCTCGCTCTTTACCACGGTAAACACGCTGTTTGAAGGCGGCAAAGATCTGCTGCAGTTCACGCGCGAGCTTGCCGTTCACATAAGAGATCTCTACATTGCCGCAGCTGTAGGCGTTGATTCTCCTGCTCTGGCAAATTCCACCGCTTCGACCGAGCAGCTTACCAAAGAGGCTCAGGCCTTTGGGTCGGTTGATAGGCTCTCCAGAGTCCTGACTGTTCTGGGTGACGCCGCAAATCAGATGCGCACCGCCGTGAATCAGCGACTTGTCCTGGAGGTTGCATTCACTAAGCTGGCACGACCTAACACAGAGCTTTCATTGGATGCGCTGGCAGATAGGGTGGCAGTTCTTGAGCAGCAGCTTGCAAACGGTGTTGTTGCTGTTCCTGCTGGCGAGAAACCCGCAGCTCCCGCACTTGCTCCGGTTCCACAACCGGCTCCTGTTGCCGCGCCGGCTCCCGTCCCTGCATCCGCACCAGCGGCGGCTCCCGCTCCAGTTGCAACTCCAGAGCCAGCTCCAACACCGCAGCCTGCTCCAGCACCCGCAGCCGCGCCAGCTCCAACACCGCAGCATGCACCAGCACCCGCAGCCGTGCCAGCTCCGCAACCAGCGCCTGCGCCAAAAGAAGTTGACCAATCAGACGCACTTCTCGTCAGACAGTGGAAAGAAGTCGGCAAGGTTTGTGCGTCTAAGAACGCTGCTCATGCAGCACTGCTGGTCAGCTCAACGCTTGAGTCCGACGATGGCTCTGAGCTGGTAGTTACGCTGCCAAAGGGTTCCTCGTTTGCAATGAGGATGCTCAGTGCGCCAGCAGTTTCCGAGTTTGTAAAAGAGTGCGTTGCCCAGGTCATGGGCCCACGTCGCATCAAATATGTCGAGTCTAGCCTTGCTGCAACGGCAATCTCTCGAGAAAAACGTGCGGCTCAAGCTCCAGCTCCAGCTCCTGTGCCAGCAGCTCCTGCTGCACCGGTTGCTCCAACTCCTGAGCCAGTTGCGCAGCCAACCCCTGCACCTGCTCAAGCTCAGGCGCCCACGCAGGCTTCAACAACAGCTTCTGTTGCACAATCTCCTGCAGCTCCAACGCCAGCACCAGCACCCGAGGCGTCATATCCAATGCCTTGGGATGAACCTGCGTCTGCCGGAGCTCCAGTTGAGGCTCCTGATTATGATCAGGTTCCTTACAGTGATGAGGATGTAGCTGCGGTTTTGAATGGCTCCGTTGAAGACGTTGCTCCAGCTCCAGTTGCACCTGCGCCATCGGCTCCAGTTGCACCTGCACCAACGCCTGCGCCCGCAGCTCCAGCGCCTGAACCCGAGTCAGTGCCGGCTCAAAAGCCAGCTCCAGCCCCAGCTTCACCAGAGGACATCGCGGCTCGCTCAGCGCTTCCTCCAGAGCTCAACAACGTGGCGGACATGCTTGAGAAGGTATTTGGACCAGCGGTTTCTTTGTCGGTAGAGAAGAAGCTGGATGCCGAAACTCCTGTAGACCCTGCAAACAACTAGAACTTCTCGCGATATTCTCGCGATATGACGCTTTGGTGCATGGCTCCTTATGGGCCAGCGCAAAAAGCGCAACTTGTCTAAAATAGATACGACGATAGGAGAACATATGGCACGTGGTGGATTTAACATGGGCGGCATGAACCGCAATCAGATGATGGCTCAGGCTCGTAAAATGCAGGAGCAGCTGCTGGAGGCTCAGCAGAAGGCTTCCCTTATGCAGGCAACTGCAAGCGCTGGCGGCGGCGCTGTTAAGGTAACCGCATCTGGCGACCTGCGTCTGACTAACATCACCATTGATCCTGAGGCAATTGATCCTGAGGACATCGAGATGCTTCAGGACATGATTCTGGCAGCCGTAAACGATGCTCTTGAGTCCGCAGAGTCTCAGGCATCTGCCCAGATGAGCGCAGTAACCGGCGGACTGAATATCCCAGGACTGTTCTAATCCATGGCGTTTGATACCACAAATGATGGCCGCGCGCTGCAGCGTTTGCTTGACGAACTAGGCCGCCTACCAGGTATTGGTCCAAAGTCAGCTCAGCGCATTGCCTACCATCTTCTAGAGGTTGATTCCGAGGAGGCTCGCCGTTTGGCGCAGGCTATCTTGGAGCTTAAGCAGCAGGTGCATTTTTGCCCTATCTGCTTCAACTACGCAACGCGCGACGAATGTGACATCTGCCTGGACTCTTCCAGAGATCGCAGCAAAATCTGCGTAGTCTCCGAGCCTAAGGATGTCTCGGCAATTGAGCGCACCGGCGCGTTCCACGGCCTCTACCACGTCCTGGGCGGCGTAATCTCGCCTATGGATAAGATTGGCCCCGAGCAGCTTCACGTGCGTGAGCTGCTGTCCCGCCTGGCCGACGGCACCGTAACTGAGGTTGTCCTGGCAACAAATCCGGACGTTGAGGGAGAGACAACCGCAACGTACCTCTCCAGAACTATCAATCCGCTTGGCGTGACGGTTACCCGACTGGCAAGCGGACTTCCCGTAGGCGGAGACCTTGAGTACGCAGATGAGGTAACATTGGGACGTGCAATTGAAGCACGTCGGGAGGTTTAAGCATGGCAAACCACATGAGAACAAGTTCATCTGGCGAGAAGACCCCTGAGGCTTCATCGGTTGATCTGAAGAATATTTCAACGCTTCGTGCAGGTCAGGGTGCACAAATTCCTCAGAGCCCACGACAGGCCGACAACACGCCTGAACCTCCAAATAGAAAATCGGTCATCATCCTGGTGGTTGCAGCAATTGTTGCGCTCACTGCTTTGTTCTTTATTGTTCGCTGTGCTACAAGCACTAAGAGTGAATCTGCAAGCCAGCAGCCAAAGCAGACCCAGTCCGCCTACGCTGACGAGAAGCAGCAGGACGAGCAGTCGGTTGACGGCTCGGTTACCTTCCACGGCTTGAAGTATTCCCTAGAGAAGCAGAGCGACGGTAAAACCGCTGTTGTTCGCACCAGTGATTCAGGAACAAAGAGCGTTTTGTTTGAGGTAGAGGGAACTCCTACCAGCCTGATTCTTTTTAACGACACCATTTTGGTTCCAGAGAATCGCGATTCTGGCTGGGATGTTGTTGCATATGCCCTGGTAGACGGCTCGCTTCCAACCCTTATTGCCGATAAGGACGGCAAGGCTGTTGGTGGAAACGGAACTATCACCGCAGCTACGCTTGATGGAACTACGCTTAAGGTAACCGATTCCACAGGAAACACCACCAGCGTTGCTCTTCAGTAGAACTTCTCGTAAGGAAGTTGTGGATTTCTGGTGAGCGTTCACTTGTCTGACCTGCGGTTATTCTCGCCAAGTGGTTTTTTACAACAAAATTTTTAAATTCGTTGGAAATAACGCTAGACAAGAATAAAAGTTCCCTGTATTATTTCAATTCGCAACAAGGCGTCCGGGGTATTAGCTCAGCTGGTTAGAGCGCCGGCCTGTCACGTCGGAGGTCGCGGGTTCGAGCCCCGCATATCCCGCCATTGCATGTTCAAGCCCTCTTCGGAGGGCTTTTTCATTACCAAAAAGTCCAGCATAAAAGATTTAAATTACATCTTTAATTTATTGAAACCAAGTCAGAAAATAGAGCATTGTGTGATATCTTTACATCAGAATGTGTCTAAGTGCTTCTGCTGCAGAAACATTTAAAAAGCAGAGGTAAAGTGAGGTGGATTGTGCGGGATCAGAATACTTTGGATGCGCTGTCGCAATACGATAGCGTAAGCTCCAAATCCGCAGAATCTGTCGACGCAGAACACACTTCGGATTTGATCAAGAAAATTGCTGTTTTTGATTTTGACGGAACCGTCATTTCTGGACAGTCAGGACTCTTGTTCTCTGCGTATTTGCTCCGCCGTCATCTGTCCTCAATTGCACGCACGCTCAAGCTTGTGTGGTGGGGAGTTCGCTACAAGCTGCACCTTCCTCAAAGGCAGGAAGAGGCGCGTGAGCTGGTTGTTGGCGCACTTACGCAGTATAGCGTTGAGTTTGCAAATGCTGTCATGCACGATTTTCATCGCGAGGTAATTGAGGGGATGTATCGCCCTCAGGCGCTGGAAGAGGTGCGTCGTCGGCAGGCAGAAGGTTGCTGCGTGCTGTTGGTTTCAGCAACGTTTGAACCTATCGCGGAATTGGCCGCAGAAAAGCTGGGAGTGGACGCGTTTCTTGCCACAAAGATGCAGGTGGGAGCAGACGGACACTACACCAGCAAGGTTGACGGCCCCGTGATTGAGGGCGCTCAGAAGTTGGTCTCGGCAACCGAGTGGTGCAACCAGCGGTTTGGCGAGGGCAACTGGGAGATTGCGTACGCGTACGGCGATCACTACTCGGACGCAACGCTTTTATCGGCAGCACAAACGCCGTGTGCCGTTTGCCCAGGTCCAACGCTTGCCAGACTTGCAAACAAGCGCGGCTGGAAAGTTTTGAACTGGTAGCAACGATAGAGCAAGACGCAACGACTGAACTAGCAACTGAACTAGCAATAACTGAACTAGCAACAAAGATTAGCCTGGTCACAAGCCAGATAAGTGAGAAAAGCAGTCCCTCAAGCGGACGCAAGAGGGGTACTTGGAGAACCAATGGAAATTTCACGCAAAACTGATTATGCAATCCGCATGCTTTCTTCGCTGGTGAGAAGCCCAAAGAAGCTTCTTTCTGTTCGCGACGCCGCAGACGAAAACGATATTCCATACTCCTTTGCTCGCTCAATCCAGCACGACCTGGTCCTTGCCGGAGTAATTGTCAGCACGCGTGGCGCTCACGGTGGCATGATGCTGGCTATTGATCCTTCAGAGGTGAGCGTTCTTGACATTGTTGAGGCAGTTCAGGGTCCTGTTTTCATTTCTAGCTGCGAATGGGCTGGGCCAAATAACGAGCCTTGCCCTCGTCGCAATTCGTGCTATTTTGGTCCTCTTTGGTGCAGTGCCGAGAAAACCTTGCGTAATTTCTTTGCGTCCGTAACCTTGCATCAAGTTGTTGTAGAGGGCCTTATGCCAGAGATGGTGGGCGAGTTCCAGCTGGTCAAGAACGAGAATGCCCAGCGTAACGAGCAGATTATCCAGAATGCTACTGCCGCTATTGAGGCTGAGGTTACCGCTGGTACGTTTGATAACCTGCTTGATGGCGAGGTTATTTCTGCCGAGAAAAAACCGTACGAGTTCAATATTGGTCGATAAGAAAATCTCACATACAAAGATGAGTGGCGAAGTGGAACCCGCATCAGAACTCACTTCGGAGCTGCGTGCATTTGTCGAGTTCGTAGCCAAGAAAGGTCGCGAGTTGTATCGCGATTTGCCTTGGCGTCGCACGTATGACCCGTATGCTATCTGGATTTCTGAGGTTATGCTTCAGCAGACACAGGTCAGCCGTGTAGATGGTCGTTGGCAGAGATGGCTGGAGCGATTTCCAACGGTTGACGCGCTGGCCGCCGCCGCGCCTTCGGACGTACTTGAAGAATGGCAAGGCCTGGGCTACAACCGTCGCGCTTTGTCCGTTCACCGTGCTGCTCAGGCAATCTCTGAAGCGGGTGGAGTTTTTCCGCAAGATCAAAAAGAGCTGGTAAAACTTCCAGGTATTGGTCCCGCCACCGCGGCGGGCATTCGTGCGTTTGCGTTCAATCTTCACGGCGTCTACCTGGAGACTAACGTGCGCACGGTCTTCCTGCACGAGCTGTATCCGCAGGCAGAGGGCGTGCCAGACTCCGAGCTTGTCCCGCTGGTAGAGCTAACGTGCCCTGCGAGTGTTACGGACGCCGCGAACGCCGCGGACGCCGATAGCGCTGTGAATGCCGATAGCGCTGCGAACGATGCCACAGCGGCGCTCACGCCGCGCAGCTGGTATTACGCCCTTCTCGACTATGGTGCGTACCTGAAGAAAACCATTCCCAACCCTTCGCGAAGGTCCAAAAGCCACGTCAAGCAGTCGCGCTTTGAGGGATCACATCGGCAGAAGCGGGCCGAGCTCTTGCGCGTCCTTCTCGCCCATAAAGACGAGGGAGGAGCGGTGTTCGAGACGCTTCACCAGGAGCTCTGCCAGATTGAGGTCAATGCGGGGCGAAAAACCCTTGATGAGCAGGTTACCCTTGGCTTACTTGAAGAACTTGCGAAGGAAGGCTTTTGTCAGAAAAATGATGAATACTGGATGCCTTAAATGGTTATAATTCATAGTGCTGACGAAGGGGTCAGTATATGAGCATAAGTGCTAATGATTATCATTTGCATTTGTTCACCACAGGTAACACAGCGCTACCCAGGCGCTTAACATCGCGCTCACAAGCGCTTTGACATGCGTTAACGTGCCACTCGTTAGCGCGGGAGAGGAGAAAAAATGGCAGTAGATTTTGAGAATTCTCAGACAAAGAAGAATCTCGAGGCAGCTTTTGCTGGTGAGTCCCAGGCTACCAACAAGTACAGCTACTATGCTACCCAGGCTGCAAAAGATGGTTATCAGCAGATTTCCAACATTTTCACTGAGACTTCTGGCAACGAGCGCGTTCACGCTAAGCTTTGGTTCAAGTATCTCCATGGCGGCAAGATTCCAGAGACTGCAGAGAACCTCAAGGACGCAGCAGCTGGCGAGAACTACGAGTGGACCACTATGTACGCTGACTTCGCTAAGGTAGCTGAGGAGGAGGGCTTCGCAGAGATCGCTGCTAAGTTCCGTCTTGTCGGCAACATCGAGAAGGCTCATGAGGAGCGCTACCAGAAGCTTCTTGAGCGCGTTGAGTCCGGCGAGGTCTTTGAGCGCGAGGGCGTCAAGGTTTGGAAGTGCCTCAAGTGCGGTCACCTGCACGTCGGCGCATCTGCACCAAAGGTCTGCCCAGTCTGCGGTCACCCACAGGCATACTTCGAGGAGCAGTCCCTCAACTACTAAGTTGCAGGTGCTCTGAGCTGCGAAGTCGCAGCCTGAAGTTTTAGTGCGTTAAAAATGTACCCGCCAGCAGGTCATCGGCTTGCTGGCGGGTATTTTTGTGCGTGGATGTTGCGGGAAGATTGGGTTTCTCGCCAGGCGCGCCGTGCGCTCGGGTCGCGGGCGGTGCACTCGGTGCGCGCGCCTGATTTCTGCAAAGAATCTGTAGATTTTGCCTAAAACAATAAAAGAATCTGTGGATTTGCCTGATTTTGTTAAAGAATCTGTGTCTCAAACACAGATTCTTTGCACTTTTCAGGCGGACTTTGAGACGTACCTAAAGTTGCCCTTCCATGGAGCCTGATTTTCTCGCCATGTCTGAACGATTTGCCGGAAAAGTGCACCAAGTCTGAGTGGTTTTGCCGGTTTTTCTCATCATGTCTGAGTAAATTTACTCAGACATGATGCGCTTTTCAGGCTCACATGGTGCACTAAGCAAGAAAAGCCCGTCTGGCGAGAAACCCCGTGCACTCGCAACGACGCTTCGCGCGCTTGACCTGCAAGTTTGTCCGCACACGACGCTGTTGCCGTACAAAAAACCGGTTTCCACCTGCGTGAACACCGGTCTGACCTGCATGTTATGTGGAACTTCCAGCCCGTGCACCGCACCAGCGCACACGCGCACGCTCGTACCCGCGGCTACCCCTTGAACCAGCGGTTAGGCTGCTCGTAGGAGGGGCAAATGTCGTACATGGGACAGCCAACGCACTTGGGGTTACGAGCAGTGCAGGTTTCTCGACCAAAGTGAATCCACTCTTCATTGACGTCTTTCCAGAGCTCATGGGGGAGAAGCTCAAGCAGATCTTTCTCGGCAGCCAGCGGTGTAGAAGCCGAGCTCAAGCGCATGCGTTTGGAGATTCTGTAGACGTGTGTGTCCACCGCGATGCCATCGACCACGTCAAACATCTTGTTGAGCACGATGTTTGCGGTCTTTCGACCAACGCCGGGGAGTTTGACCAGGTCCTCCATGGTGCCTGGAACTTCTCCGCCGTATTCTGTCAGTAGAATCTGTGCGGTTTCTACACAATGCTTGGCTTTTGCACGCCAGAAGCCGATGGTCTGGATAACCTCTCCAACTTCAACAGTATTGGCTGCCGCCATGGAAGGCGCGTCTGGCCAGCGGCGAAACAGCTCGGGCGTAACTTTATTTACCGCGGCGTCAGTAGTCTGCGCAGAAAGCATAACACTGATGAGCAGGGTAAACGCGTCGTGGTAATCCAGCGCGCTCTGGACGCTTGGATAGAGCTCGTGCATGCGTCGGCACAGTTCAATGCCGCGTTCTACCTTGATTTTCTTTGATTCTCTGGGCATGGCCTCTCCTTGGTGTTCTTCTATGTGTACCCAGTATGTAGTTACGTTATCACGTGAGGCGAGAATAGCAAAATAGCTGCATAACAGCTACAATAACAGCCCAATTGAAAAGTTATCAAACCTGCGCTTGCGCGCGGAGGACGTCGTCGGCTGTGCGCCGGCCGTTGACTGCGCGCCAGACACAGCAGCGTCCAGCAAGGTTTGGTGTAACCCGCATGTGTTTGCATGTGGGTTTAGCGGCATGGCGGGAGACTGTGTGTTTATCAATAGAGTTGCAGCTCAACTACTGAGCGCGCCCGAGCTAGAGAAGCTGAAGCGAGAGCTTTCGCGCGGATCAGACGCCACACTGTCCCTCTCGCAAAGCGCTCGTCCGCTGATGTTAGCTGCACTTTGGGCGCGAAATCCCCGTCCGTGCCTGCTGGTTGTCGCAGGCGAGGATGCCGCGGACCGTACGGCGCGCTCACTTGCGGCATGGCTGGGAAACGACGCCGTGCTGCGCTATCCCAACCGCAAGGATCGTCCCTGGTCAGACACTACGCCGGACGACGCCCTTATTGGAGCTAGGTGCCGTGCCATCGCCAAGCTTTCCGCTGGCGAGAAGATCATTGTAGTTGCAAGTGCTCACGCGCTGATGCGCAGAGTTCCCCCTGTTGGTTCGGGCTATTTTCTTCCTGCAACGTTCACCGTTGGCGACGACGTTCCCTTTGAGGACGTAGCTTCGCTGCTCGTGGGCATGGGATACGCCGATACCGGCGAGGTAGATGCGCCAGGCACCTTTCACATTCACGGAGACACGGTTGACATCTTCCCAGCTCAGGCAACAAGTCCCGTGCGTATTGAGTTCTTCGGAGACGAGATTGATCGCATTAGGCGCATGGTGGCAGCAACTGGCCAGACCATAGGTGCCATCGATGAGGTTACCGTTGCCCCAGCTCGAGAGCTTGCGTTTACCAAAGAGACCATCCGTCGCGCGGAGGAAGCGCTCTATACGCGAGCGCAAGAAAACTCTGCACTCGCCGCTGACCTGGAGCTTATTCAGCGTGGGGCTCAAGCTCCTGCACTTGAGCGCTATCTGCCCGTGCTGTACGGAGGTTCTGCCAGTCCGCTTGAGCACATCTCTTCAGAAACGCTGGTAGTTCTTGCGGAGCCTCGCTCGCTGTTTGATGATTGCCAGCGCGCCTTTGATGAAATCTCTGCGTCTGCGGCAGCATCAAAAGTGAAACTAGATGGTCTGTACACAGATCCAAAGGCTATGGACTTTGGTTCACAGCAACGCCTGTCCTTCTCGTCACTTCTACGTACGGGAACTGCGGTAACGTCGGAGCTCTCTGTGGTGCAGCCGTCTATTGCGGGTTCAGACACAAAGCTTTTGGGTCGCGTGAGGCAGCTAGTGCAAGACCGCGATGCCGTGGTATTTGCGGTTCCAGACCGTGCCGCTCGAGAGCACCTCAAGTTGCTTTTCTCGGATGAGTCCATTGCGTTTGAGGAGTCGTTGGGTACGGCGCTTGAAAACGAACCTGATCAAAACGGTGCTTACGCACCACTCAAGCGTGGTCGCGTCACGTTTACCGACGCACCTGTTCCCGCCGGAATTATTATCCCTACAGCTAATCTAGCAGTGCTTTCTGTCTCGGACTTGACGGCCAGGAGCGCGCGCAACAAGAAGCGCTCCAAGCGCATTGACCCTACAACGGTCACGTTCCCGTTTAAGCCGGGCGACTACGTTGTCCACGCAACGCACGGTATTGCGCACTTTACGGCCATCGTGCGTCAAGAAGTTGCAGGTAGAGAGCGTGATTACTTCCTGCTTGAGTACGCCAATGACGATAAACTCTATGTACCCCTGGAGCAAGTTGACCGCATCACGCGTTATGTGGGGCCCGACGGCAACAATCCGCGCCTGACCAGGCTTAACACGGCAGATTGGTCGCGCGCTACTAACAAAGCAAGAAAGTCCGCCAAGAAACTTGCGTTTGACCTGGTAGATCTCTATACGCGTCGCGCTTCGGTGCCAGGCTATGCGTTCTCTTTGGACACTCCCGCACAGGAAGAGATGGAGTCCAGCTTCCCGTACCAGCTGACGCCAGACCAAGAAAGCGCTGTTGCAGACATTAAACTGGACATGGAAGCGCGAAAGCCTATGGACCGCTTGCTTTGCGGCGACGTGGGCTTTGGCAAGACAGAGGTGGCGCTGAGAGCTGCGTTTAAGGCGTGCCAAGACGCTCGCCAGGTCATGATTTTGTGCCCAACTACCATCTTGGCTCAGCAGCACTACGAGACGTTTTTCTCGCGATTTGCTCCGTTTGAATTGAAGGTAAGCGTGCTTTCTCGTTTTGTCACGCCTGCTCAGCAGAGAAAGGCGCTTGAGGGATTTGCGGACGGAAGCGTAGATGTGCTGGTAGGAACGCACAGACTGCTTTCCGCAGACGTCAATCCGCACGATTTGGGCCTGGTGATCATCGACGAGGAGCAGCGCTTTGGCGTGCAGCACAAAGAGCAGCTCAAAAACATGCGCGAGCAGGTAGACGTGCTGACGCTCTCGGCAACGCCTATTCCGCGCACCATGCAGATGGCCATGAGCGGCGTGCGCGACATGAGCCTGATTCTGACGCCGCCGCCTGGCAGAAAGCCTGTTCAGGTGATGGTGGGCGAGTACAATCCGGACCTTGTTTCCGCAGCTATTAGAAGTGAGCTGGAGCGAGAAGGTCAGGTGTACTACGTGTCCAACCGCGTGACTACCATTGATGAGGCGGTTGCTCGCGTGGAGGAGGCGGCGCCGGAAGCTCGCGTGGGCGTGGCTCACGGCCAGATGAGCGCTCGCGAGGTGGAAAACGTCATGCTTGCCTTCCAGGAGCACGAGATTGACGTTTTGGTGGCCACCACCATCATTGAGTCCGGCATTGACAACTCGCATACTAACACGCTGATTATCGAGGACTCCCAGCGCCTAGGACTGGCTCAGTTGTACCAGCTCAAGGGCCGTGTTGGTCGAGGTAGGCAGCAGGCGTATGCGTACTTTATGTTCCCAGCGGAGTTGCCGCTGACGGAAGAGGCAACCGAGCGTCTGACGGCAATCAACGAGTTCCAGGATCTGGGCAGCGGCATGCGTATTGCCATGCGCGACCTGGAGATTAGAGGCGCCGGCTCCCTTATGGGCGCTGAGCAGCACGGAAACCTTTCCAGCGTTGGCTTTGACCTCTTTACGCAGATGCTGGGCGAGGCGGTTGCTGAGGCTCGCGGTGAGTCCGCAGAGTTGGAGCAGGCCGAGGTAACCATCAATCTACCTGCAGATTTCTATCTTGATGAGGACTATCTGCCAGAGGTTGACCGTCGCGTTTTGGTGTATCGTCGCCTTGCCGCAGCTACAGAGCTTTCCGATGTTGATGCGCTTCAACAAGATACCGAGAATAGCTTTGGTGCCCTGCCTCTTGCGGGCAAGAACTTGTTTGATCGCGCTCGCGTGCGTATTCGTGCGCAGCGTCTAGGCGCGACGTCAGTGAGCCTGACAAATGGACGCCTGGTATATCTGGGTGTAGAAATTCCTCGCGAACAAGCCC
Source organism: uncultured Atopobiaceae bacterium (assembly GCA_963538475.1). Taxonomy (GTDB): domain Bacteria; phylum Actinomycetota; class Coriobacteriia; order Coriobacteriales; family Atopobiaceae; genus Lancefieldella. Next base: position 27,641 of record CAUTIE010000006.1, read on the forward strand.
TCAAGTTGAAGGGTCGCGGTGCTATTGTGTATCCAAAGACGCATAAACTGGCGTATCCGTTCCACCGAAATGAAGAGCAGCTGATGCCCGCCGCCTTGGGAGTTCTGGAAGAGCTTGGTGGCGACGACGAGGTTGAGGAGTAAACATGAGCCAAACAGCAGGTCAGACGTCACAGAACGCCGCGGGTGCCACGAACGCTGCGGGAGTCGCGCAGGACGCTGCGAGCGCCACAGGCGCCGTTGACACAATCTTCGCCGCACCACACCTCAGGTGGGGTGTTATTGGCTGCGGAGTTATCGCAAACCAGATGGCAGAGGCTCTGGCCTCGGTTGGCAGAACCATTGACGGCGTAGCCAACAGAACGCAAGAAAAGGCCGTCGCATTTGCACAAAAACACCACGTAAAGCGTGTGTATGACAGCATTGACGATCTTCTCGCCAGTGACGAGATTGACGCGGTGTATCTGACCACACCTCACAATACGCACATCATCTACCTGCGCAAAGCGCTTCAGGCGGGCAAGCACGTTCTGTGCGAGAAGTCCATTACGCTCAACTCCGCCGAGTTGCTTGAGGCCGAAGAACTTGCACGTCAAAACGGTGTTCAGCTCATGGACGCCTGCACCATTTTGCACATGCCACTCTACAAAGAGCTGGTCAGCCGCGTAGAGTCGGGCGAGTTTGGTCCAGTCAACCTGATTCAGGAGAATTTTGGCAGCTACAAAGAGTTTGACATGGAGAATCGCTTCTTCAATCCCAAGCTTGCGGGCGGCGCCCTTCTGGACATTGGCGTCTATTCGCTGACACTGGCGCGTCTTTTCTTGAAGAGCCAGCCTCATGATGTACTCTCTATGATGAATCCGGCTCCTACCGGCGTTGATCAGACGGACGGCATTTTGCTCAGAAACGCCGAGGGTCAGATGGTTGTTCTGGCGCTGATGCTCCACTCTAAGCAGCCAAAACGAGCTTTGATTTCCGCTGATAAGGCCTTCATTGAGATTATGGAGTACCCACGTGCGGACGTTGCCACTATCACGTGGACTGACGACGGCAAGCAGGAGAAAGTCCAGGTAGGACGCACGGCTAATGCGCTTGCCTATGTGCTGGCAGATCTAGAGGCCGCTGTTGCAGGAGACGCTTCTGCTCAGGCGCAGCTTGAGGTCTCAAAAGACGTTATGGAGCTCATGACCGGCCTGCGTAACGACTGGAATTTCCTGTACCCCGAGGAGCAGTAAGTTCTATGACATCTGACGAGAAGATCGCTCAGCTAGCAGCTGCAGTTGATGAAGAAACAAAGGCTCGTCCGGGCGCACCTCAGACGCATCCGGAGTTTGATTGCCTGGTTAGAACCATCTGGCGCCTTCGCCAGGAGGATGGCTGCCCTTGGGATAAGGAGCAGACACATCAGTCCATCTCGAAGAACATGATTGAGGAGGCCTACGAGGCGGTTGAGGCCATTGCTGAGGGTTCTCCCGAGCATCTTGAGGAAGAGCTTGGCGATGTGCTTGAACAGGTAGTTCTTCACTCGCAGATTGAGGCGGATAGCGGCGCGGACGGTGCAGCAGGCGCTGGCACGGCGGGCTTCGACATCGACGACGTCTGTCGAGCGCTCAACCAGAAGCTGGTTCGCAGGCATCCGCACGTGTTTGGGCCAGAAGCTGGCTCAACGTCGTCGGCTGCGGCCGTCTTGGACGTGTGGGAGAGCGTCAAGGCTGAGGAGCGCGTCAGCGCGGAAGATACCGTGCACACCGAGGGTCTTCTCGACTCGGTCCCACAGTCTCTACCTGCGCTCATGCAAGCTCAGAAGATCTCAAAGCGTGCTGCAAAGATGGGCTTTGAGTGGGCGTCTGTCAACGACGTGTGGGACAAGGTTGCCGAGGAGCGCGCGGAGTTTGACGCTGAGGCGTCAGGAACGCAGCAGAAAACGGACGAGTTCGGCGACATTTTGTTTGCACTGATAAACGTTGCTCGCTGGGAAGGCGTTGACGCGGAAGAAGCGCTGATGAGTGCCTGTAGGAAGTTCCGCGCTCGCTGGTCGTACATGGAGAAAGCCGCTGCTGAAAGAGGCTTTTCTCTTGACGAGAAACCCGAGCTTCAAGAAGATTTGTGGCAAGAAGCAAAACGTCATCTTGATGCGTAAATGAACTGCGTAGATGACCTGCGCAAATGAGCTGCACCAACCACGTTGCAGGGCACATGATTTGTCGCTAAGCTGATGACTTCTATTCGCTGAAACGATGAAATTCTAAACTGAGGCAGGGCTAGCGGCGCTGCCTCTGCCATAATAAAGATGTTGCAATTTGTTGCGACGCATCACCAAACAAACCAGAAATGAGATCCGTGATGAGTCAAGACACCACTAAAAAGAGTGGTACAAAAAGAAAAACAACGCCCACCAAGCGTTCCGTCGAGCCTCTTAAAGAGGCTGCCGCGGAGCACACCTCTGGTGCTCTCAAAATATTTCCATCTAAAAAGTCCGAGAAACCCCAGGTAGATAAGAAGTCCAAATCTGAATCAAATGCAGTTGAGTCTGAAAAGCCTGCGACAGCCCCAAAAGACGCTGCGGCTTCAAAAGACACTTCTTCTCAGAAAAGTTCCAGGGACACAAAGCCTAAAAGAACTGCTCCTGTTCAAAAAATTGATAGGACGCAGAGGCCTGAGCGAGGTCAGAGGTCCGAGCACGGACAGAGGCCTGAGCGAGGCCAAAGTTCCGAGCGCGGTCAGAAGTCTGAAAGAACAAATAAACCGCAGTTCAGCGTAGCTTCTTTGGTAGAGCTTAAAGACAACGCGCTTGATTTTGCGCGTAACCACACCAAGCTTGTCGTTTTTCTCGGTGTTGTAATCTTTTTGCTTGTGGGCCTGTATCCACCAATTCGTGGCTACTACCATGCGGTTCGTGAGCATGACGAGTTGCTGCTAAATCAGCAGAAGCTCGAGGAAGATCAGAAACGTCTTGAGTCAGAGGTTCAGGGCCTGCAGACAAAAGAGGGCATCATAGATGAGGCCCATAAGCAGGGCTTGGTTTCTGGCGGCGAGGAATCTGCGCGTGTAGAGGGTCTTGATAAAAAGAAGGACGAGAATACCGTTCAGCGCCCTGATTATCCTTGGTACATCAAGGTGGGAGACTTTGTTTTTGGATTTACGCCAGGTGATTCCGGTAATACTGAGGCTCCTAAAAGCGCAAATTCTGACGATCCTACATCTGCACCTGCTCCAGGAGAATCTCATGAGCAGAAAAACTCTGGAGAGGGCAGCTCTTCTGAGGGGTCCGGCGCCGATAACTCAAAGTCTGATAGTGGAAACTCACACTAATGCTTCTAGCTGCAATTGATATTGGAACTGTAACCGCTCGACTTGCGCTTGCGCAGGTCGAGGACGGCCGCGTCATTCGCATGGCCAAATACACCGAGATTGTCAACTTAGGCGAAGGCGTCGATAAGACAAAGCGCCTGCTACCAGAGGCAATCCATCGTTGCGTTGGCTGCGTCTCTTCCTACGTTGATCACGCAAGAAAAGAGGGCGCTGAGGCGGTTGTGTGCACACTCACAAGCGCTGCTCGCGATGCAGAAAATGCTCCTGACCTGGGAATGGGTCTAGCCTCGCTGGGGCTTGAGCCCATGATTATTCCAGGTGAGATTGAAGGCGCGCTCACATTTCTGGGTGTCTCTCACGATTTTGAGAATCATCGCATTCTTGTTGCCGACAGCGGTGGTGGTTCAACTGAGCTGATTGTTGGCACGCTGGCTGGTCAGCCTGCGGCCCAAGGCGCAGGCCAGCAGCTTGGAGGCCAGCAGCTCGAGGGGCAGCAGCTCGACATCAACTTTGTCGAGTCCGTTGACCTTGGTTGCAGACGCCTGACCGAGCGCTTTAACCTGTCGTCAGATCACCCTTCAGCTGAGGACATTGATGGGGCTCACAAAATGGCGGCTCAGATGATGTCTGAGGCTATTGGGCGAGCTCAACAGCAGTGTGCAGCGCCTGAGCTTTTAGTGGGCGTCGGCGGAACCGCTACAAGCCTCATTGCCGTCAGGGATCATCTTGACCCGTACGACCCGTCAAAGGTGCACCTCAATCACATCTCGCTTGACGAGGTGTTGCAGATAGAAGGGCTTCTCGCCAGCAAAACGTTAAAGGAGCGAGAAGACATAACGGGATTGCAGGTAAAACGTGCACCCGTTATGCTTGCGGGAACTATTTTGCTTGCAGAATTGATGAAAAATTCAGGCTTTAAACACCTGGTAGTAAGTGAGAGTGACCTGCTCTTTGGCCTGGTGATAACTGCAGCTGCCGTTCACCAGGGAAAGCAGTCGCCTGTGATTTGGCAGCCAATTTTGCGCCCGCTGAATTAAAAGTAGTGGCATAATAGCTAGACATATCCGGGGGCGTGGCGGAATTGGCAGACGCAGGGGACTTAAAATCCCTCGACTTCGGTCTTGCGGGTTCGAGTCCCGCCGCCCCTACCACTTTTGTTGCAGAATAAATGTCGTTTTAACTGCGTATTTGCAGAAGATATTTAAGCAACAAACCCTAACTGGCATTATAAGCACATAATGCCTGACCCGCGGAAACTTATCTCATGGGACAAAAATGGGACAGAGTATGGTTTGATATATAAAAGTTCTCTCAAATAACGTCTATAATTTAGAAATATAGTATGAAAGGCGGTTATTATGGCATGTAAAAATAGCTGTGTAGCTTCGGTGAATATGCTTCTGGAATTCGTTAGTTGTTAATCGATGAAAGGTGAGAGTGTTATGAGTAATCAACGTATTTTTGATATGGAACTTGTGAAAGTTGAGAGTTTGGAGAAAGCTGTTAGGACGCCATTTTATCAAACTGATTCCACAGGCGGTTCAGTATGGGTTATTAAACCTGGTCAAACCTTACCAAAGCATTATCACCATAATTCTGATGATATATGGGTTGTATTGCAAGGAACAGGGGTATTTTATCCAACGCCGGATACTGAGGTGCCTTTTACAAAGGGGCAAGTTATAGTATCTAAAAAGGGTGAATGTCATGGTGCAAAAAATACTGGAACGGAAGATATTGTCTTTGTGAGTATCGTTGCGCCAGTGCCTGCTGATTATGATCCTGTTAATACTAATTAATATGAAAGCACTTTATAGTATTTTCTTATCTTGTGACAGAGAGCCTTCCTTTCTAGGTAGCTCAAGAGAGAAAAGTGGGCTTACACAGAAAGAAGTTTCTGCTAAAACTGGTATTCCACTCGGCACAATTAGGCGCTGGGAGCAAGGTCAAAATGATCCTGATTTAAGCTCTCTTATTCAGCTTGTTAAACTCTATGATGTTTCCTTAGATTCAATTTTTGAAATAGAAGTCGCTGGAGACAATAGTGTTAATTGCAATCGTAATTCTAAAATGATATCTGTTCCACTTTTAAGTGGGATTACTGCCAGCGCTCCTGTTGAGTCTATAAATTCTAGTGAGACTTACGATATTCCAATAGATATTTATGACAGGTTTCCTCAAGCTTTTTTATTAAAAGTAGAAGATAATTCTATGAATCGTGCATTGCCTAATGGTTGCTATGCACTCATTAACCCTTGCCAGGAAGCGCCTAAGCCTATGAAAGCGTATGCGGTGTGTGTGAATGGCTTTGATGCAACTATTAAGCGTGTGAGACCGCTATCAAATGGCTACGAGCTCATCCCAGACAGTATAGATTCTACTTTTAGACCTCAAATATTTGACTTCAACGAGATTGACACACAGCCCGTCTCCATTATTGGTGAGGTTGTGTGGTATTTAGTGCCTTTTGAATTTGAGATATAGGGGGAGCGGAAAGAGATGTCAGTTTTATATCATTATGGTAAATTTCCACCAGAAAATTTAGAGTGGAATGAGCTTGCTACGCCCCTTGCGCGCGCTTCAGACGCTCTTGCAAGATATGATAGCTTTCTCGGGATAATCCCTGATTCTGAAGTATTAATATCACCGCTTATGATTCAAGAGGCTGTTTCTTCATCAAGAATAGAGGGAACTCGCGCAACCGCTAATGATGTATTACGCTATGAGGCTGGAGATGATGAGTTTGACAGCTCCATGCAAGCTGATATTAACGAAATTATCAATTATCGTCTTGCAGTTATGAAAGCGAAAGATTTATTAGGGACAGTTCCATTAAGCGGAAGGGTTCTTAAATCGGTTCATACAATATTGCTTAATGGTGTCAGAGGGCGTTTTAAGTCCCCTGGTATGTATCGTAAAGAACAAAATTGGATAGGCACAAGTGGAAGCGATGTTAATAATGCTAGATTTGTTCCAATTTCTCCAGATAAATTAGAAGATGCTATGGCTACATGGGAGAAATTTGTCAATGAGAGCGAAATGCACCCACTAATAAAAATTTCAATTGCTCACGCGGAATTTGAATCTATCCATCCATTTCTTGATGGTAATGGTCGTATGGGTCGAATTACAATTCCACTAATGCTGTATACAAATAAGATTATCTCTTATCCAAGTTTTTATCTAAGTGAGTTCTTTGAGCATAGGAACCAAGAGTATCAAGATCGTCTGTTGGCAGTTTCGAGAGATAACGACTGGACTGGATGGTGCAAGTTCTTTTTATGTGCTATTGAAACTCAAGCGATAATTAATAAAAAGAAAGCTAATAAAATATATGAGCTGAGAAAAGAAGTACTCGAAAAATTATTTAACACTACCAAGTCAGCCAATGTAACTAAAGTTGTTGACGCTTTATTTAGACAACCAATTTTTTCATCATCAGAGATAACGCATTCTGATGGGGTTAATGCACGAACTGGCAAACGTCTTATCAACGATTTAGCTGAACTTGGATATATAGATGAGATTGTGCCAGCCAGCGGTAGACGCCCTTCAATTTATTTTTTCCCAAGGCTTTCACATATAGTTAACTCTGATGAATCCGCATCTTAGTATGTCCAATAAAAGATTTTATTGGACATAAAGAATAGTTACTGTCCAATAAAAAATTTTGTTGGACACCGTTCAGCTATCGAAATTTAACGGATGAGAGGACCGTTATTGTAGAAAAATTCAAAGATTCTAGTAAGTTAGTTGTTCAATAAACGAAATAAAAAAGCCCTCTGCGTCTGAACTGCCTCCCATTTCTTGGACATAAGAAATGGGAGGCAGTTCAGGTTAGGAGTTACTAGTCAAGTTTTGCCTTATGTAATTAAAGGCAGCCATTTTCGGGATAACGTTTGAATTCGACATCTTTGAATTCAGCCTTTAGTTCGTCTGGGACTGAGTCTTTTACGCCGTTTTCGTCAAAAAAGTGCTCCAAAACATAACTAAAATCATATTTATCAAACAATGACTTAAGAAACGGTCTATCAGGCAAATGTGTCATTATCAAATCTCCTTAAAGGCTAATTTGATCAAGAGTAAATTTATTTAACAAAGTAATTATATTCTGCAATGTCGACCAGCAAAAGTTATTTACATACCTATTCTGTTCTCCTTCAGAAACTTGTATACTACTTGTCTTGTACCTAACGTATGCATGACTAATTTCTAACTCACTTCGGAGGACCTATGTCATTTGAGACGGGAGTTTTTCCGGTTTTAGTTTCTGAAGATGCGGCTACTGAGTCACTATCTCCCCAGGTCAGGGGAGGGCTTAATGCGTCGTCCGCTACACCTCTTCATGTTCAGTTGTCAGATTTGATGCGTGTCAAAATTCTGTCAGAAGACTGGAAGGCAGGAACGTACATTCCGTCTGAGGCCGAATTTATGGCGCAGTATGGTGTGAGCAGGGGAACCATCAGAAAAGCCATTCAATCCCTGGTCAAAGAGGGTTTGCTGCTTACTCAAAAGGGGCGAGCAACACAGGTTATCTCTAACACCGTTCGTCATGCAGCAGGAAATACTGTGCTTTCATTTGCAGCCGCGCTCAGAGATGGCGGCTTTGAGTATAGAACCGAAGTCCTATTTAAGCAGGTAGTTTCTGCAGATCAAGCTGTTGCCGAGCACTTAGAGATTCCCATTGGCTCTGACGTACTCTTTTTGCGTCGTGTTAGGAGTGTTTCTGATCGGCCGGTAGTGTGTCAGGAATCATGGTCTAACCTGCTTGTTTGTCCACAGCTTGAGGAGGCGGACTTTGAGAATGAGTCGCTCTTTGACGCGGTTGAAAGAACTTCTCAAAAAGAGATTGCACGCTCTCGCATGCGCTATCAGTCGCAAATTGCAGGTAAAGACCATGCCGACTACCTGCAGTGTTCTCCAAATGAGGCTTTGCTTGTACTTGAGCAGGTAATTGAGCTATCCGACGGCAATTGCATTGAGTGGAGTCAGACTTGGCTTGCCCCACATCAGAGTGTTGTTGGCGTATCTGAGCAGGTAGATGGCTCTATTGGACCTCTGGACATCTCTTCTGTTCGACAGTCAGAACACGTGGGTGCATCGCTGACTTCTGTAGAAATAGACTCTGATCAGCGCAAACAGCTTGAACTTGATTTGCGCCACGAGGCTCTGGCGGTGCGTCAAGGCATTATCGAGCTGGCACATCGCTACAGCTCAACGCCATTTCACATCGGCGGCGCGTGTTCTGTGGCAGATATAGTCTCTGTGCTTTTAAGTAAGGTTATGCAAGTGGGCCACAGGGATTGCGAATGGGAACTCAGAGACCGTCTGATTCTCTCTAAGGCTCACACATCGCTGGCGCTATTCCCAGCTCTTCTGCGTGCAGGAATGATCTCTCAAGAGGATATTGACCGCGGAGTCTTTGGACCCGATGCCGTCCTCTTTAAGCATCCACTGAGAGATCCTCAGCGCGGCTTTGAAATTTCTGGTGGCAGCCTTGGTATGGGCTTGGGCTACACCGCTGGCCTGGGGCTAAGCATTCGCAGAAAAGATCTTCCTTCTCGCGTTTTTTGTATTTTGGGTGACGGCGAGTGTGACGAGGGTTCCATTTGGGAGAGCGCCGCGTTTATCGGCCACAACCAGCTTTCCAACGTGACGGTCATTGTTGACCAGAACCGCATGCAGCTGGACGGCCCTTGCGCATCCATTTTGGACACCGGCTCAATTGCAAGAAAGTTTGATGCGTTTGGTTTTGAGTCTGTCGAGGTAGACGGACATGATGTGCTTGCGCTGTACGACGCATTAAAGCAGCAAACTTCAAGGCCTCGTGCGATTATTGCGCACACCATCAAGGGCAAAGGACTCTCGTTTGCCGAGAATAACGTCTCGTTCCACGATGCGTGCGTGACGGACGACCTCTATGAGCAGGCATTACTTGACCTGAAAGTCGCAGAGGGGGCATGCTCATGCTAGATACATCTTTGCAGCCGGCGCAGATTTCTACCGGAGAAGCGCAGATGCTTGCGGGTATGAATACAAAAGAAGTATTCGGTTGGGTAATGGGTAAGCTCGCTGAAGATGACGAGCTGCTAACTGTTGCCGTTGCCGACTATGGTCGTCGTTTGAACCTGGATCGCTTTCGAGAACTTCGACCAGACGGCTACATCCAGTGCGGAATTGCAGAGCAGAACCTTATTGAAGTGGCGTCTGCCTGCGCAAATGAGGGCTTTCACGTCTTTGCGCCGTGCTATGCCACGTTTGTGACCTCACGAACGCTCGACCAGATTCGAGTCAACCTTGGCATGATGAAGTCGCCCGTGGTGCTTGTAGGTGTTGCCGCTGGCTGCGAATCTGCAGCTACAGGACCCTCTCACATGGCTGTGGAGGACATTGCGGTCACCAGGACTATTCCGGGGCTTTCCGTGTTCAGCCCGGTCGATAACGCCCAGCTTGCAGCCACGCTCATGGAGCTTGCAAAGCATCCACGACCAGCTTATGTCCGTATGACCTCGTGCGATGGCGTCAATCTACATCCAGATGGTTACGTTTTTGATGCGTCCGGTGTCGAGAAACTCTTTGAGTCGGCTTGCGCGGCGGACTCGGTGGGTACGTTTGAAGTCGCAGACGGCGCAGCGACGCCCGAAGCAGCGGCTACCACTCAACCAAAACACGTGACCGTTCTTGCAACAGGCGCGATAACCAGCCGAGTTATCGAAGCAGCTCAGCGAGCTGCAGAGCTGTTGGCAGCTGAGCAAGCTGCTGCTGCTCAGACAAGCATCGCGGTATACGGAGTATCGAGCATCAAGCCACTTAACGCTTCTCTGACGGAAATCTGTCAGAACTCTGACGTGATTATTACGGTCGAAGAGCACAGCGTTTTGGGTGGATTTGGCAGCGCAGTTGTCGAGCAGCTTAGTGCTTCAGGTTCATGCCCGCAGGTAGTACGTTTAGGTATGCCTGACGCGTACTTGGAGGCAGACGTTCACCACAACATTCTTGCGCGCGCTGGACTATCGGTTGAGAGCCTACAAGAGGTTCTTCTCGCCAATTGTTAAATCAACTGATCAAATCCGGGAAGTCTTTCTGTATACTCGCTTGATGATTTAACATTCCAAGAACGGCCGAATAACTTTTGAGAGCTCGACAATTTTCATATTGAAAGTCTTTAATTAATTAGCCCTCATGAAGATAGTTAGTTAGTTGGAACTATCCCTTGCCCATTGAGATGATGAACAAGGGATAGTCCCCATGTTCTTGATTGATTATTTTTTCAACTTCTTGATTTGTAGTAATGCGCCCGATTCCATTATTCCAGGTGACATGCCAGTCACAGTAAAGGACTGATTTTTCAGGTTCTTGCGGAGGTGTATATATCCCACCAATCATTTCTCCCTCGCAAATGAGTGATGGCATTGAATAGAACCACACATTATCTGAATATTCATCAGTAAAAGTTACACATGCAATTTGAGTCTCAGGATTAGGGGTGTCACATTGGACCCATTTAATACTTCGGGGGTTCAAGCTCCCAGTAAAAAGAATATATATAATCAATGCAGACATAGGTATTATCGCAATGGTTTGTAAAACGGTGTGTACAAGTTTTCTACTATAGTTTAAAGACTCAAAAAAGCTGCGAGATGACACGATTAAAAAAATGACTATAGACGCTAAAACAAAACATGCCATCCAGTGTCTAAAAAACAGCACTCCTAAAAAACACACTGGAGTAGGATATGTTATGAACGGAATGAATTCATTTGCATAGAACACCAGAAAGAGAGCTGCTAAATAAATGGCCGCTCTTAGTAAATGAACAAGGCGATTAGTCTTTGAAAGCATCTCATTACCTCATTCTGCAAGTTTGAGAAATAACATCAACGCATGATTTCATAGACGGATAAGACTTGTATATATGGGGAAAGAATTAATTTCCGTTAGGGTTTCAATGGCATCTGAGTTTGTAGTTGTAATGTGATATTGGTTATTCTCATGAACTAGTAGCCACTCAATATCTTTTCTTGGTACTGAGCGGCTATATAACTTAATAGTTGCTATACTTTCTCCCAAACCGAATGGAAAACGTAAAACATAAAAGTGGAGAGTTTCTTCTCCTCCAAAATCAAAATCCTCAAGTAAAACAACTCTGGATAATGAAATTTCTCCAGTATTTACTACAGGTTTATAATCATTTTGACAGGAAAAAATGCAAGGAATGAATAAAAATAATGCTGCACAAAAAGCAACAGAGGTATTATAAACAGCAAATAGGTAAGTTGCTTTTTTAAAAAAAGTAACCATAGATTTTATTTTAGACAACAGTATTAGTGAAGTTATTAGAATGAAAATAGACATAAGAAATAATGCCTGCGGTATTGTTAACAAAGTGCCAAGAAAGCTCACTGGAGTAATATAATCAAGTGAGAAGAAAGAGAAATTTGAGAAGAAGAAATAAACCACTGCCAGGACGCAAATAACAAAATATACGAAGCAAATTACCGTGATAAAAAACCCTTTTGACCTGTCCATCGCGATATCCTATTCTGTAGGCAGATAAAGACATTTCAGTAGAATTTTGCAAACTATTGTATATATATAAATCATAAGAGTCTATAGTTAGATAAATAGCCTAGTTACCATATATAGCTATACAAATCGTAAAAAATTAACTTTGAAATTTATTGAAACGGTGATAGCGAAAAAGCTCCTTATTGTGGGAGTCGTTATACTTTCGGCGCTTTTTGACCTTCTCGCAAAAATCGGCCCTATTTCTATGGTTCAAATTACAATGACATTCTATATTGTTGAAGAAAGTATGTCTGCAATAAAAGCTTTAAAGAAGCTTGGCATAAAAACACCTGCTAGATTAGTTAAACTAATAAAAGAAAAACTTAATGACAAATAGCGTATGGTGCCCCCAACGGGAATCGAACCCGTATTGCCGCCTTGAAAGGGCGATGTCCTAACCGTTAGACGATGGGGACGCGAAGAAAAAGTATAGCAAAGATGCTGCAGATTTCTAGGGCTAAACGGTACGATTTTGGGCTTTCATCTATTCTTCGTTTTCCCACCAGTCCAGTCCGGCCTTAAACGCGTAGTCGCGAGCACTTTGAATCACGCCAGGCACTGACTCCGCCCACGAAATAAATTCCGGCACGTCGGCGATAATCGCCTCGGCCTCGTGAACTGCGATAACGTTTTCGGCAAACGTGTCAGGCGTAAAGTTGATTCTGCACGGAATGTAGAGATCAACAAAAGATGGCCTGAGTAGCGCATACGCCGCTCCCTCGCCAAGGTTGACAAAGCCTTTCAGCGCGCGCTTTGCCGCGGGCATGCGATTCAACTTGAAGAACAGCAGCGTAAACGCCAGACGCATCCAGGCATTTGATTGATACCCGCAACTCTCGTCAAGCTTGTGGAGCCCTTCCTCGTCTTCCAGGCGAGCAAGAACATATGCCAAGGTAAAACGCGCGCCCAGCAAATCTGTTGGCGTGAAGAACAGGAGGTCTTCACAGGCTTTTTTGGAGAGCTTGAAGCAGGCGCAATCGGTTGCAACCTGGGCAACCTGTGCGTAGAGGCGCAAAAGTGGTCGAGCTTCAGCGCAGGTCCAAGCGTCGCCGTGAGTTTGCTTTGCTTGCTCTAGTTTTGGTCTAAAGATAGGGTCAAATTCTTTTTGCAGGTCAATTAGGTCGTTGAGGATTGCTGCAGGATGATTGTTGGAGATCTGCGCAAGAATTCGCTGTGCTTCAAGGCTGATGCTTGTGTTGGAAAGAGCTGGGTTTTCAGTAATATTTGTCATCTGATTATGCAAGAAGTTAAGCAAATCCATCCGACTTGCAAAGAAATCAGCGTCAGAATCAATTTCTTTAGTAATACCAGCCTGATACTTACCAATGACATTGACATATTGAGCAAAAGCTTTTTCTTCTTCGTTAGCAATGAAGTCTTCAGGAGAAGCCTCTACTGCAAGTTTCAGCTCATAACGAGCGGCTTCAGAGGAGATATTTTTTTCTTGTGCACACTTGGCAACCAGGCGATCTACCTGCTCGCTGACCATATCGTTAGCGGAATGCTTTATCACTTTGCATCGCCACCTAAGCGTGGGTTATTTGGCCCGTCAATATGCGGTCCACTTGGCCACGGGCCAGCGGGATTGATGGGGCCGCTAGGGAAGTTGGGACCATCGGGCGCGATACCTCCAGCAAGAGGTCCATCGGGGAATGAATCAGCAGAAGCAAACAAGGCGTTTGCCTGCATTTGCAATTCTTTTTCTGCAAGCTCAACGGTTTTAGGGTCTCTCGCCCTAACTTGATCTGCAATCCAGCGCCCAAGAACACCGCGTCCTATCAGGTCATTTCCTTCTTGCAGCAACACAGTTGCCTCTGCAATAGCAATGATGAGCTCGTCCTCGGAGTAGGGAAGCACGTTAAGGCGAGAGAACTCACCTTCGGGCAAATCTTTCTGCACAAAACAGCAAAGTGTTGCCTCGGGATAGCGCTCAATAAGCAGGTCAAGGTAGTGTTCCGCTTCAACCAGCTCACGCTTCTTGAAGTGAATAGCCAGGCGAGCCAGCAAAATCCACGGGTCATCCGCCCCGCGAGGAGGGTCCAGCTTGCGATACTTGTCCATGAGGTTGTCGAGGGCGTCTTCATCCTCAAGTTTTGCGTATGCGAGCGCAAGCGTAAAACGAACATCAGCCGCGTCTGCAGCATCAAGCTCCAGGAGTTTCTCGCCATATGCGATAGCGTCTTTGTTGCGGCCGCAGATAAGTGCGCGAGAAGAAAGCGTTGCCAACCAGCGCTTATAGGGGTTAATTGCCAGGCGTTGGGCAAGTTCTGCCTGCTCGGCGGGAAGCCCCTGCGACGACTCTTGTGCCTTCTGGTAACACGCGGCCTCAACCTGGGGGAGTTTTTCCACAAGGAACTGGTAGTAGGCGTCAAAAAGCCTGCTATTTGAGGCGCAGAGCATGCGCTGGGCATCAAAACAATTGGGGTCCAGCTGAATGGCCTGATTGAGGAGGTGTTTTCCCTGGTCGATAAGGGCCTGCGCCTGAGATTCTTCGACAAAAGGCAGGCGATAATCAACAATTTCTGCCGCCTGAGCGACTAGATTGAATGCGCGGTCTTCGTCGGTTTGAGGGAGGGAATTGCGGTCGTTGGAGAATCGCCAGTTGAAGTCTTTCATCAGCGTGGCAATACTGTCCTCGTCGCCAACTTGCGTGCGAGCAAAGCGGAGGATAAGCCGCTGGTAGTCTTCTTTTACTGGGTCAAACGCCACAGGATTCCTTTCTCTCTTACGTAATAATATCGCAGGTTATTGAGGTGTGCAGCGCAACTCCGCGAGCGTCGTAAGAAGATTGCGAACGGCATATAGAAATGTTTGGAGTGGACGGGTTTCTCGCCAGATGAGCGTCAGTATCTTGTCAGAGGACTGCATAAATTTTCAACGATATTGCATAAAATGACACATTCATTTTGGTACAGATGTCCCAAAAGATATAGAATAGAAATGTTGAGAAGAAGTAATTGCGAAGAATGGCTTCGCTAGCCGCTTAGGGAAGCGGCACATAGTTAAGGAGAGGTTTATGGGACGTTTTACTAATCCACGCGATCTGTATTTTGGCGAGGGCGCTCGTCACGAGGTTAAGAACCTCAAGGGTAAGAGGGCAGTTATCGTTTCCGGCGGCAGCTCCATGCGTCGCGGCGGCTTCCTTGATGACATCGAGAATGACCTCAAGTCCGCAGGTTTTGAGGTTGCTCACATTGAGGGCGTCGAGTCCGATCCTTCCGTCGAGACCGTTATGAGCGGCGCTGCTAAGATGAGCGAGTTCCAGCCAGACTGGATCATTGCTATCGGCGGCGGCTCCCCAATCGACGCAGCTAAGGCTATGTGGATCAAGTACGAGTATCCAGAGACCACTTTTGAGGACATGTGCAAGGTCTTTGGTCTTCCTGAGCTCCGCACCAAGGCTCACTTCTGCGCAATTTCTTCTACTTCCGGTACCGCAACTGAGGTAACCGCATTCTCCATCATTACCGATTACCAGAAGGGCGTTAAGTACCCAATCGCTGACTTCCAGATTACCCCTGACGTCGCAATTGTTGACCCTGAGCTCACTTACGGCATGCCTGTTAAGCTTGTTGCTCACACTGGTATGGACGCACTGACTCACGCTATCGAGGCATACGTTTCTACCGTTGCTTCCATGTACACCGACGGCGACGCTCTGCACGCAATCCGCGAGATTGTCGAGTGGCTGCCAAAGTCCTACAAAGGTGACAAAGAGGCACGTCAGCACATGCATGATGCACAGTGCATTGCTGGTATTGCATTCTCTTCTGGCCTTCTGGGCATCGTTCACTCCATGGCTCACAAGACCGGCGCTGCATTCTCCGGTGGTCACATCATCCACGGTTGCGCAAACGCTATGTACCTGGGCAAAGTCATCCAGTTCAACTCTCGCGACGAGCGCGCAAAGACTCGCTATGCATTCATTGCTAAGGAGATCCTGCACCTCGAGGGCAACACTGAGGACGAGCTGGTAGCAGCACTTGTCCAGAAGATTCGCGACATCAACGACGCTCTTGACATCCCACAGGGCATCAAGAACTACGGCGAGGGTGGAACCAAGTCCGAGACCTCCATCATCGACGAGAAGGAGTTCTTCGAGAAGGCTCCAGAGGTTGCTCGCCTTGCTATCGAGGACGCTTGCACCCTCTCCAACCCACGCAAGCCTACCCAGGAGGAGATGGAGCAGCTGCTTAAGTGCGTCTACTTCGACCTTCCTGTCGAGTTCTAAGATCTAGCTTAGACACTTAGCTTCGCTAAAAGCCTGGTAGCGTTTCGCTACCAGGCTTTTTTGTGCGCCCTGGCCGGGCATAGGCGTGCGTGTACGTGCGGGCGGGCGGCAGGCTTGCAGGTGAGCAAGTGCGGGCGGGCACAGCGATGTGCTGGTAACGTGTACAGGCGTGCGCGGATGGTCGCTGCGACGTGCTGGTAACGTGTACAGGCGTGCGTGGATGGGCATTTCGGTGTCAAAAGTTCCTCGAGTCACCTCCAAGTGGTAAAAAATGCGTTTAGTTGGAAATTTCATTTTTCTGCATACAACGTTTGCCCAGATAAAAGTTTTTGAGGCGGTAAAAAATTAACTTAGTTGGAGATAAATTGGCTAATTTTAAGTTTTCATTTCCAACTAAACGGGTTTTTTACCTTTTTTGGCACATAATTTTGAGGGCAAAAATTACGTATTCATAGAAATGAATTTAATCACACAAATATGCAGTATTTTGAAATGGGACAGTGAAATTGCACGGCAAGCCTCCGGAAGGACATCAGAACGACAAATCTTGCACAGATTTCCCGTGTGATTTTGCATCGGTCAGATTACTTAGGCCATTTCCGGGTATGGAATTCATACTTTTTCGCGAAGGAGTGCTATGGATTACTGTCTTTCGTACTTTTCAGCGTTTAATTTATTGATAAGTTCCTCTAGGCCATTTGTTTCGTTGTCGGCATCAAATGGTATGGTCAGGGCGCCACTTGTTCCCGAGTCTACGCCTGGAGCGGCTATGGAACGAGAGCTTACTGTCTACTATGGACACTTGCCGGAAATACAAGGTGTACGTCTTCACCAGGAGTCTAATGGTAAGGTTGACCTGCTAATTCGCGATCTGAATTCTGCGTCTACAAGAAAAAATGTTGCGCTTCACATCTGTAATACGAAGGTTTTACCTTCGTCACTCCTGCCAATAGATACTGACTTAAAAGGATTTGTTACATCTCCAGAATTCACTTATTTGCAGATTGCATCAAAGCTCGATTTCATCGGAACTATCCTTGCAGGTAGTGCGCTGTGTTCCGATTATTTTTTGAACCAGGATGGACATGGTGGAGTTTCGCAACGTCAAAATGGCCCTCTAACAAATTGCGCTGCAATTGCAAAGTTTCTTGCCACACAAGAAAGAAAGCGCGGCATCATTCCAGCTAAACGAGCGCTTCAACACATCGTAGAGAAAGCTCGGTCGCCCCGAGAGGCCTCGCTTGCCCTGCTATTGTGCCTCCCGTATAACCTTGGTGGCTTTAACCTGGGAACCGTTGAGCTTAACAAGCCAATCGAGCTGGAAAACCGATATGGCGAGAAAATCACTCGAATTCCTGACCTAACCATTCAGCTCAAGGATAAGAGGCAGAAGCGGGCTATGGTACTGCTAGACTACGATCCGGCAACTACGCATTCTGGCAATCAAAAAATCACGCGAGACTTGGACAGAGAAAACGAGCTGGTAACGGGCGTGCAATGCCCACATTTTTCGGTTTCTGGAGAGATGTTAAAAAGTTTCTCAAGCGTTCAAGGTTTGGTCCGTCAGATTCGCGAGTCTACAGGAATAGTCGCACGTGACACAACTATTTCTGATCTTGAAGATCGTCAACGAGCGTTGTGGATGCGGCTATTCAAAGCCAGGTAGTTAAGCCAGGTAGTTATGCCAGACAGCTAAGCCAGACAGTTATGCTGGACAGCAAAACCAGGTAGCCACATCTTTTACGTCGTGCTTGCCGTACAATAGAGAGGCACAAATCACTCATAACGTACAGTCAGAAGGAGAAAATCGTGGAAGTCAACGGCCTTATCGACCATACAAATTTGAAGCAAAACGCAACAGCTGAGGACATCAAGAAACTTTGCGCCGAGGCAAAGCAGTACAAGTTTGCAACTGTCGCCATCAATTCTTGCTGGGTTTCCCTGGCTCACGCCGAGCTCGAGGGCTCTGGAGTTGGCATTACTTCCTGCATCGGTTTCCCTCTGGGCGCCGCTTCAACTGCAGCTAAGGTCGCCGAGGCCAAGCAGAGTGTTGCCGACGGTACTACCGAGATTGACATGGTCATCAACGGTGGCCACCTGGTCGCTGGCGATGACGACTACGTTATCGCTGATATCAAGGCTGTCGTTGAGGCCGCGGGTACCGTGCCTGTTAAGGTAATCCTGGAGTGCTGCCTGCTTGATGACGAGCAGATCGTTCGTGCTTGCAAGGATTGCATGGCCGCCGGAGCCGCGTTTGTTAAGACAAGCACTGGTTTCAGCACCGGTGGTGCAACTGTTCACGACGTTGCCCTGATGAAGCAGACTGTCGGCGACACTTGCAAGGTTAAGGCTGCTGGTGGCATCCACAATAAGGCTGACGCTGAGGCAATGGTCGCAGCGGGCGCTGATCGCCTGGGTTGCTCCAGCGGAATCGCTATCGTCACCGAGTAGCTCGCTGATTAGGAGCTTGCCGGACCGACACCTCACTGATAGGTAAATGAAGACGACCTCGTAGTATGTGCTGCGAGGTCGTTATTTGTTGCAATGAAAAGGGCACAAAAGCTGGCGAGAAAACCGCCGGAACATGGCGAGAAACCCGTATAGGCTGCAGCAACAATCGCGGCTGAGAAACCCGTCAGAGTTGTGGCTCATACGAGGTATGCCATGAGCAGCTCGCGGTTAGTACCGCACGAGCCGCATCGTGCGAGCAGCGCGCGTTAGCTGACAACAACCTCGCCAAAGCCCAGCTTGCGGGCTTGTGACTCAATTGCCTGCATACGTTCGTCGCTTGGAGAAGGGGAGTTCTCCATAGGTCCACGCACGCCAAAACGCCTGAACTTCATAAGACGAATGCGCGTCTGACCGACCTTCTCGCCAAGGGTTGTGGCAATACCGTCAACTGCGGCTTCAGCGTCGTTCCAGCCTTCGGTTACGATGACGCGAACCTCTTCCAGCTTGTTTTGCTCGGCCAAAAACGCAAGGTTTTTGCGGACCGTAACGCCATTTTCGCCGGTCAGATGCTCAAACCACTGATCATCCCAAGCCTTGACGTCAAGCATGACGCCGCTTGAAAGAGCCAGTAGATCGCGGTACTCGGTGAAGTCGATGGTGCCGTTTGAGTCGATGAGGCAGTCCAGACCTGCGGCGTTGCAATAACTGAAGAGTTCGTAGAGGAAGTCGGGACGAAGCATGCATTCGCCGCCTGAGGTAGTGATTCCGCGGATGAACGGCATGTTGGAAATGCAGCGGTCAGCCGCTTCACGTGCGCTGAGCAGCTCAATCTTTGGCGTGGACTTGTGCTGGCACACCTTGATGCAGTTGTCGCAGTTGATGCAAATGGAGTTGTCCCACACAACCTTGCCGTCAGCAACGGACAGGGCGTGAGCTGGGCATGGTTTGACGCAAGCCTGGCAGGAGATGCATTCAACCTGGGTCTCGGGGTTGTGACAGTAGGCACAGCGAATGTTGCAGCCCTGCAAGAAGACGGCAGTTCGGCTTCCTGGGCCATCTACCAGCGAAAAGGGAATGATCTTGTTGACAGGAGCAACACACCCAGTTGGATGTGTTGCTCCCAAAGTTGTTTCTGTTGCAGTGCAGGTCACGATTGCGCAGCTCTTCTCGCTAGTCGCTCATGCGAACCTTGCGGTCGGCAAGGTGGTTAGCGGTGAAGTTGCCCAGGCCGTCGTGAGCGGTGTCCTGAAGAACAACGTCGCCGGACTGGAACTTCTTCATCTCGGAACGCTTAGCCAAGAAGCCGGTAATGCGGACCAGGTCACCCTCGGAGCTATAGAACGAGAGGTACTTGTCGTCGATGGAGAATGCGGCCTTGACCACGTCAACGACAGCGTCTGGGTTGCGCTCAGCGGTTGGCTCAGCTGGGAAAATGTCGGAGACGCCGCTGTTGAAGAAGCGGTGCATGCGAGCGCTGTGGCGAATGTGGTCGTAGAGGTTTGCAGGCTCGTCGCCAACCTTGATGCGGACACCAGGGGTAACGCCCTGCTGGTCGGAGAAGCCAGCCTGTGCGTGCAGAGTGAAGCGGCCGCCAAAGACCTCGGAGTAGACGGCGTCAAAGCTGTTGACCTGGTCGGCAATCTTAACCATGATCTGGTCGGCCAGCTCGTTGGCCTCGTCATCCTTGCCGTAGGTGCGGCTGCTATCAAGGTGCAGCAGCTCAGCGACGCACTCGCTCATGCCGGCAACGCCAAACATGCCGCAGAAGCGCTCGCGAGAAATGAGGCCTTCCTTAGCCAGGAAGCTGGTCTCAAAGAAGTTGGAATCCTCAACCATAAAGCGGACGCGCTCGTTCATGAAGTTCAGGACCTCGCCAGTTGCAGTTGGCAGCAGGTTGTTCATGAAGTCATCAACGTTGGTTGCAAGTTTTGCAAGGCCAGGAAGAAGTACGCGGCTCAAGGTGTAAGCACCGCCGCCCATAGGAAGGACGTTGTAGCAGCTTACGACGGTGTACTCGCCAGGATAGGTCTCTTTGTGGATGCGGTGGTTAGCAAAAGCTGGGTTGGAGCAGACCATGGTGGTCTTGACTGCCAGACGCATGAATTCGTCGGATGTGACCTCTGGGTCGTACTTGAGAGTGAAGTTTGGAACGGCGTTCATGAGCTCGCGGTCAACCTCAAGCAGCAGCCTACCTGCGCGAGTGTCCTCAGGACCAATGTTTGCGTGGCAGTAACCGCTCGCAACGGTGCGATCAATGTGGTTCAGGAAACGGCGCAGACGAGGCTTAATCTCTGCGTCGGTCATGCCCTCCAGGAATGGATCAATGATCTTGTCCAGCTGGCCAACGTAGACAGGGCGGCTGGTTACGGAAGGAACATTGTCGTAGAGAGCAGCAAGGCCCCAGAGCAAATCATCAAGGGTCTCTGGCTTGTCAAAGCGCAAAAACTCGGAGCCGTTCTGAGCAAATACCTGGTAGTCAGGGCAGATGTAGCGAGGACGGTAAGGAGCGTTGCCCTCACACATGTCGTCAAGCGCGTGAGCTGCAAAAAGACGATCAAACTCAGCGGTCGTCTTGATAGGATGCTCGGAGTTCTCGGCAGCCTGAGCCAGGTGCAGAACCTTCTGCTTGTACGAGAGGTTGTCGGAAGTAATGATGTCCATAAACTCGCTCATTAGTGCTCCTTACGTTTATCCTGCAAAAACAGGGTTGTGATTACGACGGGTGCGTCGGTCGTTCCAGGTACAGCGTGGCGCGAGAAGCGCGTCATGCCAGGTGAGATGCGCAACACTCGGGGCGAGAAGAACGGTCTTGCCCAAGCGTTGTGCCAGGTACAGAGGTTAGTCCAGAAGGTGGGTTTCTCCCTCGTGTTTCATTGCGTCATCGAGGCGCTGGAACTGCCTCTCGGTAATGACAATCTTGCCGTGCTGAACAGAAACCATGCCCCTCTCCTTAAGCTCGTCGATACCGCGGGCAACAGTCTTTGTGCTGGTACCAATCTTGTCCGCAAGCTCTTGCCTGGTCAGACGCACGGTAAACGGCCACTCAACGACGCCGCGGTGAATCTGATCGCGCGTCAGCTCGCTGAGCATGTACATCAGACGCTTGGTGCCGCTCCAGGTCAGCAGGCTGCGCTCGTAACCGGACTGACGCGTGAGGTTCTTGATAATCCAGCGCGAGCGGGTGAGAAGAGCCTCGGGGTCTGAACGAATCCACTGCAGGTAGTCCTCGCGTGGAACCGAAATGAACTCGCAGCCAGAAGTTGCGGTGAGCGATCCCAGATAAAACGGGCTCTCGCTGATAACTTCCATCTCGCCAAAAGCAACAGGGGCGCGATACTCGTCAATAACGTACGTGCTACCTGCGGAATTATGCGACGTGGTGCGCACGGTGCCGCGGCACAGAATGTACACGTTATCAACGCGGTCCAGCATGTGGACAAGGGTCTGTCCGGAGTTAAGACGAATCTGCCTACAGTGAGAAAGACGATTAGCAGGAACGCGAGAAGCCCATTTGATGATCTTCTTGCGAACGTCGGAATCAAGACTATCAAGGTAGGTTAGGACGTTCACACGAGACCTCGCTGTTCTTGTTTCGTAAGTCCTCTTTACAGGACAGTTTCGGCTTAAGTTTGAGTAATTGTACCTGCTAGCAAAAATAAAAATAAGGACTTTTGTCCACTTTTTGAGACAATTTTCTTGAACAGTATCGGGCTGCGATTAGGTCGCGGTCAGGCCACAGTCCGCCCGCGGTCAAGCTGCGGCAAGATAGAAAAGCCCCACGTCAAATGAACTGCCTCCCATTTCTTGGACATGAGAAATAGGAGGCAGTTCAAAACACACCTAAGTCAGATAATCTGTCAAAAAGACGTATACATTACGCTGAAAATACCTCAAACGTGCA
>CAUTIE010000007.1:0-45865 GCA_963538475.1 uncultured Atopobiaceae bacterium
TTGACTGGGGGTCAAGGGGTCGCTGGTTCAAATCCAGTCCACCCGACCAGAATTTCTCGCCAGGAGTATTCCTGGCTTTTTTATATATAGAAGTATTTTTTCAAAAATTGGTGTGATCTAATTTGTAGCATAGACAAAGTGACAAATTGGAAGTTATCGAGGTGAAATATGCAAGATAAAAAAGGTTTTGATTTATGGGCAGATGATTATGATAAGAGTGTAGGTTTGTCTGACAAATACGGTTCGTATCCTTTTGCAGGCTACAAATCTATTCTTAATGTAATCTATAATCGTGTAATTTGTTCATCTGCGAAGACTGTCTTAGATATTGGGTTTGGAACAGCAGTACTGACTTCAAGATTATATGAAAACGGCTGTACGATTTACGGACAAGATTTTTCAGATAGAATGATTGAAATTGCAAAAGAGAAAATGCCTAAAGCAAGTTTGTATGAAGGCGATTTTTCCAATGGCTTGGTGGAACCTATACAGAAACAAAAGTATGACGCGATCATTGCTACATATTCTCTCCATCATCTTACAGACTTTCAAAAAGTAGATTTTATTACATCATTATTTAAGCTGTTAAACGAGGGAGGATGTATATATATCGGAGATATAGCATTTGAAACTCGGTCATTACTTCAAGAATGTATGCGGATTGCGGCAGATGAATGGGACGGTGATGAAATGTATTTTGTATGGGATGAGCTAAAAGGTCAATTTCCAGAAATGCGATTTGAAAAAATGTCTGACTGTGCAGGACTTATCACCTTGCAAAAATAACTTCCAGTTTGTCGAGATCAGCAAAGTATAAGTTTCTATGAGATATATCCTTTAAAACTTGTACGGATATTGTAGGGTAAGAAAAGAAATCTTCCTCTTTACTTAAATAAACTGAAGGAAAGGAGGAATCGAAATGAATATTATCAAGTCGTTTAACGATACGATTGATTATCTTGAAACAGTTCTTGATGATGAAATTGATGAAAAGAAAGTAACTCAGTTATCCGGATATTCGTATTCAATGTTCAGTCGCTTGTTTTCTATTCTGACTGAAACAACGCTTTCAGAATATTTAAGAAGCAGAAGATTGACGGAAGCAGCCGTTATATTAAGAAATACGGATGAAAAAATTATTGATGTTGCTTTCAAATTTGGATATGAGTCATCAGATTCATTTGGAACAGCTTTTAAAAATTTTCATGGATTTACTCCTTCTGAGGTAAGAAATGGAAAACCATTCAAATTAGTATCACGAGTGCAATTAGCACTAAGTGTAAGAGGAGGAAGAAGCATGAACATTACAATTCAAAAGAAACAAGCATTTACAGTTGCAGGGGTAAATGAACAAAGCATCAATTCATCATTATGTCCGAGTGTATGGGATAAGCTATATGAAAAATATAGCCACGATGAACTTGCAAGTTTGGGAAGCGGTCAAAGTATGGGCGTTTGCCATGATGTGGAAAATCCAAGCACAATAAATTATATGGCTGGTTATATCGTTAATGATGTAGATAAAGCCAAAAGTATGGGCTTAGATGTTTTGGAAGTGGAAGAAGCAGAGTATGCAGTTGTAGAATTAGTAGGAAGTGTTCCGGATTGCATTCATAATGGATGGAAATATGCGATGGAAGTCTTTTTCCCTGAGCATGGCTATGTTCATTCAGGAAAACCTGACTTTGAATATTATTATGAAGGTGATATGCACAGTAAAGATTACAAAATGGAACTTTGGATTCCGATAACTAAAGCTTAAAAACCAGCTCGTCGAGCTGGAAAATTTCAGTTTGTCAATTACAGGTGACATTGAAAGAGCCAGCCCATTCAAGGTGCTGGCTCTTTCAAAATGTGTGAATAGTTATGCGTCTGTACCCTCAAATTGGCTCTCGTAGAGCTTGGCGTAGAAACCGCCTTGGGCCAAGAGCTCATCGTGAGTTCCGCGCTCAAGAATTGAGCCGTCCTTGATGACAAGAATGCAATCCGCTCCCTGGATGGTTGAGAGCCTGTGAGCAACAACTAGTGAAGTTCTGCCCTTCATGATGGTATCAAACGCCTTTTGTACCAGCTGTTCTGTTCGCGTATCAATGCTTGAAGTCGCCTCGTCCAGAAGCAGAATAGGTGGATTGGCAAGCATAACGCGAGCAATACAGAGAAGCTGCTGCTGGCCCTGAGATAAAGATCCGCCAGACTCTCCTACCATGGTGTCGTAACCCTGAGAAAGCTGCTGGATAAACTCGTGCGCCTGAGCCTTTTGAGCTGCAGCGATAATCTCCTCATCGGTGGCGTTTGGCTTTGCGTAGCGGATATTTTCTTTGATGGTTCCCTTAAACAGCCAGGTATCCTGTAACACCATGCCAAACTGCTCTCTAAGCGATGCTCGTGTGAGCTTTTGCGTATTGTGTCCGTCTACATAAATTGCGCCAGAATCAATACTATAGAACCTGAGTAGCAGGTTAATAAGGGTGGTCTTGCCGCAGCCAGTTGGGCCAACAAGAGCAATCTTCTGGCCAGGCTCTGCCTTAAATGAGATGTGGCTGAGCAGCGGGTGCTTGGGATCATAGGAGAACGCCACGTTATCAAATTCAATGGAGCCCTGTGGGTTCTGGATGACTTCAGCGTCTGCTGGATCAGGCTTGATTTCCTTTGCGTCGAGAAGATCAAAGACTCGACGAGCGCTTGCATAGGCTGTCTGAACCTGTGTAACAACTGCAGAAATGGCGTTAAAAGGCTTCATGTACTGGTTTGCGTACGAGAGGAAGCTCTGTACCTGACCGATAGTGAGTGGAGAAGGAACGCCCGTCAGAACGCAAATGCAACCAAGAGCAGCTACCAGAGCGTAAATGAAGTTATTTACCAAACGCGTGGAGGGGTTAGAAAGTGATGATGCAAATTGTGCGCGCTCTCCTACTACACGGAGTTTCTCGTTAATAGCTTCAAACTGCTCAATAATGGCATCCTTGTGGGCAAATGCGGTGATAAGTTCCTGGTTGGAGACCATTTCTTCTGCGTATCCGCCTAGCTGGCCCTGATAGCCCTGCTGCTTGCTAAAAGATGAGCTTGCGTACTTGGTAATGGCGGATGCAACAATAATTGAGAGCGGCGTAGCTAGAGCAACTACAAGGCCCATAGGAACCGACATATAGAACATAAAGCACAAGGTTCCAATAATGGTTACCACGCCCGTAAGGAACTGCATGAGGCCTTGCTGGAGGCCGTCGCCAAGCTGATCTACGTCGTTAACTACCCTAGAGAGCAAGTCTCCCTGGGAATGTGTGTCAATGTACGAGAGCGGCAGGTTTGCAACCTTAGCATGAGCTGCGACTCTGAGGTCGCGTGTAACCAGGTACGTAAGCTTGTTTGTGGACCAAGAAGCTAGCCACTGCGTAGCACTTGCAAGCAAAACTACCAGTGAGAGCTGAGCGAGCGTAGGCAAAAGTGCTGCCTCGGCGCCCTGGACCAGCCTGATGAGCTGGTCAATGGCACTACCCACAATGATGGGTACCCAGAGCTGCAGAAGCACGGTTGCAATTGAAGAAACAGCTGCAAGAACTAGAAAACCTCCGTGAGGAGAAATCCATGCAGCTAGACGGTGTGTTACTTCTGCTGCGGACATAGAGATTGCGTCTGCCGAGCCACCCTTGCCGTGCTCAGGTGCGCTTGATGCAATAGCGGAGGTGCTTCCGCCAGAATACATATCAGCCATTACTCCACCTCCTCAGGACGAAGCTGGGAGAGACAAATCTCTTTATAAAGCGGGCATGTGGCGAGAAGTTCTTTGTGTGTTCCCAGACCCACTTGTTTGCCATGGTCAAGAACAAGAATCTTGTCTGCTTGCATTACCGCTGCTACTCGCTGAGAAATAATGATGCTTGTAGTGGTGGCGCTGAGCTTGCGAAGTGCTGCGCGGAGGTGTGCGTCCGTAGCAAAATCAAGTGCGGAAGCAGCGTCGTCCAAGATGACGATGCGTGGGCTTCCCACCAGCGCACGGGCGATGGTCAAG
Organism: uncultured Atopobiaceae bacterium; assembly: GCA_963538475.1. Classification (GTDB taxonomy): domain Bacteria; phylum Actinomycetota; class Coriobacteriia; order Coriobacteriales; family Atopobiaceae; genus Lancefieldella. The sequence continues at coordinate 4,007 of CAUTIE010000007.1, forward strand.
CGCTGACGCTGGCCTCCCGAGAAGTTCTTGCCGCCACGCTCGACAATGCTATCAAGCTGATCGGGTTTCTCGCGCACAAAGTCTGCTGCTTGAGCAACCTCAAGTGCTGACCAGAGTTCCTCATCGGTGGCGTTAGGGTTTTTCCAGCAAAGGTTAGTGCGGATGGTGCCGCTGACCAGCGAAGTGTGCTGTGGAACGTAGCCAATAAGGGTACGCAGCTGCTCAAAGGTATAGATTTTGACGTCGTGACCAAAGACGCTTACAGAGCCGGATTCTGTGTCAAAGAGTCGTGGGATAAGGGAGGCAAAACTAGACTTACCGGAGCCAGTACCACCGATAATTCCCAGCGTCTGGCCAGCCTGTAGCGTGAGGTTAATGCCAGAAAGAGCTGGCTCTCCTCCTCCACCATAGACAAGCGAGGCGTCTTTGAATGCCACAGCTGTGCCAGTAAAATCGGACTCTGTGAGGTTGATTTGCCTGTTTCCTTCATCGGTGAGCGTCGGCTTGGTGTTCAGAACTTCCATTACGCGTGCAGCAGACGCAGTTCCGCGTGTAATGATAATAACCAGGTTAGCAACGTAGCCAATAGCTAAAAGCGCACTGGTCATATAGCTGACAAGTGCCACCACGGTACCTTGAGATAGCGTACCTGCAGTAATCTGAGGAGCCGCAAGCCAAAGCGTTACGGCAATTCCCAGGTACATGACTAGGAAGGTTGCAGGGTTCAGAAGGGCTGAATAATTTGCAGCATCAGTAGCTGTTTCTGTCTGAGTAAGAACAGCCTCAGAGAATTGTTCCTTCTCTTCTGACTCATGCCTAAAAGCCCTAATAACACGAATACCAGAAAGCATTTGTCGCATATATAAAGAAACGGTATCAAGGCGCTTCTGCAGCTCTGTAAAGAGTGCGGTAGATTTACGTGCAACAAAAAAGAAAATAGCTGCTACCAGCACTGTTGACAGTAAAAAGACCATGCCAAGTCGAGCATCAAGCATAATTGTTGCAATGATGGATCCTGCGGCGAGAATAGGCCATCTAACGAGCTGACGAATACCCAAAGCAACCGTAACCTGTACCTGGTTAACGTCATTGATGAGCCTTGTTACCAGAGTGTCTGTTCCAAGCAAGGAAATATCGGCGCTTGAGAGTTCTTGAATCTTCTTGAACAGTTCATTACGCAGGTCTGTTCCCGTGCGCTGAGAAACAATTGAAGCAATTTTTTGGCAGACAAGCGTAAAACCAAAGCCAACTATTGCAATGACTACCAGCAAAATACCGTAGCGAATAATGTCATATATGTTTGCCCCGTGTATACCCAGGTCAATCATGCGAGCAATAATCAAAGGCGTTAGAAGGTCTCCAATGACCTCAACACCTTTGCAAAGCACAGCAACAAAACTCTTACGCCCATACTTTGGCCATACAAACCTAGAAAGTAAATCTCCCATTTACGCCTCACCAAGCTTCTCTGCAAGCGTTAACCACTCGTCTTCCAGCTCCATCAGCGCCGCTTCTGCGTCATCAAGCTGCTGCTGCAACTCCATCAAACGCTGCGCGTCAGTAGCATCAGCGGAACTCATCTGCTCCCTAATCTGTCCAGGTAGCTCCTGAGCCTTGCCCATACGCCTCTCAATCGAGTCAAAGCGCTTCTTCATCTCACGACGCTCAGCGTTGCTCAGTACCGAGCTCTCCTGGCGAGAAGACCCGTCTATCTGCGGCTCATTTGTATCTGAACTGCCGCGTGTACCCGACAGCTCCCCCGCTCTTCTTGCCGTTTGCTTTGCTGCATCAACAAGCTTGAGGTACTCGTCTACGCCGCCGGGGACGTGGCGAATATGGCCATCTATGAGGGCATACTGATCATCGGTAACGCGTTCAATCAAGAAGCGATCGTGGCTGACCACCAGAAGCGTTCCAGGCCACGAGTCCAGCAGGTCTTCCAGGACAGCAAGCATGTCCGTATCCAGGTCGTTGCCTGGCTCGTCCAGCACCAGTACGTTCGGCTCTTCCAGAAGGACGCACAGAAGTGCCAAACGCCTACGCTGGCCACCGGAGAGGTCTTGCAAGCGATTAGTGAACTCTCGGCGATCAAAGCCCAAACTTTCAAGCAACTGTGTAGGGCTTTGCATCTTGCCATTTACCAGGTAACTTGTCTTGTACTGGCCAAGCAGTTCAAGAACAGTCCACGTCTCTTTTGTGGCAAACGTATCAATCTGCTGAGAAAGCCAGCCAAATTTGACAGATTTTCCTACCTTCACGAGACCAGATGTTGGCTGCAACTGCTGTGTCATCAGCTCAAGAAGCGTAGATTTACCAGCGCCATTCTCGCCCAAAATGCCATAGCGGTCTCCAGGGCCAATAAGCCATTCGACGTGCTTAATGACGTCTACCTGTGCATTTTGATCTGCTTCCGTTGTCTGCGCGGTATTTTTATAAGCAAAAGAGACATCATGCATCTCAATAACCTGCTTGCCTAGCCTAGAGACTGCCATGCGTTTGAGCTCAAGCGTGTTTCTAAGTGGAGGGTCTTCGGCCAGAAGCTCCATGGCAGCGTCAATCCTAAACTTAGGCTTTGACGTGCGAGCCTTTGCGCCATGAGCAAGCCAGTTAAGCTCTTTTCTGAGCGTATTTTGACGGCGCTCTTCCATCACCGCTGCCTGTCTATCACGTTCAACTCGAGCTTGAATGTAGGCAGAATAGCCGCCGTCAAATGGGTCAATAACGCCATCGTGGACTTCCCACATGTGGTCGCAGACCTCATCCAAGAACCAACGGTCATGTGTCACTAGAATGAGGGCGCCATTTCCCTCTGACCAGCGGTTTTTAAGGTGATTTGCAAGCCACTGAATAGCGTGAAGATCAAGGTGGTTGGTTGGCTCGTCAATAAGCATTAAGTCCCAGGTGCCCACAAGCAGTCGAGCCAAATCGCAGCGTCTACGTTGACCTCCGGAGAGCTCTCCTACCAGGCCATTCCAGTCCAAGTCTCCAATGAGCTCATCAATAATCTTACGAATACGCGCATCGGATGCCCACTCGTACTCTGGCGTGTCTCCAACAACAGCATTGCAAACTGTCTGTGTATCAGAAAGTAAATCACTTTGGCCCATATAGCCTACTTGGATGCCACTTCTCCAAATTACGTTACCAGAATCAGGCTCAATTCTTTTAGCGATAAGATCTAAGAGGGTTGATTTGCCGTCACCGTTTTTACCGACAACGCCAATACGGTCACCCTCATTTACACCAATGGTTTGGTTGGTAAGAACCTTCTTACCAGGCCACTCCATAGAGATTTGTTCGCAACCTACTAGAATTCCCACTAGTTATCACCTAAAAAAGAACGAAGTAACGCAATTTCTTCTCCCCAACCAGAAAGCTCAGAATGAGGAGTCTCCAAAATCATAGGAAGCGTGTTGACGCGCGGATTAGTCACCACAGCGCGGAACGTCTCTAAGCCAATAAAGCCTTTGCCAATCTGCTCATGTCTATCTTTATGAGCCCCAAGAGGATTCTTGGAGTCATTAAGATGTAAAGCCTTAAGCTTTTTCAAGCCAACTATCTGGTCAAACGTATCTAGAACAGCATCAAAATTTTCTACAATCTCATAGCCGCCATCGTGAACATGACAGGTATCAAGGCACACGCCCATAAGCTCGGGGTGGTTTACCTTATCTAAAATCGCGGCAATCTCTTCAAACGTTTTACCAACTTCTGTACCCTTACCTGCCATCGTTTCAAGAAGAACGGTGGTGTGCTGACCTTCAAACAGACAATCGTTAAGAGCTTCAGAAATCTGCTTAATTGCCACGTCAGAGCCTTGACCCACATGGCTACCGGGATGAAAGTTGTAATAATTACCAGGCAGATACTCCATACGTTCAAGATCTTCTGTGAGTGCTCGACGAGCAAAATCCCTGGTCTCGTCTTTTGCAGAGCACAGGTTCATGGTGTAAGGAGCATGCGCAACCAGAGGCCCAAAGTGATGAGCCTCAAGAAGCTCCCTAAGCCTTGCAACATCAGCCTCATCTAGAGCCTTAGCGTTGCCACCACGAGGATTTCTGGTGAAGAAAGCAAAGGTAGTTGCCCCAATAGAAAGAGCATCCTTACCCATTGCCTCCCAGCCCTTAGCTGCCGAGAGATGGCATCCAATAAAAAGATCTTCTGGTCGCACGCTATGCACGCTCCTCAAGCATTTTGGCCACACGGTCCAAAAGCTCAGAGGCTACGTCAACAAGTGGTAAAGTCTCAAGCTGTTCTACACCTTGAGGAGTTACAAAAGCCACGCGGTCTGTATCTGAACCAAAGGTTGAATCTGGTCTAGAAACATCATTTGCCACAATCATGGAGCAACCTTTACGCTCAAGTTTAGCCTGAGCATGCTCCAAAAGATTATTTGTCTCTGCCGCAAAACCTACGACAACCTGGTCTTTCTTAGTCTTAGAAAGGCTGGCGAGAATATCGGTGGTTTCTTTAAGGTCAATAGATTCAAGATACTCTTGTGATTTCTTGAGCTTATGATCAGCTGGATGAGCAGGCGTGTAGTCGGCAACAGCTGCCGTCAAAATAGCGGCATCAACACCGTCAAAGATGTTTACACATGCCTTATACATGTCTTCAGCAGATACCACTCTTTGCACGTTGACTCCTTGAGGAGCCTCAAGATATGTGAGTCCAGAGATAAGGGTGACATCCGCTCCACGACTAGCTGCAACTTTAGCCACGGTATAGCCAAGTTTTCCTGTAGAACAGTTGGCAATAAAGCGAACTGGATCGATCTTCTCGTGAGTTGGTCCTGCGGTAATAAGAAGCTTTTTACCTGCAAGATCTTGCTTACCTGATGTGACGTTTTTGCCAGAAAGAACATTCAGTGCAGCGTCTACAATCTGCTGAACAGGAGCAAGCTTGCCATCACCGGTATAGCCGCAGGCAAGATGACCTGACCCAGGCATGACCATCTGGATACCACGCTGACGGAGCAGTGCGACATTTGCCTGAGTGGCTGGATTTTTCCACATATGCGTATTCATGGCAGGAGCCACAAGAACTGGCGTGTGAGCTGCTAGAAGCGTTGCACTTGCAGCGTCATCAGCAAGTCCGTGAGCCATCTTAGCCATGATATTGGCCGTAGCTGGTACAACTACCATGCAATCTGCCCAGTCAGCAAGGTCAACGTGAGCAACAGGAGTTTCGGCATTGTTGTAGAGCGACTGCACTACCTCATGATGCGTTAATGCTTCAAAGGTAGTCTTTCCTACAAACTGAGCTGCATCTTCTGTCATAACAACACGAACGTCACAGTCAGCTTTCTGAAGGCCTCTGAGTACTTCGCAGGCTTTATATGCAGCAATTCCTCCGCACACCACAAGGCATACAGAGGACTGAGCGGTTTTATCCAACATAGCGATAAATTCCTTTATTCTTCAAACGCTGTAGATGTAATAAGCATCCTGTGGCAATAAGGGCACTCAGCAATCTCAGCGCTATGCTGAAGATCGTGGAATGAACTTGGTTGCAGTTTAACGCGACAGACACTTGGAACGTTTCCTACAAGGTGCTCAACTGCCAGGCCCTTAAAACGTTTACGTGCAGCTTCATAGCGCTCAAGCGTGTCAGAAGAAATCTGAGCTGCAAGCTCTTCTCGAGATTTAGAGAGCTCAACAATCTCTGCGCGAAGAGCCGCAGAATCAATCTCAAGGGACTGAGAAAGGCTCTCGCGCTCTTTCATAAGCTTTACCTGCAAGTCTTGAGCTGTCTGATAAGCCTTCTTGCACTTCTCAAGCTCTTCTGTTTTTGCTGCAAGTTTAAAATCGCACTTCTCGATATTCTTTGCCAAAGAAGAAAGCTGCTGGTCAAAGTCTCTAAGAGCACGATGATTAGTTGCAGTTTCTACAGCAGCAGAAACCTCATCTGTCTTAAGGACATAATGAGCGCGCTGCTCATTGAGGTCAGAAATATCAATTTCTACGTCTTTTTTAACGCCAAGTACCTGCTTAAGCTGAGAAGCAATCTTTTTCTCTGCAAGTTGGGCGTTTTTAATTTTTTGAACCTGGGGCATTGAGGCCAAGTTGGATGCGAGTTTTAGCAGCTTCAAATCAATATCCTGGAGCTGCATCAGATTAACAGACTCACTCATAGGGCCTCCTCATATACGGTTACTCATCTAGTCTACCGTAAATAAGGATGTATCGAGCGCAGAACATAACTAATGCAGAGATTAGTATGTGAAAAATTTATCCAACAATCTGCAGCAAGGTTGCACAGAAAGTATCAAGGTCTTCCTCAGAAACACGCTCGTCAAAGGTTATGCGTAAGCTTCCTAGAGCCTCGTTTCTAGAGATGCCCATAGCCGAGAGAACGTGGCTTGCGTCAAGAGAGCCTGAAGAGCACGCAGAACCAGCTGAGACCTCATAGCCTGCCTGGTCAAGCTTTAGAATAAGCGTCTCAGAATCCATTGAGGGAACCATAATGCTTACCGTACCAGGCATGTGATCTTTGCCGGCGTAAGCCTCTGTAGTTGGTTTAATCTTGGGAGAAGCACAAAGAGTCTCGTACACCTTATTTGCGCGTGCAGAAACGCTCTCTTGCGTTTGAGTAAGGTTCTCCAGGCACCACTTGGCGGCTGCCGCAAAAGCGAGGGCACTCCGAACGTCCTGCGTTCCGTGACGCCTGCCAGACTCTTGTCCCCCGCCGTAACTTTGAGCCTTAAAGGGAACCTTGGAACGCATAAGCACCGCAGCAATACCAAGAGGTCCACCAATTTTATGGGCGGCAACAGTCAGAGCATCTACATCTGCCACCTCAAGAGGAATACGACCAAACGCCTGAACGGCGTCAGTGTGGAAAAGCGCTCCCACCTTATGCGCAGCTTGTGCAAGGTCTACAACGGGCTGAATAACACCGGTCTCATTGTTGGCATACATCACAGAAACAAGAGCTACCGTCTGATCCAAAAGACCCTCAAGGGCTGAAGCCTCAATCTTTCCCTGACGGTTAGGCTGAGCAATTCTAACCTCAAAGCCCTTCTCGCGAAGAACCGGTGCTAGGTCTAAAACAGAATCATGTTCAATTGCCGAGAAAACCACCGTGTTGCGCTTGTGATCCTTGTTACGAATACCTTCTGCCATACCAAGAACTGAGAGGTTATTGCCCTCGGTACCGCCGGAGCAAAAGACCACGTCAGGAGCTCTAAATTTGCCGCCTACCGCACGTGCAATAACACCACGAGCACCATCAAGCTCTCGCGCTGCTTGACGACCAAGCGAGTGCAAAGAATTTGGGTTCACCCCTGCAATGGGTGAAGCTTCATAGGTTTTCTCAGCATCAAGCGCCTCTTGGCGCATTGGTGCTGAAGCTGCATAGTCTAAGTAAACGTAATCCATAACGTGTTTTCTGCTAGTTCAATCCTGAAAGAATGTGGTTGCTTAAATAATGAATTGAGCTGTAATTTAACCCTGAACGGTAAGAGCAGACTCGCCAGCGTCGCGGATTGCCTGGATAGTTGCAGCTCGGTCTTCCTGGCCAAACACAGCGCTGCCCGCAACAAGCATATCAGCGCCAGCAGCTACAACATCAGCTGCGTTAGCTGCACTGATACCACCATCAACCTCAATCAGAGGATGAACGTTATGTTTGCGGCAGAGCTCTTTAAGAGCCTTGAGCTTCTTAAGTGAGTGTGGAATAAACTTTTGACCACCAAAACCAGGGTTAACCGTCATGATAAGCACCAGGTCAAGGTCTTCAATAAGATCCTCAAGAACGCTTACAGGAGTGCCAGGGCAAAGCGAAATACCAGCCTTAGCACCGGACTCTTTGATGAGGTGGACAAGGCGGTGCGCGTGAACCTCGGCCTCATAGTGGAAGGTAACAACGTCAGCACCACGGTCCAGGAACAAAGGAGCAATCTCAGCTGGATTGGTGACCATCAGATGGACATCAATGGGCAGCTCAGAGGACTTTTTGCAGTACGAGAAAATATCTGGACCAAAGGAAATATTGGGCACAAAGTGGCCATCCATGACGTCGTAATGGATGTAGTCAGCGTTTGCAATTGAATCAAGCTCACTCTTAAGCTTGGAGAAATCTGCGGATAGAACAGATGGTGCTACCAGGACGTTATTCATCAAACTCTCCTATCGAGTCATTCCATAAAATTCTTCATTTGGAAGGCGGTTTGTAAGGCGAGAAGTAATTTCTTCTGGCGTAGCACCTTCGTAAAGTACAGCGTGAACAGCTGAAGTGATAGGCATCTCAACGCTCATCTGCTGACCAAGCTCATAGAGGCCAATGACTGCCTGAGCGCCCTCAACAACCATGCCGGTTTCTTCCTGATAGGACTGAAGGGTCTTACCCTTGACCAAGGCTTCTCCAAAAGTTCTATTTCTAGAATGCTCGGAGGTACAGGTTGCTACCAGGTCTCCCATTCCTGCAAGACCCATGCAGGTGAGTGGGTCTCCGCCAATAGCACATACCACACGTCCTAGCTCTGCAAGACCGCGGGTCATTAGGGCTGCAAGAGCGTTATCACCGTTGCCCAGACCAACAGCAATACCACAGGCAATAGCAACAACGTTTTTGGCAGCAGCACAAGCCTCAACACCGCGTACGTCAGAGCTAACGTAGGTTCTGAAGTATGGACGAGAAAGCAGTGTTTGGAAGCGCTTTGCAACCTCGGCATCTTCAGATGCTACAACTGCTGCAGAAATTCCCTGTTTAATGACCTCTTCTGCGTGGTTTGGACCGGAAAGAACTGCAATTCTTGCAGGGTTTCCAAGCTCGTCAGCAGCAACTTCGTGCATAAGCTTGTGAGAGCCTGCTTCCATACCCTTGGAGAGGATTAAAACATCAACCTCTGGATCAAGATATGGTGCGCAAGCAGCACAAACAGAGCGCAAAAACGCGGAAGGAGCAGCCATAACAACAGCATCTACACCGGCGAGAGCCTCAGCCTCACTAGTGGTAGACACAATATTGTGTGGAAGCTCAGAATCAGAAAGATGTCTGCAGTTAACGTGCTCTTTATTGATGGACTCGGTAACATCGGCCTCCCTGGACCAGATGATTACCTCATCAGAAGTTGAAGCAAGTAGTGTTGAAAGTGCGGTACCCCATGATCCCGAACCAATAACAGCAACTTTTTTCATGATTAGTTGTCCTTTTTCTTTTCGCCGAAAGAGAATTTAGACTCACTACCAGCATTAAGACGATTGATATTCTCGCGATGTGCCCAAATAACTGCAGCAGCTACCACAAACACTGGAATAGTAGCTACGGGATCCATGCCAAATAGCAGGCAGAATAGTGGAATGGCAACAGCTGCGCCAATGGAGCCAAGCGATACGTACTTAGTTGGTACGGCAAGCGTAATAAACACCGCAAGAGCTACAAGAGCAGCAAGTGGATTAACCGCCAAACCACCGCCAAATCCAACTGCAATTCCCTTACCGCCATGGAAATGAAGCCAAGGCGAGAAAATATGACCAAGTACACAGCAGGCATATACAAAAGAAATGATGAGCTCAGCCTCTGCGTGATCATTTCCCGAGACCAGAGGAGTGAATCCCTGGGCTCCCAAGAACCAACGAACCAGCATGACGCTGACAATGCCCTTACCTGCATCGCAAAGAAGCGTAAGAATACCTGCGGCTTTACCAGCATTTCTTGCAACATTGGTGGTGCCAATGTTTCCTGATCCAAGCTTGCGGATGTCTTCATGAGCCATAAGGCTTGCAATAATCAGGCCAAATGGAATGCCGCCAAGGCCAAATGCAATAAGTCCAAAAATTAGAGCAACAACAATGCCAGACATTAGTTAGATTCAACCTTCTTACGGAACTTCAAACGAATAGGTGTGCCAACCAGAGGGAACTTCTCGCGAAGCCTGTTCTCAATAAAGCGCTCGTAGTTATCGTCAACAAGGTCTGGAGCGTTGCACCAGAACGAGATAACAGGAGGCTTGGAGCCTGTCTGAGTAGCGTACTGAATCTTAAGTCGGCGGCCGCGGTCAGAAACCGTGTGTCCACCCTCTCTAATCTGGGCGAGAAGTTCGTTGAGCTCGGAAGTCTTGAGCTGAAGTGCGCGGGATTCTGCAGCCGAAAGAGCAGCGGCAAGTACCTTATCAATAGCGCGACCAGTAAGCGCAGAAACGTTAATGGAAGCAATCCAAGGAGCAAAGGCCAGGCGCTTTGCTACAGAGACTGCTACCTCATCACGCTTTGCCTCAGAATCAATAAGATCCCACTTGTTAAGCAGGAGCACCAGAGCGCATCCACGCTCTACGGCCATGTTTGCAAGTTTCTGGTCCTGCTCGGTTACGCCAACAGAGGCGTCAACAACAAGAAGACAGACGTCAGCGCGGTCCATTGCCTGCAGGCCTCTGACCAGACTGTAATACTCAACGTCCTCGTGTACCTGGCTCTTTTTGCGAATACCAGCGGTATCAACAAGACGAATGGGAGTTCCCTTCCATTCAATCATGGTGTCAATTGCGTCACGAGTAGTACCAGCAACATCAGAAACAATAGAGCGCTTTTTGTTTGCCAAGCGATTTGCAAGTGATGATTTACCAACATTTGGACGGCCAATAATTGCCAGGTTGAGAATGCCGTCATCTTCTGGCTCTTCATCAGCCTCAGGGAAAGCATTGACAATGTCATCCAGCAAGTCACCAGTGCCATGACCATGTGAAGCAGACAGAGGTAGAGGCTCGCCGCAACCAAGTGCGTAGAAGTCCCATAGACCATCCTGCTCTGTTGCAGGGTTATCTTTCTTGTTGACAACCAAGAACACGGGCTTGGCGCTCTTGCGGACAATACGTGCAACCTCTTCGTCTTCATCGGTAACGCCAGTAGATCCATCTACCACAAAAACGATGACATCTGCTTCTTCACAAGCAAGAAGCGCCTGCTCACGAATGTGTGGAGCAAAACGATCCTGCGATTTAATTGACTCAATGCCGCCGGTATCAATGAGCTTAAACTCACGACCATTCCAGTCAGCGTCGTGATACGAACGGTCTCGGGTTACTCCCCTAGACTCGTGTACGATTGCATCGCGTTTCTCGGCAATTCTATTTACCAGCGTGGACTTGCCAACATTTGGACGTCCAACAATAGCAACAATGGGCTTAGCCATGTCTCACCTTTCATTCAGTTGGTTTAATAATACCAGCAATACGTGGCTAATCCCACTCTTTGAGCGCTTTAATACAAGACTCAGCGATGTTCGTGGGACCAGGAATTGACATGATGACTTTGGCGCCGCGAGCCTCTAGCTGCGCGGTTAAATCTGCCAGTGACATGCCGTCAAGCGTGACTTTATCAAAGTTAAACATGACCTCAGGAAGCACTACCAAAATGTTTGTGAGGTCTTCAGGTACCTGGGCGAGAAGATCAACGGCGCAGATAAGTCCTGTGACGTTAACGTCTCCACCAAAGAAATCGTTACGTACGGCAAAAGTAGAAACGTTGCCGTCAGCTGACCAGTCGTCGCAAAAGGTCTGGATGGTTTGCTGAGCAGCTTCTCCTACAATCAGCAAAATCTTGCGAGAACGAGCAGAAAGATAGGTATCTGCTTCATCAAGAGCGGTACGCATAGTGCTGCAGACCTCTTCAGCCTCATCCAGGAAGCTTCTGAGCATGCCAATGCCATCGTAGAACTGCGGATAGCCGTCGTAGGTATACGCTGGCGGAATAGGTAGTTGAGCGTCTACGTAGAACTCGTCAGAGAGCTGGAAACGCGTAATACCCAATGAAGCACGTGCACGCTCCTGATAAGGCTCAACAATTTTAACAACAGAACGGGAGAGCTCCACATCATCAGAATAGGAATGCGTAAAGCGTTTGGAGTCTTTGGTATAGCCAAGCGGTACAATGGCCAAAGAGGTAATCTGCTGGTGAGCCTCTACCCAATCAAGCGTTTTATCAAGCTCTTCACCGTCATTGATGTTAGGGCACAAAACAATCTGGCCGTGGATCTCAATATCTGCGTCCATGAGTTTCTCAAGCACTTCAATGCCCCTAGCAGCGCGAGCACCAATAAGATTACGACGAACATCTGGAGAAATTGCATGGAGCGAGACGTTCATAGGCTCAAGCTTATGAGAAATAATGCGTTCAACGTCCTCATCGGTGAGGTTAGTGAGCGTAACAAAATTACCCTGCAAAAAGCTCAGGCGGTAATCGTCGTCTCTAATGGAAAGCGAGGGTCGCATGTCTTCTGGCAGCATAGCCATAAAGCAGAACTGGCACGCGTTTACGCAGGTCTTGATGCCATCAAAGAGCACGTCAACAAAGTCAACGCCCCAGTCTTCTCCAGATTCACGCTCAAGTACGCACTCATAGAGCTCATCCTCACCAGGAACAGAAACCTCAAGCTCACAAAGGGAGCCGTCAGCTTCCCAACGCCAATCAATCAGATCTTTTGGCACTACACCATTGACCTTCTCGATAATCATGCCAGGCTCAAGGCCAGCCTTCCACGCAGGACTACCCTCTTCAACGGACTCAATCAATGCGCCAAGTCCACCAGATTTTGTATTTCCGTAGTCTGCGCGCTGTTCCATGTTAGGCGCCTACGATTTGTTCAATAGCTAATTTAACTGCATTGATATGAGCTTCCGGCGTAGAAGCGCCGGCGGTAATACCAATATGCTCAGCTCCTTCAAACCAAGAAGCTTGCAGCTCATCAGCGCCTTCAATGTGATAGGTTGCGGGGCAATAGAGCTTGGAAATCTCTGCTAAGCGAGTGGTATTTGCAGAGATCCTGCCGCCAATAATAATCATGACATCAGACTCTTTTGCAAGCCTCATGCACGAGTCCTGATGGCTCGCAGTAGCCTCGCAGATGGTATTCATGACGCGAAGCTCGTCAACAAGCGGAAGTACCGCGTTAACTACTTCAGAAAGCTTAGCAGAGCTCATGGTGGTCTGCACCACTAGACCAACCTTCTTTGCAGCTCTCATGGCGTCCGCCTGAGCGGCAACTTCTTCCACGGTGTCAATAGCCAAAGAACCTGGTACATGAGCGAGCGTAGCTTCTACCTCAGGATGTCCAGACTCTCCTACCACGTACACGGCATAGCCCTGTTTGGCAAGAAGTTCTGCGGCTCCGTGAGCTTTCTTTACAAACGGACAGGTTGCATCAAGTACGTCAACACAGCCGTCCTTGGCAATCTGCTCCTCTTGAGGAGTTACACCATGGGTGCGCAACAATAGCGCACTTCCTGCAGCTTCAGAAGCGGAATCAACTACCTCTACGCCCTGGTCTTTAAGAGACGTAACAACGCGAGGATTATGAATAAGCGGACCAAGCGTGCGCACGGGCGCATGAGCATCTTTGACGGCCTGCTGGACCATCTGAAGAGCTCTTTCTACACCGTAACAAGCACCTGCTTCATCGGCAATTTTGATAGTAGGCACGAACTAATTCCTTCCGGGATGCTCTTTGAGCATTGCATCTCTTAGCTCGTATACCCGCTCCATGGCCACTTCTTCCATCTCTTTTGCCTGATCTTTACGCTTAGTTGAAGTCAGATCATTAAAAGAAACCTTCTGACCTGCACGAAGATACACCTTTACAGGCTTAACCAGAGGAGAACCTTTTTTCTTAATATCAAGCGCGCCAATAATGGCCAGTGGCTGGACATCTACCTTGGCAAGCTGGGCGATAAGAGCAAAACCGCCGTGAGTTTCTCCGCGTTCAGTATTACTTCTCACTCGAGTGCCCTCAGGGTAGATAAGAAGCATTTCTCCCCTAGAAAGTGCCGTGGTTGCACGACGAATTGCCTTCATATCGGCAGTTCCGCGGTCTACTGGAATACCGCCAAGTCTAGAAAGCGCCCACTGAAGCGGTTTGAATTTGTTGAACTCACTCTTGTAGATGGTTCTCACGGGGATACCGTGAACAAGGAGGTGAACAACAGTGACAATAGGGTCCAAAAACGTTGGATGGTTCATAATGAGCACACGAGGAGTTCTGTCTCCTACAAACAGCTCATCGTTATCCCAGTGCCATCTAAACCAAAGCTTGGTTACAAGACCCAGTACACTTACCGCGAGCCACTTAAAAAACTTAGCTGGAGCTGGAAAATCAGCAAGCGCGGTATCGTAATAATCGTCAAATGAGTTTCCACCAAAAGGACGCAAACGCTTAGATGCCGCTGCTATAGAAGACTTTTTCTCGGAGCGCTTAGGCTCTTCCGTGTGAGACTTCCCGTCATCAGAAGAGCTGCTCTCTGATCCATTTCCCTGGTGAGAAGCCCTGTGGTTGCGGGCATCTCTTTTGCCGAGTCCTGGATGCAGGGCAATAATAGCTGCAATAACCTCTTCAACAGAAAGCGCAGAAGAGTCAATGTGATGAGCATCTTCTGCTGCACGAAGTGGCGCTGCCTTACGCTCAGAATCAGCCTTATCGCGCGCCTTGATGTCTTCGAGGATCTTCTCCTCACTCTTGGTGTCTACCTGGGCATCGTTTCCGGTGGCTGCGTCTCCACCCTGGCGCTGAACAGCTCGGCGGTGAGCACGAGCAGCAGGGTCTGCGGTCAAGAAAACCTTTACATCAGCTTCGGGGAATACCACGGTGCCAATATCACGACCCTCTGCAACCACATCGCCATTCTCGCCAGCGCGACGCTGAAGCGTGACCATAGCCTCACGGACCTCAGGGATGGCTGCAACAGCGCTAACGTTTCTGTCTACCTCTGGGGTACGAATCTCTGCGGTGACATTTGTGCCGTTAGCGAAGACGGTTTGACCATTAACGGAGTTTCCAAACGAAATGCTAATGCTACGTGCAACCTGAATGATTTTCTCGGTATCAGACATATCGATGCCTTGATGCAGGCATTCTACGGTTACCGAGCGATACATTGCACCCGTATCAAGGAAAATCAAATCCAGGCGATCAGAAAGGGCGCGAGCTACCGTAGACTTTCCGGAGCCTGCTGGGCCATCAATAGCAACAATCATTACTTATCCCCCTTGGTGACACCCCAAATGTCACGAAAATCGTAAAAACTTGGCTCAGTGGAACGACGAATAACCTCTTCTGGATCAAGGTTAAATCCACCAAGCTTAAAATCAGAACTGCCTGTACTAGTAAAGAAGATTGAAGAAACATTTGCAAGATGTACGTTCCAGCTTGAACTTCCTGGAATGCCAAAAATCTCTGCCATCATAGAGCGCAGATAACCACCATGAGAAATACACACAGTGCGTCCAGAAAGACTGGAAAGCTCGTTAAGAATAGTGCGACATCTGCTTCTTACCTGCTCATATGACTCTGCTTCTGGAGCAGGTATGGAATGGCCGTTTATGTCTGAGGCCCAAGGAAACGTAAGGCCATAGGGCTTTAAAATCTCTTCCGCATCAGCAAAACGCTTGCTCTCCAAAATGCCAAAATCCATCTCTGCAAGGTCGTCTTTTACCTCGCAAGAAATTCCAAGCTCGGTGGCAGCCATCTGGGCCATGTCTTTGCAGCGAGATAAAGGAGAGGTCCAAATTCTATCTGGATGAAATGCAACAAGCGCTCGAACAGCGTGCTCTCGCTGTTCAACGCCATGCTCGGTAAGCTCAACGTCTCTTCTGCCGCTAAAAAAACGTTGAGTATTAGCCACACTCTCTGGGTGGCGCATAAACAAAATGCGATGAACCTGAGCTGGAACTTCAAAGGGCTGCATTATGTCTCCTCTCTGGCGTGTTTTAGCTGTTTGACGTGCGCTTAGTAATTGTGCGACTAGTAGTTATTTGCTGGCATGTAAAGGCATGATGGGAGAAGCGCCAGGCTCTCTACCAATAGTGCGCTCCAGAGCGGCAACTTCCTCTTCTGTAAGAAGTCTCCACTCACCTTCTTTAACGCCTGTAAGGTGAAGCGGCCCAAACGTGTCTCTGTGGAGTGCAAGAACTCTATGGTGAATAGCCAGAAGCATCTTTTTGACCTGGTGCTTTCTGCCTTCTCTAATAGTTACGCTGACCAGGGAGTTTGGCTCTCCTCCACCAGTTTTCCCCAAACCCTGTGGGGCGAGAAGGTCCTTCATCTTGACATCGTTGGAAACAATCTCAACCTCAGCAGGAGCTGCAGGGCCGTCTTCAAGTTCAATACCTTCGCGCAGGCGATTGAGCTGTTCTTCTGTAGGTGTACCTACTACATGAGCAACATAGTGCTTCCATACATGCTTTGAGGGATGCAAAAGCTCTTGTGCCATCTGACCATCGGTAGTAAAGAACAAAAGACCCGTAGTATCCATATCCAGACGTCCAACAGGGAAAAGTCCCGGATATCTGTCAGTGGGAACCATATCCACAATGGTTGGTCTACCCTGAGGGTCTTTCATAGTAGTCAGATACCCTGCAGGTTTGTTGAGCATCAAGTAGACGGGTTTCTCGGCAATTGAGCAGACAATGCCGTCAACTGCTACAACATCAACCAGCGGATCAACCTTGCTGCCAAGCTCGGTGACTACCTGGCCGTTTACCGTGACGCGACCAGAGGTCATCAGGCGCTCAGAGCCGCGACGGCTAGCCACTCCTGCGCGCGCCAAAAAGCGCTGCAGGCGCATGGGGACAATGCGCTCTTCTGCCACGGCTATGCTTCCTCTTGCGTATCGTAGGTATCGCCCAAAAGGGAACGCTCGTCATCAATGTCTTCTGCAGCTTCCTCTAGCGTAGAAGTAAAACTTCTACCAGAGAGTCTCTCGCGAATAAACTGCTTGGACTCCTCATCAGGAGCAAAGTCTTCCAGTGGTGGCAGCTCTCGCAAAGACTTGAGACCAAAGCGCTCCAGGAAAAGCGCAGTGGTGCCATAAAGAATAGCTTGTCCCCTATCTGCCTCTTTACCCACTTCACGAACAAGGTTTTTCTCGCGAAGTGAAGAGATAACACCGTCAGAGTTAACACCACGGATAGCGCGGACGCCCTCACGAGTTACCGGCTGGTGATAGGCAATAACCGCCAGCGTTTCAAGGGCGGCCTGAGAAAGGCGGCGCGTATCCCAAGAAAGGACAAAATCGCTGACAAGCTGATGGTGGGCAGGGTGCGTAAAGAGGCGCCAACCGCCGGCTACCTCTCTAAGCTGAAAGCCCCTGTTGCAGCGCGTATACTCCTCTGCAAGCTCTTTGAGAGCTTCAGCTACCTCTGCGGGAGCTGCATTGGTGACCTTGGCAAAGTCAGCCGTGGTAATAGCATCAGTTGCAACTAAAAGCAGCGATTCTAGAGCGCCTTTAAGCGACTCGGAATCTAAATAGGTAAGCTCTTCTGCCATAATTATTCCGCCTCTTCCTGTACTTCATCGGGCGTATGAGTGAGCGATAAAAGCGTCTGCTGGACATCTTGAAGTGCGTTTTGAGATAAGTTAAATCCCTCAAGGTCCGGCTCATCACCAGACAGCTCTTCCAGTTCCAGGAGTACCGATTCATCAAGCTGATATGAATCAGCACCCTTTATGTGCTCAATCTCAATCTCACCAAAGATGACATCTTGCTGAACACGAACAAGACCGCGCTTAAAAAGTTCAAGCACAGCCAAAAAGTTTGCAACCACAATCTCTGGCGTATCCTGACCATCTAGAAGCTCAGAGAAGGTCACTTTGCCCTTGGAGCGTGTGAGACGATCCACAGAAGCAACTGTTAGAGCCACTGGAAGCCTTTTTGGGGCCACATGTTCTGCTTCAAGCAAGAATGTCTCCCGTTTTGAGTCAATGTCTGCACAGATGACTGCAAGGCTTCTGAGTGTAATGCCTTCTAGGTAGTCTGGCATGAGGTTCAAGAAATCAGGATCTGGACCCACTGAACGTGGGAACATGTATGATTCCGCTTCCATGCGGCTACCAAGCGCAGCACCCGCGTTTCTGAACTGCTTATAGGCAATAAGGCGAGCAATAAGAACTTCTCGCGCCTCATCAGGAGAAAGTCCGTCAAGCTCGTCATCATACTCATCTTCATCAAATGAGCTTTTAAGGGAAACGTCTTGAGGCACCAGGGCATGAGCCTTCATGTCCAGAAGCGTTGACGCAACAAGTACAAAGTCACTGGCAACGTCCAGATCAAGCTCCTCCATGGCATCAACTTCTGCCAGGTACTGATCAGCAACCTCAGAGATAGAAATGGATCCAATGGCAACCTTTTGCCTACTTACCAACTGAAGTAGCAGGTCAAATGGGCCCGAATATGTTGCAGTGTTTACTTTGTACGACATTAGATAATTCTCGCAAGCAGGCTCAAAATGACGTTAGAAATGCCCCCAATAATGGACGAGAAAAAGCCAGGTGCAAAGAACATGAATCCCACTACAGCAATCATGCAATAGGGCTCGATGGCATAGAACTTTTGACGGTTTTTCTCGCCAAGAAAATAGAGCAGCAGCTTAGATCCGTCCAAAGGCGGAATGGGCAGCATATTAAAGACCGCCAGGCTTACGTTGATCTGGATGTAGAAAATGACCAGCGACGAAATATAGTACAGTACCAGCGGATTTAATGCGGTGCCAAATGCAGCAGCCAACGCATTGAGCAAACGCAGCAAGAGTGCGCCGAGAAATGCCTGCAAAATGTTGGAAGTAGGGCCTGCAAGTGCTACCAGAATCTCGTCACGACGACGATTTTTGAGGTAGTTGGGATTATAAGGAACGGGCTTTGCGTATCCAAAGCTAGGTCCGCCCATCAATACCAGCATAAGCGGAAGAAGAACCGTACCAAACAAGTCAATATGCG
This sequence comes from uncultured Atopobiaceae bacterium, assembly GCA_963538475.1. Classification (GTDB taxonomy): domain Bacteria; phylum Actinomycetota; class Coriobacteriia; order Coriobacteriales; family Atopobiaceae; genus Lancefieldella. The sequence continues at coordinate 22,706 of CAUTIE010000007.1, forward strand.
CCAGCGGATTGAGTGTCAAACGACCAGACATCTTTGCAGTAGGATCGCCGCACTTATATGCCACAAAACCATGAGCAACCTCGTGAATCACGATGGCAAAAATTACCAGCGCAAATTCAGCAAGCGTTGTCAAAAGCGATGGAACTGATGTTAAAGCAGTTGGCACAACAATCCTTATCTCAACATCTGCAAAGATACTACAGACGGACACGTACAGACGTAAGCCTCAAGTACAAGGCGTTAGGTACAAGCAGTAAGTACAAGACATTAGATACAAGATAATTTTACCCAAGATTGGCAAAACTACCTACTCATCAATATCTGCTTCCATTTTTTCTGAAAGCTCCAGCCACTCAGCCTCAAGAGCAGGAATCTTCTTAGAAAGTGCCTGGTATTCAGCCATGCACTCATCAAACTTTTGAGGATCGTTATAAAGAGCCTCGTCAGCCATAAGCGTCATGAGCTCATCGTAGCGTTTGTGCGCAGGAGTCAGAGCCGCCTCAACCTCGTCCAAGCGCTTCTTGGTCTCCCTGAGCGCACGGCTTCTACGATTACGCTCCTCCGCCTCAGCTCTTCTCTGCTCCTTAGTCTTCACATTGCGAGAAGATCCTGCAGCTTGACTTGCCTCTGGAGCAGCACTCTTAACCGCTCTTGCACCCGAAGTTCCATACGAGGACACGGTCTTGCTCGACGTCTCCCCCTGAGCCACTGCTTGAAGCTCTGCAAGCTTAAAGAGGAAGTAATCGTAGTCTCCGTCATAGACCGTAACCTTGTGGTCACGAACGTCTACTACCTTGTTAGCCACAGCTCTGACCAGGTGCTCATCGTGGCTGATCAAGATGATGGTACCTGGGAAGTCAACAAGCGCCTTCTCAAGAACGTCAACGGAATCAATATCCAGGTGGTTAGTTGGCTCGTCCAGAAGCAATAGTGGATCTGGAGAAACCAGCATCTTGGCAAGGGCTAAACGAGCACGCTCGCCACCAGAAAGTACGTTTACGCGTTTCTCAACGTCATCGCCATGGAACAGGAAGGCACCCAGCAATCTACGCTCTTCAGAGGTAGTCCATCCTGCTGCCACTGTATCAAGCTCTGCAAGTACCGTATTTGCGGGGTTGAGCTCTTCAAGCTGGTGCTGTGCATAGTAGGCCTCGGTGACATTTTGGCCAAGACTAATCTCACCGGCATCTGGCTTCAGCTTGCCGGCAATGAGCTTCATAAGGGTAGATTTACCAGCGCCGTTAGGACCAACCAGTGCTACATGGTCTCCTCGATACAGCTTGAGGTCAACGTTATCGTAGACAAAGTTATCCTCGTACGATTTAGCAACACCCTCAAGAGAAATAACGGTATCTCCAGTACGTGGGGGCTCTGGGAACCTAAAATGCATGTGATGAGACTGCTCTGGAAGAACTACCAGCTCTTCACGGATCTTCTCGACCTTTGCTACGCGCTCTTGAACCTGTTTAGCCTTGGTTGGCTTATACCTAAAGCGCTCAATGAAAGTCTCCATATGAGCAATGTCACGCTCTTGAGCTGCACGTTTAGCGCGGAGCTGCTCAAGATTTTCTTCTCGCTGATGAAGATAGCCGGAATAATTGCCGGTATAGGTTACGAGCATACGATTCTCAAGTGCTGCAACGTGCGTCACGCAAGCATCCATAAATGAACGGTCGTGGCTTACCAGCAAAACTGTTCCATCATATGACGATAAGAACCTCTCAAGCCACTGAACAGATTCCAAGTCCAGGTGGTTGGTAGGCTCGTCCAAAAGAAGAACGTCAGGACGACGCAGGAGCAACTTTGACAAAGAGATGCGCATCTGCCAGCCGCCTGAAAACTCCTTAGCGGGCTTGTCAAAATCTTCCACTGGGAAGCCAAGACCTGCAAGAATCTGACGAGCTCTACTTTCAAGCTCATAGCCGCCAAGACGCTCAAAGCGCTCCATAGCATGAGCATAGTCTTCCAGGTATTTGTTAAGCGTTGTGCCCTCAGGAGTTTCGGCAATCTTGAGTGAGAGGTCATTTACCTTTCTCTCCCACTGTTTAATCTCATGCGCGGACTCAATGACCTCATTGAGGGCAGTTCTGTCCCCCATAAGCTCTGTCTCTTGCTCAAGGTATCCAAGAGTAGCGTCTTTTGCAAAGGTAACAGTTCCCTCATCAGCAGACTCTAGGCCCATGATGATCTTTAGAAGCGTTGTCTTACCAGCGCCATTTGGACCAACTAAAGCCCAACGCTCTCCCGCATTGAGCTGAAGTGTTGCATTTGAATAAAGGACTCTGCCGCCAAATGACTTAGAAATCTTATCCGCAAGAGCAATCAAGTGAACTCCTCATACATATCTGAACTGGATAAGTATAAGTCATTCACTTGATTTACGTGGTGAATTATGTAAATGAAGCTAGGCTTGTGAAGATTTATTGACGCTTCTTATGAAGGAAGAGAGCTGCGCCAGCAACAACAACAGTTACGCCAGCAACACCAACAATCAAAGGAAGCGTAAGAGCATTATCACCAGTCGCTGGAAGAGCGGACTTCTTAACCTTTTTAGCCTTTGGAGTCTCTGGCTGAGGCTCTGGTGCTGGAGTTGGCTCAGGCTGAGGCTCTGGTGTTGGAACCGTAGGATCAACAAAAGTTACTGTGTCAGTAGTCTTTGTACCAGTAATCTGACCAACGCGAACTGTAGTATCAATCTGATAGCCATCAATAGTGGTGAGCTGAGTAATGGTAGTGGAAGTGTTACCCATAAGGTTAGGAATTACAACAGTACCATCTGCACCAGTTGTAAGAGAGTAGCTACCGTCAGCCTCCATGGTGAGAAAACCGGTCTGAGTAAATGGAGGTGTTGGAACAGCAGGACCTGCAATATTTGCTGCAGTAGCCTTAAGAGTTGCACCGGCAATAGGATTGCCATCTGTGTCAACGACTTTAACAATAATATTGCCTAAAATTGGCTGGTTCTCCAGTTCAGCAGTGACCACATCACCTAAACCCGACGAAGCGCCATCAAAAATGTAAGATACGGATTCTACTTGAGGGACATAGCCCTCTTTATAAGTGGTTTGTTCAACTCTATAAGCGCCGTCAGGAAGTGGAAGATAAGGGTTAAAGTAGCCATTAGCGTCCGTTTCACCCTCGGCCACAATAGTAGAACCACCTTGATAAATTACAACATGTACACCCTCAATTGGTTCGCGAGTGTATTTATCAACAGCAAGAACACTAATCTCATTGGAATCTGCAAGTGCAATCTTTGGAGTGATAACTGATACAACAAGCATCAACGCAACAAAGATAGCAAGGACAATGTTTTTATATCGTTTCAATTCAATTCCTTCAAACCGAATCATACTTGTAAATACTTCTATCTATAGTAAGCGAATCAGACATTAAATTAAAGATAATATCCAATACTAAACACAATTATTTCAAAATTTTAACCGGAGAAACTGCTGGATTTTCTGACCACATTATAAAAATCAAGTGAACTCCCCATACATTTTTAAATTGTAAAATGCACAGGTCGTTCACTTGATAAGATCAAATCAATTTTGAAACAGATTCAATAAATCCTATTGTATTAGAAACGCTTCTTATTCAGATACATTGAAACGCCAGCGAAAGAGCTTAATGTACCTGCAATTCCAACAATTAAAGAAGAGGCACCAGAAATATCAGATGTGTCTGGAAGAACAGCCTTCTTTTTCTTTGGAGTCTTAGGCTTTCCCGGAGTCTGTGGCTGAGGCTCAGGAGTAGGCTCTGGGGTTGGCTCAGGCTGAGGTTCTGGCTGTGGCTCTGGAGTTGGTTCTGGTGTAGGCTGTGGCTCTGGAGCAGGTGGCTCTGGTCTACGATTTACAAACGTAACGGTAGTTGTCTCGTTAGAACCAGTAATCTCACCAACCTGAGGATTAGGATCATCAATAGTGTAGCCATCAAGGGTGGTTATCTGAGTAATGGTAGAGCCAGCATAAGTCAAATAATCAGGAATAATTACAGTGCCGTCTGGACCTGTAGTCAGATTGTAATGAGTATCATCGTCCTCATTAAAAATAGAAAGTTGACCTGTTTGTGTATGAGCTACACCACGTGCTGGAGCAGCTTGCGTTAGAGGTCGAGGTTCATCAGTACCTGGTAACAAAGCTGGATTTGGGGGATCAAAGCTTGGGAAATTAGGTGGAATTGCTGGAGAAGGCTCACCAGGTGTGACTACCTCAGCCATGGTAGCAGTCAAAGTTGCTCCAGCAATAGGATTGCCGTATTGATCAACGACCCTAACAATAATATTTCCTACTCTGCGCTTTAATCTATAAACCGCATAAACATCTGTATTAAATGTTCGCGTTGAGGAATCATATTTAAAGGTAACTGCATGTGGGGAACCATAAAGATGGCCAGTACGATCATAATTTACAATATCAAACAAGCCTGACTCTGTGTCATACGAATATGAATCAGGAATATTTTTTGGAATTAAGGTATAGCTACCATTTACAGGGACTCTAACTGGAACTGGAGAATTAGATGGAACATTTGATTCAACAGTATTTCCAAATTCATCTTGAACATCTACGGTAACTTCAGAAATTGACTGAAGATCAGAATCTGGACGATGACCATAGTTTAAGTTTTGTGCTTTTACGGTAATGTAAAGGTTACCTAAGACTTGCTTATCAACGATGTTAAGTGTAGTTGAGCTTCCTGTGCCAGAAGCAACTCCATTAGGCGTATATGGGTAGGTTGTGTTATCTACTTCGAATCCAGCTTTGAACTTTGTCTGCTGAACCTTATAAGTTCCATCTGGAAGACTGATCTGAACTTTACCATTTGCGTCAGTGACTTGCTCCGCCACAACAGAACCAGTTGCTGTATCTGTGACTGTAATTGTTACACCATCAACGGGTTTACGATAATAGTCATCAGTAACATTAACCGTAAGCTGATTGTCCCCTGCCGCTAGAGCAACTTTTGGAACTCCGATTACAATTACGCAGCATAGTGCAACAAGAATTGACGCTGCTACATACTTGAACTTTTTCACTTCAAACCTTCCAAATCCATTTAGGATTACAATTGTCTCATTCAAATGATAAAAGAAAATATCATTAAAATGAATATAAACTACATTCTAAATTGCAATTTATTAAATTTTCATATCATCAACAATAAGAATTGCCTATAAATAGCCATTCCCTATCCATCCATATATACAAATAGCGAGAAGACCTTTGCGCTTGGAAGATCTTCTCGCCAAAAAATCATTAGTTAAGTTTGATGAAAGTAGGGCTACTTATCCATGGTGAGATGAATAGCAAAGCCGGCAATCTCGTCTTTGAAGTAGACCAAAAAGGTGCTGCCATCTGGATTAAGCCTTCTAGAGGTCTCGTCAATTTCAAAGCCACGACCTGCAAAGTATTTCTCGGCAGCAGGAATATTGTTGACATGGAAGCCAATATGACCCTTTGTGCCTCGGCCGTTTTGCTTCATAACCTCTACCAGGGTACCCGCGAAAAATGAAGGTGGCTGTTCAATAGTAGGAAGCCCCATAAGAGCGGTGAACAGGTTTGCAATCTTTTCTGCCTCGTCCGCGTTACTTGCATTGATGCCAACGTGAGCAACATACATGTCAAACTGCTCAACTGGAGTAATGGCACCGGTGGTGTTAGTTGAATCTGTCATGGTCTCCCCTTTCCTAGGACTCAAGTATATAAGGGAAACTCTAAGATATGAGCTTGGCAACAAACATTGGTCATTGTCGTAACTAAGTACTAACAAAAAAGGCCTAGTAACCTAGGCCTTAAAAATTCTATGGTGGGCGATGCTGGATTTGAACCAGCGACCCCTTCCGTGTGAAGGAAGTGCTCTACCCCTGAGCCAATCGCCCGAACGACTTGCAATAATAACAAACAATGAAGCTAATTTCTAGCTTTTGACTTTTTTGACGGTGAATATGTAGATACAGCTTTATTCATCTGAACAAGAATAATTCCCAGGAAGATAAGCTGAAGAATCAGTGGTGCAATCACCATTGGCTGAGAAGCAAGCTGCGAAACAAAGACCCATTCAATAGTAAAGAGAATGAGTACAACGCCGGCTACAAGACGAACAATACCGTGGGTTTTCTCAAAATCTTTGGCCAAGCTAATGCATTTCTGCAGAATATAGCAACAATAAACAGACAGTAAGCTGCACAGCAAAAGCACAATCATGCTTGAAGAGAAACGACCATAGCCAACTGAGAAGGCAAAGATGACAATTCCAGCAACGCCCAGCGCGCCAAGCATAGAGGAAAGCGCCATCATCAACTTAGTTCCACGATCCATACAAACCCCCAACAAGTCATTTCACAAAGAAAAACGTACACAAGAGGAGCTAGAACAATAAAAAGACGTCAATAAAATAACTTACTTGGCTTCAAGAGACTTTTTAACTTTATGAGATCCTCGGGCAACAGCACTTGCCATTGCCAATAGCGCAAACAGCTCAATAAACTGCAAGGTAACAGATGGTTTAAGCACCAACTGTCCAACAACAATAGCAGCTAATACAACGCATGATCCAAAAATCATTGGATAGGCAGCAACAGCTCTATTAGGTACATTAGCCTCTCTAGCTGCATAACCACCAGTTAGAAGCGAGATCATACTTGCAAGCAAAAGAAGAGCGGAATCAATTGATGGACCAGCACCAATTACAAGAACCGCAACATTAACGAGACCTAAAAGTCCGCCAATCAAAAGCGCCAGACTAAAGAGCTTCATTTTGCGAGTCTCAGGAGTCATATATCCCCTATCTATCAAATATCACTTTGGCTATTGTACCCGTCTTTTATATAAATTAAGTAATCGAATCATTGAACGGTAGAGTGTTTCGGTAAAAGAAATGGCGAGAAAACCAAAGGGTTTCTCGCCACATGTGTATTTGGTGGGCCCAGAGGGATTTGAACCCCCAACCCAGGGATTATGAGTCCCCTGCGCTAACCGTTGCGCCATGAGCCCGTAAGAAAAAAGCGGCGACTGATGCCGCCGCCAGAATGCGTGGTGGAGAATAGGGGGATCGAACCCCTGACCTCATGACTGCCAGTCATGCGCTCTCCCAGCTGAGCTAATTCCCCGAACGTGGTGCGGGAAATACTATAGCAAACCAAAGCTCTGTTTTTATCGACAATTTTCTAATTGGTTGTATATTTTAGAGCTCGCGCTCTGGAAGAATCTTTTCTGCCAACCAAGAAGCCACCTCATCAAGGGCAACCTCAAAGCGCTCACCGGTAGCACGCTCTTTGACTTCTGCGATGCCGTTTGCAACGCCCTTCTTGCCCACAATAACCTGCCATGGGAAACCAATAAGGTCTGCATCTGCAAACTTAACGCCAGGACGCTCTGCGCGATCATCAACAACAGTCTCAAGACCAGCGGCAACACAGGCGTCAGCTACCGCACCCGCTGCATTCCAAATCTCTGGGTCTTTGTCAGAGAGGCAAAGAACAGAAACCTCATAAGGAGCAACAGAGACTGGCCACTTGATGCCCTTCTCGTCATTGTATTGCTCAACAACAGCTGCAAGCAGTCTGGAAACACCAATGCCGTAGCAGCCCATAACCAGAGGCTTATCCTCGCCGTTTTCGTCGGTGAAGGTGGCGTTAAGAGCTGAAGAGTACTTGGTGCCAAGCTGGAAGACCTGGCCAACCTCAATACCACGAGCAGCGTGCAGAGGAAGCCCACACTCAGGGCAAATATCGCCCTCCTGAGAAGTGACAAGGTCTTTCCACTCGTTAATCTCAAAGTCACGACCAAGCTCAACGTGATCAAGGTGGTAGTCTGCCTTATTGGCACCGCAGAGCCACCACTGAGTATCCTCAAGGGAGAGGTCTCCAACAACGCGGATTCCCTCAGGTAAACCAACAGGTCCAATGAAGCCCTTGATGAGGCCATACTCTTCAAGCTCTTCATCGGTCATCATGTGGTACTCACCAAAGACGTGCTCAGCTTTTACCTCGTTGAGCTCATGAGTACCTGGAACAAAGCACACAACTGGCTTGCCATTTCCGTCAACAAGCGCAAGAGCCTTGCGAGTTGCTGCGGGTGAAACGTGAAGGAACTCAGCTACATCATCAATGGAGCCAATACCAGGGGTGTGAATCTCACACATCTTGCCAGACTCACGCTCTTCTACGTTGATCTTTGCTGCAGCTGCCTCAGTATCTGCAGCATAGCCGCAATCGCAATAGACTAGGCTTGCCTCGCCAGCCTCTGCCAGCGCCATAAACTCAACAGAGGTGTCTCCACCAATCTGACCAGAGTCTGCAACTACCTGCAGAGCCTTAAGACGTGTGCGGTCACAAACGTTCTGGTAAGCAATCTTCTCCTGGTCATAACACTCTTGCAGCGACTCTTGATTTGCCGAGAAGGAATAGCCGTCTTTCATAATGAACTCACGGCCACGCATAAGACCAAAGCGTGGTCGGCGCTCGTCACGGAACTTATCCTGAATCTGATAGAGCGTTACAGGAAGCTGCTTATAGCTTTTGAGCTCATTTCTAATAAGATCTGTGAAGGTTTCCTCGTGAGTTGGGCCAAGAGCAAACTGACGATCATGGCGGTCATGCATACGCATGAGCTCGTCTCCGTAGACGTCCCAACGACCAGACTCCTCCCAGAGCTCAGCGGGGGTCATAATAGGAACAAGAATCTCCTGAGCACCAATGCCATCCATCTCATCGCGGATGATGGCCTCAATCTTTAAAAGAGAGCGCCATGCAAGTGGTAGATAAGAGTAAAGACCTGCAGCGGTCTTTCTAATCATGCCAGCACGAAGGAGCAGGCGGTGACTTGCAAGTACAGCCTCAGCTGGATCTTCTTTGAGTGTTGGTGCATACAAAGAAGACATGCGCATCCAGTGCTTCAAGGTAGTTTCCTTTCAATATGAAGTAATACGTATAGTTTACTTATTTTTTGCCAAAACGATTCTCAATTTCGGCGAATAGCTCATCAACAATCTTATCTTCAGGCACTTTTCTAATAGGATTGCCGTTCTCAAACAACACTGCTTGCCCTTTGCCGCAGGCGACGCCAAGGTCAACACCCCTAGCCTCACCAGGTCCGTTAACAACGCATCCCATGACTGCTACAGAAATTGGAGCACGAACGCCATCCAGGCGCTTGGTAACCTCTTCTGCAATAGGAATCATGTCAACGCCACACCTGCCGCACGTAGGGCAGCTCACCAGTTCTGGTTTAATGCGACGCATGCCAAGAGCTGCAAGAAGTTCCCATGCTACATGGACTTCTTCTACGGGATCGGCCGTCAAAGACAGACGCATGGTATCGCCGATACCGCTCTCAAGCAAAATGCCCACCGCAGCAGAATTCTTTACCGTTCCCTGCCTCAAAGCGCCAGCTTCTGTAACGCCTACATGCAGAGGAACCTGTGGAAGCTCTTTGGAAAGCGCACGATACACAGCAAGCGTAGTGGGAACATCGTGAGCTTTTGCAGATAGGACAATGTCGTCAAAACCGCGAGAAGAGAAATGCTCTACAAAAGACTTTGACGATGCCACGAGTTTCTCAACAAGGGTCATATCTTGTCTTGTATCAAATTCTTTAGCAAGAGAGCCTGCGTTAACGCCAATTCTAATTGGAATATGTGCCTCTTTAGCTGCCTCAATGACAGCATCAACGCGCTCCATAGAGCCAATGTTTCCTGGGTTAATACGAAGAGCTGCCGCACCTCGCTTTGAAGCTTCAAGCGCCAACTTATAGTCAAAGTGAATATCAGCAACAACAGGAAGTGGCGAGTATTTGCAAATCTCTTCAAAGCCATCCAAGGCCTTTGCATCAGGAATTGCTACACGAATAATCTCGCACCCTGCCTCTGCAAGCTCCTTAATCTGGTGGAGCGTGGCATCTGGATCATCAGTTTTGGTGGTGCACATGGACTGAACAGAAACGGGGGCGCCACCGCCAACCTGGACAGATCCGACCATAACGGGACGAGTTTTTGTGCGAGCAATCTCAGACATAAAATCAGCTACCTAAACAGCAAATGAAGGATATCGTTTCTCAGTGCAACAACAAATACAAACAGGAAAAACGCCAGTCCAATGTAGGACAAAATGTTTTGAACTTTGATGGACAGAGGCTTTCTGATAATCACCTGAATTACCTCGATCAGAATCTTTCCGCCATCAAGCGGTGGAATAGGCAAAAGATTCATAAAGCCAAGTGACATAGAAATGGCTGCTACCAGCATAATAAGGGTCGAGAAACCCTCTGCGGCAGCTTCTGAAGCCATCACAGAAATACCCACAACAGACGACGACTGATTAAGGACTTCCATGGTCTGCGTTGGAATGAGCAGCCTTAGGGCAAACTGTCCAACCTGTGCAGCATACGATACAGCTGCGGCAGATGCATCAATAAACGAGAAGTGATACATGGTCATAACGGGAGAAACGCCGATGATCTTATCGTCGGGACGTAAAGCAGGCTTAATAGTAGTTTGAAGCTGAATGCCGCCGCGGTCGTAAGTGACAGGAATATCTTCTACGCCAGCAGACATTGCATCTTTAATAGCAGCGGTCAGGTCTTCCCAGGTATGAACCTCTACCTTGTTAAACGTAAGAATGGTGTCTCCGGCAGTAAGACCGGAAATAGCTGCCAAAGAGCCAGATTCAACTGAGCCCAACTGTGCCTTGTTTTGTGCGGCAGGAATGCCAACAAACATGAGAGAGCCTACGACCAGCACAAAGGCAAGCGCAATGTTAACCAGCGGTCCGCCCAAAATCATAAGCAGACGCTTGGGAACAGTTGCGCCAACGTAGGTATGAGCCTTCTCTTGAGCAAAGAAATCATCAGCGGACATCTGTGGAACACGAGGCTCCCCTGCTGTTGTAGAGCCTTCAAGCTCAAAGTTGTGGCCGCGATCATACTCACAGCGAAGCTCAGCGTCTCGCGCAAGTGTTTGGAACGTGGTGTGCGCTAGCTCATCTGACTCTTTGACAAGCTCAATAGAACCCCAGTCTGCAAGGGTGTACAGCAGATTATAGGCGCGCTCATCCTCACAGTTAAGTTTTGCAGCAAGCGTACCAACCTCAAGTGAACCTGATTCTTGAACGCTCATCAGAGCCTGTGGAAGCAGCTCATCAAGCTGACCTTCCATGCCGCAGATACGCGTATAACCACCAAAAAGAAGCGGTGTTACACCAACCTCGGTACCGTATTTTTTGCTCTTGTGAGAAAGCTTGTACCTGAACGGCATGCCCAAAAAGAACTCGGTAACACGAACGCCACACAGGCGAGCCATTCCGTAATGGCCAGCCTCGTGAACAAATACAAGAAGCGAGAGGACCAAGAGTCCCCAAAAAATTGGTGAAAGAATAGCTAACAAATTCACAAAATTCCTATCCCACAAAAGAGCGAGCTAAAGCTCGTGCTTCTGCGTCTACAAGCGTCAATTGTTGAAGGTCTTCTACCCTTTGGACATGAGAGGCATTCATGGTCTCTGCAACAATGCGCTCAATATCAAGAAATGAACATCTTCCTCGCCTAAATGCGTGGTTAGCAACTTCATTAGCAGCATTCATAATGCAGGGAAGCGTTCCACCAACAGTTCCCGCGTGACGAGCAAGAGCTAGGCATCCAAAGGTCTTCTCGTCAGCATAATCTCCTGTAAGAGGAGCTGTCTCTTGCCACTCAACTGGCTTAGCAATTGCCGGCCAACGATGCGGATAGCTCAGTGCAAACTGGATTGGCAGCCTCATGTCAGATGCTCCAAGCTGCGCCTTTACGGAACCGTCCACAAACTCAACCATAGAGTGGATGCGGCTCTGACGATGCACCAGCACCTCAAGCTTGTCCATTGGAGTATCAAAGAGATGATGAGCCTCAATGAGCTCAAGGCCCTTGTTCATGAGCGTGGCGCAGTCGATGGTAATCTTGGCACCCATCTTCCAGGTTGGATGCGCCAAAGCGTCGTCGGCCGAGACGTGCTTAAGCTGCTCACGAGAATATCCGAAGAACGGACCGCCAGAACAGGTAAGCCAAATCCTCTGGATGTCAGCGGGTCTCTCGCCAATAAGGCACTGGAAGATGGCGCTGTGCTCGGAGTCAACGGGAATGAGCTGGCCGGGCTTAACCTGCGGCATCAGAAGGTCTCCGCCAACAACAATGGACTCCTTGTTGGCGTATGCCAGCACCTTACCAGCCTTTACAGCGGCTAGACCAGCGTAAATGCCGGCCTCTCCCACTACTGCGTTGACTACACAGTCAACCTCATCCAGCTCAGCGAGCGCCTGAACAGCCTCAGGGCCAAAGCTTGTCTTGCAGCCTTGAGGCAAGCTGTCGAGAAGAACGTTGCCCTTGACGCTTGCATCGGCAAATGCAACATATTTGCAGTTGAACTCATTTGCTGCCTTCACGGCAAACTCAGCCGACGACCTCACCGCAAGGGCAACTACCTGCACCTTTTGCGGAAAATGACGACATACATCAAGCGTCTGCATACCCACAGAGCCCGAAGCTCCAAGGATAGCAACACGTAAAGGCTCATGCCTTACAGCACGAGGCGCAGTGTCTTCAAAAATGCTCAAAACCTATGCTCCAAACGGCAGCGCAATAGGAAGCTTGACCTGGCTAAAGAGCACGGCAAGCTGGAAGAGAAGAAACGCCGCCATAGTTCCAAAAATCATCGAATCGGTTCTATCAAGCAGGCCACCATGGCCAGGCATAATTGAACCGGAGTCTTTAAGTCCTACGCCTCGCTTAATGCGAGACTCAAAGAGGTCTCCCACAACGGAGAAAATACCCTCAGTTACGCCAAAGAGCAGCGCAAACAGAGGATTCATGTCAATTGCACCAAACACGGCAATCAAGAACCACACCAGCATTGAGCCTAAAAGGCCACCGTAGAAGCCTTCCCAGCTCTTATTTGGAGAAATTCTTGGTGCCAGTTTATGCTTGCCAAATTTAGATCCAAACAAATACGCAAAAGAATCGTTAGCCCACACAGAGAGCATGACGGCAAGCGTGATCCAAGGAATAGAAAAACTAGGCTCTGTGGACCTCAGAAGCACTACCGTTGAAAGTGAGAGCGACGTATACAGAGGTCCAAAGGCCGTAACCGCCACGTCTGCAAGGTTTGCTCGCGGAGTAAGGACATACCAAAGGCCACAAAGGATAATCAAAAGCAGGGAGAATGCCAGCGGAAAGACATGACCAAAATACGCAATTATGGGGAAAATAAGCGAGAAAACAAGGCCAAGAGGCTCGTTTGGCATACGTCCGCCCATGCGACAAATGTGGAAAAACTCAGAGCAGCACAGCCATCCCATACCAGCAATCAAAACAATGGTGGCTTCTTTGCCCACAAACAGAGCAGCAAGCACAATAGCTGCATAGACTACGCCAGACAGAGTTCTGGTCAAAAGCTTTTCGGTAACGCCACGGACTCGCTGGCCCATAAGGTTACCAGCGGATCGTTGCAGCTCTTTAATTGAGCGGCGAATCTCCAGCTTTTCTATCTGTCTATCAATTCCAACACTACCTGTTTCTTCAGCATTAAGCTGAGAGTCAGCATCAATCCTGGAGGTAGGCTTTTTGGAATCGCGCGTATTGTCCACCACTATTTCACTCCTCCGAATCGCCTCTCGCGACTCTGATAGTCCTTAATGGCGCGCAAAAAATCCCACTTAGAGAAGTCAGGCCAGTAAGTTTGCGTAACATACAGCTCCGAGTAAGCCAACTGCCAGAGCAAATAGTTAGAAAGTCTTAGCTCTCCTGACGTGCGAATCAAAAGGTCTGGATCAGGAAGTCCTGCTGTATAGAGGTTCTTCTCGAGGTCAGCCGAAGTCACCGAGTCAGCAGACACACTGCCCTCAGCAATTTGGTTGGCGAGAAGAACAGCTGCCCTGGTCAGCTCTGCGCGGGAGCCATAATTAACCGCAAGCGCAAACGTCATACCAGTGTTTTGTGCGGTCTCATCAAGTCCGCGCTGGAAGGTCTTGCGGGTCTTCTCTGGCAAAGCCTCAAGGTCACCAAAGAAACGCAGCTTAACGTTTTCTTGATGAAACAGCGGAAGCTCTTTGAGCAGCGTCTCTGCAAACAGACGCATAAGCAAGTCAACCTCACGCTGAGGGCGTTTCCAGTTTTCTGTAGAGAACGCATAAACCGACAGAACGTCCAATCCAAGGCGCACGCTTGTAGTAACAGCCTCGCGCAATGATAGAACACCGGCCTTATGACCTTCAGTTCTATCAAGTCCGCGAGCTGTAGCCCATCTGCCGTTTCCATCCATAATGATGGAAACGTGAGACGGAATAGTTTCTAAATTGATATCAGAGAGACTGATATCTTCTGGTGCGTCTGAGAAATACTGGACGAGTTTGTCTGTATCAAACTGCACTTAAATCTCCATGATTTCTGAAGTCTTGGTCTTAAGAAGAGACTCAATCTGTACAATATAGGTATCGGTCAGTTTCTGAATACCGTTCTTCTCGCGCTTCTGATCGTCCTCAGAGAGCTCCTCATCGCGCTCAATCTTGCCGTTAACGTCACGACGAACGTTACGAACAGCTACGCGAGCCTCCTCAGCAATCTGAGAGCACTCTTTAGCAAGCTCACGGCGGCGCTCCTCAGTTGGCATTGGGAAAGGAAGCCTAATAGCAGAGCCATCATTAGATGGAGTAATACCAAGGTCAGAAGTCTCAATGGCCTTCTCGATGCTCTTAAGAGCGGTCTTATCCCATGGCTCTACAAGCAGCATAGATGCCTCTGGAACCTTAATTGCTGCAAGCTGAGAAATTGGAGTTGGCTGGCCATAGTAGTCAACCTTAATGTGATCAAGTGCGTGTGGATTTGCGCGACCAGTACGAACACGGCCAAAGTTATTCTTAAGTGCCTCGATGCACTTCTCCATAGACTGCTTAGCTTTATCAGAATGAACGCTCATTAGTCCTCCTCAACGACAGTGGTACCGACTTCTTCTCCGGAAATTGCCTTCATGAAAACGCCTTCAGACTGCATGTCAAATACAAGAATTGGCATCTTATTGTCTTTACACAGCGCAATTGCTGCAGCGTCCATAACCTTAAGTTCTTTGGCGAGAACATCTTTGTAAGTGACGGTGTCATACTTAACTGCATCTGCATGAGTAACAGGGTCGCAGTCGTAAATGCCATCTACCTTTGTTGCCTTCATTAGAGCCTCTGCGCCAATCTCGCAGGCGCGAAGAGCTGCAGCAGTATCAGTGGTGAAGTAAGGGTTACCAGTACCTGCAGCAAAGATAACAATACGGCCCTTCTCAAGGTGCCTAATAGCACGACGACGAATATAAGGCTCTGCAACCTGGGCCATGGAAATTGCACTCATAACGCGGCAATCCATGCCGTTGCGCTCAAAACAATCCTGCAGCGAGAGAGCGTTGATTACGGTTGCAAGCATGCCCATGTTGTCACCCTGGGCACGATCCATACCAGCTGCTGCCTGAGAAACGCCTCTGAAGATGTTTCCGCCACCAACAACAATGGCAACCTGAACGCCAGACTCCCAAACAGGCTTAATTTCTTTAGCAAGCATTTCTGGGATTGAAGGGTCAATACCAAAGGATTGCTCACCCATCAATGCTTCACCAGAAAGCTTTAAAAGTACTCTTTTGTATTTAGCTGAAGACAAAGCTTCCTCGCTCTCTCCGTTTGCCATAGTTGTAATAATTTTAACAAACGACACCGTAAGTTTTGCAGGAATCACGGTAAAAAAAGAGCCGGTTGAAGACAACCGGCTCAAAATAATTGAAGTAAAAAGTCTTACTCTTCACCAAAAGCAAAACGTACGAAGCTGACAATCTTAACCTCGTCGTCAACCTTCTTGGAGAGCAGCTTTGCGTACTCAGAAATGGTCATATCTGGGTCCTTAACAAATGCCTGCTCAGTAAGGACGTACTCCTTGTAGTACTTCTCGAGACGACCATAAGCCATCTTCTCCTGAATAGCCTCAGGCTTACCGGACTCAGCTGCCTGTGCCTTGTAAATGGAGAGCTCGTGATCAACGATGTCCTGTGGAACATCCTCACGGCGAGCAGCAACTGGAGCAGCTGCAGCTACCTGCATTGCAACGTCGTGTGCAAAGTTCTTGAAGTCCTGAGACTCAGCGGTCTCTGGCTTGTTGAACTCAAAGGTAACAATGTCAGCAAGCTTGCCACCAAGGTGAATGTAGCTAGCAAGAGCGCCGTTTGCAGCCTCAACACGCTGGAAACGAAGAACACGCATGTTCTCGCCGATGTTGTGGATCTTATCGGTGATTGCCTCGTCAACAGTCTCGTCGCCAAGCTTTGCAGCCTTGAGCTCCTCAACGTCAGCTGGGTTGCTCTCAACGACAACTGCAGCAAGATCGCCAGCAAAGCCGGTGAACTGAGGGTTTGTACCAACAAAGTCAGTCTCGCAGGAAAGCTCGAGGATTGCGCCAGTCTTGCCGTCTGGGCTGATGAAGGTAGCAATGGTACCCTCGTTGGTGTCGCGGCCAGCACGCTTAACTGCCTTAGCAACGCCCATAGTACGAAGGATGTCTACTGCCTTTTCAATATCGCCCTCAGCCTCGACGAGTGCCTTCTTGCACTCCATCATAGGAGAGCTGGTCATATCACGAAGCTGCTTAACAAGTGCTGCGGTAATCTCTGCCATGTTTTCCTCCCAAAAATCTACTGAATAATTAAATTATTTGACCCGTTGCTAAGAGTTACTCAGCAGCTGGGGTCTCGGACTCAGCGCCCATCTCTTCAGCAGAAATCTGCTCCTTGCCGCTACCTGCAAGAATTGCGTCTGCAGCAAGCTGGCACATAAGAGAAATGGAACGAATAGCATCGTCATTTGCAGGAATGCCGTAATCAACAACATCTGGATCAGAGTTGGTATCAAGCAGGGAGACAACTGGAATGTGAAGACGGTTTGCCTCACGAATTGCGTTCTCCTCACGCTTGGAGTCAACAACAAAGAGAGCCTGTGGAAGAGAAGTCATATCACGGACGCCACCGAGGTTAAGCTGAAGCTTCAGAAGCTCCTTGTTCTTAAGAGCCTGCTCCTTCTTAGGAAGAGCTGCCATACGGCCATCCTCTACCATTGCCTCAAGCTCCTCAAGGCGCTTAATGCGGGAACGCATGGTGACAAAGTTGGTAAGCATACCGCCAAGCCAACGCTGGTTGATGTAAGGCATGTTTGCACGAGCTGCCTCAGTAGCGATTGGCTCCTGAGCCTGCTTCTTGGTGCCGACGAAGAGAACGCGGCCACCCTTAGATGCAACATTCTTCAGGAAAGTGTAAGCAGCGTCTGCGCCAAGCATGGTCTGCTTAAGGTCAAGAATGTAAATGCCGTTGCGCTCACCAAAGATGTATGGCTTCATCTTAGGGTTCCAACGACGAGTCTGGTGACCATAGTGGCAACCAGCATCCAGAAGAGTCTGAATAGTAATCTTTGCAGCCATTTTTACCTCCATTGGTTGTTCCTCCGTACGAGTTCAAACCTTGTTAAAACCACCCAACACCTGGCTTAGCGTTAGGCACCGCGGCAAACAAGTAGTCGTACGTGCGATTTTGTGCTGTTTGGTAACAGCATGTTGTGCTTCTACACAACTTTTGAAAGTATAACAGGAAAACAAGGGCTGCGTCTATAAAGAATTTAGACCATAACCTCTACAAATACTGCACAAATACATTCACCTTCCAAGTGCAAAATCTTCCGTAACAAAGCACGGTTTATTTTGATCTTGGATGAGCTGCCTTTGCTGCTTCTTTAAGTCTATCAACTGACAAATGCGTATACACCTGCGTAGTTGAGAGCGACTCATGGCCTAAAAGTTCCTGGACAATACGCAAGTCTGCTCCACCGCCAAGAAGCTCCGTGGCGTACGTATGCCTCATTGCATGTGGAGAAAGTGAGCTGTCTAGTCCTGCAGCCACTAAATACGACGAGAAAACCTTGCGCAAAGAATCAGCGCTCATGTCATTTCCTCTGACAGAAATAAAGAGAGCTGAGTGTGCACGCCCTGATTTGTCTTTTAACAAGAGCGTAGGGCGAGAAGACCTAAGGTACTTCTTAAGCCACTCAATTGCAGACTCATATAACGGAACAATTCGCTCTTTAGAACCCTTACCAAAGAGACGTACTGTTCCATTTTGTAAATCAATCTGCTCAAGCTTAAGCGTTGCTACCTCAGAAATACGAGCACCTGTTGCATACAAGAACTCAAGAAATGCTCTATCCCTCAGACCTACTGCTGTTGAGGTATCACATGATTCCAAAAGCCTATTTACATCAGAGTCAGTCATGGTATGTGGAAGATTACGTGGCGCTCGAGGATTACTAAGTGCAAGAGCGGGATCAGTTGCAATCAGTTTTTCTCGCTGCATCCACTTGTAAAAACTACGTAATGCAGACAGGTGTCTGTTAAGCGTTTTAGCTGAATATTGAGTTTGTTTGAGGTAGGCCAAATACAAGCGAAGGTTTCTGTGGTCAACCTTAGTTACCTCCACGCCTTCCCTGCTACACCACTGCTGAAATGCTAAAAGATCAGTTTGATATGACCTTAAAGTATTCTCAGAAAGATTCCTCACCTTGCTTAAATACTCAATAAATTGTTCAACGTGACTTACCTGCGCTTTAGAAATGCCCACATTAATCACGCTTTACGCAATCAAAGAGTTCGTGGCGAGAGGCAAGATACTCATCAAAATCTTTATGAGCGCGCTCCGCCATCTTCTGACGGCGCTCATCTTTTCTTTTAATGCGCTCGTCCAATGGCTCAAAAATTCCAAAATTAACATGCATAGGCTGGTAATCTTTGGTATTTGGATTTGTTGCATATCCCACAAGAGAGCCAAACGAGGTTGTTAAAGGAAGCTTGACTTCCTCTTTGCCTAACAGGCGAGCGTACATGTTTAGCGCTGCAAGCAAGCCTGAGGCAATCGCCTCAACATAGCCTTCTGTACCTGTAATTTGACCTGCAAGAATAGTAGAAGTGCCAGGAATTCCAAATGATCTATCCAGCGCATGAGGAGAATCAACAAAAGAGTTTCTATGCATGACGCCATAGCGGACGAACTCAGCATTCTCCAGACCTGGGATGAGCGTAAATACGCGTTTTTGCTCTCCCCACGTGAGGTTTGTCTGAAAACCAACCAGGTTAAATGCTGTTTTAGCTGTATTTTCTGCACGAAGCTGAACTGCCGCCCAGGGACGTTTACCTGTTCTAGGATCAATAAGTCCAACAGGTTTTAGCGCTCCAAACCTAATGGAATCATGTCCTGTTCTTGCCACTTCCTCGATAGGCTGACATGCCTGGAACAAATCGGATTGCTCAAAATCGTGTCCGATAACACGCTTAGCTGCGAGTAACTCCTCTACAAATGTGTCGTATTCCTCTTTATTCATAGGGCAATTAAGGTAATCGCCAATTCCTAAATCCTCATAACGAGACTGGGAGAATGCAATTGAGCGGTCGATTGACTCTTCAGAGACAATAGGTGCTGCTGCGTCAAAAAACGACATTCTGTCAGTTCCCACACGCTTAGAAATAGCCTGGTACAAGCTGTCAGAACACAGAGGGCCTGCAGCGATAACTGTTGGCTCATCAGTAAGCTCTGTAACCTCTGCATAAGTCACAGAAATGTTGGGGTGATTTTTAATCTGCTCAGTTACTGCTTTTGAAAACTCTTCCCTATTTACCGCAAGCGCGCCGCCTGCAGGAACAGAGTTTTCTTCTGCAATACGAAGTAGAAAACTACCCATCTTTTTAAGCTCAGACTTTAAAATTCCAGCTGCAGAATCTTCCTTAGTAGACTTAAGAGAGTTGGAACAGACTAGCTCAGCAAACATATCTGTGTGGTGTGCTGGAGAAGAAACAACAGGGCGCTGCTCAATGAGCTCTACAGAAATACCACGAGAAGCAAGCTGTAAGGCACATTCACTTCCAGCTAAACCAGCGCCTACTACCGTAACTTTTTGTGTCATTGTTCACCTATCACACACTACGATTCCAAATAAAAGTCTTTAGAAGGAGTATACCTTCCATCCGGTAATCTTTTTACCATTCCACGAGCTTCATAATCAGTTAGAGAATTAAGCACAGTAAGAACGTTTTCCGATAACCTCCATGCAAGCTCTTCTGGTCTTGAAGGAGAAGCTATAAGAGCAGATAAAAGTGGTGTTAACTTCTTATCATGCTTCATTTGTTCTTGAACCAAACAATCAAAATCTAAAGATATTGCAAGGCCCAACGAAGTCTCGTCAGGAATAATTTGAGCACCTTCAGCAATTAGTCTATTAGTGCCAGCAGAAGCTGGAGAAAAGATAGACCCAGGTATTGCATAAATGGTTTTACCAAGTGAGTTAGCAAATTCGGCAGTACTCATGGTGCCCGAACAAAGTCCTGCTTCCGTTACCAGAAGCACTTTACCTAATGCAGCAATTACTGCATTTCTCCTGGGAAACGCAAAGCGTCTCGGCGGTGTTCCCCACCTATCTAAAGATATAACCGCTCCTCTTCCTTCTCGTGCTGCTTCAAAAAGATCTAGCGATGAAGTTGGATACGTCACATCAGCGCCACAACCTGCTACTACAACGGTTTTTCCGCCAGCATTAAGCGCAGACATGCCCGCAGTGTAGTCGCAGCCAAGCGCCCCTCCAGATACCACCACAATATTGTTATCGGCGGCGCATCTGCCAGCCATTTCTGCAATTGCCATGCCGTATGGAGTGGCTCTACGAGCTCCAATTACCGACATACAAGGTGCTTGCAAAACACTTCTATCTCCTATTCCATAAATCACTTCAGGTGGATGGTTGAGCAGTAGCAGTTCTTTTGGATAATCCTCATCTTCTGATGAAATCTCCCATTTCTCCATTGCTACTCCAAAGAACGAGACCTATAAGCCACAGCCTCAGATACGTCGTCTTTTGTCACTTTCTCGTGGTGAGCGATATCTGCGATTGTCCGTGCAACTCTGCAAGTGCGGGTTATTGCTCTACCTCCTAAATGAAGTCCTCGAGCAAATCTATGCAATAGTTGCAACGCTGATTCATCAAAACTCTCTACGTATTTTTGGCGAGAAGTGCTTTCTACTTCACGGGTTTCTCGCCAAGAGGCAAAATCTCTACCAGAGATAACAAGAGAGCGCATACCTGCTGATGTGAGTCCTAGCTCTCCTTGAATGACTCGATCAGAAGAAGGACGAGCTACATCACACACAATATCTATTCGATCCATCAAAGGACCTCCAATTTTTGACTGATAGGTAGAAATCTTTCCCGGAGAGCACTTACAGGTATGTGTTTTGTCTCCAAAGTAACCACAGGGACAAGGATTAGCTGCAGCAATAAGCTGGAACTGAGAAGGAAACTTGTAAATGCCATCAACTCTCGCAAGACGAACGTATCCATCTTCGATTGGCTGACGTAAAACCTGCAGCGTATTAGAAGCAAACTCGGGCAGCTCATCTAAAAAGAGCACGCCTTTATGGGCAAGAGAAATTTCGCCTGGGATGACAGGTCTGCCACCTCCAATCATGCCTGCTACAGAAGCTGAATGATGAGGAGACCTAAAGGGCCGTACACCTGCTTGAATAGAATCTGTTTCACACCCCGCTACAGAATGTATGAGCAATACCTCATCGCGCTCTTCTTTAGAGAGTTCTGGGAGGATAGTTGGAATTCTTTTAGCAAGCATGGTTTTACCTGCACCTGGCGGGCCAATCATGAGCATCCCCAGATTTCCTGTGGCTGCGATTACGATAGCTCGCTTGACTAATTCCTGGTCAATCACCTCTTCAAAGTCTAAATTCTCGCTGAGTATTGCTGTTTCAACAGAATGCTTACGCTGAACCAATGACTTACAGAATGATTGATCTCTTAAACTCAAGTTGAGCAATGATTGAATTCCTATGACGTGACTCCAGTCAGAACCAAACAAATTGCAATCTGAAGAGGAGATGAGCTTCATTCCCAGCTTCTTAGCAAGCATTGCATACGCTGCCATACCTCTAACTGAAGAGATCTTGCCGTTTAATGAGAGTTCTCCAACAAACAGCCTGTTATGCACAATCTCTTGAGGAATCTGTCCAGTAGCTGCAAGAATAGCAACGGCTATTGGCAAATCAAATCCAGTACCTGTCTTCTTTATATCCGCAGGCGTCAAATTGATTGTTACCAGCAATCGAGGGATGGTAAAACCAGCAGCTTTTAGTGAGCAGCGCACACGAGAACGAGATTCCATAATGGATCCGTCGGGCATACCTACGATGGTTATTCCAGGAATGCCGCCTGAAATACCCACTTCCACATCAACAGGTATTGCCTCAATTCCTCTAAGAGTTGCGGTATGAACGCAGGTGGTTGCTTGACTCATTGCTCGTCCCAGCTAAATGCTCCAATTAAATGCCTTAGACTTGCTGTGCTTGGAGCTACCAGATTAATAGCAACAACATCAAATCTAATAGAGGTAAGTGCTGGATGAAGCGCTGCATACATAAGTGCAAGCGTTCTGTATTTTTCTTGCTTTGCCCTATTTACGGCCAGCTCAGGCATGATGCTATCGTCTTTATTCAAAATACGTCTTGTCTTTACCTCAACAAGAACAACGTTATCACCATCTTGAGCAACAATATCAACCTCACCAATCTGACACGTCCAGTTAGTTTGGATAATTTTGTAGCCTCTTTTGATGAGGTATTTTGCTGCAATCTCCTCGCCTTTCTCGCCAATTTGGCGAGAAGACATCTCTTCTAGCGGAATTCTTCCCTCTTGTGCGTCATCCTCTTCAGAAACCTTGTCCTGGTCTTTTGGCTCCTCCTGTGGTGAGGGTTTCTCCTCTACTTCATTAGGCAAAGAACCTGGATACTTGCTTGTGTCTTTCTTGCTCATAACTCTCCTTTCATTGTTGGAGAGTTCAGTTTGCAGGAGCACTTTGACACTAACTTGACTGCTGTCTGTCTAAACAGCGTAATGATTCTGACGAAAGTAAAAAATTTGATATTACGGGCTTGCGGTTATAGAAAAAGCCCGTTCAATCCTCTTAGAATGAACGGGTCCGTGTTTGCGTCTGAAAGTTAATCTGATTGCTTAAATTGGATGTATTAAAACAGTCTTTGCGTCTTAACAAAGTTTCCACAAAACGAAGCACGATG
>CAUTIE010000008.1:0-45662 GCA_963538475.1 uncultured Atopobiaceae bacterium
CGCTTGAGCGTCTCGGCATTCTGCGTGTACGAGACCTTTTGCTCAACGTGCCTCACCGCTACCTCGATTTTTCTCATCGCGTGCAGATTGCCTTTGCGCAGATAGGCGAGGACGCTACCATTACGGGCCGCGTTGCTTCGGTAAAGACCAAACGTCCGCGCCCCAAAATGGTCATTGTAGAGATTGAGGTTGTGGATGACACAGGTGTACTCACGGCTTCATTTTTTAGGCAACCTTGGATAGCTGAACAAATTCACGTTGATGATGAGGTAGCGCTGAGCGGCAAGGTGCTCTTTGCCTATGGTTATCGTCAGATGAAGTCGCCGTTCTATGAAGTTCTGAGTGCGGCAAAGACTGACTCAAACGATGAGTCTCACTCCAAAGAGACTCCTTCAAAGGCAGCCATCCTTCCGGTTCATCCAGCTACCGAGGGCGTGAGCCCTGCATGGATGCGCCGCATTATGTCGGCAGCTCTGGCAGATACAGGAAGCGTATGCGATTGGCTGCCCTCAGAGCTTGTCTCAAAGCACCGCCTTATGTCACTTGCATCGGCGCTTCGTGAGGTTCATTTTCCAACAAGTCTGGACGCCGCTGAACAAGCTCGTCGCCGTCTTGCTTTTGATGAACTCCTTAGCTTGCAACTTGCCCTTCTAGCGAGAAGAAACTTGGAGCTTGCAGGCCATAGGCCTTTTGAGCACGTTATAGACGGGCCTAAGGTTCAGGCTCTGATTGAGGCTTTGCCTTTTGCCCTAACTGACGAGCAGAATCACGCAGCTCAAGAGATTCTTTCTGATATGGCTGCACCACGCATTATGAATCGTCTGCTTTTAGGCGACGTTGGAACTGGTAAAACAGCTGTTGCCGCTGTTGCCTTAGCTGCAGCAGCAGATTCTTCAACTCAGGCTGCCGTGATGGCGCCTACCTCGGTTCTTGCACAGCAGTACGCTCAAAAAATCGGTCCTTTGCTTTCACTTGCGGGAATTACCTGGGCTCTTATTACGGGCTCTACTTCAGAAGAAGAGAGGCAACAGATTGAGCTTTGCTTGGCCGACGGTTCTTTGTCCATTGTCTTTGGCACCACTGCGCTTCTCTCTGATCGCGTAGTATTTAAGCAGCTCACCCTTGCTGTTGTTGACGAGCAGCATCGTTTTGGCGTTGATCAAAGAACAGCGTTGCGCAAAAAAGGACAAGGCGTAGATCTTCTCGCCATGAGTGCAACGCCAATCCCGCGTACGCTGGCACTTTCTTTGTACGGAGACGTTGATACGTCTCGCATTACCAAAAGACCAAAGGCAGGCGCTGGCGTTACCACCAAGTTGTGTGTGCCAGAAAACCTTGACCAAGCATATGCTGCTGTCGCCGAAGCTGTTCAAGCGGGTCATCAGGCATATTTGGTCTGCCCTTTAATTGACCCAAGCGATTCTGAAGAAGAGCTTGAAGATGTTCCTGAGGCCGCTCGCACAAACGGTAAGCTCTACAGTGCAACTCGCGTATATGAGGAGCTTTCAAAGACCGTTTTCAAGGACTTTACCTGTGATCTTTTGACCGGCAGACTGCCTGAGACACAAAAAGATCAGGTAATGGAAAAGTTCCGCGCAAATAAGACACAGATTTTGGTCTCCACAACCGTCATTGAGGTTGGTGTTGACGTTCCTAACGCTACGGTCATGATTGTCTTTAATGCTGATCGTTTTGGTTTGGCAACGCTGCACCAGCTCAGAGGTCGTGTTGGTCGAGGAGACTTCCCAGGAACCGTCTATCTTGCCAGTAACGCCAAGCGAGGCTCTACCGCAAGAAAGCGCTTGGCCGCACTTGAGCAAACCTCTGACGGTGCGCGCTTGGCAGAGCTTGACCTGGAGCTTAGACACGAGGGAGAGACCCTGGGATACCGTCAATCGGGCGGCACCACGCTCAAGATTTCTGACCTCTATGCAGACGCAGATCTCATTGAGGCAGCTCACATGGACGCCCTGGCAATTACTGCTCAAGACCCAAATCTTACGAGCGATGCCTATGCTACCTTGGGAATTGAGGCAAAAGACCGCTTTGGCATCTACTTTGAAGAGCTTGGCTATAAGTAATAACTTGCAGGTAAACTACAGTACAAGATAGGTTTGGTGGCGAGAAACCCATGAGGATTGTTGGCGGAAAATGGAAAGGTCGTGCAATTGAGGCCCCTGATGGCAAGGGGACTACGCGACCAACCACTGATCGTACGCGCGAGGCCATTGCAAGCTCCATCTTGGCTTCTCGCGGTCTTGACCTCAGTGAGTCTAGAGTGCTTGACGCTTTTGCAGGCTCGGGCGCCATGGGCTTTGAACTGCTTTCTAGAGGCGCGCTGTACGCTACGTTTGTTGATAAAGACAGAAAGACGTGTGACCGCATTAAGCGAACGGCTAAGTCACTTGGGGTAGCCACCTCTGAGATGAGTGTTATCTGTGGTGATACTGCGCGTCTTGCTGAGTCATCCCAGCTATTTGGAGCTCCTTTTGACGTGGTATTTTTGGACCCTCCTTATGCCGTTGAGGCTGAAGTAGTATCCAAGCTGCTCAGAGATTTAATCCAGCAGGGAAGTCTGACAGAAGATGCTGTGGTAGTGTACGAACATAGCCACAAATCAGATTCAGTTTCTCTTGACAACTTTGAGCTTTCTAAGAGTAAGCGCTATGGTATTGCTCAAGTTGATTTACTTGTTCGTTGTGAGGGATAGGAGAAACGTTGAACAGCATCACTCACGTAGTTGTACCAGGTACTTTTGATCCCGTCACAAACGGACACCTTGATGTAATTAGACGAGCTTCTCGCCTTTTTGAAAACGTCACGGTAGCTGTTGCGGCTTCCAAGCGCAAGCACGGCACAGGAACTACCTTTTCTCTTGAAGAGCGCGTACAGATGCTCAAAGATGCTATTGTAGATGAAGGTCTTGTGGACGTTTCTGTAGAGCCTATGGAAGGTCTTCTCGTTGATTTCTGCAACGCTCGTGGAGCAGGCGGTGTGGTCAAAGGTCTGAGGGCTATGACAGACTTTGAGTATGAGCTTCAGCAGGCAGATCTTAACTCCCATATGGCTCCTGAGCTGGAGAGTATCTTTGTTATGTCCAGTCCAGAGTACGGATACATTTCTTCTTCAATTGTCAGAGAAATCTCAGCCATGGGCGCAGACGTATCATTTTTGGTACCAAAGAACGTCATTAAAAAGCTTGAAGCTCTGCATAATTGCGGTAATTAAGTATATTTGCCCTGCATTTTCATTATATTCTGCTAACATTCTTAAAAAGGTGTTTTATGCGTCGTGCTCATAGGGGCTATATGTGCATATAACACAGCTTATGTATTGGACTGAAAGGAGCCCTGGATGCAGCCAGGCGAGGAAATTGAGAGCCTTGTATCTGAGATTGAGCAGATCGTAACTGAGGCTAAGTCACCTTTTATGGATGGCGGTAACAAGAAGATTATTGATGCCCAGGACTTCTACGAGCTGCTTGACGAGATTCGTCGTGTCTTCCCAGAAGAGTTTGCAACCGCTCGTCGCATTATCAAGGAAGAGGATGAGACCCTTGAGCGCGCACGTGCTCAGGCAGAGTCCATCATTGCTGACGCACAGCAGCAGGCTATGATTCTTGCTGGTGACCAGGAGGTTGTCCGCCTTGCTCAGCAGCAGGCAGACGCCATTCGTGACCAGGCAGAGCAGTATGAGCGTGATACTCGCTACAACGCTGAGGAGTACGCAGATACCGTTCTTGCTCACCTTGAGGAGAACCTCAAGAGCCTGACAAATTCTGTCTCTCGTGTTCGTCAGACGCTTGATGAGAACTCTGGTCCTCGTAACACCAGCAATAACGTTGCCTGGTAGTTCCAATGCAACCAGTTCTTTATGCGCTAGATGATCGTCTTGCAAACGCAGGCGATACCGTTTCTTATGCGGGTCATCTTAATGAAGACTCGTATAAGCTGGGTGAGCATGAATTTTCTCTCCCTATGGGAATTGATTTTGATCTAGTGCTTACCAACGCGGGTGAGGGCATTTTGGTTACCGGAATGCTTCGTGCTGACGCAGTTGGTACGTGTGACCGTTGTCTTGAGGACGCACATCTCTCTTTAAACGCAGAGGTAGACGAGTATTATCTCTTTGAAGAGCCTGTGATTGCTGCAGACGATGAAGATGAGGCAGATTACGTTTTAGTAAATGCCGATAAAACCATCGATCTTGCAGAGGCTCTTTTACCTTCGCTTGTTATGGAGACGCCTTATGTTGTACTGTGTAAGTCCGACTGCAAGGGACTTTGCCCAGTATGCGGTTGCAATCTGAACGAAGAAGATTGCGGTCACGCAGCTCAGATTGAGCAGAAGCGAGAAGAAGAAAAGCTTGCTTCAAACCCGTTTGTGGCTCTTAAAAATCTTGTGATTGAGCCGGATTCGGAAGAGTAAAATAAAATTTCTTCTCCTAAATGGTGAAGAAATGCTGTATCTACGCACAAAATGTGTCAGTACGTGGTATAGTATCCAACGCATTATGTGAATGGGTCGCGCCCTCATGTGTTTTAGGGGCGCTAGCAAGAGCAAAAGAGGTTTAAGATGGCAGTACCTAAACAAAAGAAGGGCCGCGGCGCAACCCACACCCGTCGTTCGGCAAACAGCAAGCTTAACGCAGCAGCTCGCTCTGTATGCCCACAGTGCGGCGCTCCAAAGCTTCCTCACCACGTATGCCCTAACTGTGGCTTCTACAAGGACCGTGAGGTTGTTGTTACTGAGTAACACTCATACATTGTATGGCCAAGAAGGCCGGTTCTTTAGGGGCCGGCCTTCTTTTTTATAGCACTAAGGAGTTATCATGCCCGTTATTTGTGTAGACGTTATGGGATCTGACCAAAGCCCTGAGGTTGTTCTCGAGGGAGTCCGTATGGCTCTCGAGAAGGACAAAGAGCTAGAGGTTCTTCTCGCCGGAGCTGATGAGTTTGTTACTCCTTTTTCAAACAAGCACAATCGTGCAAAGGCTTTGGTAACCACTGAAGTTATTGCCATGAGCGAGCATCCCGCTAATGCGGTTAGACAGAAAAAAGACGCCAGCATTGTAAGGGCTGCTCAGGCAGTTAAGGCAGGAGAGGCCGATGGTCTTTTCTCAGCAGGCTCCACAGGAGCAGTGCTCACCGCTGCCACCTTTGGAATTGGTCGCATTAAAGGTGTAAAGCGCCCAGCGCTCACCTTGATTCTTCCTGGACTTGGCGGTCACAAAACAGTCTTTTTGGACACTGGCGCCAACGCTGATGTACGTCCAGAAGTTTTGGTGCAATTTGCACAAATGGGCAAGGCCTTTGCCAATGCTTCGCTTGGAATTGAAAATCCAACCATAGGTCTTCTCTGCAATGGATCTGAAGAGACCAAGGGTTCCGAGCTTGCTCTCTCATATCATGCAGCTCTTGCAGAGGCGGCTATTAATTTTGGCGGAAACGCTGAAGGAACTGATATTTTAGGAAGCCGTTTTGATGTCATTGTGACAGACGGCTTTACCGGAAATGTAGCTCTGAAATCTATTGAGAGCACGGGCAAATTTATTATGTCTAGTCTCAAGGATGCAATTAATTCTTCCAAGAAGGCTGCGTTTGGCGCACTTCTTTTGAAAGATGCTCTTAAGGCTACGGCAGCAGAACTTTCAGGAGATTCTGTTGGTGGTGCCTTCTTGCTGGGTGTCTCGGCTCCTGTTCTTAAAGGACATGGTGCTACCAGTTCTTCTGCAGTGTGCGCAGGAACACTCTCTGCAGCCAATGCAGTACGCGCTAACTTAATTGAGAAAATCTCTTCTTCAATTCAGCTGTAGAAAAAGCGCCTGTAGCGTAAAATTTTTATTAGATATGGTAGAGCCCATGGACAATTCTGTGGGCTTTACTTTTTTTAAGATTGTTTGTTTCAGCTTTAGTAATGTCATCATACAGATGCCCATCACGGGGTAAAATTACTAGCGTCATTGTTGTGTGCAAGGAGGATGTATGGATCGCACAGAAACACTTGAAAAGGTAATTGACGTTGTTAGAGAGACTCTTGACCTTGACGATTCCGTTGAGCTCACAGAGGGCACCTCATTTAAGGATCTTGGTGCAGACTCATTTGATCTTTTGCAGCTTGTCACAGACCTTGAGCAAGAGTTTGATATGACCTTTGATGCAGAGAACATCGATGAGATTGCTACCGTTGGTGACGCAGTAGACGCTATTCTTGCTGCTTAAGTAGGTTTTATACGTGAAATTGCACGAACGAGTAGCTGCTGCAGAAGCTATTTGCGGTCACACATTTACCAATAAAGAACTAATTGAGGCTGCCCTCACACACCCTTCGGCGGTGGAGGGCAAGCCTGTTTCTGCTTCGTATGAGCGCCTGGAGTTTTTGGGTGACTCAATTCTTGGTGCCATTATTGCAACAGAGCTGTTTGAGCGTTATCCAGATATGGACGAAGGCCAGCTTACTAGGTTGAAAATCTCTCTGGTATCCGGCCATACACTCTCCATTGTCTCTGATGCTCTAGGAATTTCTCCCTTAATTGTTATGGGAATTTCCGAGAAGGGCACGGGAAAGCGTGGCATGAAGTCTGCTTTGGAGAATGTTTACGAGTCCATTGTTGGCGCGCTCTACCTTGATGCGGGCTTTGATCCAACGCACGAGTTTGTTATTCGTACGCTTGGACCTCATATTTCTCCAGCGCTGGCAGTTCGTTCGGTAAGCCCTAAATCTCGTTTGCAGGAAGCGGTACAAGCTCAAGGCAAGGCTACTCCTGAATATAAGCTTATTGGCGAGAGCGGCCCTGCTCATACGCCAACGTTTACCGCTGTGGTATTTGTCGACGGCCTTAAGGTGGGTCGTGGACAGGGACCATCAAAGAAAGCTGCAGAGTCAGAAGCCGCTCAAGACGCGTTGGTACGTCTTGGTGTGGATGACGCTCCGCTTGATGCTGATGCAGAAATGCACCTAAGGTAGAAAGGTACCCTGTACCCGTGTATCTAAAATCGCTGACACTTAAGGGTTTTAAGTCATTCGCTGATAAAACTCAGATGGTTTTTGACCCCGGTCTTACCGTTGTCGTTGGTCCTAACGGCTCGGGTAAGTCCAATGTCTCTGACGCAATTCTCTGGGTATTGGGCGAGCAGAGCGCAAAGATGCTCCGTGGCCAAGCCATGGAAGACGTTATCTTCTCTGGCTCGTCAGCAAGGGGAGCGGTGGGTGTTGCCGAGGTAACACTGGTCTTGGACAACTCCGACCACACCATTCCTATTGATTTCTCTGAAATTGGTATTACCAGGCGTATGTATCGCTCTGGAGAGTCTGAGTATCTGATTAACGGAGCTCCCTCAAGGCTCATGGATATTCAGGACATCTTGCATGACTCTGGCCTGGGCAAAGATACCCACTCCATTATTTCTCAGGGCAAGCTTGACTCTATTTTGTCTAGCCGCCCTGAGCAGCGTCGTGAGCTCATCGAAGAGGCTGCAGATATCTCTAAGCATCGTCGCCGCAAAGAGCGTGCGGAGCGCAAAATCTCTTCCATGGATGAGAATCTCACGCGAGCCAAAGTGGTTTCTCGCGAGATTACCCGCCAGCTTAAACCGCTTGAGAGGCAGGTAGACAAGGCTTCTCGCGCTAAAGATTTGTCCGCCCAACTCAAAGATTTGACGGTTCAGCTTGCGGTTGATGACCTTCGTCAGCTGCAGTTTACTCATGGCAAGTTGGAGGTACGCGCTAAAGAGGCAGAGGCTGCTATTGAGCTTGCGCAATATCGCGCGGGCGAGAAAAACCGTGAGCTTGAAAAGCTTCAGTCGCTTCTTGAGCAAAAGGGCCTTTTTGTTGGAGACCTGGGCGAGCAACGTCGTCGCATGCAAGAGATTCTTGGCCGTATGGGCTCTGACATGCGTCTTTTGGAGGAGAAGGGCAAGAACATGGTTTCTCGCCTTTCTGATACGCGTATGCAGCTTTCTGTGATGGATAAGCAGAAGGCAGACGCGGCAAAAGAGAATGAAGAGCTTTCTGGTCAGCTGGCAACAATTCGTGCAAAGGTTGCGGATCTGACTGAGAGTGTGAATGCTCTGCAAGAGGCGGCTAACCAGGCAATTGCCGAGCGTCGTGCTCTGGATGTAAAGATTTCTGATTGCACTGCGTCTGAGCGTAGTGCGCGCAATACCGCTGATAAAGAGACGCTTGCGTATGTAAAGCTTGAAGAGCAGATTGCTCATGCGCAGGTAGAAGACAAGATGTTCGAGTCCAGGTTGTCTCAGATTACCGAGGCCCTTGAGATTGCTCAAGCTGCGCTGGAAGATAGTGGCGCTAAAGAAGCGGAGCTTACCGCAGCTCTTGAGACGGCTCGTCAGGAGTCCGAGGCTTTTGTTGCTGAGATTTCTGAGCGCGCTTCTGCACTTGAGGCGGCTCGTGAGGCAGAGCGCACTGCTCGCCAGGAGCTTTCAAGCAGTGAAGCTACACTCGAGGCGCTTCGTGCGCTTGATGTTGAGGTGCAAAAGGGAAGCCCTCTGGCAGAAAAGCTTGTCTCTGACACGGCAACCGCTTCTCTTGTTTCAGGCAGGCTTGCCGATTACCTTGAGGTTCAGCCAGAGTTTGAAGCTCTTGTTGAGCAGCTTTTGGGAGAAGATCTTTCCGCACTTGTTGTAGATAAGCAGCAAAACGTTCATGCGCTCTTTGAGCGCGTTCAGGCGCTTTCTGAGGACGGTAAGGCTACGCTGGTTGCTCTTTCTGACGCAACTCCAGCTCTTGCCGCTCCAGCACATACAACGCCTCTGCTTGAGCACGTCTCTGCTCAGAAGGGTGCCGAGGCTCTTGTACAGGCGCTCTTTGGTCACGTTTTTGTTGCTCAGAGTCTTGACGATGCCTACGCTGCTCGCAAAGATGAGCCTCGTGGGCTTTATGCGCTTCCTGACGGCACGTTGCTCTATCCAGACGGTCGTCTGGTCCTGGGACACGCATCTCAGGCTGAGGACGGCTCTCTTGAGCGTAAACGCCGCATTCGTGAGCTTGAGGGTGCGCTTCCTTCCCTCAAGCGCCATCTGGAGGCTGCTCGCTCCGCAGTTACTAACTGCGAGAATGAGCTGGCTTCAGTGCGCGAGAAAAGCGCGCAGTCCAAGGGCGAGGTTGCTCGCCTCAACGGTGAGCTTACATCCATCGCTGCTGAAAGAGGCCGTCTTGAGGGACAGGTTGCTTCTTCTCAGGCAGAGCTGAAGCAGGTCAGCACTTCTCGAGAGCAGGCAAAAGAACGTGCTCAGGAAGCTCGCGCGCATATTGATGAGCACAAGCGTGCCGCGGAAGAGGCAAAGGCTCGCATGGAGTCGCTTGCGTCTGAGCTCAAAGAGCTGCAGGACCAGCATGAGGATGCCATTCGCGCGCAGGGTAGGGCTAACCGAGAGCTTTCGGATGCAAAGACGGACCTGACTGTTGCAAAAGAGCGCGCAACTAGTATGGCTTCTCGCCAGGCAGAGCTAGAGAGGCGCCTGTCTCAGCTGAATGAGCAGCTTGCTGCAGCTAAGCAGGCAACGCACGCGCTTGAGGTGATTAGGCTGCGCGTAGACCCGCTGTACAAGCGCTACGACGCTCTGCACCAGAAGGCGCTTGAGTGGGCGTCTAGGCTCAAGGATCGTGCGTCGCTAGCGGAGGCTGACTCCGAGACGCTGCGAGAGACCATCTCTGAGGCAAAAGACGCAGCCTCTGAAGCTGCGCTTGCGGTAGAAAAAGAGAAAGACGCTGCTAACCAGATTAGCGTTGAGATTGGTAAGCTTGAGGTCCAGGTTCAAAACGCTATCGAGGCCATTCTTGCCACAGGCGCTTCACTGGACGAGGCTTTGACGCTTCCTGAGCCAGAAGACAGAGAGCAGGCAGAGCGCCTTGCTGCGTCGCTCAAGAGTCAGCTTGAGGCACTTGGTCCTGTCAACGCCGTTGCCATGGATGAGTACGAGCGCCTCAAGGAGCGCGCTGACTACATTAATGAGCAGGTAGCTGACTTAGAGGCTGCTCGAACCTCGCTGAAGAAGATCATCTCGGCCATTGATCGCAAGATGCGTAGCCGCTTCCTTGTTGTCTTTGACCGCGTCAACCAGAACTTCTCCGAGATCTTCTCCATGCTGTTCCCTGGTGGCCACGCCCACATTGAGCTCACCGACCCTGATCATCTCTCCGAGACAGGCATTGAGATTGTGGCTCAGCCGCGCGGTAAGCGCATTACCAAGATGATGCTTATGTCAGGTGGCGAGAAGAGCCTCACCGCCCTGGCATTGCTCTTTGCTGTGTATAGGACACGCACTGTTCCGTTCTATGTCTTTGATGAGGTTGAGGCTGCGCTCGACGACGCCAACCTCTCCAAGCTGCTTGATGCCATTGAGCAGCTCAAAGAGACCACTCAGCTGATTGTCATTTCTCACCAGAGGCGCACCATGGAGCAGGCAGATGTACTGTATGGTGTATCCATGCAGGCAGATGGTGTCAGCCATGTTGTCTCTCAGAGGCTTGATAGGACAACCGGAAAGGTAGTTGATATCTAATGGGCTTTATGGACAATCTTCGCCGCGGTCTTGAGCGTTCTCGTGAGACTTTAAGCGAAATCTTTTATATGGGTGGAGAGGTCACTGAAGATTTTTGGGATGACCTTGAGGATACGCTGGTTATGGGAGACATGGGTGCTGAGGTGGCTATGCGTGTCACCGATGACCTGCGTGAGCGTGCAGCGCGAGAAAATCTTATGCGCTCCGATCAGCTACGCCGTGCCCTTGTAGAGCGCCTTACAGCAGAGTTTCCTGTTGCAGAAAGAGATCCTTTTACAGATACGCCTTCCATTGTCTTGTTTGTAGGCATTAATGGCGCTGGTAAAACTACCACTGTTGGAAAGATTGCTGGTCGTGCACATGCCAGTGGCGTTAAGACCTTGATTGGTGGCGCTGACACCTTCCGCGCAGCTGCAATTGAGCAGCTGCAGGTATGGGGAGAGCGCTCTGGTATTGAAGTAGTTACCAGAGAGCGTGGTGCTGACCCTGCAAGCGTTTGCTTTGAGGTTGTTGAAACAGCAGAAAAACAAGGCACTGAGCTGGTTCTTATTGATACTGCTGGACGCCTTCATACCTCATCTGATCTGATGCGCGAGCTTGCTAAGGTTGTCTCGGTTACCAGAAAGCGCGCAGGAGATATTCCTGTAAGTGTTGTCTTGGTTATTGATGCAACTACTGGCCAAAACGGCCTTAATCAGGCAAAAGAGTTTAACGACGCACTGTCTTTGGACGGTCTTATTGTCACCAAGCTTGATGGCACTGCAAAGGGAGGAATTGCTCTGGCAATTTCAAACCAGCTTAACCTGCCTATTTATCGTATTGGTGTGGGCGAGTCAATCGATGATCTTCAGACGTTTGATGCTCGTTCATTCTGTGAAGCACTTGTTGGTGAGGGAGTTCAGTAATGTTTAACAGCCTGCAAGATAGACTGCAAAATACATTTTCCGCTCTGCGCGGAAAGGGCCGTCTCACTGAGGACGATATCAATTCAGCCATGCGAGAAATTCGCATGGCTCTTCTCGAGGCTGACGTTAACTACAAGGTAGTTAAAGAGTTTGTCGGCCGCTGCAAAGAGCAGTGCATGACCGCTGACGTGCTAGAGTCTCTGTCTCCAGCTCAAAACGTTGTCCGCATTGTTCTGGATGAGCTCACGGCGCTGCTTGGTTCAACCGAGTCCAAGCTTACGCTGGCGCAGAACCGCATTCCAAACGTCATTATGCTCGTTGGTCTTCAGGGCTCAGGTAAGACAACCGCAGCTGCAAAGCTTGCCTACCTGCTTAAGTCCCAGGGAAAGAATCCTCTGCTTGCTGCCTGCGACGTTCACCGTCCTGCAGCAGCGGATCAGCTTGAAACACTTGGTTCAGAGATTGGCGTGCCAGTTTATCGTGGTGATGGCAAAGACGCAGTTGCTATTGCGTCTCAGGCTATCCAGGAGGCTGTTGATCACCTCAATGACCTGGTAATTGTCGATACCGCTGGCCGTCTTCAAATTGACGAAGAAATGATGGAAGAGGCCGTTGCTATCAAGCGTGCCGTCAAGCCAGACCAGATTCTTATGGTTGTCGACGCCATGACCGGCCAGGATATTGTCAATGTTGTTAGCACCTTCGCCGAGCGCGTAGACTTTGACGGCGTTATCATGTCCAAGCTTGATGGCGACGCTCGTGGCGGTGGTGCCCTTTCCGTACGTGAGGTTACCGGCAAACCTATCAAGTTTGTTTCTATGGGCGAGAAACCCGATTCACTTGAGGTTTTCCACCCAGATCGTATGGCTAAGCGCATCCTTGGCATGGGCGACGTTATCTCTATTGTCGAGAAGGCCCAGCAAGCAGCAGACGAGAAGCAGGTTGAAGATGCTGAGCGCATGTTGCGCGAGGGCTTCACTATGGATGACCTGCTTAATCAGATGAACCAAATCCGCAAGATGGGCGGTCTTGCAAAGCTTATTAGTGCTCTACCTGGTGGTGACCGCATGATGGCCCAGCAGGGTGGTGTGGATGATAGCTCTATGGGAAAGATTGAAGCCATCATTCATTCAATGACCAAGGAAGAGCGTGCACGTCCTAAGATTATTAACGGACAGCGCCGTCGTCGTATTTCCATGGGTTCTGGTCGTAGTGTTCAGGAAGTCAATCAGCTTATTCGTCAGTGGGGAGAGATGAATAAGATGATGGGCAAAATGAAGGCTATGACTCAGGGTGGTAATGCAAAGAAAGGCCGTCGTGCCATGGAGTCCATGATGAAGAACATGGGCTTTGGCGGAGGTCAAATGCCACGTTTTTAGGCTTTACCAATAAATATTTTTATATAAGAAATACGTTGGTCTGATTACTATCCCTACTGCTTTTTGTTACACATGGTAAACTCTCTCAAAAAGCAGTAGGGAGTATTTATGTCAATTAAGCGTATTTCCTTTGTTGTATTAGGTTGTATAAGCTTGGCACTTGCTGTGCTTGGTGTGGTGCTTCCTATTTTGCCTACTGTTCCATTTTTGGCACTTGCTGCATTTTGCTTTGCAAAATCATCCGACCGACTTAATAATTGGCTTATTAACACGAAGTTTTATCAAAATAATCTTGCTGATTTTAAAGCTGGAAAAGGGATGACTGTTAAGACTAAAGTGCGCATCCTTGCCACAGTAACTTTGGTCATGGCTGTAGGTCTGATTGCCATGCTTATGAAAGGTGTTATTGTTGGCAGTATTATCCTTAGTGTTGTTTGGCTAGGCCACATTTACTATTTTGGTTTTAAAGTTAAAACGCTTGAAGAGTAAACAATTGTTACAATAGCTTCTAGTTAGTTTCATTATTATTCGTTAATGATGAGGTGACTGAAGATGCAGCGTAAAAGAAAAGTAGTTTTGTTTACTCTTGGGGTAATGCTCATTGCCGTTGTATTCATATGTAGTTGGTTTAGACCCGAAGCAGTTAAAGAACGAAATCTTGATTTTTTAAAACATGAAGCTGCGGAATTTATACGGGAGAAATCAGTTGGTAATATTTTCTCGTATAAAAAGTTTGAGTCTGGGGAATATAGGACCCATACTTGCAATTTAAACGACGTGTATATATCTGGTCCAATTTTATCAATTGTAGAGAAAGACAATGAATTATTAGACGGTGGCATTTCGTGGGTTGTAAGTGTTAATGGAGAAATCATTGGAACAATCGAGCAAGATGCCGCTTTATATTCAGTTTCTCTCTCATCACAAGATTTTGATCAATATATTCTTTATGGGACTGCTTACGTTCTGCAAGCTATAAGCACTCGCAAATTACCTGCCGTCTCCTACTATGAATACGATACAGATGGTGGAGGAACCTTTCTGTCTGATAATATACTTGCGACATTTAATTACGGCACAGGAGACTATGGTTTTGATAAAGCATTCAGCAAATTTCCTTCTGCCAGTTCATTGATCACTTCTCGCTTAGGTTCAGAGTATCTTGATTTTATGGCAAACAAAGAGCGTGTTGTAGATCTTCCGTAAGACATAAAAAATGCGCGCTTCAGAATTATTTTCTAAAGCGCGCATAAACTTTTTTCAAAAAAACCTAGTAGTGGATGATAATTGGATCTCCATCTTTGGCAATATCAAAGAGTTTTTGAGCGTTTTCATAGCTAAGGTTAATGCAGCCATGACTACCGCCAGTTCTGTAGATGTTTCCACCAAACGCACTTCTCCATGGGGCATTATGGAAGCCAACTTCTTGACCCTTTACGCCAAGCCAGAAATCAACGTGTGCATCCCAACCTGGTTTGCCATTCTCGTCATTTGGACCAAGAAGACGAGCGTTTCTGATATGACTGGTAATATACCAGACTCCTTCTGGAGTGTTGTGATGTCCGTCTGGGATACCCGTTACTACATCGGCTTCCCAAAGAATTGTGCCATCATCACCATAAAGAACAGCATGCTGAGTGGTAAGGTCAACGTCAATATAACGACCACCCCAGTCCTGCTCGCCCTGCTTAGTAAATTTGTCGGCTGACTGCTTTGTAGGTAGTTCAATCTTTGTTGCCTGGCCAGCGGACAGACCGTCAGAGATAGCTTTTACAGCAGCGTCATTATCAATAACCCAGCCGTATGCACCAGCAGCCTTTGTAGTGAATTCTTTTCCATCCCAACGCTTATAGGTCCTTGAAGTGCCGCGAGTATCTACTGCAGGAGCAAGTGTCTCGTTGACCCATTTGGTAATAGCGTCTGTATCAAATGAAATAGAGAGATTCTCGTCAAACTTAATCCAGCTAGCAATGGTGTCTTGATCAAGTTGATATGCAACAGAGTCGCCCAACATCAAATCAACCGCAGAGGCAACGTAGGAATTAGCTGTCTTCAGAGCGGCATCAAGATCTTCTGCGCTCATGAGGCTTTCTTGGCCAAGCTGTACAGTGGTGCTCAGATTATCAAAAGCGGTTTGCAAATCTTTATGGACGCCTTCAAGAGAAAGCCTTGTAGCAATAGCATCGTCAGCAAAAATGAACTTTTTAGCTGAGCTATCGTAGGTAATTCCATTGTTCTCAAGAGACTGAGCAGATTCTTTTGCCTGTTCAATTCTTTGATTAAAGAGTGCGTCCGCCTTGCTTGTATCATACGAGGCGGTAGCGTGAGGGCTCAAGGACCTGCTGCGATTAAGCTCCAGTGGCCACATCCAAGGATTCTGCTGGCTAATTGCATCGCGAGCATATCCTGCTGCGTCGTACTTCAAATCAATGTCAGAGGCCTTGATGGTTAAATCAACGCCGTTTCCAGAGACTTGTACAGAATAGTTTGAGGCCTCGTTTGCTCTAGAAGCCTGCAAATCTGAAGCTGGTTTTAAGGAGTAGTCTTTACCATAAATGCTGGTCTGAGGCATAAAGAAGAAGTTAAAGAAGATTGCTCCACCCACATACACAAGGGCGAGAATACCAACGAGCGCGGCAGGTATTTTCCACCACTGATGTTTCTTATGGTTAACGGGAGCTTCTTCTTTTTCTCCAAGCTCTGCGCTATCAAGGGGAGCAATGACAGTTAGATCATCTGCTTGCTCTTCTGGAGACTCTGTAGCTTGTGAAGACTCATTGAGCTGATTGGCTTTTACCTGCTCTTCATTAAGAGCAACGTACATATCAGTATCGCCAAGACTTGGAACTGAGTCCTTAAGGGAAGGTGACTTCTCTGTAGCTTCCTCTGTGGAAAGAGGCTGTAGGTTAGCGGTGTGAGAAGCAGAGCTTTTTGCAAAGTGCTTAGCCAAGGAGCACTCCTTATAAAATACGAAGTTACACAGCAAGAATCAGTGTGTTTTGACAAACAAGCTTTCTGTAATTGAGTCAAAGACACATCTATTTAGTGTAGTGCATATTCGTCACATATTTTATGGAACTTACGAGGAATTATTTTCCACAGGAGAAGAACAAAACTGGAGTAATATATACGACATTTAGAAATAATTATTTACCAATTGCAAGGGGAGCAATAGCGTATGCCATCAACTAGAGTCAATAGTATCACGCAAAAACTTAGATGCGTTTGTACTGCTCTTGCTGTTCTTCTTTTATGCACTTCAGCTTTTCCTAAAATTGCTGTTGCTACTGCATCAACTATTCAATCAAATTCCCATTCTGCTAATCAGTTGTTGCTGCATACTGATGTCAAATCGTATGAACTTCTACCTTCTGATTTTGCGCCTCTTGTGGGCAATGATTCAACTTCGTTTGATAACCTTGAGCA
Source organism: uncultured Atopobiaceae bacterium (assembly GCA_963538475.1). GTDB lineage: Bacteria > Actinomycetota > Coriobacteriia > Coriobacteriales > Atopobiaceae > Lancefieldella. The sequence continues at coordinate 16,233 of CAUTIE010000008.1, forward strand.
AGTTAAGCCTTATGAGGCAGTTAACCCTGATTCTCATCCAAACTTTAGCAAGGTAAGTGATTTTGTTTACCTAGATAGAGACCAGTTTGACTTGTCGCTTTTCTCGCCAGATGATTCCTTGAGCTATACAACAGATGACGCAGCGGTAGATGCTTACATTCAGACTCATCCGGAGCTTGCTGGCGTAACTGATCGTAGAATCTTGCTTCCGGTGTTTGAATTTGATTCAGACAATGATATTCAGGCTCACAGAGACAGAATTAATTCATACATCGCTAATGGTCAGCTGGCACAAGGGTCGGTTGGTCAAGATAATACTGCTGTTATTGATACTAGTTTGTCTATGGGTCAGTATAAGCTGGAAAAAACGCTCTCGTATGATCAAGAGCATGGCTTCTATTACATCTATACCATGCACGTAGGTATATCTGATATTAATCGCAACCTCACAACGTTTGTTGATAGCAACGGAAATAAGACTGAAAAACAAGGTCTGTTCCAGGCTCCAGAGGTAGTGGGTAATGACATTCTTGACCACAAAGAAGTTGACTCTTATACGATTTCCGCTGGCTATGATGGCGATGGTAATGTTGTCCGTCCAACTACGTATGTGACACATATTACGTATTACTACACCCTCGCACACACCGCATATGTTTCAGATACTGGAACTACTTTAAAGCCTATTGACGCTGGTCTTCAGAATGCTCCTGCTACTATTTCTTCTTACAGCTATGATCACACGGTTGATGCAGGTACAAGGCGAGTATTGGATATTGATGCCGTGACAGCTCGCCTTATGGCTGAGATTCAGGCACAAGATGTTACTCAGCTTTTCCCTGTTAGTGCTGCTACTCATAATGGAGATATTGCCATTAGCAGAACTCCTGGTGGTAACACTTACGATATTCAACTGTTTGAAAACGGCCAATTTACTGTTGATTTGAGCTATCTGCCAGATGGCACACCTCGTGTCGTTGATGCCGATGGCAATGCTGTTTATTTCTCAAACCATTTCAAGGATGTTGTCTATTCTTCATACCAAGATGACACCTTGCCTGTTGGTCAGTATCGAATTGAATATCTGCTTACTCCAACATCTGCAGATCCAGATCACTTTGATTCATACCAGCATTTAAAGGTCAATCTTGTTATTGGAACAAGTGATACTTCTCAGCCAGCCATTACTGCAAATTGGACTCACGTATACGTGAAGCAGCCTGAGACTACTCCAGAAACGCCTGAGACTCACACTCCAGAGAAGCCTAAGCAGCCTCAGCAAACTCAGAAGAAGTCTTTGCTCCCTGATACTGCAGACTATTCTCAGATTGCATTACAAGGGGCACTTATGGGCTCTTCTCTCTCACTGATTTCTTTGAGTTTCTTCCTTAAGAGAAAACAGCTACAGAAGTAATTCATGAACACATGACGTTGCTCTTGCCTCAAGAGTGAGAGAATACTGTCTATCAAGAGGCGAGAGGTACGTTATTTATGGCAACTTATCCGGTTATTCATGTAGATTCATCTGACGACCATCGTCTTGATGTGTATGCTCGACTGACTGACAACCAGCTTCGTAATCGTCTTGATCCGTCCCGCGGTGTCATGATTTGTGAGTCACATTTTGTGATTGAGACTGCGCTTGCCGCAGGTTGTAGGCCATTATCATTTCTTGCAAATACTTCTCATACAGACAATATTTTGCAAATTGTCGAGAAGTTCCATCCTCTGTCAGACAACACTCCCATTTTTATTCTTCCAGATGAGCAGCTCACACAGCTTATTGGCTACAAGATGAATAGAGGAGTGCTCTGCGCTATGAGAAGACCTCAAGGTGTAGCGTTAGAAGAGATTCTTAGCACCTCTAAGCACATTGCCGTTTTGGAAGACTTGGTTGACGTTAATAACGTAGGCGCAGTCTTTAGGTCAGCCGCAGCTCTCAATGTAGACGCTGTTATCTTGACAGCTAAATGTGCTGATAACCTCTCAAGACGAGTTCTGCGCGTTTCTATGGGAACGGTTCTTAATGTGCCTTGGGCTCGCCTGGATGAAGAGACAACATCGTTAGATCTTATAGAAAAGCTTAAAGCTCATTCTTTTACTACGTGCGCTCTTGCGCTTACAGATTCTGCAGTACCTTTAAATAAAGAGCTGGTAGAAGGCAAAAAAGCCGCGCTGTTCTTTGGTAGTGAAGGCTATGGACTTGATAAGAAAACTATTGAGGCTTGTGACGTTACTACCATCATTCCTATGTCACATCAGGTGGACTCTCTGAACGTTGCAGCGTCATCTGCTGTTGCTTTTTGGGAACTTTTTGCTCGATAGCTTTGGTGGAATGCCTTTAATCGCAGTACAAAATTTGCGGTACAAAAAACGGCCACCTACAAGTGTAGGCAGCCGTTTAACTTTACTTATGAGAAAAGATTACTCTGCTGAAGGAGCAGCGGAACCTTCTTCGTTAGTGTTCTCAACTACTGGTGCAAAGGTATTCTCGCGCTTGAGGATATTCATGAACTCCTCGCCGGTGATTGTTTCCTTCTTCTGCAGGTAGTGAGCAATCTCATGCAGCTTGAAGCGGTTCTCCTTAAGCGTCTGGAGTGCGCGCTGGTGTCCCTCTTCAACAATGCGCCTGACCTCGGCATCAATCTCTTCAGCCGTTGCCTCAGAGCAGGTGAGGGAAGAGCCACCGCCAAGATAGCGGCTTTGCTGCTGACTGAGGGTAACCATGCCAAGTTTGTCAGACATGCCGTACTGCGTAACCATAGCGCGAGCAATAGCTGTTGCACGCTCAATATCGTTAGAAGCACCATTGGTCATCTCGCCAAAGATAAGCTCTTCAGCAGCGCGTCCACCACAGAGAACGGCAATCTCATCCATAGCTTGGCTCTTGCTCATCAGATAACGCTCATCGTCCTCAACCTGCATGGTAAAGCCAAGAGCCCCGCCAGTACGAGGAACAATGGTGATCTTGGTAACAGGAGCGTCGTTTTTCTGGATGGCACCAACAATTGCATGACCAGTCTCGTGATAAGCAACAACGTCCTTTTCGTGCTCAGAAAGAACAGTGTTCTTCTTCTTTGCGCCGGCAATAACAACGTCAACGGACTCGGTGAGGTCTTCAGTGGTAACACGACGACGACCAAAGCGAACAGCGCGAAGAGCTGCCTCGTTGATGATGTTTGCAAGGTCTGCGCCAGATGCGCCTGGTGTGGACTTAGCAATGATAGAGAGGTCAACACCTGGCTCCATCTTTACATCATTAGCGTGAATCTGAAGAACTGCCTCACGACCCTTAAGGTCTGGAAGCTCAACAGGAATACGGCGGTCAAAACGACCAGGACGCAGAAGTGCCTTGTCCAAGGTTTCTGGACGGTTTGTTGCTGCAAGAACAACAATACCCTTGTGGTTGTCAAAGCCGTCCATCTCGGAGAGCAGCTGGTTTAAGGTCTGCTCGCGCTCATCATTGGAGTTAAGGGAAGCATCACGGCGCTTACCGACTGCATCAATCTCGTCAATAAAGATGATGCAAGGAGCCTTTTCATTTGCTTGCTTGAAGAGGTCACGGACTTTTGCAGCACCGCGTCCAACAAACATCTCAACAAACTCAGAGCCAGCAATTTGGAAGAAAGGAACGCCAGCCTCACCAGCAACTGCCTTAGCAATGAGGGTCTTACCAGTACCTGGAGGGCCTACAAGCAAGGCGCCACGAGGGCAGCGAGCACCAATCTCTTTGTACTTATCAGGAGTCTTAAGGAAGCTAACAATCTCTTGCATAGACTCTTTAGCCTCTTCTTGACCAGCTACGTCTTTAAACGTAATGCCTGTGTCTTCTCCCTTAATTTCTTTAGCGCTTGAGCGACCAAGATTGCCGCCAAGACCTCCAAAGCCGCCACCAAAGTTCATGGAAGGACCATCGTCACCCATGGCGCGTTTAAGGGATCGGTTGATAAAGTAGCCAATGCCCAAGAAGATAACAAGAGGGATTCCATACTGAATAAGGGCATAGAGCAGCATATTTGTAGAGTTGTCAGGAATAGAAGCCGAGAAATCAACTTTGTGATCTCTAAGCGTCTGAACCAGCGTTGTATCGTTAGGGAACTGCGTAGTCTCAAAGACCTTCTCGGAATCTCCAGAGCCTGTTGTAAACCTAATGTTTCTGTTGCCAGTATTAAGGTCTACCTTGGTGACTTCATTGTTGTCAATCTTGTTAAGGAACTCACTGTACGAAACAGTTTGTACCTGTTGGCGCAAAAGTCCTGGTAGTAATGTGTTGCTCAGCAGGAGATATACAAAGATGGCTACTGCAATATAGAGTAGCATCGACATAGATCTACGGTGCTTGTTATTGTTATCTGCCATACACGTCCCTTTACCTGTTTGGCTCAAATGTGATATGAGCTCACTTAGATATCAGATTTGTTGTACCCACTCTTCTTTTTTTTATTTCTATAAAAATTTAAAATTTGAATTCCGTGTAATTTGTTAAAAACGGTTTACGCGTACGTATTACTTAGTTCAATGAGTACAAGACGTGGTAGTATTACTAACACAAGCTGTGATGAGGACAGTAGCTGGGTAGCGCAAATCTCAAGCGAGCGGAGTTGGTGGAAGTCCGCATTTGCGTCCGTGTGAACATCACCTCGGAGCTGCAGTTCAAACGTACAAGCATTTTGTACTAGTAGATGCTGCCGGAAATGGTCGCCGTGACAGGCCAGCCGAGTAAACGGACATATCCGTCGCTGGGTGGTTACAACGAAGTGTATTGTGGCGCTTCGTCCCAGCTGTGAGGGACGGGCGCTTTATTTGTGCCCAGAAAGGTTGTGCTTGATGGCAAACGAGTACAAAAAGACCACCAACCTGCCAAATACAGGCTTTCCTATGCGCGCATCACTTGCGCAGAACGAGCCTCAACGTTTGGCTGATTGGGACCAAAACAACGTCTATGAACTCCTGATGAAGAAGAATGAGGGACATGACAAGTTTGTCCTTCATGACGGACCTCCTTATGCAAATGGTCCAATTCACCTAGGTCACGCTCAGAATAAGATTTCCAAGGACATCATCAACCGTTATAAGGCTATGCAGGGCTTCCAGACCCCTTATGTTCCTGGTTGGGACTGCCATGGTCAGCCAATTGAGCACAAGGTTGAGCAGATGCTTGGCACAGAAAAGTTCAATCAGTTATCTACCGAGAAGATCCGTGAGCTCTGCCGCAAGATGGCGGTTGAGCAGGTAGATACTCAGCGTCAGGGCTTTAAGCGCCTTGGTGTGTTGGGTGAGTGGGACAATCCCTATCTCACCTACGTCAATGATTACGACGCTACAGACATTGAGATCTTCAAGGCCATCTATGACAAGGGTTCTGTGTACAGAGGCACCAAGCCTGTTCACTGGTGCACTCATGACCACACTGCTCTTTCTGAGGCAGAGATTGAGTATCACGATGTCACCTCAACTGCTATTTTTGTGCGCTTTGAGCTAACCACAGTTCCAGAGGGTCTTGAGGCTTATGCTGGTAAGACCTGGGTAGACATTTGGACTACTACTCCTTGGACTATGCCAGCAGACGAGGCAGTTATTCTGCACCCAGAAGCTAACTACGTTGCTCTTGAGCTTCCTGATGGACACGTAGAGATTGTTGCTGAGGCTCTTGCAGAGAAGGCTGCTGCTAAGTTTGGTTATACCGATTGGAAGCTAGCTCAGGACGCAGAGGGTAACACCTGGAAGAAAACTGGTGTTGAGCTTGCCGGCAATGAGTACAAGCAGCCAATCTTTGGTGATCTTGGCAACACTGGCAAGTTTATTTATGCAGAGTACGTCACCCTTGACGATGGTACTGGTGTTGTTCACTCCGCACCTGGCCACGGTGTAGACGACTACAACGCCGGTGTTCGCTTTGATATTCCACAGACCATGCCTGTTGATGATGATGGTCACTTCTTCAAGGGCGACGGCCAAGGCACTGGCGGCCCATTCTCCGGCATGGAGGTCAATGAGGCTAACCCTGTCATTGTTCAGTGGCTCAAAGACCGTGGAACACTCATTCTTGCAGAGGAGATTACCCACAGCTATCCACACTGCTGGCGTTGTAAAGAGCCTGTTATTTTCCGCGCAACAAGCCAGTGGTTTGTCTCCATGGATAAAACGGGTCTGCGTCAGCAGGCAGCAGAGGAGCTTACAAAGGTTAAGTTCTATCCTGCAAATGCTGTTAAGCGTATTGGCTCTATGGTTGAAGGCCGTCCTGACTGGTGTATTTCCAGGCAGCGTAACTGGGGCGTTCCAATCCCAGCCTTCACCTGCGAGGATTGTGGCGAGACCGTCATTAATGACCAGACTCTTGACGCAGTCATCAAGCTTTTCCGCGAGAAGGGCTCTGATGCTTGGTTCACCGACGATCCTAAGACCTATTTAGGCGACGCCTGCGTCTGCCCTAAATGTGGCGGCCACAATCTCAAGGCAAACAAGGACATTCTGGACGTTTGGTGGGATTCTGGTGTTTCTCACACGGCTGTTTGCAAACACCGTCCAAACCTTAAGTTCCCAGCTGATATGTATCTTGAGGGCTCCGACCAGCACCGCGGTTGGTTCATGAGTTCTCTCATGACTTCTGTTGGAGCTTACGGTGTTGCTCCTTACAAGTCTGTTGTCTCACAGGGCTTTACGCTTGATGGCCAGGGCCGCAAGATGAGTAAGTCTCTGGGCAATGTCATTGATCCAAATGCCGTTTGTGCTGAGCGGGGCGCAGACGTCCTACGCCTTTGGGTTGCTTCCGTTGACACTTCAACTGACGTTCCTTGCGATGACGCCATTCTTTCTCAGGTAGGCGATGCATACCGTAGGTTCAGAAACACCCTGCGCTTCCTTCTTGGTGAGCTTGAGGGCCAGTTTGATCCTGCAACTGATGCAGTTGCTGTAGCGGATCTTGAAGAGTACGACCGTCTTGTTCTTGCACGTATGTGCGAGGTTCATGTTACAGTTACTGAGGCTTACGAGGGATATCGCTTCAATAACGTTTTCCGTACCCTCTACGATTACATTATTGAGCTTTCCAACGGTTATTTGAACGCAACTAAGGACCGTATGTACTGCGATGCTGCAGATTCTGCATCACGCAGAAGCGCTCAGACTGTTTGGGCAGAGATTCTCTCCATGCTTGTTCATGACCTGCAGCCAATTCTGGTTTACACCACCGATGAGGCAATGCAGTTCCTGCCAGAGTCCATGCGTGACGGTCAGAAGTACGCAGCCCTTCTCGACTGGTACAAGGCTCCTATGAGCACTGACGAGTACACATCATTGCTTCCTGCATATCAGGTACTGGTTGATGCTCGTGCAGCCTACACCAAGGCATACGAGACCGCTCTTGAGGCAGGTGTTGTTACCGAGAAGACCACCCAGGCTACACGTGCCGAAGTTACCCTTACCGCTGAGCAAGCCGCATCCATTTCTCACGCCGGCCTTGACTTTGCTGAGGCATTTGTCTGCTCTGAGGTAACTGTTTCCGAGGGCTCTGAGCTGAGCGTAAGCGTCTATCCTGCAAACGGCGAGCGCTGTGACCGCTGCTGGAATTATCGCGAGCTTGGCGAGGATCACCTCTGCCACCGCTGCCACGACGTTGTTGCGTAAATGAACACTGACCAGCAGCAACATACAACTCACACACTAGTGACCCGCCTTGCAGTTCTCTGCGGGGCGGGCACTGTTGCCTGCGCGCTTGACCAGGTAACTAAGCTCTGGGTAAGAACCTCAATTCCAGAGGGAACTGCAATACCGTTTATCCCTGGTCTTATGGAGCTCTTCCACGTAAGCAACACTGGAGCGGCATTTTCTGTGGGCTCTGGAAACGCTCTCTTTTTTGTAGCTCTTACTGCTGTGGTTATTGCCGCTCTTGTGGGCTTTGTAGTTCGCGAGAAGAACCTCCCGTTGCCGCTTATTGCGCTTTTGGGAGGCGTCGCAGGTGGCGGAATTGGTAACGCTATTGACCGCGTTTTGTTTGGTCAGGTTACTGATTTCTTTGCTACAACGTTTGTTAATTTTGCTGTCTTTAATGTGGCTGATATCTTTGTAACGTGCGGCATCCTTATTGCTTTTGTGTACTGGATGGTTTGGGACAAAAAGCAGCAAGGTAGTGGCAATGAATGAGCGTATCGTTGACATACTAGTTGGACCAGAAGGAGACGGCGTCAGATTAGACGCGTTCCTTTCTGCTCAAGACACACTTCCTTCAAGAAGTGCCTGCGTCAAGCTGGTAGAAGAGGGAAGAGTAACCATCAACGCTACGCTGGCTACGTCTAAGTCAGAAAAACTTATGCTGGGCGATAGACTTTTGGTATCGCTTCCAGACGCTGAGCCTCAAACAGGGCTTTTACGTCCAAATCCAGATATTCCGCTTGATATCCGCTTTGAGGATCAGTACCTTATAGTGCTCTCAAAGCAGATTGGCCTAGTATGTCATCCATCTCCTGGTCACGTTGATGACACTTTGGCAAACGCCCTGGTGGCCCACTGTGGCTACGAGCACCTAGGAATGCTTCAGGGAGAAGAACGTCCTGGTATTGTGCATCGTCTTGATATGGATACGTCTGGTCTTATGCTGGCAGCAAAGTCAGACGAGGCGCAAAAGGCTCTTCAGGACCTCATTAGGCTGCGCGTGCTTGACCGCCGCTACATTGTGCTGGTACAAGGCTATGTTGCCCACGATTCTGGCACTATTGAAACGGGTATTGCTCGCTCAACGCGAGACCGCCTCAAAATGACTGTATCAGATGCTCCTGGCGCACGAGAAGCCATTACCACCTTCAGAACGCTTGAGCGCTTTGAAGCAGGAAGAAAAGGCGAGGGCTACTCGCTTCTTGAGTGCCATCTTTACACAGGCCGCACGCACCAGATTAGAGTTCACATGCGCCACATTGGTCATCCAGTTGTCGGCGATCAGCTCTACGGTAAAAAAGATATGAGCCTTAACCTTGGCCTTAACAGGCAGTTTTTACACTCCTGGCACGTTCAGTTTGAGCACCCTTTTACGGGCGAGAATATCGTGGTTGCAGATACGTTGCCAGAAGACCTGCAAGAAGCCCTTATTTCTCAGAGCGCTATGTCTATGGGAAGGACTTCTGTAGGAGATGAGATTTGTCCTCAATTGTTCAAAGCTTAATTTCACGTTCAGGTCTATTTCGGCTAAACTAATACCTTAGTAAGTTTTACTTTTTGTTGTAGGTGCAGCTTGAGTTTTGGCTGTTGATATGAGCTTAGGGATGTTATATGCCATTGCAATTTAACAGACTCGGTATCACACCAATTGTTGTTTTTAACTTTATCATCTGGCTTTTCTTTACACTCGCATACTTTTATCAGATTGTGTACATTCTTCGTGTCTTAGTTAAAGGCGAGGTAAAACTTCCAGAGGCAAAAAAGCAGCACCGCTATGCCTTCTTTATTGCTGCCCACAATGAAGAGCCAGTTATTGGCAACCTTGTCAGGTCCATTCTTTCTCAGGATTATCCTCGAGAGCTGATGGATGTCTTTGTTGTTGCAGATGCTTGTACCGATAAAACAGCTGAAGAGGCGAGAAAAGCTGGAGCAATTACATGGGAGCGTAATGACCTTGCTCGTAAAGGTAAGAGCTGGGTTATGGATTACGGCTTTGATCGCATCCTTAATGAGTACGGCGACAAATACGAGGCATTCATTATTATGGACGCCGATAACCTGGTTTCTCCAAGCTACTTAAAAATTATGAATCAGGCTTTTGATGCAGGATATCTTGTTTGTACCAGCTACAGAAACTCAAAGAATTTTGATTCCAGCTGGGTAAGCTCTGCATACGCAACCTGGTTTATGCGCGAGGCAAAGTTCTTGAATAATGCCCGTATGATGATGGGTACCAGCTGCGCTGTTTCTGGTTCCGGCTGGATGGTTTCTTCTCGCATTATTAAAGGCATGCATGGATGGGATTTCCACACCCTCACCGAGGATATTCAATTCTCCACGTTCTGCAGTGCTCACAATATTCAAATTGGCTATGCACCTGCAGAATTCTTCGATGAACAACCTTTGACCTTCAAGGCATCGTGGACACAGCGTATGCGTTGGACAAAAGGCTTTTACCAGGTGTTCTTCTCGTATGGTTTTGATCTTATTAAGGGTATTTTTAAGGGTCAGTTTGCTTCATACGATATGCTCATGACCATTGCGCCAGGCATGATTTTGACACTGCTTTCAGCCTTTATTAATGGTACTTACATGCTAGTTGGCTATTTGAGCCACGGCTTCGTTGCTACTGACGCAGAGATTGCTATGAGTGTGGGATCTTTGGTCATGACGGTCTTCTCGATGTATGTGGTCTTCTTTATTCTGGCGCTTATTACCACCATCTCGGAGTACAAGCATTTCCATGTAAAGAAGAAATGGCGTATTTTTACCAATCTCTTCACGTTCCCTATTTTTATGATGACGTATATCCCAATTACCGTTGCAGCTTTGTTTAAAAAGGTTGAGTGGGTTCCTACAAAACATGACATTGCTGTTAACTTTGAGGATGTTATTGCTTCAAGTGGGAGTTCAAATTAAATAATTAACTCCACTGGTGGTACAATGCCAAAACACGTTGAGCATGACCGGTAGGTCAGGAGGGAGCCAAAAACAATGGCAAAGTTCTTCGAAGGCGAATCACACACATTTTCTGAGTACCTTTTGGTTCCTGGCTATTCATCAGCTGAGAATATCCCTGCAAATGTTTCTTTGAAGACTCCTCTTGTTAAGTTTAAACGTGGCGAGAAAAGCGCAATTGAGCTCAACATTCCTATGGTATCTGCAGTAATGCAGTCGGTTTCTGGTCCTCGTCTGGCAATTGCCTTAGCCCAGCAGGGCGGCATTGCCTTTATTTATGGCTCTCAGTCCGCTGAGGATGAGGCTCAGATGGTTCGCGAGGTTAAGAGCTACAAGGCAGGCTTTGTTGTCTCCGATTCAACTCTTACTCCAGAAATGACCCTTGGTGAGGTGCTTGACCTTAAAGAGAAGACTGGTCACTCCACCATGCCTGTCACTGATGACGGCACTTCTCGCGGTAAGCTCGTAGGTATTGTTACCTCTCGTGATTATCGTCCTTCTCGCGATGATCGCTCTAAGCTGGTATCTGAGTTTATGACTCCAGCTGATAAGCTTATTACTGCAGCTGAGGATACCACCCTTAAAGAGGCAAATGACCTTATCTGGGACAATAAGCTCAACACCCTTCCTATTGTCGATAAGAACGGTCACCTGGTCAGCCTTGTATTCCGCAAGGATTATGATTCCCACAAGTCTGCTCCAGATGAGCTTCTTGATGACTCTAAGCGCTACATGGTTGGCGCTGGTATTAATACTCGTGACTATGAAACCCGCGTTCCTCTGCTTGTTGATGCAGGCGCTGATGTTTTATGCATTGACTCTTCTGAGGGTTATTCCGAGTGGCAGAAGCGCACGCTTGAGTGGGTTCGTGCAACCTACGGTGATTCCGTCAAGATTGGCGCAGGTAACGTTGTGGATGCTGAGGGCTTCCGCTTCTTGGCAGAGGCTGGCGCTGACTTTATCAAGATTGGTATCGGCGGCGGTTCTATCTGCATCACTCGTGAGCAGAAGGGCATTGGTCGTGGTCAGGCAACCTCTGTCATTGATGTTGCTCGCGCTCGTGATGAGTACTTTGAGGAGACTGGCGTCTATATCCCAATCTGCTCTGACGGTGGAATTGTCTACGACTATCACATGACTTTGGCCCTTGCTATGGGTTCTGACTTTATGATGCTTGGTCGTTACTTTGCTCGTTTTGATGAGAGTCCATCAGATCGCGTGATTGTTAACGGCTCCTACATGAAAGAGTACTGGGGCGAAGGCTCTGCTCGTGCTCGTAACTGGCAGCGCTACGACCTTGGTGGCAACAAGCGCGGTCTTTCCTTTGTCGAGGGCGTTGACTCGTATGTTCCATACGCAGGTCCTCTGAAGGACGGCGTTGAGGCTTCACTTCTGAAGGTCAAGTCCACCATGTGTAACTGTGGCGCTCTTGATATTCCAGAGCTTCGCGATAAGGCAAAGATTACGCTGGTCTCTTCAACTTCAATTGTTGAGGGTGGCGCACACGACGTCTTGCTGAAAGACTCAAACCAGCAGGTCAGTTACAATTTCCGTTCATAACTCACAGGATTTATGGACTACTAGCGTCACCAAGTATTTTGCTTGGTGACGCATCGCTATAAGAAAGGGGAACTCGTGGAAAACGAGGAAGTACAGAACGTAACCGATACAGGTGATTTTCCTGCCTACGACGCTGAGGCCATTGAAACTAAGTGGCAGCGCGTCTGGGAAGAGCAGAATCTTTACAAGACAGAAGAGGACAGCTCAAGGCCTAAAAAATACGTTCTAGAGATGTTCCCTTATCCTTCGGGCGATCTTCACATGGGTCATGCTCGTAACTACACCATTGGCGATGCTATGGCTCGTCAGGCCCGTATGCGCGGCTTTGATGTCTTGCATCCAATGGGCTTTGACGCTTTTGGTCTTCCTGCAGAAAACGCTGCTATTAAGCACAATACTCAGCCTTCTGTGTGGACCCATAAGAATATTGACCAGGCTGTAAAAACCATGTTCCGCATGGGTTTTGCCTACGATAAAGACCGCATGTTTAACACCTGCGATCCTGAGTACTACAAGTGGGGCCAGTGGATCTTCCTCAAGATGCTTGAGAAGGGCCTGGTATATCGTGCTACAAGCCCCGTTAACTGGTGTCCTAACGATAAGACCGTTCTTGCAAACGAGCAGGTAGTTAACGGTAAATGCTGGCGTTGTGGTGCAGTTCCAGAGAAGCGTGAGCTCTCTCAGTGGTACCTGCGCATCACTGATTATGCTCAGGAGCTCCTTGATGACCTTGACCAGCTTGAGGGCTGGCCAGAGCGTGTTCGTGCCATGCAGGCAAACTGGATTGGACGCTCCGAGGGTGCAGAGATTGACTTCACCCTGGCAGATACTGACGGTGTCACACCAACCGATACCAAGATGACCGTCTTTACCACTCGTGCAGACACCATCTACGGCTGTACCTTCATGCTGCTTCCACCAGAGTCCAAGCTTGCTGCTGAGCTGGTAGGGGATTCAGAGTACAAGGCTGCCTTTGACGCTCTTCACGAGGAGGCTGTAAAGGTTTCTTCCATTGATCGCCAGGGCACAGATCGCGAGAAACACGGTGTATTCACCGGCCGTTACGCAATTAACCCTGTCACCGGACAGACCGTACCAATTTGGGTTGCCGACTACGTCCTTCTCGACTATGGTACTGGCGCTGTTATGGGTGTTCCATCAGGCGATAAACGCGACTTTGACTTTGCTAAGAAGTATGACCTGCCTATTGTTCCTATCATCTGTGAAGAGGGAACTGATATCTATGAGGAGCTCAAGGGAGTTTCCGAGTACAAGGTAACCTCTGTTGACTGGGATGGACCAATGGATACCGTGGGTATTCTCGTCCAGTCTGGTCCTTTTACCGGTCTCCGTGGTGGTAAACATTCTGAGGCAGAAGAGGCTGTTGTTGCTTATCTGACTGAGCACAACGTTGGTCGTAGAACTGTCCAGTTCCGTCTTCGTGACTGGCTCATTTCCAGGCAACGCTATTGGGGCAATCCAATTCCTATGATTCACTGCGATTGCTGCGGTGACGTCCCAGTTCCTTATGATCAGCTCCCTGTTACGCTTCCAGACAATCTTGACCTGGCAGCAGGAGATACTCTTGCTGAGTGCAAGGAGTTTGTAGAGACCACCTGTCCTCAGTGCGGAAAGCCTGCAAAGCGTATCACTGATACCATGGACACCTTTACCTGTTCCAGCTGGTATTATCTGCGCTACTGCGATCCACACAACACCGAGCTACCATTCTCCAAAGAGTCTGTGGACCGTTGGATGCCGGTAGATAACTACATTGGTGGCATTGAGCACGCAATTCTGCACCTTTTGTATTCTCGCTTCTTTACTAAGGTCCTCCGTGACCTGGGCATGATTGACATTGATGAGCCATTTAAGAACCTGATGACTCAGGGCATGGTCAAGGATGAGCACGGCGACACCATGTCAAAGTCAAAGGGTAACGTTGTGCCTCCAAGCTCTGTTATTGAGCCTTATGGTGCTGATACTATGCGCCTTGCCATTCTCTTTGTTGCTCCACCAGAGAAGGATTTTGACTGGGACGAGAAGGTCGTTGCAGGTGCAAACCGCTTTATCAAGCGCGCATGGCGTGTAGTTTGGGAGCTTTCTCGTACTGCTGATGCTTCTGCCGTACTCGACCACACCACCTTGGACCCTCAGTCACTTGAGCTCAACCGTGTTCTTAACGCCATGGGAATCCGTTGCACCACTGAGTTTGACAAGGGCCAGTTCAACACCGCAATTTCTGCAGTTATGGAGCTTGTTAATGCGGCAAGTGCCTATATCAACGAGGTTCCTGCAGAGTCCAGAGATGCAGCACTTTGCTACAAGGTTGCTAATGACGTTGTAGCTATGCTGGCACCAATCATTCCTCACTGGGCAGAGGAGCTCAGCCATGAGGCTCTGGGCAAAGACATTCCTGTCTATCATCAGCCATGGCCAGAGTTTGATCCTGAACAGGCAAAGAGCAATACCGTAGAGATTGCTGTTCAGCTCAAGGGTAAGGTCCGCGCTCGTATTGAGGTTTCTGCCGATGCTTCTGAGGAAGAACTCACTGCGGTCGCAACTGAGGCTATTGCCGATCAGCTTGAGGGCAAAGAGATTAAAAAAGTTATTGTAGTTAAGGGACGACTTGTGAATATCGTTGCTTAACAGCAAAAACACTTGACGAGAAGCCCTTTATCTCGTAAGATATCTCTAAACGTAGTTGTTATTAGTTGGAAGTGGGGTTGAGTTTTGACCCCGCTTCCTTTCTGTATGTAGATGAGGAGGTCAAATGCAAAACGAAGGTGCAACACAGAAAATCTTGTCCGCACTAGAGCAGGCTGCACTCAATCACCACATTGATATTGTTGATGTTGAGATTGTTGGTTCTTCTAAGAATCCTGTGGTCAGAGTAAGAATTGACCATGATGACGAGAAGGCAGAGACCATTTCTCTTGATGAAGTTGCTCAAGAGACTTCATGGATCTCAGATACCATCGATGAGCTTGATCCTTTCCCAGCATCATTTACCTTGGAGGTTTCTTCTCCAGGAATGGCACGTCCACTTCGTCGTGCAAAAGACTTTGAGCGCTTTGCGGGAGAAGAGATTCAGCTTCAGACTACTGCTACAGAGGGGCGCCGTAAATTTACTGGCAAACTCTTGGGCATTGAGGGTACAACTATCTCAATCCAGACAGAAGATGAGGTCTGTACTGTTGATTTGTCTGAGTTAAAGAAGTGCGTCATTAAACCAGTTTTTGATTTCTCGGCCCCAGCCAAGAAGTAGATAGAGAGGATTATTCATGGCATCTGAAATGATGGAAGCTTTGATGTTGCTTTGCCAGGAGAAGCACATCGATGAGTTGTATCTGCTGGATCGTTTGGAGCAGTCTCTGGCAAAAAGCTATGCTGACGTCCTCCACCTTGATTTTGGCGCTCGCGTCACCATTGATAGGGCAACTGGCCGTGTCTACGTCTATGAGCTTGTTCCTAAGGGTGAGCCAGACGAGGAGACTGGTGAGTACACAGAGTTTGATGAGGTAGACGTAACTCCTCCAGACACAAGCCGTATTGCTGCTCAGCATGCTAAGGCAGAGATCAAGACGCTTGTACGCAACGCTGCTCGTGCACAGATTTATGATGAGTTCCGCGGTCGTATTGGTGACATCATCACTGGTACCGTTCTTCAGTCCACTCCTGATTTCACCATCATTAAGATTCGTGAGGGCGTTGAGGCAGAGCTTCCACACTTTGACCAGCGTCGTTTCCCTGATGAGCGCGATGAGCGTCCAGCAGGTGAGCGCTACCTTCACAACCAGCGCATCAAGGCAATTATCGTTGACGTCCGCGATCCTAATGCAACACAGCCAGCAGTTCGTGGTGAGCGTCAGCGTCCACCAATTGTTGTTTCTCGTACTCACCCAGATCTTATCCGTCGCCTCTTTGAGCTTGAGGTTCCAGAGGTTTATGACGGTGTTGTAAGCATCCGCTCCATTGCTCGTGAGGCTGGTGTCCGTTCTAAGATTGCTGTTTCTTCCGTTGATGAGCGCCTTGATCCAGTTGGTGCTTGCGTTGGTCCTAAGGGCAGCCGTGTTCGCACCGTAGTCTCTGAGCTCCGTGGAGAGCGCGTTGACGTTGTGCCTTGGTTTGACGATGCTGCACGTTGCGTTGCATCTGCACTTTCACCTGCACGTGTTTCTCGCGTTATTGTTGATGGCGCCACAGGACACGCAACCGTTATTGTTCCTGATGACCAGCTGTCTTTGGCTATTGGTAAAGAGGGCCAGAACGCTCGCCTTGCCGCTCGTCTGACTGGCCTTCACATTGACATCAAGAACGAGTCCCTTGCTGCAAGCATTTTGAACAACCTTCCTGAGGTTGTTGAAGAGACTGTTGACGAGGAAGAGATTGCTCATCGTTGCAAGTATGTGAGCCCTAACGGAACTCCTTGCCGCAATATGGCAAGACCTGGTTCTGATTTCTGTGGCATTCATGATGACATGGAGAATGCAGAGATTTCTTCCGATCCAGACTCACTGATCTAGGCAACTACCTGTAACTATCCCGTCAACCGGAAGGTTTTCATATATGGCAAAAATGCGTGTACATGACCTTGCCAAAGAATATGGTATGCAGAGCAAAGAATTGCTCGAGCACCTTGCGGACATGAAGATTCCTGCAAAGTCTGCTTCTTCTACGCTTGAAGATGCATATATTTCTATTGTTCGTAAGAAACTCCAGCCTATTATGGAGGCTCGTGCCGCTGAAATCGCAGCTCAGAAGGCTGCCGAGGAAGAGGCTGCTGCCAAAGAGGCAAAGGCTGCTGCAGAGGTAGCAGAGGCTGAGCGTCTTGCTGCAGAGGCAAGGCGTGAAGCTGAGCGTGCTGAAGAAGAGAAGAAGCGCGCAAAGGAAGAGGCTGCTCGTAAGAAAGAAGAGGAGCGCCGCCGCGCTGAGGAAGAGAAGAAGCGTCTCGAGGCCGAAGAGGCTGAGCGTAATCGCGTAAAGGACACCGCTCCTAAGGCTGCTCCTTCCTTCAACAACCTGCTTGATCAGATTGCTCAGCAGGAAGAGGTTTTGAAACAGCAGGCTGCAGAGTCTGCTGCTCAGAAGAAGGCCGAGAAGGGACCAAGAAATCACGCTCGCGCCAATGCAAGCGAGGCAAGTGGTGCTCCTTCTCGTCATAACTTCAAGAATGAGCGCGATGACGCTTCCATGTCTGATGAGCGTCCAAACGGTAAGCGCAAGAAGAATCGTCGCGGCGGAGATGACGGAGAAGACCGTTATAGCCGTATGGCGCGTGAGGCTGAGGCTTACAACAGAAGCCGCGTTTTGGATGAGGCTCGTGTTGCTATTGAAGAGGCAAGCCGTGAGTCCACTGGCCGCCGTAAAAAGCGTAAAGAGCGTCGTCAGAAGCAGGCTGCAGAGGCTGCTATGGAGCAGCGTATTGAAGAAGCGCTTGCAAACGACCAGGATATTTCCCAGCTTGATACCGTAAAGGTTCCTCAGGGCTCAACTGTCTCTGAACTTGCTGAGCTTCTTGGTGTTCCTGCAAATGACATCATTAAGCGCCTGTTCCTGCTTGGCAACCCTCTGACGCTTACCGAGACCATGTCCGATGAGCTTATTGAGATTGTTGCTGATGACCTTGGTCGCCAGATTAAGATTATGTCCAAGGAAGAGGAGAATTCCTTCACCTTCTACGATGATCCTAAGGACTTGAAGCCACGTCCTCCAGTAGTTACCGTCATGGGTCACGTTGACCACGGTAAGACATCACTTCTGGACGCAATTCGTCACACCGGCGTTGCAGCTGGCGAGGCCGGCGGCATTACACAGGCAATCGGTGCTTCTCAGGTCACCATTAACGGCCGTGAGATTACCTTCATCGATACCCCAGGTCACGAGACCTTTACTGCTATGCGTGCTCGTGGTGCAAAGGTTACCGATATTGTCATTCTGATTGTTGCTGCAGACGACGGCGTTATGCCTCAGACCATTGAGTCTATTAACCACGCAAAGGCTGCTGGCGTTCCAATTGTTGTTGCTGTCAACAAGATTGATAAGCCAGGCGCAGATCCTACCCGCGTTCGTCAGGAGCTCACCGAGTATGGTGTTATTCCTGAGGAGTGGGGCGGACAGAACATGTTTGTTGACATCTCCGCTAAGCAGAATTTGGGCATCGACGATCTTCTCGAGACCATTCTTTTGCAGGCAGATGTCCTTGAGCTGAAGGCAAACCCAGACACCTTTGCTTCTGGTAACGTTCTTGAGGCTAAGCTTGACCGCGGTCGCGGTTCTGTTGCTACTGTTTTGGTTACACGCGGTACACTCCACATCGGCGATGCTCTTGTTGCTGGTATGGCATTTGGTCGCGTCCGCGCAATGCTTGATCCTAAGGGCAACGCAGTTACTACCGCTGGTCCTTCTGACGCAGTTGAGATTCTTGGTCTGCAGACCGTTCCTGGCGCAGGCGATGAGTTCCGTGTCTTCCAGGAGGAGCGCGACGCTCGTGAGCTTGCTGATCAGCGCGCCCTTAAGGCTCGTATTGAAGAGCAGAACCGTGTTAAGCACGTTACCCTCGAGAACCTCTTTGACACCATGGCTGACCGTGACGTCAAGGAACTCAACCTCATTATCAAGGCTGACGTTCAGGGCTCCATCGAGGCTCTCCAGGATTCTTTGGACAAGATGGACCAGTCCGAGGTTCGTATCAGCACCATCCACTCTGCTGTTGGTGGCATTACCGAGACAGACGTTGTTCTGGCAGACGCATCCAACGCAATCATCATTGGCTTTGGCGTCCGTCCAGATGCAAAGGCTAAGCTTGCTGCAGAGCGCGTAGGCGTTGAGATTAGAACCTATAGCGTCATCTACAAGGCAATCGAAGAGATTGACGCAGCTCGTATTGGTATGCTTAAGCCAACTGAGCAGGAAGTCCAGACCGGCGTTGCTGAAGTTCGCGATACTTTCAAGGTGCCTAAGGTTGGTATTGCTGCCGGCTGCATGATTTCTGAGGGTGAGATTTCCCGCGACGATAACATCCGCCTCATCCGTGACGGCTTTGTTGTCTACGATGGAAAGATTGCATCGCTCAGGCGCTTCAAAGACGACGTTAAGAGCGTTAAATCCGGCTACGAATGCGGTATTGGCCTTGAGAACTTCCAGGACATCAAGCCTGGCGACCAGCTCGAGGGCTATCGCATTGAGCAGGTGGCTCGTACCGAGTAAGAAGGGACAGCATGAAACAGAATCAGTTTTCTCGTCGTACTAATGAGATTGCTCGAGAAAAGCTCAGCTGGATCCTTTTGTTTGAAATTTCCGACCCTGATCTCCAGCTTGTGACCGTCACAAGCTGCGAGGTTTCGGTCGATAAGTCCTTTATGCGCGCGTATGTCAGCTGTGAGCCTGATCGCTACGAGAAGGTCCTCGCAGCTCTCAAGCGTGCAAAGGGTAGGATTCGCTCGCTTTTGGGTCATGCGTTGAACTGGCGCGTAACTCCTGAGCTTGATTTTAAGATTGATACCACTACCGATGAGGCTGAGCGCATTGCTCAGGCGCTTGAGGTAGTTCCACCAACTCTTGGTGTCGAGAAAGACGAGTTTGGATACCCTCTAGCTTCTGATGAAGAGAATTCTGACGAGGAGGCGTAAGTAAGTGACGTCACTGAATACAAAAGTCAGTCGTCCAGAGTTTGACGAGGTTATTGCTCTTATTGAGCAGGCCTCGTCAATCGTTGTTTGCGCACATACTTCTCCTGATGGAGATGCTATTGGCTCTGGATTAGCACTTTCTTCCATTATTCAGAGAAGATGGCCTAGCAAAACTGTCACTAATCTTTTGGCAGATGCTGATGGGGAAGTACCACGTATTTACAAGTTTCTTGCTGGTACTGAGAGCTTTGTCCCTGCAAATAAGTACGAGGGTACTCCAGACCTCTTTATCTGCGTAGACCTATCTACTGCAGGACGTTTGGCTGATGCAGAAGCGCTGATGGAGCGCTCCAAGACGGTAGCAGTGCTTGACCATCACCCATACAACAACGTGTATTGGAACGCAGGACTTGTGCGTCCTGATGCAGCGGCAACCGGTGTCATTATCACCGAGTTTGCCTGTCATTTGGGCGCAGAACTTGTTCCCTCAGAGGCACAATGCCTTATGTGTGCCCTGGTAACTGATACTGGTCGTTTCCAGTACCAAAACGCTGACGGCGAGGCTTTTGAGGTTGCAAGTTTGCTGGTAGAAGCAGGCGCTTCTCCATCTCAGATTGCACTTCATGTCTATCAGAGTGATCGTTTGGCTTACCTTCACCTTGCCGCAAAGGTTATGGGTCGTATTCGCACCTTTGGTGAGGGTCGTGTTGCCTACAGCTACGTTACTACCGCAGATCTTTCTGCATCAGGTGTTCCTCTAGCAGAGATGGATGGCCTGGTAGATGTTGTGCGCTGTGTTGAGGGAACAGAGATCGCCCTCTTCCTCAAAGAGGTTGACGGCGGAAAAGTTCGTGGCAATCTGCGTTCCAAGTCTCAGCTAGATATTTCTGGCGTAGCTCGTCAAATGGGTGGCGGTGGACACACTGCTGCCGCAGGCTTTACCGCTGAAGGCACTATTGACGATGTGTTTACCCAGATAGTACCTCTGCTCATCGATCTTCTCGCCCTTGACAAGGAGTCATAGGTGAAGCGAGGAGCTAGTGGAATTAACGCACTTATTGCAGTTGACAAACCGCTTGGGCTGACCAGCCATGACGTGGTTTCTCGCGTTCGTCGTGCTTTTGGCGAGAAACGCGTGGGACACGCAGGCACTTTGGATCCTAATGCAAGCGGCGTGCTGGTTGTGGGCATTGGCCTTGCCACAAAGCTTTTGGGCCT
The DNA here is from genome assembly GCA_963538475.1 of uncultured Atopobiaceae bacterium. Taxonomy (GTDB): domain Bacteria; phylum Actinomycetota; class Coriobacteriia; order Coriobacteriales; family Atopobiaceae; genus Lancefieldella. Next base: position 37,250 of record CAUTIE010000008.1, read on the forward strand.
TCTGACGCTTGACCGTAAGGGGTATGTAGCCGACATTTCGTTTGGGGCTCGTACCTCAACCGATGATGCAGAAGGTCAGGTCGTAGCCACTGCTGCTGTCCCAGAAAGTCTCTATGATGAAGAGATTGCTCGTGCTGCATGCGCAAAGCTGGTGGGTACGGTAGACCAGCTTCCACCTGCAGTTTCTGCAATCTCAGTTGATGGCAAACGTGCCTATCAGCTTGTTCGTGAAGGTAAGACTCCAGAGCTTGCAGCTCGTAGAGTCTCTATTTACGACGCTACTCTTTTGGCAGTGCGTAAACCTTCTACTACGGATGAATCACTGGTATGGACGGTTGCGTTTGACGTTTCAAAAGGCACCTACATTAGAAGTATTGCTCGAGACCTTGGTCAGTCTCTTGGAACAGAGGCTCATATTAGTGGCCTGAGAAGGACGTTTTCTGGTCCAATCACGCTCGGTAGCTGCGCTTTATTAGAAGAGCTTGAACAAAGCCCAGCTCAGGTGCTTGAAACTAAACGCCTCAATCCAACTGAGGTTCTGGGATACCCTGTGCACAGGTTGACTGCAGCAGAATACAAGTGTGTTGAGGTTGGAAAACGTTTTGGTATTCCAGAAGATCTCTCTGAGGTTGCTCATAACTCGCTGGTCAGCCTTGTGTGGAATGATGCTCTTGTGGGAATTTGGACAAGGCAGGGTTCCTGTTTAGTCTGCCAGACTAACTTCTCTCAAGGTATTTTGTGTAAGTAAGGACGCACGTGAACAAGGTAGAACGCATAGCACAATCCGTTTTGTATGGAAGTCATCTGCCAGCTCCGCTTGAGCTTGGTGATGCCGACTTCTATACATTGCGTTCTGACTGCTACAAGCAACCTTGCGTGTGCGTGCTTGGTGTCTTTGACGGACTTCATGAGGGCCACCAAGGGCTTCTCGCCAGCGCAAAAAAGGACGCCGAAGCTCGCAATGTACCACTTGTGGCTGTGACGTTTCTGCCAGACCCTGTTGAGGTACTGTTTTATGGATCACCTCGGCGGTTGCTCTCGGGAGAAGATAGACTTCGTGCACTTGCCGCATGGGGAGTGGATGGCATCTTGGTGCACCACTTTACCCGCGAGTTTGCGGCATTGAGCGCTACGCAATACGTTGAGGACAAGCTGCTTCCAAGCGTTTCGGCTGTGTCCGTTCATGTGGGTTCTGACTTTGGCTTGGGCGCACAAGGAGCTGAAGGAAGCGCGTTGCTAACCTCGCTTGGGCATAAGCATGGCTTTGAAGTTCACGCCCATGAGCTCTTTTGCTCAGGTGGACAGAAAATCTCTGCTACTCGTATTAGGGGTTTGCTTGAGCAGGGCAAAGTTGAGGAGGCGGCAAGCCTGCTCGGCCGCTGGCACTTTGTGAGTGGCGTAGTCAAACACGGTCGAGGCCAGGGTACTGGTTTTGGTTTTCCAACTGCAAATGTTTCGCTTGACCTGCGTGATTGCGTTCCTCAAGATGGCGTGTATGCGTGCTATGTGGTTCACGGCGCAACAGCATGGCCCGCTGCGGTTAATGTGGGAAAAGCTCCGTCATTTGAGTCTCAAACAGAACCTTTACTTGAAGCTAACCTCCTAGGTTTTAGCGGGAACTTATATGATTCTGAGGTTCAGACGGTATTTGTGAAGAGACTGAGGGAATCTAAAAAATTTGATTCGCTTGAAGAGCTCAAGTGTGCCGTTCGTGGAAATATAGATTGGGTAGCCCAGAATCTGGGTACGACTTCATATAACTTAGGAAGCGGGGAGGTGGAAGATGATAACTGACGAAGATAAAGAGCGCGTAAGACAAGCCACAGATTTTGTCACGCTTGTTTCCGAGACAGTTGAGCTAAAACCCCGAGGTCAGGACTATTGGGGATGCTGTCCTTTCCACCAAGAAAAAAGCCCTTCATTCAAGATAAATCCTTCTACGGGTCTCTGGCACTGCTTTGGCGCTTGCTCCGAAGGTGGAGACGTCTTTAGTTATGTCATGAAGCGAGAAAATCTAGATTTTCCTGACGCTATCAGATATCTTGCTGATAAAGCCGGAATTACCCTTACAGAAGAGGCTCATGTTTCTAAGGGTCCCCGCAAGAATCGCTTGATTGAGTGCCTTACAGAAGCCGAGAATTACTTCCACTCCATGCTTATGCGTGGAAGGGGAGAAGGTCCTGAGGCGGCGCGTGCATATCTCTCTGGTCGTGGATTTGGAGCAGCTGTCTGCAAGCGCTGGAAGCTAGGATATGCGCCTGGTAGAGGCGCGCTTGTGGCGCACCTGCGCAAATGTGGCTTTACCACGCAAGAGATGATTGCTGCCAACCTTGCCGTTGAGCGTAATGGTCGCATTAGCGACTGGTTCTATGACCGCGTGATGTTCCCAATTCATGATGAACAGGGAAGAACCATTGCTTTTGGTGGCCGAATTACTAAAAAGGTAGAAAACGCTCCCAAGTATCTAAATACTAGGGACACTTCTGTCTTTAATAAAGGTAAACACCTCTTTGCCTACGACGTGGCAAAAGAGACTATTGCCGCTCAGTCTGAGGCCATTATTTGCGAGGGCTACACAGATGTTATTGCCATGCACGAGGCTGGTTTTACTAACACTGTGGCAGCTCTTGGTACCGCATTTACGTCTGAGCACGTCAAGCTTATTGATCGCCAGCGTGCACGCAAAATTATTTGCATGTTTGATGGCGACGCCGCAGGTCAACACGCTGCCGCGCGTGCTATTAAATTTATCGATAAAACAACTGCTGCTTTTCTTTGCGTTGTTTTGCCCAATAATCAGGACCCCATGGAGTTTCTCGCCGAATCTGGTGCAGAAAAGCTGCGTCCTATCTTAGACTCTGCTCGTCCACTCATGGACTTTGTCTTTGATGCCACAACCGCGCAGTTTGACTTATCCGTGCCTGGTGGTCGAGTCAAGGCGCTTGAGGCTCTAGCATCCTTATTGGCTCCACTCAAGACATCGGTACTTCTGAGCGAGTATGCACTTCGTGTGTCTGACCTGCTTCATATTGATGTTGAGGAAGCAAAGCGCGCAATTAAAGCTGCACCTATTCAAGATGATTCGTTGGATTCTCGCACTTCAAAGGCAGCACGTAAACAGCCTCAGAAGAGTGCGGCCAACTCTTCGTACAACTCAACTTCTAAGACTTCAACGTATACTGACGGTCCTTCATACGATGATGTTTCACCGTATGACGAGGTGCCACCGTATGATGATTCATCTTCGTATGGTGTTCCTGCTGATACTTATGTTTCGCACGGTTCGCAGGGACTTTCCGCGGAGGACCGAAGACAGGTTAACTCAGAGCTTGAGCTCTTAAGCGCCATGGCAACAAATCTGTCCTTGGTGCGAGAGTATCAAGATCGTATCGCAGACTTTGTGTGGGCTGATGCTCGCCACCAAACTATGGCATGGGCAATGCTTGCTACTCCAGAGGGAGCTACACCAGCGCAGGTAGTTGCTGCAGCTGCAGCTGTTGAGCCAAATGCGGCAGCTATTCTTTCGTCTGGTCGCGTGATATCTGAGGGCAACTCTGATACGCGTCGCTCACTTGAGTTTATTGTGGACACTGTTGACTACTACTCGGTGCAGCGCAAATTGCGAGAAATTCGTTCTAATTTACGCTCCAGTTCTTATGCAGGGGAGTCTTCTGACGGAACTCTAGCAGAAGAGCAGCTTGCCGCCGCACAAGCACTTCAGACACGAGCGTTGGAATTAGGCAAGAGGCTTACTTCGGGGCAGTAGAAAATACTCATTTTATGGGGATGCTACTCATCTGACTTTTTATAAATTAAAATGAGTAGTTTGATTAGGTAGAGAAACTTTTGGGTATAAAGATTTGCGCTAATCTATCGAAAGGATATTTGTGGCTGCAAAAAAGGCAAATGAAGAGGTCAAACTCTCAGATGAGCTTACTAAAATTGTTGATGATCTGGTAAGTTCTTCAAAGTCTAACGGTAGTATCAGCGAAGACGATATTCAGGTTGCCATTCGTGACGTTGACGTTAACGATGATGAGCTTTCTGACCTGTATGATTCGCTGCGCGTTAAAGGTGTTGAGATTACTACCGCATCTGAAGCAACCGTTTCTTTCGCCATTGAAGATGACGCCGTAGAGGACGATTTTTCATCCGATGATGACTTGGATGACTCTTCTGATTTTGAAGATGAAGATGATGAAGATTTTGATGCCGTAAATGAGGCTCGCGAGGTCAAAGAGGCTCTCCGCTCTGTTTCTAAGGCAAAAGTCTCCAAGCCAAAACGTTCTTCTCGCGCTCGTGCTCGCCGTTCAGACACCACTACGGTTATGCTTACCGGCGATCCTGTCCGCATGTATCTTAAAGAGATTGGTAAGGTAGACCTGCTTACCGCATCAGAAGAGGTTCACCTTGCTATGAAGATTGAGGCAGGTACTGCAGCTTCTCAGAAGCTGGAGGACTTTGAAGATGGCCTCATCGAGCTTAACCGCGCAGAGCAGCGCCGCCTCATGCGTATTGAGTCTGTAGGACTTGATGCTAAGCAGCAGCTTATTTCTGCAAACCTTCGTCTTGTTGTCTCGATTGCAAAGCGCTATGTTGGCCGCGGTATGCTGTTCCTTGACCTTATCCAGGAAGGTAACCTGGGCCTTATTCGTGCTGTCGAGAAGTTCGATTACACCAAGGGCTTTAAGTTCTCAACATATGCTACCTGGTGGATTCGTCAGGCAATTACCCGTGCTATTGCAGACCAGGCACGTACCATTCGTATTCCTGTCCACATGGTAGAGACAATCAACAAGCTCATCCGTGTTCAGCGTCAGCTTCTGCAAGATCTAGGTAGAGATCCTACCCCAGAAGAGATTGGCGCAGAAATGGGTATGTCTCCTGATCGCGTTCGCGAGATTCAGAAGATTAGCCAGGAGCCTGTCTCTCTTGAGACACCTATTGGTGAAGAAGAAGATTCACAGCTTGGAGACTTTATTGAGGACTCTTCAGCTGTTGCTCCACCAGATGCAGCTTCTGATTCAATGCTTCGTGAGCAGCTTGAGCAGGTTCTTGACGGCCTTGCTGATCGTGAGCGTAAGGTTATTAAGTTCCGCTTTGGTCTTGAGGATGGCCACCCTCGCACGCTTGAAGAGGTGGGCAAGGAGTTTGGAGTTACGCGTGAGCGTATTCGCCAGATTGAGTCCAAGACCTTGGCAAAGCTTCGTCATCCTTCTAGGTCCGGCCGTCTTAAGGACTACATGGAGGAGTAGCTTCTTGGTTTAGGTATGCAAGAGATTGTGCAAGAAGAATTTGACTAAATTTTTTCTAAAAAATGCTTGCATGGTTTGGAATGTCTCTCTATACTTAAACACCGCTGAGAAGCACACATATTCCCCGATGGCGCAGCGGTAGCGCAGCTGACTGTTAATCAGCGTGTCGCAGGTTCAAATCCTGCTCGGGGAGCCAGAATTTTCAAGACCAGGCAATGCCTGGTCTTTTTTTGTTTAAAGAACCGTTCTGCTTTTCTCGTATTAGGCAGATTTTTATTCACAGATTTGAAGAGGACGCTTTTCTTGACAATTTGGTCATTTGACCGGTTTTTCTTTATTTATCCTCAAAAACTTCAAAATTGACACCGTAAAAGGTACAAAACATAACGCTTACGGTATTTCTACAACCGTTGAGCGACATCTCACAAAGAGCTGTGATGAGATTTGTTAACGTACTCATTAAGGTCAGTGTTATGCAAAAGGCATAACAAATGAGAAAGGTCACTACTATGGATGTGTCTCGTCGCAGTTTTCTAAAGTTCTGTGGTCTAGGCGTTCTTAGCGTTGGTGGATCTAGCGTTCTTGCAGCTTGCGCTCCTAGCGAGAAAAAAGAGGAAGGCGCTAAAGGTGCAAAGGTAGAGAACAAGGATAAGCCTGTTGTCTTCTTCAACCGTCAGCCTTCCAACAGCTCAACCGGTGAGCTTGATACCAACACCCTTAACTTCAACAAGGACACCTATTACGTCGGCTTTGATGCAGTTCAGGGTGCAGAGCTCCAGGGCCAGATGGTTCTTGATTACATCAAGGCTCACGCAGCTGAGCTTGATCGTAACAAGGACGGCATCATTGGTTACGTTCTTGCAATTGGTGACATCGGTCACAACGACTCTATCGCTCGTACTCGTGGTGTCCGTAAGGCACTTGGTACTGGCGTTGAGAAGGACGGCAAGATTATTTCCGATCCAGTAGGCACCAACACCGATGGCTCCGCTTCTGTTGTTCAGGACGGTAAGCTTGAGGTTGGCGGCAAGTCCTACACCATCCGTGAGCTTGCTTCTCAGGAGATGAAGAACACCGCTGGTGCAACATGGGATGCTGCAACCGCTGGTAACGCAATTGCTGCTTGGTCTTCTTCCTTCGGCGATCAGATTGATGTTGTTGTTTCCAACAACGACGGTATGGGTATGTCCATCTTCAACGCATGGTCAAAGGCTCAGAAGGTCCCAACCTTTGGTTACGACGCTAACTCTGACGCTGTTGCAGCTATTGCTGACGGCTATGCAGGCACCATTTCCCAGCACCCAGATGTTCAGGCTTACCTGACTCTCCGTCTGCTCCGCAATGCTCTTGACGGCGCTGACATCAACACCGGCATTGAGTCCGCAGACGACGCTGGCAACAAGATTGACTCTAAGGACTACAAGTATGTTGCAGAGCAGCGTTCTTACTACGCTCTCAACCTTGCAGTTACCGCTGATAACTACAAGGATAACCTTGACGCAACCACTACTTACAAGGATGCTTCCGCTCAGCTGAGCGCAGACAAGCACCCAGAGAAGAAGGTTTGGCTCAACACCTACAACTCTGGCGACAACTTCCTTGGTTCAACCTATGTACCACTGCTCAAGAAGTATGCTCCACTGCTCAACCTCAACGTTGAGTTCATCGCAGGCGATGGCCAGACTGAGTCCAACATTACCAACCGTCTTGGCAACCCTGACGAGTACGATGCATTTGCATTCAACATGGTTAAGACCGACAACGGTTCTTCCTATACCCAGCTGCTTAAGTAATTAAGTAGTCGATAGCACGAAACAATACCGGAGGGGAGACACCTGCTCTCCTCCGGTGTTCTCGCGAATAAGCGCAATAACTTAGCGAGATAAGGGGTGATTACATGGCAGATACAGAAAACGATATCGTTCTAACAATTGATGGAATGAGCAAGTCCTTTGGACGTAACCGCGTTCTGGATCACATTTCAATGAACGTACGCCGTGGAACCGTTATGGGTCTTATGGGAGAGAACGGCGCAGGCAAATCTACCATGATGAAGTGCCTGTTTGGTACGTATCAAAAAGATGAAGGCAAGATATTTCTTGACGGCAAAGAGGTTAATTTCTCTGGACCAAAAGACGCACTTGAGAATGGCGTCGCTATGGTTCACCAGGAGCTTAACCAGTGCCTTGATAGAAATGTTGTAGATAACTTGTTCCTTGGTCGCTATCCCGTTAATGCAATGGGTGTTGTCGACGAGGGACGCATGAAAAAAGAGGCTAACGAGCTCTTCAGACGTCTTGGTATGACTGTAGACCTGACACAGCCTATGAAGAACATGTCAGTATCTCAGCGTCAAATGTGCGAGATTGCAAAGGCAATTTCTTACAACGCTAAGATTATTGTTCTTGATGAGCCTACTTCTTCACTTATGACTCAAGAGGTCGAGAAACTCTTTGAGATGATTCACATGCTCAAGGAGCAGGGAATTTCTTTGGTCTACATCTCTCACAAGATGGATGAGATCTTTGAGATTTGCGACGACATTTCAGTTCTTCGTGACGGTAAGCTTGTTATGACCAAGCGCTCAAATGAGACCAACATGAATGAGCTTATCTCGGCAATGGTTGGCCGTTCACTTGAGAATCGCTTCCCAGATGTTACTAACACACCTGGTAAGACATATCTTTCTATTCAGCACCTTTCAACTAAATATGAGCCATACCTTCAGGATGTCACTTTTGATGTAAAGAAGGGTGAGATCTTTGGTCTGTATGGTCTTGTCGGCGCTGGTAGAACAGAGCTTCTTGAAACAATCTTTGGTGTAAGAACTAGAGCTGCCGGTCGTGTCTACGTCAACGAGCACCTTATGAACTTCTCGACAGCCGCAGAGGCAATGGATCACGGTTTTGCCATGATTACCGAGGAGCGCAAGGCAAACGGCCTGTTCCTTAAGGGTGACCTGACGTTTAACACAACCATTGCAAACTTGAACCAGTATAAGGCTGGCCCAATTCTTTCTGATCCTAAGATGACTAAAGCTACTGTCAATGAGCTCAAGGTTATGAACACCAAGGCTCAGGGTCCATCAGACTTGATTTCAAGCCTTTCTGGCGGCAACCAGCAGAAGGTCATTTTTGGTAAATGGCTCGAGCGCTATC
>CAUTIE010000009.1:0-41255 GCA_963538475.1 uncultured Atopobiaceae bacterium
AGGAACCTTCCTTTTTGGAATTGCCTATGCCCTTACAACGGTTGGCTCGCCACTTTTGGTACGTGCGGTCTTTGGTAAAAAAGATTCCACTCTTATTTACTCAAGAATTGCAGGCGTAAGCAGCTTTGTCTCTGCGTGCGCGCTCATTATCTGGAGCTTGATTGTAGACGGCTCAGCCCACGGTTTCTTAGTGCTCTTTGGCATTGGCATTGTACTGATGAGCAGTTGTCTTGCGCTTGCGCTCACCGCACTTAAGCGCGCTGACAAACGAGCATAAGGTTATCTGACTCTGTTGGATCTACCTCTGAATCTTGAGAATGATTTAAACCAAAGAAACCTTTAGGTACCACTAATAGTCAAGTGCGTATTAAATTTTAAAGAAGCGGGAAAAGAGGTTTCGTGAGAAACAATAATAACGATTCTATTCTTAGAAAGATCCTGTAATTTCTGAGCAATAATTTCAATATTGTTCGGGTCTAAGTTTGCAAATGGTTCATCAAGTATCACAACTTTTGACGGACGAATCAGTGCTCTAAGAATAGACAGTCTCTTTCTTTCACCTCCAGAAAGATTTTCACCTTCTTTAGCAATATCTTTATTCAATAGGCTTTTTCTGAATCCAAATTCATCTAGTAGACTCTCTAATTTCATTCTTTCCGATGATGAGAGATGGTCTACGGTTTTAGGATACATTAAATTTTCTATCACAGATAAATTAAACAGTTTATTCGATTGTCCTGAATATGAGTACAAATTCAAGTCGTCTTCTCGAGAATAAATAGTCACTTCTCCACTCGAAGATTTGATTAAGCCTAAAAGTATTTTTATCAAAGTGGATTTACCTACACCGCTTTTTCCGTCGATTAAGTTGACTCCTTCTTTAAATCTAAAAGTGACATCTTCAAGAATTGCTTCAGATTCATAATTTTTTGATATGCCGGTCAAAACTATTTCTGATTCAGATGAATCAGAAATAAAATGGATAGTTGAGATCTCTTCAGCTGGCTTCGAGATTATAAAATCTATAAGCTTATCTGCACTTGAAACGGATTTTTGAATTAACTGAGAATACTTATTCAAATTTGAAAATGGATTATAAAATCTTTGTACGTAAAGCAAAAACGGGATAAGAAGCATCCAATTTCCATCCTGCATTAACACATCTTTACATAAAAAGAATAATGAAATCGCAACAAATAAATATCGAACGCTTTTTTCTATAACAAAGAAGATACTAAGTGCCGCACTTGATAAATTATCGTTCTCCAAAATATCAATATTTATACGGTTAAAACGATTGTCCTCTCTCTCCTTGCCTTTAAATATTTTAATATATGCAAAATTGTCATTAGTTTCATTAATCTTTTCAATCAAATCCTCATTGAGTTTGATTGTATTTTCTGCAAACTTTTTTTGCTCAGATGCCGATATGTTGCCAATTAAAACTAATGGCAGTATGCCAATTACTAAAATAAATAATGAAGTGATATTTATTTGTGTCATAAAAAAGCAAATCCACACTGTATCGAATATATCTGAACACAAAGTAAAAAAACTTGTTGAAAAGATTAAGCTTAATCTATTTACGTTATTGTCTATCAAATTAATATAAAACGCATTGTCATGAATTATCGCTAATTCATATTCCATATCAATAAGTTTTGAATACGCTTTTTCTCTTACATTTTTAATGATGTCATTTGAAAAAATAGAGACTCTAAAGCAAAAGTAATTTCTAACTATTGTTGAAAACACAATTAACATCAAAAACTTAGCGCAGATAAAACCAATTTGAAAAAGATTATTTGTAACCGATGTACTAAAAACTTCAGAAAGTGACTGCATATATTGAATCGAATAAATCTCAAGAAATGATGATAGAACCGCTAAAACGGCGAGAAAAACTAGTGCATTGATTTTTCCATTACCAATATGAAAGATTTCTTTTATTGATAAAAACGATTCTTTCATATATTCATATCTCCAATCAAGTGCACTGAACTAGACTAAAGAATTCAATTTACGGTGTGTCCAAACGAGAATCATTCAAAAACTAAAATCAGCAGCTTCTATTTTACACTTCATTTTTTTATCAATGCTAATTCATTAACGTCACTAAAAACTTTTGACTAATAAATATCCAAAAGCTGGCGCTTACCGCGCTTAAGCGCGCTGGCAAACAAGCATAAGATTATCTGGCTCTGTCGGGTCTGCTTCTGGATCCAAAGGTACAATTTTTACCTGCTCAAACGCAGTGCGAGCAGCATCCATGAGCTCTTCAAGCTGATGTGCACCCTCTCCCACCTGTGCAGAAACCACATTGGTGAGATATCTTCCACCGGGAGTAAGGCAGTGTGACACCTGGCTCATCCACTCACTGGTCATCATAGCTGCAGGTGGAACTTCTCCACTAAAGCAGTCGTTTAAGATAGCGTCATAGCGCTTGTTATTAGAGGCAGCTAAGCTCTTTATATACTCAACGCCATCAGCTACCTGTAGCTGAAGTCTGCCATTACTTTCTCTAATAGCCTCATCTACAAAGAAGTACCTATGAGCTAGAGCTGCGATTTTTGGATCAAGCTCCAGTGCGTCGCAAGAAACCTCTGGATGATGAGCAACTAGATACCGAGGATACGAGCAACCGCCAGCACCAATCATTAAGACTGAGCGCACGGGGCAAGCAGCTTCAAACAGCAAGTCGTACAGCTCAAGATAAGGAAATACCAGCTGATTCTTTCTAGAATCTGTGTAAGTAGCGCTCTCATAGGCACCGCCCTGCCACAGCACGCGTATGTCTCCACCTTCACCATCTGAAATAGGAAATACCAACGCGGGACCATTCAGCGCCTGAGGTTCAACGTAAATACCTGCACAAGTTAGGAGCTCCATATCATGAGCAGTAAGCTGTTTTTCTGACATGGAACTCCTTTAAGTGATGTGTTATATGCAATATGTCTAAGTATAGCTAGTGCACGGGGTTTCTCGCCAGGTATTACCTCAACTCAAACGAATCGGCATCGGTGATGCAGACGCAGGTGTCATAGAACGCCTTGAGTGCTTGGTATCCCAAAAGCGTGTCTTTGGTGCCTGCGGTCTCGTACACGGAGTGCATAGCAAGCTGTGGAAGGCCCACGTCAACGGCGTGCATGCTGGCCTGAATATTGGAGAGGTTGCCTAGAGTAGATCCGCCTGGCATGTCGCTTCTGTTAGCAAAGACCTGGTAAGGAACGTTTTGCTGCTTCCAGATAGCCTCGACAATGGCGCGGCTAAACGCATCTGTGCAGTACGACTGACGTGCTGCTTCCTTGATAACCATGCCGCCATTGAGGTAAGGCTTATTGGCTGCATCGTGCTTCTCGGGATAATTGGGGTGCACCGCATGCGCATTATCGCAGCTCACCAGCAAAGATGCCGAGAGCGCGCGGTAGTAATCTTCCTGCGTAAAGCCAAGCGTAGCGTTAACGCGCTGCAGCGTGTCTTTAAGGAATGTGGACTTAGCGCCCTGCTTGGTGTTTGAGCCAACTTCCTCGTTATCAAAGCAGGTGTATACAGAGATGTCCTGCTCATTTGAAGACGCAAGGAAAGCCTTGAGTGCTACAAAGGCACACTGCAGGTCATCAAGGTGACCAGCGGAAACAAATTCCTTCTTAGCACCCCAAATACGGCCGCCCGTGTGATCAACTAAGAACAAATCGCGAGAAAGAATGTCCTCTTGAGACACACCTGCCGCATCTGCTACCAGGGCGTTAAATGCGCCAGGGTTGAGCTCTCCAGCGCTGAAGAGTGGCATCAGATCTTTAGCGCGGTTGAACTCTGGCGAGAGACCATTTTTGTGCTCAAGATGGATAGCCAAACTTGGAATCATGACAACGTCGTCTTCGATGTTGACCAGCCTAGACTCTACCTTGTTTCCTACCTTGACCAGCACACGACCGGCAATACCCAAAGGACGGTCAAACCACGTGTGATCAAGCATGCCGCCGTATGCCTCGGTGTTCAGACGAAGCGAGTTGCCGTCACCGGTAAGCTCTGGCTGAGCTTTTACCTTGTAGGTTGGAGAATCGCCGTGGGCAACAGCAAGCTGGAAGTGATAAGGGGCATCAGCGCTTGAGGTTTGGGGCTCACGGTACTTCTCGCCAACTTTCCAGGCAACAATTGAAGAATTATTGCGCGTGGTAAAGTAAGAGCCGCCAGGCTTAACATCCCAAGAAGAACCTTCGGAGAGATAGGTAAAACCATTCTCTAGCAAGTACTCTTTGATGGTTTGTGTGGTATGAAACATAGAAGGGCTCTGCTTAATAAAAGCAAGGAGCTCCTCAGAAAGAGCAAGTGACTCATTCAAATCAGACATGCGTAAAACCTTTCATAGAACTGTGTTGCACTCAACAGCCTAGCACGCATTTTTAGTGAGGCGCACACTTTCTAGAAAATGACGCAAAGAATACGCGCTTCAGGGTAGATACTTATATGTTGAACTAATTCTCACCCACCAAAGCGAGAGTGTATGGATATCAATCAAGCTATTGAGCACGCTAATGCGTTTGTCATACCTGGCCTTCTTGTTGATGATCAGTCCATCATCGGCGAGGTTAACAAAAACTGTGATGCCATTAAAACGCTGCTTGATGCCTGGAAAGAAGCGCCACTTGGCCAAGAGCCTGTAGAGTTTTCTGTCATTCAGCAGCTTGCTGATAGAACGCGCTCGCTCTGCGATACCTACGGCGTGGAGAGACTCAGAAACCATCGAGGCGTTGGTCTTTCTCGCGGTCTTTCAAACGACGATCTTGCGGCTGCTGTTGCAAAGATGCAGCGTCGTCGTCCTAAGGCTGTCTTTAAAACCGCAGGTCCTCTTCTTAACGACTTGCAAATTGCGTATGTCGAGAAGAGCGTTTCTGGCACCGTTTTGGGCATTGATATTGAGACTACGTCGCGCTTCCCTGAGCTGGGTTACATTGTTAACGTGGGCTTTGAGTTCTGGAATCTTGGTCGCAATACCGTTCCAGTAGAGCCTCACACCGCTTACTTTGGCATTCCAGAGATGTACAAAGAAAAAGGCGTCCCTCTTGCCGATATTCACCAGATTACCTGGAAAGATGTTGAGGGCAAAAAATCATTTAGAGACGATAAGAAAGCCCAAGAGGCCCTGCTGGCAACTATGAAAAAGATTCCTTTTATGGCCCACAATGCTGCCTTTGAGGATTCTTGGTTCATGTTCAACATTGATGGTTACGCAGAGGCTAGAAAAGCAGGCAAGATTATTGTTATTGACTCTCGCGACATCTGCCGCCGCTTGGACCCAGAGATTAGGTCTCTTCCCCGTGAGTCTTCCCCTGCTGCGCTTGAGAATTGGGCACGTCGTAGGCATACCCTTGCAGCAGACGAGAAGGAACGTCACCTGGGACTTGAAGACGTAGACCTTATGATCCGCACCGTTCAAGCAGAGTTTGCAGACCACAATATGTTTGAAGACTAGGCAACGTTGTCGGTTACCTGTGTTCAAGCGTTATACTAAAGAATGCATAAACTAGATTTTCTCGCTAGAAAATAACTGCCAAGGAGGAGTTTTGTCAGAGAAGCAGGTAAGAGTACGTTTTGCGCCATCCCCAACAGGCAAGCTGCACATCGGAGGTGCACGTACTGCTATCTATAACTGGGCTTTTGCTCGTGCAAATGGTGGCAAGTTTATTCTTCGTATTGATGACACAGATCCTACGCGCTCAACTGAAGAGAATACTCAGATTATCCTGCGCGCTATGAAGTGGCTTGGCCTTGATTGGGACGAGGGTCCCGATAAGGGCGGCGATTGCGGTCCTTATAGCCAGACCGAGCGCCTTGACTTGTATCGTGAGGCAGCAAATAAACTGCTGGCAGAGGGCAAGGCTTACCCTTGCTTCTGCACGCCAGAAAAGCTTGCTGAAGACAAGAAGGCCGCAGAAGAGCGCCACGACCCCTTCCAGGGCTATCAGCGTACCTGCAGAAACATTGATCCAGCAGAGGCTCAGCGCCGCATTGATGCCGGTGAGCCTTATACCATCCGCATCAAGGTTCCTCTGGACCGCGGTGACGTCATTGTTCACGACGCTGTTCACGGTGACGTAACTTTTAATGCTCGCGAGCTTGATGACTTCATCATCTTCCGCTCCGATGGCACTCCAACCTACAACTTTGCTACCGTTGTTGATGACGCTGGCATGGGCATCACCCACATTATTCGTGGCGATGACCACCTGTCCAACACCCCTCGTCAGATTATGGTGTACGAGGCTCTGGGCGCACCTGTCCCAACCTTCGCTCACATCTCCATGATTTTGGGTCCTGACGGCAAGAAGCTCTCCAAGCGCCATGGCGCAACCTCTGTTGAGGAGTATCGTGACCAGGGTTATCTTGCAGATGCCTTTGTCAACTACCTAGCCCTTCTCGGCTGGTCGCTTGACGGCGAGACAACCATTGTTCCTCGCGACGTTTTAGCGTCTCAGTTCTCTTTGGATCACGTTTCCAAGAACCCTGCTAAGTCTGATCCAGAGCGTCTGAACTGGATTAATGCAACCTATCTTGCCAACATGGACAACCAGACTTTTGCAAAGACAGTTCTGATTCCAGAGCTTGTTGGCGCTGGTCTTGAGCCTGTTCAGGGTAGTGCTACTGACGCAGAAGAGATTTACGCAACTCGTCCAGGCTGGTATGACTTGCTCTCCGAGATTCTTCGTCCTCGTACCACCGTAAGTCCAGACGTCATTGAGAAGTCCCGCTTCCTATATGAGGGTGCAAACGTCACCTTTGATCAGAAGAGCGTTGAGAAGGGTCTTACCAAAGACGCTGCTCAGAGCGCTACCGTCCTGAGCGCTGCAAAGACCGCTCTTGAGAGCGTTTCTGAGGACGAGTGGAAGGCCGCGGCAATTGACGCTGCCCTTGAAGTGCTCCCAGAGCAGCTTGACCTTAAGAAGCGCGTTGTCTTCCAGTCCATTCGTGTTGCTGAGTGCGGCAACATGGTCTCCCCTCCTCTTGGAGAGTCAATGGAGCTTCTTGGTCGTGAGGTTTGCCTTGCTCGCCTTGAGCGCGCTCTGGAGCTTTGCAAATAACGCGTGAATGCATGCCTGCCGCGTATTCTTCCAAGCGTAAGTGGGTATCAAAAGTAAAACCACACAAGAGCTGTAAAACAGATGGTTTTGCAGCTCTTTTATCGTTATCGTTTGTTTAGTTTTGGAGTAGCTATGATTTCTATGTCTGCGTTTGAGGTCCTCGGCCCCATTATGGTGGGTCCTTCTTCCTCGCACACAGCAGGAGCCTTGCGCATTGCCCTGGTTGCACGCTCACTTGCACCAAAGCAGCTGGAGCGCGTTGAGTTTTGGCTCTACAACTCCTTCTCTCATACCCACCTTGGTCACGGCACCGATTACGCTCTGATTGCAGGCATCTTGGGCCTTGCTCCAGACGATACGCGTGTCCGTGAAGCGCTCACCTTGGCAGAAGAAGCCCACCTCAACTACAGCGTTATTGAGAAAGGTGACGACGAGACTCTGCATCCAAACACCGTAGAAATTCACCTCTACGGTGCAGACAACGTCCACGTTTCCGTTATGGGCGAGTCCGTTGGTGGCGGCCGCATTCGCATTTCTGGCGTTAACGGCGTACGCATTCGCATGTCTGGCGATATGCCCACCATTTTTGTTTCACATCGCGATAAACCCGGTGTTCTTGCAGCTCTCACCACCATTTTGGCTACGCAGAACATCAATGTTGCAACTATGCGCACCTTCCGCTCAGAGCGCGGTGGCTTTGCCCACACCGTCTTTGAGATTGACGAGCCCATTGAGCAGAAAGTCCTGGATCTCTTCCAGCTGGCACCTCACGTTTCCTATGCCGCGCAGGTTTCCATTCCAGGAGCCGCTCCTCAGGTCACAAACGACGTGCTTTCCGGGGCGTTTGACAACGGCGCAGATCTTCTCGCCAGATGCTCTAAGACGGGAGCCTCCATTGGCCAGATAATGCGCCAGCGCGAGAAGGACCTGCGACCAGATGCAGACGTAGACGCCGAGATGGCTCACGTTCTAGAAATCATGCGCGATGAGGTTCACGACACTATTAAGACGCCTCGTCAGTCCATTGGTGGTCTGCTCAACGGCCAGGCCAAAACCGTAGCAAACACCCCAACAGCAATCTCAAGTGCACTTATGGGCACCACGCAAACACGAGCCGTAGCCTACGCTATGGCTGTGCTTGAGCGCTCAGCAACCATGGGTGTTATTGTTGCCGCTCCTACTGCAGGCGCTTCTGGCGTTGTACCAGGATCGCTTATCTCGGTAGCAGAAGAGATTGGTGCCACCGACGAGCAAGTTATTTCTGCGCTTTGGAATGCAAGTGCTATTGGAGCCATCCTAACCACCAACGCAAGTGTTTCTGGCGCTGAGGGCGGCTGCCAGGCAGAGGTTGGATCTGCTGCTGCCATGAGCGCATCTGCACTGACTGAACTCTTGGGTGGCACTCCTCAACAGTGCTTGGACGCTGCTTCTATTGCCATCTCTAACCTTCTAGGACTAGTCTGTGACCCCGTGAGAGGTCTGGTTGAGTATCCTTGCCAAGATAGAAACGCTATTGGCGTAGCTGCTGCCGTAAGCTCTTCTCAGCTTGCTCTTGCGGGCGTTGGTAACCCTATCCCGTTTGATGAGGTTGCACACGCTATGGCAGAAGTTGGCGCCGCACTCCCCGTTTCTCTCAGAGAAACAGCTAAAGGTGGTCTTGCCGCAACTCCAAGCGCTCCTACCGCATGCGCAAGTTGCACCGGCTGTGCCCCTCTTGACCAGGCGCTTATTGATGCAGAACGCATGCTCGGCTCAAATACTAGAGACGTTCCTTGCGCTTAGAGATGCGTTTTGTATAATATTTTTTGCTGCAAACAGAATTTCTTGAAATTATTGCTTGCATCTCTGACGAGTCTCCTTTATAGTTATTTCTCGCGCTGATGCGCACGGATGACATCTTGGGATATCGTCTAGTGGTAGGACAGCGGATTCTGGTTCCGTCAACGGGAGTTCGACTCTCTCTATCCCAGCCATGTCCTCCCAGTCATACATGGCCCGTTCGTCTAGCGGTTCAGGACGCCGCCCTCTCAAGGCGGAGATCACCAGTTCGAATCTGGTACGGGCTACCAAATGTTCAAGGACTTCTTCGGAAGTCCTTTTTGTTTATCTCAACGCCACTTTTGCTTCTATCGTAAAATAGACCAGTCTGTTTGAAATAACAGTCACGCCCAGTCGTGTGACCCAGAAGTATAAGAATTTTTACTAACACCTTGATTGGATCAGGATGTGGCTTGAGTTCTTCCAAAGTGTAGTTGTCATTGTTGCCCTGCTCTATGTGCCGGGCGTCATTTTGTTGCATGCTTCCGGCATGCCAAAGCCCTGGGCACTTGTTAGTGCTCCTTTGGTCAGCTGCGCACTCTATTTTATTGAGGGAGAAATCTTTAGCGCACTGAATATCCCCATCCCCTTGGCTGTAATGGTTCTTGTTCCGCTGCTTATCGCAGTTCTAGTCAATAGCTACGTTTTTTATGTTGCAGCCAAACACAAAGAAGACCTTAGTGGCGAGAAGCCCAACAAATCCAAAGTAATACGCACTGTCAAGCAATCAACTAGCCTTGTACCAGCATTCATCTGCGAAGAACTCCCCTTCTGGATGCCTCTTCTGTACGTTGCAATTGGTCTTCTTACCGTAGGTCTTCTCTTCTTACCAACCCTGCCGTCTGCCAGCTCCTTTGTACAGGGCTGGGATATTGTGCATCACTTAGATGTCACGCAAGCAATGATTGAGTCTCAAAAGTACTCATCAATTCACTATGACTTTTATAGCACCGTCGAAACTGCCATTACTCCTTGGGAACCGGGCTCTTCAGGATTTTATCCCTCGGGTTGGAACATCATAGTTGCTTTAACAACACAACTTGTTTCTACCACAGTGCCTATTGCAGGTAATGCACTCAACTTTGTCAGTGCAGCAATTATCTTTCCGCTCTCAATCTGCTCACTCATTGCAAAAGTTCTTCCTAAACATCGCATTGCGCTTATCAGTGGAGCTTTTATTTGCTTAGCGTTCTTTGTCTTCCCTTGGTCGCTTCTCATCTATGGACCAATCTTTCCTAACACCGTAGCCTTCTGTGTAATGCCTTCTATTTGGTGGATTTTTATGCAGATGACTCGCTCAAAAACACCAAAACACGACCTCATCTGGCTTATTGTCATATTTGTTCTTGGCTTGATTACCCTCTTTATCTTGCATCCTTCCACGATTTTCTCGTCAATTGTTGTGCTTCTACCTTGGAGTTTTGCGCGCATTGGAGAGTCAAAACGCAAAGTTGTTCTCTTTGGAAAACAAATCAAGCCTGTTACGCTGGCATACGTATTCTTTATCTTTGCGCTGGTTATTTGGTCTGTTTTCTACTACGTTTTGATTGTTCGAGGCGTGGCTCTCAATTTCTGGTGGAGCGCCTACTCAAGCCTGCAAGATGCTATTTTGCACGCTCTTGGTATGGACTTTATTGGACAGTCGTACGCAGGTGGAGAGCTTGTTTCTCCACAACCGATACTTTCAATCTGCGTGCTTGTAGGCGCTGTCTGGACGTTTAAGCACAAGCAGGCTCGATGGATGGTATCTGCCTTTATGTACCTGTCTATACTCTGCATTTTTATTATTACGTTTGACGTTCCTCTGAAGGGATATCTCTCAGGATTTTGGTATACCGATCCATTCCGCATTGCGGCAAGCTGCGTCATTATGGCAATTCCGCTAGCAGCGCTTGGCCTGGCCACCCTTGCCGGGGCTGCTCTGGAAACGTTTGCCTCTTGGCGAGAAAAAGCTACTCAGCACCAAATTCAGACTCAGACCAAAGCTCAGACCTGCGTCTTTTGTACTGTTTGGGCTAAACCTCTGATTGCTGGCGCAGTTATTGCGTGTGTGGTTGTGCTCAACTATGTGGTTCCTATGCCAAACCTTAAATCGGAAGAGCCAATTCCTGCCGTTACTGCCTTTAAACAGGCTTCCGAGAAGGCCTATGGAGATCACTACATTTTGACATCGGAAGAATTGGAGTTTTTACGTCGCGTGGAGCTTACCGTTCCTGCGGGTGCCGTTATTGCAAACCTACCTCAAGATGGCAGCCTCTGGGCATATGGCACTAACGACTTACATGTGCTCTGGCGCTTCCCTAACGGCTATGACGCTTCAGAACGTCCTGCAAGCGCAATTCTTCGTAAACGACTTAATCGCATTGCAAGCGACCCTGAGGTGCTTCAGACGGCACATGACCTTAACGTGCAGTACGTTCTTATTCTGAACAACGTTGTTGATTACTCCAACGCTGTTACCAGTACCTATAAACCTGGAACCTTCAGAGGTATCACGCAAATAACAGACACCACCCCAGGTTTTGAGGTGGTGCTGGAAGAAGGTTCTATGAGGTTGTACAAGATTACCTTGTAAGAACGTTATGCCTGAAGTGCAGAAACTGCGTCCTTAAGCTCCTGAACACGATCAGTTGCTTCCCATGTGAAGTCTGGGTCTTTGCGGCCAAAGTGTCCGTATGCTGCTGTCTTAGAGAAGATAGGACGGCGCAGCTTAAGATCTCTGATAATGGCACCAGGACGAAGATCAAAGACCTTCTCGATAGCCTGCTCAATAACAGCATCGTCAACAATGCCAGTGCCAAAGGTATCAACCATGATAGACAGTGGATGAGAAACACCAATGGCGTAGGCAAGCTGAACTTCACACTTCTTTGCAAGGCCTGCTGCTACGACGTTTTTGGCAACCCAGCGCGCTGCATATGCTGCTGAACGGTCAACCTTGGTGCAATCCTTTCCAGAGAAAGCGCCACCACCATGACGGCCCATACCGCCATAGGTATCAACAATAATCTTTCTACCGGTAAGACCTGTGTCTCCCATAGGTCCGCCAACAACAAAGCGACCAGTTGGATTAACGTAAATGTCAGCGTTATCCCAAGCAATGTTGACCTCGCTCATAACAGGAGCAATAACGTGGTCAATCATGTCCTGCTTGATAACGGACATGTCCTCAATCTCTGGAGCGTGCTGCGTGGAAACAACAATAGCGGTGACCTCAACGGGTTTCTCGTCCTCATAACGAACGGTAACCTGAGTCTTACCATCTGGACGCAAGTACTCAACCTCGCCAGACTTACGCACCTCTGAAAGGCGCTGAGCCAGACGCTGAGCCAGGTAAGCTGGCATTGGCATAAGAACATCGGTCTCGTTAGATGCAAAGCCAAACATCATGCCCTGATCGCCTGCGCCGATAAGATCAAGCGGATCGGTAGTACGTCCTGCTTGTGTGTCATAGGACTGATCAACGCCTTGAGCAATATCGGGGCTCTGCTCATGGATAAGGCTCAAAACGCCGCAGGTCTCGCAGTCAAAACCATACTTAGCGCGGTCATAGCCAATATTTCTGAGAGTATTACGAACAATCTCCTGGACATCAACGTAGGATTGAGTGCGGATCTCTCCTGCTACCACAATAGTTCCTGTAGTAGCAAAAGTCTCACATGCACAACGAACGTTGTCCAAGCAAGCAGGAACACCACTTGGAGAAACGTACCCACGCTCTTCAAGCTCCGCCTCTTTTGCCAGGATTGCATCAAGGATTGCGTCAGAAATCTGATCACAAACCTTGTCTGGATGTCCCTCAGTAACACTTTCTGAGGTAAACAAATAGTTTTTGTGTGCCATGAACTGTCCTTTCACGCATGGCTTCTCTGCTTACGCAGAATATTTGCGTTCTTCTACGCGCAACCACTCTTACTATACCCACCAAAGACACTTTTGAGCAGGATCAGTCAAGAAAATTGTAAAAAAGAGCACCACAAGGGCGCTCTTTAAATTGCATAGTTAAACTGGCATTATGCAAAAACGCGTTTGATTACTCGTCTATTATTCGTCTATTCCAATACCAGCAAGTGTCATATCGAGCAGATTCTGTGCAAGCTCATCAGAACCCTCCGCACCGCGACGCTCTCCCATCAGGCCAATGGCCGAGAGAACCAATGCACCCGTAATAGAACAGGCAGCAAGTCTTGAATCAACACCCTGGCGAATAAAGCCTTGCAATTTTCCCATCTCAAGCTGGTTAGCAAGGAGAACAACCACGCGAGAAAGTGGGCCCTCAATGTTGGTAATAAGTGCCTGCTCAGAGCTTGCAAGCTTGTTAATTAAAGCCAAAACCAAAGGTGAGTCAGGCAAAATATGAGCAGCAAGTTGAGCGATGATTGCATGAAGCGTCTCTTTTGAGGCAGGCTTATTACCAATGGTATGCGCAATATCTTTTGCAAGCTCATCAACGCTCTCGTCAAAGATTGCCTGCAAAAGGGCCTCTCTATCAGAAAAGTAGTAATATAGCGCGCCCTTTGAAAGACGAGCTCTATCAGAAATCTCACTCATTTTGAAGTTGGTATTTCCACGAGCAAGCATGAGCTTGGTTGTCTCGTGCATAATACGCTTACGTGTAGCTGCGCTTTTCTTAGTACGAGCTTCAGCACGAATATGAGAAATGGAAGGCGCTGGAGTCTCGGGTTCTTCTGTAGGCTGCTGTTCATAAGCATTGTGGTGTATGACTTCTAACGTAATATAATCGCGCTTCTCGCCCATGAACTCCCCCATACGACACTATCCGTCATATAAAATGACGCCTCTCTGATAATTTTTTATGCCTACTATACCGTTTTACCGAACCTATAAAAATACAAAGGCCTTACTTTTTTATTGATTAAATCTGGCACTCTTTATTATTTTTACCAATTACCCTGAGCAAGAATGGCGAGAAGATCTTCTTTCCTATTCTCCACTTGACCTGCTAAATAAAGCTCAAAGAGCTTACGTTGGTACACGCCCACAGCAGGTCCTGGCTGAAGCGAGAGCACTTCCATAATTTCTGCGCCCGAAACGCACAGCTCTTGTGGACGCTGAGCAATTCCCCGTTTTGCCTCATGTAGGAGAAGGGTCCTCATAGCCTCAAGCGTTACCGCATAACTACGATAAGGATTTGCCTTTGCCAGAGCATCTGCCTGCTTTAACGTCAAAAGGTCATACGCAAGAGCAATGCCGTCCGATTTGCTTGCCTCAGCCAACAGGGCAACCATATGCCTAAGCGACGCTGTTGTGACATCTACATCGTAGTCATGCAACGCCACAAGAGCACAGACTTCATTGCTCAAATGCTGCGATAAAGCTAAGCGTTTAAACAAAGCCTTTGCTACAACCGCACCTTTTTCTGGGTGACCGTAAAAATGACCTCTACCATCTGTGTCAACGCTAAACATTTCTGGCTTTGCAATATCATGCAAAAGCGCCGCCCACCTAAGAGCTGGAGTAGCACACCCTGCTGTAAACGCCTCTGTTGCAGAGCATACCCGAGCAGTATGTTCAAGTACGTCATAAGCATGATACGGACTTCTCTGGTCAAAATTTTGTAGTGGTAAGAGCTCTGGAATTGCTACCGCTAAAACAGGAAAGCCCAGCTTGATAGCATGAGCACTATGACCTGCCTCAACAATTTGAGCCACTTCCGAGCCAATACGCTCAGCTGCAACCTGAGAGAGTAGCGGCGCGCACTCAATGAGCGCCTGGTGTGTTTTCTCCTCAATTGAAAACGAGAGCCTGCACGCAAACCTCAAAGCACGTAGCATGCGCAATGCATCCTCAGTAAATCGAACACTTGGCTTTCCAACAGCGCGAATTACACATGCAGATAAATCTTCTTGACCGCCATAAAGATCGAGCAATCCCCTCTTTGGGTGATATGCCATTGCATTAATAGTGAAGTCTCTACGAGCAAGATCTTCCTCTATACGAGAGACAAACTGCACAGAATCAGGACGACGGCCGTCCAGGTATTCTCCATCACAGCGATACGTTGTAACTTCAATGGGATGCTTCTCAACAACAGCAGTAACAGTTCCATACGCAATACCTGTCTCATGCACAGGAATACCTGCAGCCACAAAAGCTGCTTTACTCTGCTGCCACGTTGCAGATGTTGTGATGTCTATATCATGAGCAAATGAACCACGTAGCGCGTCTCGTACCCAGCCGCCTACAATCCACGCCTCAAATCCGGCATCTTCAAGAACTTCTAATGCACGCAAGGCGTATGTGGGAACCTGCAAATCCACAGGGCGAGAAAGGCATGGTAAAGAGCCGTTTTTCTGTATGCTCATGGCCATTCCTTCCGCAGTTGTTGATGGGAAAAGTATACATCCTTCACACGTCATTCACATCCTTCCTGCGGTTTTAAAATGACAAACGTTTGTTCTAGATTTTTCTTTACTTCTCCCCCGTTCGTGATAGTCTAAGTATACGAACAGACGTTCTGTTTTCAAGTAGAAAGTTGCTGCCATGGATACTCTTGATAAACTCGCCATACTTGCAGATGCAGCCAAATTTGACGCGGCGTGCACTTCTTCTGGCGTAGACAGAGATCCGCAGGCAGGAAAGGTAGGAATGGCCTCAGCGGCCGGCTGTTGCCACTCATTTACCCCTGATGGTCGCTGCATTACGCTGCTAAAAGTTTTACTTTCTAATGCTTGTTGTTATGACTGTGCTTACTGCGTCAATAGATCTTCTGCACAAACCAAGCGGGCTACCTTTACACCACAGGAATTAGCAGAGCTTACCGTAGATTTCTATAAAAGAAATTACATAGAGGGACTCTTTCTTTCCTCAGGTGTTATAGGATCGCCAGACCACACCACAGAACTCATGATTGAATGCCTCTCCTACCTTAGAAATGAGTTGCTGTTTAACGGCTATGTTCATGCAAAAGTAATTCCCGGAACAGATCCAGATCTTATTGATGCCATTGGCCGCTTAGCAGATAGACTCTCTGTCAATCTGGAATTACCTAGCTCAACCTCACTTACTAAACTTTGTCCTCACAAAAACGCAGAAACGGTTACTAAACCCATGTCTTTCATTCACCGCCTACGTGTCTCTGAAGAAAGGCAATTGCTTGAAGCTAAAAATGCATCAAAGGGCATTGTGAAGTCTGCTGGCAAATCTAAGGGCATTGTTATTCCTACTCAGAAGCAGATCATAAAAGAAGGTTTAGCTCTTCGTTCAAACTGCTTGAAGAATACCTTTATGCGCTCATCAAGGGTATCTTCAGGCAAGAGGTCCTTCTCGCCCGCTGGACAATCAACGCAAATTATCATTGGAGCTTCTCCAGAATCAGATAATCAAATATTGCACTTATCGCAAGCGCTTTACCAGCAATTTGAATTGAAACGAGTATTCTTCTCTGCCTATATTCCTGTTATAGAAGACAATCGTCTTCCAGAGTTGGACACTCCTGTTCCCCTGCGTAGAGAACACCGTCTTTACCAGGCTGATTGGCTTATGCGCTACTATGCGTTTTCTCCTGATGAGATAGTTTCTCCAGAAGCACCTTGGCTTGATTTAGAAATTGATCCAAAGCTTGGATGGGCGCTGGCACATCTTAATCAATTTCCTGTAGAGATTATGGATGCACCACTAGAAATACTTTTACGAGTGCCCGGTATTGGCCCCACCGGCGCACGAAGAATTATTGCTGCAAGAAGACGGTCTCGCCTCACCTTTGATGACCTCAAACGGCTGGGAATACAGCTCAAACGATCTCATCACTTTCTCACCTGCTGTGGCGTAAGAGATGCCTCAGCTCCACTTGACCAAGAACTGATTAAACAGAGGGTAATTGCTGATGCCAAAGCAAGTTCGTACAACAAAACAAGACGCCGTATTGAGTCCACTCAACTCAGGCTCTTCTGATCAAAGTGTAGAGCTTATCTCACTTGTTGAGAGGCTTACAAGACTCTCCAAGCCTCAGAAGGTTGTTATCTCCTGTAATCCAAGCTTAGAAGGCGTTGTAGGGGCTGTAGGGCTCACTTATCTCTCACATGCTAACCCGGCACACGTACGTCTTGTTAGAGAAAACTTTTGTCAGCCTAGCCTTGGGGAGCATATTCTCTGTGGGCCAGACCCTTCTGATGACTCAGTAGTAGCCTTGGCTAAACGAGTTCTAACTGGACTAGAAAAGAAAGTAGGCACAAGAGAAATAACGCGTCGCATTGTTTTGGCATGTGCTTCAGATGCTCATACTATGCCGGAGATTGTGCATCGATACATTCGTCTTGCATTCTCCTATGGTGTAGGAGCCCTTGAAGATATTGCAGACCCAACCGTGGCAGAGTTTAATGCGCTCGCTCGGCAGGTAGAATCTGAGCGAGAACACACACGTCAATTTGTACGGTTTTCTCGGATGTCTGATGGCTCTTTTATGTCGGTGTTTCAACCTAATGCAAACGTAGTGCCACTAACTTGCAATTACTTTGTCAAACGGATGAGTACAGAGCGGTTTTTTATTGTTGATCCAGCTCATCATATAGTCAGTTTTTATGCACCAGAAATGAAGACCTTTGGAACAATTCAGCTGGACGATGCCTCTTTGGAAGAACTGCTCTCTAGAACAGACCTTGCAACTGATGAGAAATACGTGCAAGCCATGTGGAGGCGCTTCTATGAGGGAGTTGATCTAGAGGGTCGCGGGCCTGCAGAAAGAGGATATGACTTGCGCGCCCATTGGATGCCAAAACGCGTATGGCAAGGACTCCCTGAACTCACTGCAAGCACAAATGCAGAAGCTGCGCGTAGCCAAGGCGTACCTGTTCGCTATCAGGGGCGAGAAAACAGAAAGGATGTGCATCATATAGAACAAAAGCAGACATTCTGCAAAGAGCTTACTTCTGAGTTATAAAGCTGCCGCTTAAGACGACTGATAACAAAAAAAGCGCCCAGCAGAGCTGAGCGCTTATCAGTACAAAGGTAATGACCTAAGACTTAGTCGAGGTCGTTGAAGTCACCAGCTGCAGGTGCAGGTGCGGAAACCTGAGTCTGCTGTGCTGCAGGCTGTGCAGCATTCTGGGAACCAGTTGGAGTATTGTTGGTAAGAACGGTCTCTGGGAAGACAGAGTCTGCGTCATCCAGGAAGTGCTGGAGGAGCTTACGGTACTCAGCGCGGAAGTCCTCACGGGACTGCTTGAGGCGATCAATCTCATCAAGCTCAGTCTGCTTCTCTGCAAGAGCCTGACGGATAACCTCACGAGCCTTCTGGTCTGCCTCGTTGCGAATGCGCTCTGCATTTGCACGAGCGTCTGCAACAAGCTTATCTGCGCTCTGCTGAGCAACAATGAGGACCTGAGAAATCTGGTGCTCAGATGCAGCAATAGCTGCAGCGTTTGTCTCCTCAACAGAAGGAACGCTTGCGTTCTCCTCAAGGTTTGCAACCTGAGCCTGTGCTGCAGCGAGCTGCTGCTCAGTGCTGGTCAGACGGCCCTTAAGGTCAGCGATCTTTTGAAGCATTGCATCAACCTCAGAAGAGAGCTGCTCAAGAAATGCGTCAACTTCCTCTGGATTGTAGCCGGTCTCAGCAGGAGAGAATGTCTGCTGCTCGATGTCTGCTGGTGTGATTGCCATCTTTGTTCCCTTTCAGTCTGCGAGTAGACGTACCACACATCATAACTACTCAGTTTGTAATTAAAGACAAACTAGTTTCCTATATTAGTATAAGGCCCAGCGTCGAAATGGCCAAACGTTCCACAAGATTAAGCACAAAAAGCGCAATAATAGGTGAGAGGTCAACGCCGGAAATTGGAGGAATAGCCCGTCTAAACACACTGAGATATGGCTCAACAATTTTGCCAATAGCCTCAAGAATGTTTCTAACCGAATCATTTGAAACGGTAATCCAAGAGGACAGGCACCATACCACAATGCAGACGCTGTAAATCCTAAACAAGGTATAGAGTGCGTTTAAAACATAATACGAAAACACAAAAACCTCCAGTTACCTGGTAATCTCGCCCTCATCAGCAAGCTTATCAAGATCAGCCTGCGTCAAAGAGACACCATGAGGAAGTACAACAAAAACACGGTCAGCAACTTCGTCAACAGCGCCATCAAGGCCATAAGAAAGACCAAAACTGAAGTCCAAAATTCTCTTAGCAACCTCAATGTTGGTGTTCTTAAAGATAAGGACAACTGGCTGACCAGTACGAACACGACGAACTACCGACTGAACATCGTCATAAGAAACAGGACGAAGAACGTATGGTGGCAACTGTCCGGAATAGCTTGTACGACTCACAGGACGAAGACCAATGTCACCAGGAGTTGGCAAATTTGGGCTCACGGTATGCTCGTAAGAAGGAGTGTATCCGGAAGGCTCCTGACGAGATGCATACGCAGAAGCACGAGAGCGCATATCCTGCTGAGGATTGTAAGAAGCGGCTGGATTGGTGCTGATTGGCTTGCCAGAGCGCGTATACACAGAAACACTCTCTGCCTCTGGTCTGGATGGATTGCCCAGTAGCCTGTTGGAAGAGCCTTGCTGTGCGCGGTCGTCGTAAGAACGAGGAGAAGCTTCGTCTACCTCGTCATAGCCTTCGTCGCCATAATACTCATCGTCGTAGTACTCATCGTCCTGACCACCACGAAGCTTTGCTCTTAGCGTATCAAGAATGCTCATCATTGTGCCTTTCTGTAACGCACGTAACTTCTTACTACTGTATCAAAAACTTGCAACTATTTTAGTGCCCACTCAACGCATAGGCTGGGTCAAACAATACTCGACCCAGGCGAATAGTCGTAGAACCCTCTTCAATGGCATACGTAAAGTCATCACTCATGCCACAAGAAAGAACATCTATCTTCAAACCAACTTGTTGGCTCAAGCGATCACGCAATTCTCGAAGTCCTGAGAATGTTCTCTTTGCGCGCTCTGGATCATCTTTTGGTGCCATAGTCATCAGACCCACAACAGAAATGTGAGGAAGCTCAACAATCTTTTGAATAGACTCAGACACCTCTTCTGGCGAGAAACCCGATTTTGAGGCTTCAGCGGAGACATTTACCTCAAGTAGAACAGACTCCTCAGTACCCTTCACCTCAGCACGCTTTGAAACCGCCTCTGCAAGATGTTCGGAAGAAATTGAATGAATGTAGCGAACCTTACCAACTACCTGGTTAATCTTGTTCTTCTGAAGATTACCAATCATGTCAAAAGTTATCTCAGACGCAAAAGGAGCTTCAGATAAACACGTCAGTTTATGTGTCAGCTCTTGTGGACGATTCTCGCCAAAAACCCTATAGCCCGCCTTATACGCTGCAAGGACGGCCTCAACAGGTACGGTTTTGGAGACAGCTACAATTTCGATCTCAGAGGCGCTTCTGCCGGACTTTTTTGCAGCATCCGCCACAAGTGACTCAATCTGAGCTCTACGAGCCTTTATAAACTCAAGATATTCGTCTGAATCGTACGTCATAGCCATCATCTCTTGCGGTGAATACATCAACATCTTACGTAACGTTTAACGACTTTTGTCGTAGACCTAAACGCCTTCTCCGATAGCGCTAAACGTCTTCTACCCTACTTTGACGCCATGTAAGCAACAGCCGCGTGTCTTCCGCACTTGCCATGCTCTGCTCGGTACGAGAAGAACCGCTCAGTTGTAGAGGCGGTCGAGTCAGTAACCTCTTCAATAGAAGACGCGCGTACACCAGCATCTACCAGTGCGGCTCTGACAGCATATCCAAGATCTAAGTACCTCTCGCCAGATGCACGGTCTACAACGCCGGGACCAAACTCTTGTGAGAACATCTGAATGAGCTCTGGAGAAACCTCGTAGTCAGCGCTGCCAATGTGCGGACCAATGTAGGCCTTGACCTCAGAAGACTTGGCGCCAGTTGCCTGGCAAAGCGCCTCGGTTGCGCGCGCAGAAATGCGGGCAATTGTGCCTTTCCAGCCAGAATGTGCCACTGCAAATCCACCGGGAGCTACAAGAATTACCGGCACACAATCGGCAAACGCCAACATCACAGGCGTATTTTGAACCGTACATACTATGGCGTCTGCACCAGCTTCTGCCTCAGCTTTAGCCAGTTCAAAAGCCTCTGATGTATTGGAAGTCAGACAAACTACCTTGCTTCCGTGCACCTGATGAGGAATAAGGAGTTGCGAGAAAAGCTCGCCAGCTCCAAGAGCCTCTAAAACTAGCTGGCGATTCTTTTGCACCTGTTGCAGATTGTCTCCACACCTACTGCCCAGATTAAGGGAGCTAAACTCCCCTTCTGAAAAACCGCCAGTACGCTCAGTAAATGCGAGCGTGACCCCGCATGGAACCTCAGGATCCATGAGCAGGGTCACGCCGTGTAAGCACTGTCTATTCAGCGCGCACATATTTAGATGCGGCTACGCTTAAGGAAATCTGGAATATCAAACTCTTTCTCATTAGAAGAGTTGTTGGTGCGAGCAGGCTGTGGCTGAGCAGTCACAGGACGAGTTGGCTGTGGCTGAGCAGGACGGCTTGGACGGGCGGTACTCTGAGTGTTCAGAGTTGGAAGCTGCTGCTGAACGTTAGAGTCATTGAAACCAGTTGCAATAACGGTTACGCGAACCTGATCGCCCAGGGACTCATCAACAACAGTACCAAAGATGATGTTTGCATCAGGATCAACGTTCTTAGCAACCAGGTCAGCTGCCTCGTTAATCTCCTGAATACCAAGGTCTTTGTTACCAGCAATAGAGAGAAGAACGCGGGTTGCACCCTCGATGGAACTCTCAAGCAGGCGGCTAGAAATTGCCTCAGTTGCAGCATCAGCAGCGCGGTTATCACCAGCAGCAATACCAATGCCCATCATTGCGCTACCTGCGCCCTTCATGATGGTGCAGACGTCTGCAAAGTCGAGGTTGATCAGGCCAGGAACAGTGATGAGGTCGGTAATACCCTGGGTACCCTGGCATAGAACATCGTCAGCCATGCGGAATGCCTCAAGCATGGTGGTCTTCTTCTCAGAAAGATCAAGCAGACGATCGTTTGGAATAACAATGAGAGTATCAACATTCTCAGAAAGAGTCTTGATACCGTCAGCTGCAGAACCATAACGACGACGACCCTCGAAGGAGAATGGCTTAGTAACAACGCCAACAGTCAGTGCGCCAACGTCATTCTTTGCAATATCAGCAACAACTGGAGCAGCGCCGGTACCAGTACCGCCACCCTCACCAGCAGTAATGAAGACCATATCAGCGCCAGCAAGTGCAGCCTTGATCTCGTCGCGGCTATCCTCTGCTGCCTCTTTACCAACCTCAGGGTTAGCGCCAGCACCAAGACCCTTGGTGATGTCAGTACCGATGTGAACCTTAATGTCAGCATCGGAGATTGCAAGAGCCTGAGCATCGGTGTTTACAGCAACAAACTCAACGCCACGGATGCCTTCTTCAATCATGCGGTTGACAGCGTTAGTTCCGCCGCCACCAACGCCAACAACCTTGATAACAGCAAGATAGTTGTTAAGGGTATCGGTGTCCTTAATCATGTCTTCCTCCTTGAGGCACGCTTGTGCCCGTTTGTCCCGGAGCGCGACTGCGCTTAGGCTATGTTTATGCGCTCGCAGAACCGCTGTATAAAACCCTAAACCTCAAGTTAAGGCTTACGCTTCATGCAAAGCGGGGTATATTTGCACAACTGACCCATACAAGTCAAATAATATGTAGAAATTGTGAAGAAAGCTGGTAAACGGTAGGAAACTATTCCCTAACGGCACACGTTGTTTGCGCGTTTACCTACGAAACACCAGAGCCAGACTGAACATTTCCGGTAGAAACGCGCCTATAGGTTGGGCTTGCAGGTGTTCTTACGTTCAAGTACGTAAGCTCTCCTGGGAACTGCTTAAGCATTGCCAGAATCACTTTTTCTTTGTCAGCAATCTGTGTTGGAGAGCCTAGGGCAACCTGCACACCATTGGTAAGCGTGACAGAGATTGCATCAACGCTACTAGCCGAGTAACTCACAATCTGTGACGTGAGCTCTGACGAGAACGTAGACTGATACTGCATAACTGCTTGAATTTCTGCGTCTGTTGCTGTGGTACCTGCTACCGGAGAAACCGTTGCAGGAACATCGGTAATAAGCAGCTCACCTTCTGAGGTTGCCTTCTCAAGCGCAACGGTGGCGGTAGTTTTTCCTTCTGGAACGTTAAGCTGATCTGCCTCAAGCCAGACGTTATTCTCGCCCAAATACCATGCAACCGGACCAGAAGAAAGCGCCACTATGGCTGTAACCTTACGCTCTGTGATAGTAATGCGCAGCGTATTAGGGAACTGCCTCTCGTACGTTGCAGAAGCTACCCAAGGGTCCTTCTGAAGTTCTTGGGTAATAAGGGACTCATCCATATTGAGCAGCGTTGTTCCCTCTTCTACTGCAATGAGTTTTTGAATTTGCTCGTTAGAGACGTGCTCTGTCGGCTCAACCTGAATGTTGGTAATGGCAAAGACTGAGGAAGAGCGTAGGACGAGAAAAGCAATGCCAGCAAGAAGGGCAAGGCTAAGCAAAACGATAAAGGCCGTGCGTACTGCCTTAAACGATACCTTTCTGCTGTGTTTAATGCGCTCAGCACGAGCTTGAGCTGCAGTTTTTGTAGCGTTATTTGGCTTTTTGGCAGAAATCTTTTTAGCAGAAGGCTTGGCATTAGAAGCTGTAGCCTCAACCTTTGGCTTAGGCTTAAAGGCCTTACTCATAAAAGAAGGCTTAGTAGCCCCTGCCGTCTGAGCAGCACCAGACGATAAAGGCTCCCTTTTTGTGCCCTTACGGCGCGTTGTTTGCTTTGAAGTATCTTCTGCCATATCTTCCCTATGCCCCAAAACCCAGAAGTTTAACCTCTGGCTGAAGATCAATGTCAAACTTTTCTTGTACCGCATCGTGTGCTCTGCGCATAAGTGCAATGACATCTGAGGCGGTGGCGTTACCGGTATTCACAATAAAGTTGGCATGAATATCAGAAATCTGTGCGCCGCCCTCAGTAGCTCCCTTAAGACCACACTCTTCAATAAGTGCACCAGCAGACCTACTACCTGGATTCTTAAAAACAGAACCGCAGCAAAGCTGACCAGTTGGCTGAGTATTTCTTCTACGCTGCAAGAGTGTATCCATGCCAAGAGCAACTTTAGGACGATTAGATGCTGTCAGCGCAAACGTTGCCTCAAGAATGATCTCATCTGGTGCAAACGTAGTGTAGCGATAACCCCATTCAATCTCGGAGGCATCGTAACGTACAAGACCCTTACCAGGCTTTAGCACCACGCAATCACGGACGGCTTTACCAATCCAATCATGCCTGGTACCTGCGTTCATCGAAAGAGCGCCGCCGATAGTTCCGGGGATACCAGCACACATCTCAAGGCCAGAAAGGCCTGCTTTCATGGCCTCATTGCATACGCGTGCCGTAAGCGCACCTGCACCTGCAGTAATGAGATTATTCTCGCCAACTGAAATGGTAGAAAGCTCATCGTCGAGCACAATAACGCAGCCGTTGTAGCCCTTATCAGAGACAAGGATGTTTGAACCCTTGCCCAAAAGCACCCAATCAACTCGATTAGCTGCAAGCACCTCAAGTACACGCACCAGCGCCGCATGGCTGTGAACAGCGGCAAAAAGCGACGCCTTACCACCAATCCTAAAGGAGGTATGGTGGCTCAGCGGCTCATCTTGCTTGATTGTTGCATCAAGGGCCCCAGAAAGGCTTACATAGGCGTTAAACAAGCTCACGGTAGAGGTCCTAGTGGTTCTGAAGACGCTCTTTGAGTGCGCGGATAAACATTGGTCCAATCTGAGTGACGTCACCTGCGCCCTGAGTAATCAGCAGATCTCCTGGCTTAACCGTATCAAGAAGGTCTGCGATAAGATCTCGGCGAGAAGGGATGTAACGCACGTCAGAAACAGTATGAGCAGCCTCAACCCTTGAAGAGACAGTCTTGCCCGAGACACCTGGAATAGGTAGCTCACCTGCGGAGAAGACATCCATGACGCGCAAAACGTCAATGCCGTCAAACGCGTGTGCAAACGAATCTGCCAGATCTTGCGTTCTGCTGTAGCGGTGTGGCTGGAAAACAACAACAACGCGCTTGAAGCCAAGAGGTAGAGCTGCAGACATGGTTGCTGCAATCTCGGTTGGATGGTGGCCGTAATCGTCTACGACGGTAATACCGTTGATGTCGCCTACGTGCGTAAAGCGACGGCGTGCGCCCTTGAACTGCGAAAGCGCCGCTGCGGCCTGGTCAAGATCAAAGCCGAGAGCATCGGCAACGGCAATTGCAGCGGTTGCGTTAGCAACATTGTGCTTACCAGGATTAGCAGGAAGTACCACAGAGATAGTCTGACCAGAAGGAGTCTTAATGGTCAGAGGATTCTCAATGCCAGCTTTTCTCTCCTCCTGTGTGCAAACAAAATCACAGCTTGAATCAAAGCCGTAGGTAACTACGTGCCTACCAGTTGACTGAGCAAGCTCAACGTAATGAGGATTATCGCCGTTGATAACAACAGTTTCTTCCTTATCAAGCAAGCTCATAAACTCACAGAAGGTCTTCTCGATATTCTCTAGAGAGCCGTAGTGGTCAAGGTGATCTGCCTCAATATTGGTGACAACAACCACGTTAGGGTTAAGGAACATAAACGAACCGTCAGACTCGTCCGCTTCGCAGACAAAATACTGGCCGTTGCCGTTTTTACCGTTGGTATCGTAGCCCTCAACAACGCCACCAATCAAAAATGATGGATCAGCACCAAGTTTGTCCAACATGGTAGCAACCATAGAAGATGTGGTGGTCTTACCGTGAGTGCCCGCAACAGCAATGGTCTTGCGGCCGCGCGACAAATACGAGAGCATCTTTGCGCGAGGCCAAATAGGAATGGAAAGCTCACGTGCGCGAATGACCTCTGGGTTTGTCTCTGGGATTGCGGTAGAGGTAACAATGACATCAGGCATCACAGCGTCAATAGTGGCTGCGGTGTGGCCGATGCTTACCTGAATACCTGCATCTTCAAGCTCTCTAACATAATGCGAGCTCTTTAGATCGGAGCCGGTAACGGTGCAGCCGCGCTCGTGCAGAACAAGCGCAATTCCGCTCATACCTGCGCCACCAATTCCAATAAAATGTGCACGCGAGATGGTCTTCTCGCCCATGGAATCTGCCATAAGAGAGCCTTTCCAAGTATTGTTATCGTTTGCGTCTTGGACATTCCAAGACATGTTTACTCTAACGCAAAACCGAATGTTTTATGCGCCACAAACGGCACTTTCCACAGCGTCAGCCACAAGAGATGCGGCGCTGCGCTGGTCAAGTGTAGCGGCTGCCTCGGAGAGCTTTTTGCGCTGATCTGCATTATCTACCAGCTCAAACAGAGCTGTCGAGAAGGTCGTGGTGCCCACCTGGTTATCTGGCACCAGGATGGCTGCTCCCGCATCCGACAACAGATGTGCGTTAGTAGTCTGATGATCTGCTGTTGCCAGAGGATACGGCACCAAAATGCTGGGGAGCTCAAGCGCCGCAATCTCGGCCACAGAAGATGCTCCGGAGCGAGAAACCACCAGGTCAGCCGCAGCAAGGGTGGCACCCATGTTGGAGATGTAGGGCTTAACCTCCCAGCGAGCAGCCTCCTCGTCAGAAAGCTTCATAAGCGAGACAACCTCGTCGTAGAGCTTTTGACCTGTTGACTGGATGATGCGAAGGTTAGGACGGGCAAGAAGCTCCTGCTTAAGTGCAGCAAATGTCTCGTTGATGCTGCGTGCGCCCAGACTGCCACCAAAGATAAGCAGCAATGTTTGATTGTCTGCAATGCCCAACTCTTGCCTCGAGGTGGCTCTATCAGCAGAAAGAACACTCTTTCGCACGGGATTTCCGGTGACCACAATGGTGTCTTGAGCCTTTACGCGGCCCTCAAAAGCCTTGCGAGCCTCTGGGAACGCAATGCACACCTTATCTGCTTTACCAGCAGATACACGGTTAGCAAGACCGGTTACTGAGTTTTGCTCATGGATTAAATAGGGGATGTGTAGCTTTGCGCAAAGCTGAAGCAAAGGCAGCTCAACATAGGCGCCAAAACCAATAGCTACATCAGGGGCACCCTGCTCTTTGAAGCGCTCGTGCAGCTGCATCTTTGCGCGCTCAAGATTGTATGCCGCACTCATGAGCGTCCAAGGACGTCTGCGATCAAAGCCATTTACATGGATAGGTACCAGCTCAAATCCTGCCTCGGGTACCAGCGTACCTTCAAGCTTGTTGGGCTGACCGTAAAACGTAACCTGATGGCCGCGCTCACGAAGCTCCTCAGCTAGAGCCAGAGCTGGGTTAATGTGACCAGCGGTTCCACCTGCAGCAATCGCAACAGAGAGTTTCTTCTGTTCTGCCATGCAATCCATCTCCTAGAAATCAGCTATCGGCGAGCCCTGTTGTTTCCACGAAGCCTGTCCGATGCAGAAGGTCCCAAATCAATTCTGCGCCTTCCGGAGGCATCTGTCGTAATGCGACCTTGAGGGGCGTCGTCATCTCTTGAGCGCAAAACACCTCGTGATGGGCGCGCGGAGCTTTGTGCGCTGCTCTTAGGGCGAGAAGAACGTGGGAGTGGCATGCCTACTCCTACCCCACCGTCAACCATGGTAAGACCAGCAAAACCTGGAGCATCAAAGGTATCCTGCTCTTCAGCTATGCTCCAAGAAGCGCGCTGCCTATCGTACTCGGTTTCTGGAAGCCTTGACTGTCTTGATACAGACATCAAAAGTCCAACCATCAAAATACTAGACATGATGGTTGAACCGCCGTATGAGATAAACGGCAGAGGCTTACCAGAAAGAGGCAAAAGGCCCAAAACACCACCGATGTTAACAAAGGCCTGGATAATAAACATAGAGGTACAACCTGCAGCAATAAGCCTACCGGTCAAATCTGGTGCATAGCGAGCAATCTTAAAGCCTGCCCATACCAGGGCGCCAAATACAGCCAAAAGACCCAAAACGCCAATAAAGCCCAGCTCTTCTCCAATGACTGCAAAAATAAAGTCATTGTGAGCCATAGGCAGATACGAATATTTCTGGCGAGAAAAACCAAAGCCAACACCAAAAATACCGCCAGAGCCAAAGGCATAAAAGCCCTGTGCAAGCTGATAACCTGCACCGTAATAATCAGCCCAAGGGTTGAGCATGGTCACAACGCGAGCACGAGAATAATCATCTTTAAGAGATAAGAACGCAAAGCCAATAAAGCCAGCAACAGCAATAGTTGCCAAAACCCTTCGGTCAACATCAGCTAGGTAGCCAATGACCAAAAGTGTTCCCACAATAATCAGCGTAGAGCCCTTATCTGGCTGAGCCAAGATAAGCACCAGCGGCACAAGCGCGGCAATAGCAAACTTTTTAAAGAACTCCATCTGATCTATGGTCTGATCAATAAAGTACTGTTGAGCCAGGTACGAGACAGATATTAAGATGGTAATCTTTGCAAACTCAGACGGCTGGAAAGAAAATGGTCCAATGGAAATCCAACGAGTTGCACCATATGCGTCGGCGCCCGCAATAGGAGTAAAAATAATCGCCAGCATTCCAATGGTCACAATCCAGATAGGTACCTGGAGGTTTCTTACTACCGCTCGGTAATCAATGCGAGAAACAATAAACGCTAACGCAACTCCTGCCGCAGCAAAGCCAAGCTGGCGTTGCACGTAGTAAAAGGGGTTATAGCCCATATCCTCAGATGTCATTGCAGAAATCGAGGATGCAGAGTAAATCATTACCAAGCCAAAGCAAACTAGAATTGCCGTTGACACCAGAAGCACCAGCCTAGGCTGCATAAAACGCTCTGGAATAGCTCCAAAGCGACCTTTTGTCTGTGAGTGTTCAGAAGACCTCTGGCGAGAAGTACGTGATTGCTGCGCGCGCTCCCCTGTCCTGTTTCTACTGGTAGCCATTATCGACCGCTCTCTTTTTGAGCAAGATCTGCCACCAGCTGTTTAAAGACACGACCACGCTGAGCCATACCTGTGAACTCGTCAAATGAGGAACATGCTGGTGAGAGAAGCACTACAGAACCTGGACGAGCAAGCTCTACCGCACGCACAAAAGCTTCATGCATATGAAGCTCTTCTACCACTTCTGCACGTCCATCTGAAACATGGCGAAGTGCCTCTGCAAAGCGAGGACCAGCCTCTCCAAAGCAGATTGCATATGTGCAGGTAGCGGACACCTTCTGAGCAAACTCATCAAGCTCTGTGCCCTTATCGTGACCACCAAGAAGCAAAATAACGTCTTTACCTGGAAACGACGTCAGAGATTTCTCAACTGAATCGGTATTAGTTGCCTTGGAATCGTTGACGTACAACACGCCATTAACCGTATCAACAGGCTCAATCCTGTGCTCAAGCGGCATAAAGTCCAAAAGAGCATGCCTGATAGAGACGATATCAAGTCCCAAAAACAGTCCACAAGCAGCTGCAGCAAGAGCGTTGAGTGCATTGTGCGCTCCCCTAATGTGGAGTGCATCAGCTGCTACAAGCTCCATCTCTTTACCAGACAGCCTGACTACCAGCGCGCCGTTGCGTACAAAAGCGGCATTTTGCGTGCCAGGATCTGTCTGAGCAAGATGACATACAGGAATACCGCGAGCTTCAAGGCGAGAAGACACGGCCAGGCAGAACTCGTCCAAATCAGAAACAATTGCCAGGTCGTTTGCATCAAGATTGGCAAAAATCTTCTCTTTAGCTGCTGCATACGCCTCGAGTGAACCATGCCACTCAAGGTGGTCAGGCGTAATGTTTAAAAGCATGGCAACATGAGGGTGCAATTTTTGAGTAGTTGCAAGCTGGAAGCTTGAAAGCTCTGCTACAAACCAGCTCTCTGGCTTTCTCTCTGCAAGTTGGTCAGTAATAGTGAATCCAATATTGCCAACAGCGCTTGCATCAAGGCCTGCATACTGCAGGATTGACGTGGTCAGACTTGTAGTAGTGGTTTTACCGTTTGTTCCAGTAATACCAATCCACTGTGAAGGGCTCTCTTGATAGGCAAACTCTGGCTCGCCCATAATCTGCTTAGAAGCTGCCTTTGCACTTAAAAACAGCTCAGAGGTGTCTGGAATACCTGGAGATGTAATAGTCAGGTCAAAGGTACCCTTAACCTGATCGGAGCCACATTGTACCTGTACGCCTGAGTCTGCAAGCTCTTGGATCTTCTCGCCAACAGTAGCATCTGCGCCGCCCACAAGAGTTACGGAAGACACACGACCCTCTGGCTGCTGCAGCAAATACGTGCAGACAGAGACGCCGGTCTTACCAAAACCAAGAACACATACATTTCCAAGTGTTTTTAGAAGCGACACGCAAACGGTCCTTTCTCAGAGCAATTTCTTTAGTGAAGCTGGAAGTACAAAGCAAAGCCCAGAGCAGCAAATGCGCCGGAAATAATCCAGAATCTAAAGACTACTTTTGTCTCGTTCCAGCCAAGTTTCTCAAAGTGATGATGCAGTGGAGCCATCAAGAATACGCGCTTTTTAGTTGCCTTGTAGCTGACAACCTGAATGATAACGGACAGTGCCTCGATGATAAAAAGACCGCCCATGACCAGGGAAATTACCTCTGTCTTGGTAAGGACAGCTAGAGCTGCAAAGGCAGCGCCCCAGGCAAGAGAGCCGGTGTCTCCCATAAAAATGCTTGCAGGATAGCTGTTAAACCACAAAAAACCAATACAAGCTCCTGCGATAGATGCGGCAAAAACAGCAAGGCTACTCTCGCCATAACGGAAAGCTACCGCAGCCATAAAAATCATGACAACCATAACGCAGCCACCAGCCAGGCCATCAAGGCCGTCGGTCAGGTTAACAGCGTTGGAGAGGCCTGCCATGAGCAAAAAGACAAAGAAGAGATACAGCCAAGGAATAGAAATGATGTTTCCGCCTAAATTGACGGTAGTAGTAAGGATACCCAAGTTGATATCAAGACCACCAGGGAATGCAATAATGGGCGTAATGCCCCAAATGTTAACTGCTGCCAGGCAAAATGCAACAGAAATGGTAATAAGTCCAGCCATCTTCTGAGATGCAGTAAGACCAAGGCTTCTACCATGAGCAACGGACTCGATATCGTCCAGCAGACCAAGCGAGCCCGTGAGCAGCATCGCTGCCATAGCAAGAATGAGGTCGGTGTTCCACTGAGCAAGTGCAATACAGGTCAGCACAATGCTTACCAGCATAACAACGCCACCCATAGTAGGAGTACCCTGCTTGACCAGGTGTTGCTGAGGTCCATCAGCACGAACCTGCTGGCCCACTCCCTCTTTCTTCATCAGTTTGATAAAGAGTGGCATTAAAATCAACGTGATGATGCAGGAGACACCAAGTGCTACAAACACCTGGTATGTTGGGTAAATAGTCTGGAAAAACATTACTCGGTAACTCCTTTTACAAAAATATCAAGCTGGGCAGACCTCGATGCCTTGGCGAGAAGAACGTCTCCTTGCGCAAGTACTGGTCCGAGCACGGTAAGTGCTTCGTTGACATCACTGAACTGTTCAATTTTATCTTCCGAGAAGCCCATAACGCGCGCAGCTTCAACCATTTCACGCGCAGCTCCCGTGCCTACAAAGGCAACAAGGTCTGGGTTCTTAGCAGCAATATAGGCACCCACATAACCGTGAAGGCGCTTCTCCTCTGGACCAAGCTCACCGATCTCTCCGATAAGAGCAATGCGACGACCCTCCGCTGGCATCTGCATCAACACGTCAAGCGCTGCAGCTGTTGAGTTAGGACTTGCGTTGTAAGAATCGTCAATAATCTTGGCACCGCAGGTTGCGTCAAGTACCGAAAGACGCATACGAGTGGCAGGCATCTGCTCAATAGCCTCTGCAGCAGCGTCAAGATCAAGACCAAGCGTCTCTATAGCCTCAAGTGCCAAAAGAAGGTCGTCGACAACAACGCGCCCAGGTACCTCAAGGGTTACCGTGCGTGACCAGCCGGATGCAGCAACAATAGTGGCAGTTGGAAGGCCCTCCTCGTCAAGAGTGACCTGCTGCGCACTCATGACGTCAGCTTCTGTGGCGCCCACTGTCTTGCAAACAACGCGAGCAGGGCGAGCAAACTCATCTGCAATGAACTTGGTGTAGTCCCCTGCCGAAGCCTGAATAAGCGTAGGTTCAATTGAGTCAAATGCGCGCATGCCCGAGACAATCTCTGCCTTGGCGCGCGCAATGTTTTCTCGGCTGCCGAGAAGACCAATGTGGCTGGTGCCAACGTTGGTAATGACGGCTACCGTTGGACGAGCAACCGAGGTGAGCCTGGTAATCTCGCCGGCGTGATTCATACCCAGCTCAAGAACAAGTACCTCGGTATCCTCTGGAGTAGAAAGTACCGTAAGTGGCAGGCCAATGAGGTTGTTGTGATTGCCAGCGGTGGCGTGAACACGACGGGTAGCACCAATGCCGCGACGAAGCATTTCTTTGGTAGTAGTTTTACCAACCGATCCGGTTACACCCACAACCAGCCAGTTTGGATGGGCTTCTCGCCAAGCAGCGGCAAGAGTCAGCAGGAACGCCTCACAGTCATCGTCAGCGGCTTCAAGAACGCTGACTCCTGTGGCGGCCAGGTTGTCGAGCAGATTGTCTGCTACAGGCTCAGATGCCACTACAACAGCAGCGCCCGCCTGGGCAGCAGATAAGAGATAGGAGTTTCCATTGACCTTCTCGCCAGCAAAGGCCACGAAGAGCGAGCCTTCCTGAACCTCGCGAGAGTCGATGACGGCCGAACCCGCAACCTCGCGGGTTCCGCGGTGGAGCAGTCGTGCATTTGTAGCTGCGACTATCTGTTCAACCGAAAGCTTAACCATGAGCTCTCCTAGTTATTGATTGGTTGAATATTAAGGCGTGTAGCTGCGTCTTTTGCAAATTGCGAGAAGACCACAGCGGCAGACTGCGATGCAAGCTGGTGGGTATCGTTAAGTCCAACGTAAACCATCAAATCAGATTCTGATGGATTTACAATACCGCAGAAAGAGTCAACAAAACCGGAATTCTCGCCGTACGAGCCGGTTTCTTCCACAACCTGCTGGCCGGTACCTGTTTTACCAGCAACAGTGTAGCCATAGATACCTGCGCGAACACCGGTGCCTTCTTTGACAACAGTAGTCATCATGTCAAGCTCGGCTGAAGCTGTGGAAGCAGAAATAACGTCTTTAGTAGGCCAGGTAACCTCTTGGCCGCCCTTTGAAACCATAAAGTGCGGAGTCACCATAGTTCCCTTATTGGCAACAGCGGTGTACGCGCGAATAAGCTGGATAAATGGAATTGCAAGGCCCTGACCAAACGCCATGTTTCCGCCAGTTGGACCCTCGTATTCGTCCAGAGAGCGGACAATTCCTGTAGCCTCACCTGGGAAGTCAATGCCTGTGGCGTGTCCAATGCCGAACTTGTCAATTCCTGCCGCAAAGCGTTCATCACCTATGAGCTGCGTCTCAAGGAAGGCCATACCAACGTTAGTGGAACGCCTGAGCATCTCTCTTACGCTCATGTCCATGGCGCTGGTACGCCAATCGTCGTCGGTAACCTTGTTATCGCCAACTTTGAGCTCGGTTGGGATATTGAAGGTTGAATTTGGACCAAAGAGGTTGTCATCTATACCAATTGAGGTAGTAATTACCTTAAATACGGAGCCTGGCTCATAGATACTTGAGACAAGCTTGAGGTTGAGAGATTCGTAGTCAACGCCGTTATCGCTCTTAAAATCTGGCAGAGGGTATGAAGCTGCGGCATAAATCTCTCCGGTACGAGGATTCATAGCCATGATTGAGCCACCCTGCTGGGTCTCAAAGTCTTTTACTGCAGCAGTCAGCTGCTCTTCTGCCTTCTTCTGCAGCTCAATATCAATGGAAAGAACAATATCCTGGCCGTTTTGTGCCTCAGTGATGTTTGAAGTACCGCCCGCAATTGGCGTACCACCAGCACCGGTCTCAACAATCATGTGGCCGTTAGTGCCCGCAAGGATAT
The DNA here is from genome assembly GCA_963538475.1 of uncultured Atopobiaceae bacterium. Classification (GTDB taxonomy): domain Bacteria; phylum Actinomycetota; class Coriobacteriia; order Coriobacteriales; family Atopobiaceae; genus Lancefieldella. The sequence continues at coordinate 33,891 of CAUTIE010000009.1, forward strand.
CGTTGTAGTAATACTCCAGGCCAGAAGCGCCCTCATTATCAGCGTTTACAAAGCCTAGAATCTGAACGCCAACGTTGCCGTATGGATAAACACGCTTGGTGTTATTAACAAAATAGACGCCTTTGAGGTTTTTCTCGTCAAGTGCTTTTTCAATCTTGGATGCGGTATCCGTGTCAACGCGACGACGAACATAGACAAAGGTAGTGTCTTGCTGCAGGTCCCCAAGATAGTCTGAAGGGCTTCCTCCTAAGAAAGAGGCAATGATCTGAGCTACAGTGCTGGCGTCTTTGATTTCTGAGGGATTGGCGTAGATGTCTTTACAGTCAACGCTCATGGCTAAGACATTGCCGTTGCGGTCGTAAATGGTGCCACGGCGAGCGTGCAAGACAATGTCGTTGGTGCGGTTATTCTCGGCGCCCTTTGCAAGATCTGCTGCCGTAAAGATTTGCAGCCAAGCAAGCCTAAGAACAACAAGTGCCACCATAATGGCCATAGCAGTTGCTACGCGGCGGAGTCTACCTTCAGGGCCAACACCATCCGAGCCACCGCTGCTACCACGATGACCACGAAAATGCACACGGGAGGCCTCGTCGTACGAGGCCTCAGGAGTTTTTCTGCGCGATGCGCGAGTATGTCGATTCTGCGTACTCACAACGTATATTTTACGCCTAAGCGTTGTCGCTTACATCTACAACAGGACGATTTGTCTCAAGAGTCATACCGTAATTCTGAGTAGCAATGCGCTCAATACGTGTAGTGCTTGCAAGCAGGGAGCGAGAAACGCGCAGGGAATCGTTAGTTGCGGTTGTTGCGCGCATTTCATTTCTGATGTCGTTGTTAGCCTGAAGAGTTGAAACCGTAGCGGTAGAGATGCCAATACGGACAACACCAAGCGTCAAGAAGAGAGCTGCAGCAACAGCAATAAGCTTGACACGCTGGATAAACTGGCTGCTTACGCCACGGCGAGCATCAGCATCAAGGCCGCCACCAGGGACAACCTCAAAAGATGAGCGAGTGCTCTGTTCAGGAGCGTACTCATGCTCAAACTGAGTTGTGCGTGCTACAGCTTCTGATCCGTAACGTGCCATTAAACTTCAATCCCTTCAAAAACTTCTTCACAACAAGCAACAAGTGCTATGGGGTACTTCATTTCTCTGGGTCGCGTTTAACCGCCACCCTCATCAGGGCACTTCTCGCCCTTGGGTTGCGCTCAATCTCTTCTGGAGTAGCCACAAGAGGTTTGCGCGTAATCACGTCAACTATCGGCACTTGACCGCACATACAAACCGGAAGGTCTGGCGGGCAGATACAACCTTGGCTGAGCTCGGAGAACACGTGCTTGACAATGCGATCTTCAAGCGAGTGGTACGAGATAACGCAAATCCTGCCTCCTGGATTAGCCCAGGCAATTGCAGAGCGAAGTCCGCGTTCCAAAACCTCAAGCTCGTGGTTTACTTCAATACGAAGTGCTTGGAATGTCTTTCTGGCAGGATGTCCGCCGTGACGACGCGCTGCTGCGGGAATTGCCGCCTTGATTACCTCAACAAGTTCAAGCGTCGTTTGGATGGGACGCTTTTCTCGCGTTTGCACAATGCGTCGTGCAATGCGGGAGGCAAATTTCTCGTCTCCGTAAATTCGAAGGATTCGGGCGAGGTCGGCTTCGTTATAGGTGTTGATGACCTCTTGTGCAGTTGGAGTTTGTTTGCCCGGGTCCATTCGCATATCCAACGGGGCGTCTTCGTGGTACGAAAAGCCTCGCTCTGGGATATCAAGCTGAGGAGAAGAAACACCAATGTCAAAGAGGAAACAGTCAACTCCGGGGACTTCTGCAGAGACGAGAAGTTCATCGAGATTGCCAAAGTTTCCCTTAAGCGGTAAAAACTCCGCGTTTGGTACTTCTTGCTTCAGGCGAGCAGCTGCTGCTTGATGAGCCATTGCGTCCTGGTCAATTCCAATGGAAAGACCATCTGGGGCAATAAGCTTTGCCATCTCTACGGTGTGACCCGCTCCTCCCAAGGTGCAGTCGCAAACAACTTCACTTGGCTTGGGGTCCAGCTCACGCAGCACTTCTGCAAGCATTACTGGTTGGTGCCGATATTCGACTTTCAAGTTACCGTCTTCTACCTTCACGATCTTCTCGCCTCACTAGGCGCCAAAGATGAGGTCCTCGAGCGTTGCAACGCGGTCATCTGCCGAGAAGAGGCTGTTCCACTTGTTGGTGTTCCAAATCTCAAAGTGGTCGCCGTTACCGACAATGGTGACGTCGCGGTCAAGCTGGAGCTTCTCCCTAGCCTGTGGATCGGACTCGTCAATCTTTCCCAGAGCAACGCGGCCGGCCGAGTCAATGTCGACGGTTGTTGCTGCTGCGTTCAGCATGCGAAGTGCTGTGACGTCGTCGCGGTTCCTTGGGTTGAGGTTCAGACTTGCAATCCAAGCCTCATACGCCTCAGGTGAGTAGCCGTAAAGCGCGTCCTGTCGACGGAGCAAGATGACGACATCGCCAAGCTGCTTGCGCTGAGGTGCAGGAAGAGTCACGCGAATCTTGGAGTCCAGCGAGCGCTGATACTGACCAGTAAGCATGTCTCCCCCTTTCACGTTGGCACCCCTTGCCGCGCGGGCTGTGTTTGTGTTGTGTGTGCGCGGCAATGCTTGGGCATAGTCCGTCGATTGAACGTGGAATAAATATAACTCATTCCGACACTTACACACACTAGAAAACACTTTCCAACACCAAGTATTTTTCTTATGGTCTAGCTGGGGTTTAACGAAAATATGAGATATGACATTTTGACCACAATATGTAGTGTTTAAAAAAATCCGAACTACAAAAGAACGGATTTTCTTAGTCTTGGACTCAATTTATTAATTTTTTTATGAAGTGAAAATTTTTGAGGAAATTGTGGTGAACTCGTGGCGAAAATCACACGTTGCTCAAACAAAACACCCACCTTGCTTTTACGCAGTCACCACTTTGCCCCACACCTGTCCCACGCTTGTCCCACACTTGTCCAGCACTTGCGTCAAGCGCGATTATTTGTCCGCGTGAACGTGGGCTCTTGGGTGAGCCTCAAGGTATACGTCTCTAATGTGCGACCTATCTACGTGCGTATAGAGCTGCGTGGTTGAAATATCAACGTGTCCCAAAAGCTCCTGCACCGAGCGAAGATCAGCGCCACCCTCTAGAAGGTGTGTGGCAAAACTGTGGCGCAGTGTGTGAGGATGCAAACCTTCAATCCCCACTACCCTGCCGTAATTTGCCACCAGTTTATGTACCGACTGGCGAGAAATGCGTCCACCCCGAGCGTTTACAAACACCTCGGATACCTGGCCGTGCTTAAGCAAAAGCGAACGAGCCTCATAAAGGTATGTTTTAAGTGCACGATGCGCAGAGCCCAACACAGGGACTACGCGCTCTTTGGAACCCTTACCAAAAACACGCAAGAGTTCATCTTCTAGAAGGACACCTCGAACCTCAAGATCGCAAAGCTCAGACACACGAAGGCCGCATCCATACAGCAGCTCAAGTATGGCTCTATCTCGAATACCTAAAGGCGAATTAGGAAATGGCTGGTCAAGCAGCTCTTCTGCCTTCTCTTGAGAGATAACATCAGGAAGCCTTTGAATTCTTGCTGCGGTAGGTAAATCTTCAGCTGGAGATGACTCACAAATTTGCTCAACAGCCATAAACTTGTGGAAGTTTCTAAGTGCTGCAGTGTGGCGCTCAACCGAAGCTGGAGCCATACCTAAATCTCTAAGAGAGCCTATGTACTCTTCAACATTGGAGCGAGTCACTTGGTTGGGCAAAATAATTTTTTTGCCATTCAGCCAAAGCAAATAACCCTCTAAATCTCTGGTATAGGCATCAAGCGTATTTACAGAAAGACCTCGCTCAACAGCAACGTACGCTAAAAATTCTGTACGCGCCTGAGCGAGGTCCATAAGTATTCTTCCCTAGTAAAAATTCTGCTTAGAGAGACTGGTTTACATCATAACGGTCAACACCCTCATGATGAGCGATTGCTGCACGTGCAAACTCACGGAACAAAGGCGCAGGATGAGTTGGACGGCTCTTGAACTCTGGATGTGCCTGGCTTGCAACAAACCAAGGGTGAACAGACTCTGGAAGCTCAATCATCTCTACAAGGCGATCGTCTGGAGAAACACCAGAAACTACCAGACCAGCCTCAACAAGTTGATTACGGAATACGTTGCTTACCTCATAGCGGTGACGATGACGCTCGTAAACCAAGTTGTTGCCATATGCCTCGTGTGCAAGAGTTCCCTCGACAACCTTGCAAGGATAAGAACCAAGGCGCATGGTACCGCCCTTGTCAGTAATATCCTCCTGATCAGGCATAAGATCGATGACAGGGTATGGAGTATCTGGACCAAACTCTGCTGAATTTGCACCCTCCATGCCGCAGACGTCACGAGCAAACTCAGTAACAGCCATCTGCATACCAAGGCAAACACCAAGGTAAGGAATCTTGAGCTCACGAGCACGACGAATAGCAACCATCTTGCCCTCTACGCCGCGAAGACCAAAGCCGCCAGGAACCAAAATGCCATCTGCACCAGCAAGCTCCTGCTCTACGTCTTCTTCTGTCAGCTCTTCACCGTTTACCAGGCGGATATCAACGTGCCTGCCATAGAAAATACCAGAGTGGTGAAGTGCCTCAATAACAGAAAGGTAGGCATCAGGCAGCTGCGTATACTTGCCAACAACATAAATTCTTGTTGCGTCTTCAAGCGCATTTGCCTTATGCATAGCGGTAGTAAATGCTTCCCAGCTGCCAAGATCACTTGGACGGACTTCAAGACCAAGACGCTCAAGTACCTTCTTGTCAAACCCCTGTGCTGCCAGGTGCGCTGGAACGTCGTAGATTGAAGGCAAATCGTTGTTTTCAAAAACGCAATCTGCATCAACATCGCAGAAATTAGCGATTTTCTCGCGAATAGATTCATCCACAGAATGGCTAGAACGGCACACGATAAAGTCTGGCTGAATACCAAGAGAACGAAGCTCTTTTACGGAGTGCTGCGTAGGCTTAGTCTTGACTTCATGAGCAGCAGCAATATAAGGAACAAGGCTCACGTGAATAATAGCAACGTTGCTTGCGCCACGCTCTTTTCTAAACTGGCGAATTGCCTCAACAAAAGGCTGAGACTCAATATCACCAATAGTGCCACCAAGCTCTGTGATGACTACATCAGCATTAGTAACCTCTTCAATGCGAGCAAAACGAGCCTTAATTGCATCGGTTACATGAGGAATTACCTGAACTGTGCCACCAAGGAAGTCTCCAGCGCGCTCACGCTGAATCAAAGACTGATAAATGAGGCCAGTGGTGAAGTTAGACTCCCTGGTAAGATTCTCGTCAATAAAGCGCTCATAATGACCAAGGTCAAGGTCAGTCTCTTTTCCGTCCTCAGTAACAAAAACCTCACCATGCTGGAAAGGACTCATAGTGCCTGGGTCAACATTGAGATATGGGTCAGCTTTTTGCATCATGACCTTATAGCCACGAGCCTTAAGAAGTCGGCCGAGAGATGCAGCAGTGATTCCTTTTCCAAGAGAGGAAACAACGCCACCTGTTACAAATATGTGCTTGGTCATGGATTACTCCCGTAGGTAAAATTAGCCAATTACATTTCTACGGGTCTTTATATTATTCCGCTTTAAGGCCCATAGTGTCGAGAAATTTAATCTCCAAACAAATACATTGTTATGTCCATGTAGTTCTGAAAAATCTAGCGGACTTCTGACAGCAGCTCATGTGCGTGAGCCAAAGAAGCCTCAGTTATAGAGCCTGAAAGCATGCGTGCAATCTCTTCTTCTCTCTGAGCACCAGAAACCTCTGTAAGAGAAGTTATAGGGAGCGCGTTATGTTCTTCTGTCTTAGACACTACATAGTGTTTTGAAGCCATAACAGCAACCTGAGGCAAGTGAGTTACCACAATCACCTGATGTGTTTTAGCAAGCTGCGCTAAAACCTCTGCAAGAGCAACGGCAGTAGCTCCACCAACGCCAGCGTCAACTTCATCAAATACAAGCGTATCGCAGTCGTCAGACTCTCCTAGAACCACTTTACACGCGAGCATAACGCGAGAAACCTCACCACCAGAGGCAATTTTTCTAAGAGGGCGAGCTGTCATTTGAGTTGAAGGCTTATACATAAGCTCAATCTTTGTTGAACCAACTTTATTCCACTGCTCAAAAGGAAGATCTTCGAAGTTGAGTTCAATCTGAGCTGAGCCCATCTGCAAATGACTCATTTGCTTATTGACTGCGTCACAAAGCTTTGGAGCTGCAGCTACACGAACCTTTTTAAGCGCTTGAGCCTTAAGAGTAAGGGTATCTTTTGCAGCATCTACCGCTGCCTGAGCCTCACGAACAAGCTTTTCTGTATCTCTGGTTACCTCGAGAAGGTTTTGAGCAGTCTGGTATTTCTTAAACACATCTTTCATACCAGGACCGTACGTTCTCATAAGACCCTGAAGACGAGCCATGCGACTCTGCATCTCTTCAAGAGCTTCTTCATCAAAATCGAGAGATCCTACATAACTTCTGAGCTCTGAAGAAACATCTTCAATCTCTATAAGAGCACTTGAAAGAGACTCTGCATAAGAACCTAGCGCAGCGTCAAACGTTGAAGCATTTTGAAGCATCTGGACCGCATCAGAGAGTGAATCAATGACGCCCTCATCGCTTGAGAGTACCTCATGTGTTCCTCCTGCAGCTTGAAGAAGAGCCTCTGCGTGCTCAAATCGAGGAAGTTGCTCCTCTAAGTCTTCCAACTCTCCTTCTTTAGGAGAAACCTCATCAATTCTTTGGACAAGAAATGACGCTTCATCAATTTTTGCATTGCTTGACTGGCTTACTTCGATTACCCGCTGAAGCTCGGCAACCGCAGCATGGTAAGCATGCAAAGCGTCTACATACTCTGTCTGGTAAGACTGAATATCTGAACCAATCCATGCATCTAGCATGCTGACATGATTCTTTACATCAAGCAATCTTTGATGCTCATGCTGACCACACAAATCAATTGATGTTCCAATGCCTCCAGCCAATTCTTTAACTGATGCCATATGGCCATCAATCTCTACCCTGCCTCTGCCGTCAGCAGAAACTTTTCTAGAGACCACTACTCCTTCTTGGTCTTCTGGAGAGGTAAAGAAACGCGCTTCAACCCTAAGGGCATCCGTTCCTTCTCTGACTGCAGAAGCATCTGCACGCTCACCAACTAAGAGCTTAATAGAAGATAAAAGAGCAGTTTTACCAGCACCCGTCTCTCCTGTTAAAACAGTTAAACCTGAGGCGGGAGCAAGAGAAGCATCTTCAATAAGTGCGACATTTTGCAC
>CAUTIE010000010.1:0-36204 GCA_963538475.1 uncultured Atopobiaceae bacterium
TACAACAACGCTCATGACAATCCAGACACTATGCTGGCAAAACGCGTGCCAGCGCAATCGGGCGACCGTCTTTCTACAGTTCACAGCTCTCTTCCCGAGGGTCGCATGAAAAACGTTGAGTTTGTCATTGGTGTACTTCGCAACGGCGACAAAGAGTACGTTCGTACCATTGTCCCAGGTACTCCTGCTGATATCATTAATACCCACAACTACCAGGCAATGTATTATCCTGACGGTTCGTACGCTGGCATCAATGAGATTGTCTTTAACTTCAAGCCATGGCTTGATTGGTACCTGCAAACCACAGGTCAGCGTCTTGTAAGCGCTAACGGTGCTGCTGTTCCACCAGCTGGCGCTCCCGTCCCTGCTGCTGGTGCTCCCGCACCAGCAGCAGGTGTGGATGCGACCTCTGGAGCAAGCGCTTAACGTGCAGCTACGCGCGACCGCGACGCGCGTCCGCGACGCGCCTGACGCGCCTACCCGCGCATGACGCGTCTACCTGCACCTACGTGCGATCAAGTGTAATAAGGTGAAATGCAAAGCGTACCGGTAGCGCAGAAACGCGTACTTACAGAAATACGATTTCCCCTCGCCTTCCAGAAACAGGACTCTGGAAGGCGAGTTTTTCTGTGTTAAGTTGCAAAATTTCTAGTTCAACGACAAAGATATTCATTTCTATGAATATCTTTGTGCAGATATTCAATTTTATGTATCACTCAATTTTAGGCTCAAAATTTAAGGGGCCAAAAAGGTAAAAAATCCGTTTAGTTGGGGATCAAAACTTTAAAAAGTCATTTTTATGCCCAACTAAGACGATTTTTTACCACCATTGCAATTTTTTATCTGCGAAAACTCGCTATGCAGAAAAATGAAACCCCAACTAAACGCATTTTTTACCACTTTGGATAGAATTGACATTCGGTATTACTGGACACACCTCAAATAACTGGGCATCTTTCAGTCCACTGCTCATCGCTTAATTTGCCGAGCATCGCCGAGCGATACCAGCATCATCCGGCAGTCACTACCCGTTGAACTTGTTGACTTTTCGATCGTAGGTAAGCAGGCCGTTTACCTCTTCTTCAACGTCGGACACCTGAGTGTAGACATACCCAGCAAGTCCCTCATCCTGCAGCGATTCCACCTCTGCAAGCAACTTTTTAACAGCAGCTCGCCAATCCTCGACCGTGGAAAAATCACCGTACCCATACGAGTGGTCAAGCGACGTGTGACCTGCTGTCATCTGCGCAAGTCCGCCAAACTCAGAGATTATTGCAGCTCGATTTCCCCGCTGCTTCCTCTGCCAGCCTGCGCGCAGCGGCCTGAAGTAGTTGTGGATGCTCAGGAAGTCGCCACATTCCTGGACGTACCAGCCACTTGTTGCATCGATTGGTCGCGTTGTATCCAACGCACGAACAACCTCAGTAGCAGCTCGCGCATCAAACTGCCCCCAACCCTCGTTGAAGAGCGTCCAAATACCAATCGAAGGATGCCCGTCCAGGAGCTTAACCATTTCCTGACAGGTTTCTGTCCACTCCTTGCGATAACCCTCATTACCTGCAGATAGAGCCTTGTGATGACTTGCAGTTGTATCATTAAATCGACCCCAAGTAAAACTGAACAGCGTCGGCTTCTGACTCGTGTGCCAAGGACTATACGTGCTACCTCCCGAAACACAATCCTGCCAAACCAGCATGCCGAGTCGGTCGCAGTGATAATACCAACGCTCGCTTTCAATCTTGATATGTTTACGCAACGTATTAAAACCGGCCGATTTCATAGCCTCTATGTCATATACCAGCGCATCATCAGACGGTGCGGTCATCAATCCGTCAGGCCAGTATCCCTGATCCAGCACGCCGCGCACAAAATATGGCGCCCCGTTCAAGTGCACCCTTGGCACGCCCGCCACGTCTTTCTTTACCTCAACAGTACGAAACGCGCAATAACTGTGAGCTGCATCGACGACCACGCCATCTCGCTGCAGCGTAGCCTCCACGGCATAGAGGTGCGGACTCTCCGGCGACCACAGTTGCACGTCGTCCACGTACAACTCAGCGGATATCTCCCCTGCCTCGTCCACCGGAAGTGTGGCGAGAAGAACGTCTTGTCCAAGCTCGTCTTTGATCGTTAACTCCAGCTTAAAGGCGCCCGTTTGTACACCGGCCAGCCCGCTTGCCTGCACGTTCGCTCTAACCTCAAGCGCGCCGAACATATCACCCTTCAGCGTTAGCGACTCAAGGTGAACCACAGAAACAATCTCGTACCACACGCTTTGCCAAATGCCACTCTGAGCGGTGTACCAAATGTCGCCACGCGAGAGTCGCTGTTTGCCGCGCAGTTGGGAGCCAGTGTCACTTGGATCCCAAACGCAAAGTACTAGCTCAGCAGTGTCCGCACTGTCTGCCGTTGCCGCACTTTCTGCCGTGTCCGCACTGTCTGCCGTTGCCGCACTTTCTGTCTTCGCAGCAGACGCAGCGCTCTCTCCCGTTTCAGCCTCGTGCGCACTCTCTCCCGTTTCAGACAAGCCAAGTAAATCCGTCACATCAAAGGAAAATGCCAGGTAACCGCCAGTGTGCGTACCAGCAAGCTTGCCATTCACAAAGCACGCGCACATCCAGTCAACCGCTTCAAAATGTAGAATAAGTCGCTGGTCATCGGCTAGTTTAGGTAGTTCAATTTTGCGCTTATACCACAAAAATTTGCTCGGCTGTACCGTACGACCAACACCAGAGAGCGGAGCTTCTGGCGAGAACGGCACCACAATCTGTCCGTCCCAACGAGAAGGAATCGCCTGTTGCGCGAGGGTCTCTACACCAATCCCGCCATCTACCGATACAATCGCGTAATCCCACACGCCGTTTAACATCACGTAATTGTCACGCTGCATACGAGGACGCGGATACTCAGGCAACACGTTCGACAAATCAAGCGCCTCTCCCCAAACAGTCGTCAGAGAATTGAGTGTCTCCTCCGTATGCTTTTTGGGCGCACTTGCCAAAACGCGACGAATATCCAGCATGGTATCTCCCGTTTCTCCTGAAGCAGCAGGTACAAACACATGACAAGCCAGCGTGACGTATGTATATCATAGCCACTTCGTAAAAGAATTTATATAGCGAGAAAACCGAATAAACCCCAGTTCAATTACGAACTAAGGCTCAAATAGGGCTGAAGCTCAAATAGGACTGGAGCTCAAATAGGGACGAAGCTCAGCTTCACTCAAAACCCATGTAAACACTAGCGCTTGGGGAACCACGGAATACAGCGATTAACACGTTTGCAGTAGTCTTTGTACTCATCGCCAAACTGCTCGAGAAGCCACTTCTCCTCTGTAGCCTGCATCATCACAGTTAAGAGCGCCCAAAGCACAAGGGGTAGTGGTAGCAGATAAAGGTTACTAGAGAGCAGCGCTGCACCTGACATAACAAACGCAAATGCAGAGTAAATAGGGTTTCTGACCAGCGCATAAACACCAGTGGTTACCAGCTGATTTGAAATGATTTTCTCTCGAAGTTTTTCTTTGATGGCAGCAGAAACCCAAAGCCAAATGCCCACGATTAGAAAAGCTGTGCCTACGGCATGCATTACGCCAACCGTTGCTCGGATACGAAGATACGGAAGAAAACCCAGTTTGGACAGGGTGATACACGCAACTGTCAGCGCCGTGATGGTAATCACGTAAGCGGGACCGACGCCGAGTACCGGAAGATGATCCTTCTTCTCGTTCTGAGCAGGCATGGGTTAAGCTCCGTTCGATTGATATTTTGTTAACAGTGGCTAACTACTCCATAAAGTCTACACCTTTAGCTGCTACTTTATATGACAGTTTTGAATTTAGCCGTATTACTGCACCTTTAGGCTCTCTAATAAATTATTTATCAAGCTATTGGAAAATACGTATTTGAGTGTCCACTGTGCTGGACACTCAGATTTTATTTTGTACCTATGATTATCTAACCTAAAGCAATAAATCACCTGGATAAATAGGTGTTTTTCCATACTAATCGCTGAAAGGAACGCACCATGGAGCGAACAATTGACGTATCAACAAACCTAAGCACGCAAGTTGCACCTGACACTATAAATGTTGAGATTACTCTTCAAGGGGCTTTTAAGACTCGTGAAGAATGTACTGCTAGATATAATGTGCTACTTAAAACAATTAAAGATGCGCTAGAGAAAAACGGGTTACCTGCTTCAATTCTGAAAAACAATAAATATTCAGTTTCTGGTCACGAGGTAAATCACTATAAAAAAGATGACAAGGGCGACTATTATGTCGCCGAGAAAAAAACTACGGGATATATTTTCCGCGCCAACTTATCCATCAAAGAAAAACTCAAAAAAGATTTTGTTGACAAAATCTGGAAAGCACTCAGTTCGTGTGGCAATGAAGTGACTTTCTCAGTTGAATTTTCGATAGAACATGATGATGTCGTTAAAGACAACTTATCTGTAGATGCTATGGTTGCCTGTCGTCAAAAAGCAAATCTTCTCGCTAAGACTGCAGGAGCAAAGATAGTTGGACTTAAGCATGTAGACTATAACTTCGAAAGAGGAGATTTAACATATTCGGCCTGCGCTTGTAGTGCATTTGATAAATCTCTCCATAGAAACCAAACTCCTGCGTTTGATCCCTCAGATATAGACGTCAATTGTTATCTAGAAACCTCATGGGACATCGAGCTCCTACCACCAGACAATCTGCTGTAGCCTGCACAATTCACCGCACTTCAAAGGGTTTCTCGCCTGGCGAAAAACCCTACTAGCAGCACATCGTTTACTGATAGCTAGCCGTCAACAGACAGCACCCCGTTTACTGGTAGCGGAGCGATTCCACAGGATTAAGCTTTGAGGCTCGACGAGCAGGCCAGTAGCCAAAGATCAAGCCGATGCCAATGCAGATTCCCGAGGTAATCATCACAATATTTGGAGTGATGATGGGCGTGATACCAGTTTCAAGCTGTATCATGCTGCCAAACGAGCCAGCCAGTCCCCACGCTCCGGCGTAACCCAGGGCAATGCCAATCACGCCACCCATAATGCAGATCAGAATAGACTCGCACAGGAACTGCTTGGTAATGTCGGACGCGCGAGCGCCCAGAGCTTTACGCAGGCCAATCTCCCTAATACGCTCCGTCACGTTAGTGAGCATCATGTTCATGATGCCAATGCCGCCAACCAGAAGCGAGATGCTTGCCGTAGCGGTAACTAGGACCTGGAACGACATAAGCGTGGCATTCATCTGCTCAATGATGGACGAGAGCGTCATAACTGTCACGCGATCTTCTGCCTGCGCAGAAGGAATGTTGAACCAGTCCAGCAACCAGGACTTTGTTTCATCCGCAAGCGCCTTCATGTCAACGTTTTCGCGAGCGTAACCAAAGACCTGGCTGATAGTTTTGGTGCCCGTCAGGCGCGCCGAATACGTGGAGTACGGTATGTAGGCCAGCAGTGTATCACCTTGCCCGCCCCCATTTGGACCACTGTCAACCACGCCCACAATGGTGTAGCTGTCGTTGTTGATGCGAACAACCTGTCCAATGGAAGCATCTGCACTGCCAAAGAGCTTCTCGGCAGACAATTTGTCGAGAAGAACGTTTCTAGACGTATCGTCTACGTCGGACTTTGTAAAGAGTGAGCCCGCGGATGCCTTGAGGCCCATAACGGTGAAGTAGTCGGGCGTGCAGCCGATGATTCGCGCGTCAAACTGCTTCTCGGCCGAGTTGACGCGGGCCATGGTGGAGTCGATGCCGGTCACAAGCTCGTAGCCAGGTACGCTAAGCTGCAGCATGTCAAGATCTTGCTGCGTGACCTCGCGGTCTGGCCACGCGTATATCATGACCATACGCGACTGGTTAAGGCCCAGAGAGCTGACCAGCGAATACTTGATGCCGTCGATAAGCGCCGTCATTGCAATAACCGCGCTGATGCCAATAACAATACCCAGCACTGTCAACAGGCTTCGACCGCGGTTAGCGTTGAGCGCAGACAAGGTTTCTCGCAGCAGATCCATCAACCTCATAGCGCGGCACCTCCTGTTGTGGCACGTGCGCCTGTAGCAGCATGCACACCCGGCGCAGCATGCGCACCCAGCTTCGTATCCGCACCCGTTGCGGCATGTGCGCCCGCTGCAGTACGCATGCCCGATGCAGCGCCCTCAGCCGTCGTGGACTGTGCGGCGTGATGCTTCACAAACTCCTTTTCCTGCTCGTCCGTGAGCAGGCGGCCGTCACGAATGTGTACCACACGGTCAGCCCAAAAGGCAGTCTCGGGGTCGTGCGTAATCAGCACAATTGTCTTGCCACGCTCCTGCATGGACTTGAACGTGTTGAGTACCATCTCACTTGTTGCAGAGTCCAGGTTGCCTGTTGGCTCGTCGGCAAAAATAACCGCCGGATCGTTTACCAGCGCTCGAGCAATGGCAACGCGCTGCACCTGACCACCGGAAAGCTCGTTTGACTTGTGCTCGTAGTACTCCTCAGGCAGGCCAACAGAGCGCAATGCTTTCCAGGCTCGTAGCTCTCGCTCTTTTGCGGGAATGTCTGAGTAGATGAGCGGCAACATAACATTTCGCAGCACAGTAGTGCGCGGCAGTAGGTTAAACGACTGGAAGACAAAGCCCAAACGCGTAGCGCGAATCTCTGCCAAGTCATCGTCGGAAAGATCCGCAACCTCAAGTCCCTCGAGCTTGTACGAACCAGCAGTAGGCGTATCCAGGCAACCCAAAATGTTCATCAGGGTTGATTTGCCTGAACCAGACGGACCCATGATACAAAGAAACTCGCCCTTCTCCACAGTTAGCGAAACGCCACGTAAAGCGTGCGTCAAACCCGCGGCCGTCTCGTAAATGCGATGCAGCTTATGTACCTCAATTACCTTGGACATGCGCGTCGCCTACTTGGAGTCTTTGGAGCCTGTCGCACCGGACGTTGCGTCATTCGCCGAGCCAGACGTTGCGCCTGTCGGGGCGTCCATAGCCGCGCCCTGAGATGGACCGCCAGCGCCGCCGCCAATCATCACCTCAGTGCCGTCCTCAATGCCAGCGCCCTCAATGACGGCTGTCGTAGAACTTTGTGCCTTTACGGTCACCGGTACGCGTTTTACCTGAGGATAGCCCTTCTCGTCACGAGAAGTAACCACGTTGACGTAAGCTCCATCGCCGTCGTCCATAACGGCAACAAGCGGCACGGTCAGCACGTTGTCCATATGCTGAATCATGATGTCCACGTTGGCGGTCATACCCGGCTTGATGGAGGCGTCGGGACTGCTAATGAGCAGTTCAACGGTGTAAGAAACAATGGATCGACCAGGGTTATCGTAACTTGCGCCCGCGTCGGCACCGTTGGATGAAACAGCAGAAACGTGAGTAACCACGGCGTCGCAATACAGGTCTCTCAGAGCTGTAAAGCTGACCTGCGCCTTCTGGTCAACGGCAATGCGAGAAATGTCTACCTCGTTTATCTGGACGTTTACCTTCATCTGGGAAAGGTCCGCGATAGTAATCAGAGGACCGGCGTTGCCAGCACCCGGCGCGGACGAGCCAACCGAAGCGCCGTTCATCGCGTTCATCACAATAACCGTGCCGTCGCATGGGGCGGTGACTACACGCTTATCTGCCTGGGCAATTGCGTCGTTGTAGGCGGAGCGAGCCTCCTCAAGCGCAATCTGAGCGCTCTCCAGATTTGCTTCCGCCGCTTCCACAGCCGCGGCAACAGACGCAGCGTTTGCCTCCTGTCCGTCCTCGCCCGCCTCGGAGACACCGTTGCGTGCGGACGCTAGGGCTGAGCGAGCCTTACTGACCTCGTTCTCGGCTGCTTTTACCTGCTGAGACGCCTTACGAACAGCCTTGTCCAGCTCATCGTTCTTTATGGTAAAGAGCTTGTCGCCTTTATGGACGTACGTGCCCTCAGAAACCTGAACGTCCTGAATAATGCCATCTACCTCGGGAGTTACCACAGTTGACGACACGGGCTTAATGGATCCAGACGCGGAAACAGAATCGCTGAACTCGCCGCGCGTGACAAACGTGGTGCTTGGCATCACGGTGGTGTTCTGGTTCTGGCCGCCCTGACACATAGGCAAAATAAACAGCGTAACGAGAAGAACAAAGACTCCAGCGGTTATTCCTGCCTTAATAAGCTTCTTTTTACGACGAGCTTTGCGGTGACGCGCCAGACTTTCGTATGCTTCACGAGCCTCAGCGTCTTCCTCACTTTCACCTGGAGAAATGACACCAATCTGCGAGCTTAAGTTAGCCGTCTGATCAGCAATTGTTGGTAACGTAGAGGCAAAGGCTGCCTGCTGATATCCCTCAGGAGGTGTGGGGATGTTAGGGGCTCCGGCGCCCGCACCAGCAGCATCCACAGCGCCAGCGGAACTCACGCCAGCAGCGCCCGTGCCTGCGTTGCCAGCAGCGCTCGCATTTCCCTCGTTGGCTTCTTGCTTTGAACCGTGGTTGAAGTGAAGCATAGGCCCCTCCGAAATCCATGCTTAAACACACAAGCAATCTCAGAAGAAATCGATTTGACCTTTTAGTTTATATAAAATTTTTCAGCAGAAGTTAGCTTGCTTGAACAACTACGGCGAGCGGTATAAAAGCAGCGGTCTGTGTCAGCGAGCCGCTCAAACACAAACGCGCAACCCTCGTAACTGTCCACCGTGTTTCTCGCCCCTATTGCACTACAAGCTCAAAGTTGCCATGTAATCGCTGAATGCTCCATTTGATTGATGTTGCGGAATCAATCAGAGAGAAATCATGTGAGACTAACAATAAAGCCCCTGGATATTCAGACAGTAAACGTTCAAGCGCTACTGTTGAACCAAGGTCTAAATAGTTAGTTGGCTCATCCATCACAACCAGCTCCGGTGACTCGAGTATTCCCTGCGCAAGCATAAGCTTTCTCATTTCACCTGGACTGGTTGACTCACCCGCAAGAACATAATCAGGATCTGAGTTAAGTTGTGCCACAATAGACAACACTCTTCCGCGTTGAGAGTTTGATAATCCTTTAATTTTTCTTACTGTCTCTTTTTTCTGCAGTTCAGTAGGCTCCTGAGGAATATATAACATTCGCACATCGTCAGAAATACTTGAAATAATTTTCTTTACCAGTGTTGTTTTACCACAGCCGTTATCGCCGACAACACCAATATGATCTGTGTTGCCAATAAACAGCGGTGGGGTTTGTAGGCAACTTTCTCCCATGAGAATGTTATTAGGTTCCATCCTCAACAGAACTTTTCTCTTACTTGCCTCACTATCCAACCAGATATTGGAATCATATTGTTTCTCAACCTTAATACCTGTGGCTTTACCCGTTGCCTTTTCAAGTCTATTCGACATACGTACAGCCAACTTACCCGCTTTGCCATCTTGGCCTGAGACTATATAACCTCGCTTTTTTGCACGTGCATCGCTGTCATGCTTATCAATATTTCTTCCACTTTTGCGCGCCTGAACTCTAGAAGCTTCTTCTCGGCGCCGCTGGGTTTCTCGCTCAATGCGAGCCTTCTCTTTTTGTGCAGCTTCCTTTGCGTGTAATGCGCTAGAACGCTCAAGCTCAACCTGCGATGACGCCTGAGAATAATTACCAGATTTCATGTTTGCCGTGCCGTTAGCTACAAACAAACATTGAGTGCAGAGTTTGTCCAACAGCTCTCTATCATGTGAAATGAGCACCCCGATACCCTTGAACTGCGACAAGGCCACAAAAAGAGCATGTTTTGTTGATACATCCACATGATTAGTGGGCTCGTCTACCACAAGAACATCAGGTGAAGCCCATAAAGCACACGCTACCTGGAGTCGCTTCTGCTGGCCACACGAAAGCGTTTCAAAACGCCAAGGCCAATCATCCTCTAACAAAAGCTCTCGCCTCAGCTTAATTGCCGCATCATCATAGGCAACCGCAAAATCAAAAAGATTAGCTGGTGCCTCCGTTGCATTTTGTGCACAATATACCGAGAAAAACGATGGGCTTATAACTCCCCTGTCAGGTTGCAAGAGACCACATACGATACGTGCGAGGGTTGTTTTACCAGATCCGTTATTACCAACAAAGCCGGTCCATCTCTGTGGGAGTGTAATAGTCACATCATGTAAAGTGGGCTCTACCGCTGATGGATAGGTATATTCAATATTTGAAAGATTAAGCTGCATGATACCTCGGTTCTGCCGAAGACCACGCGGAGTAGCATGCAACTATGCACAGGTAAATGGCTATAAATTAAGACATGATTAAGCAATACTACACCCGCGGTAGTGTCGTCGGCGACGTTACGTGAATTCGGGTTTTATGAGTATCGCTAGTTCTTCATGCACCTAATCCCTTCTCGCACCAGCGCTTGCCAAAGGCCCTGGTGAATCAATTGAAACCATAATAGCTTTGAGAACACACTAGTACAAGAAGAGATTACTGAGGCAAAAAATAGTTTTATCCTAAATCTTCAGCTCAAACTTTTCTTTATCCAACATTTTGATTACCTTTGCTGGACTTTCAGCCACAACTATTCGACCGTTACTGACTTTGCAAGGTTTCTTGGCTTATCAACGTCACAACCACGTGCAAGAGCCACGGAGCGCGCAAAAAGTTGGAGAGGTACCGAAGCAATGATTGGCGAGAAGGCATCTCTGACTTTAGGCACGTAGATGATATAGTCGGCATGCTTTTTGATTTCCTGATCACCTTCGGTCGCCACGGCAATAATCATGGCGCCGCGTGCTCGAGATTCTTGGATATTGGAGATCATCTTGTCGTATACCGGAGAGTTAGTTGCCACGGCAATGACAGGATAGCCTTTGGACAGAAGTGCAATGGGGCCATGCTTCATTTCTCCTGCAGCATATGCCTCAGCATGAAGATAGCTAATTTCCTTGAGTTTAAGGGCACCTTCGTAGCAAATAGCGGCTCCCATGCCACGACCAATGAACAAAGCATTATTGGCATCTTTGCAGGCCTGCGCGGCAATGTCGATAGCTTTTGTATCGCTGAGGACTTCTTCGACCTGCTCGGCGGTATCGGCAAGTTCTTTAAAGAGCAAGCGTATCTGAGCAATTGAGAGCTTTCCTTTTGCCTGTGCAAGAACCATAGCAAGAAGCGTTAGGCTCACAATTTGGCCAAGGAAAGATTTGGTTGAGGCAACGGCAATCTCCTTGTTAGCCTTAGTGTAGATAACACCGTCAGACTCACGGGCCACGGGACTACCAATAACGTTGGTGATGCCAAAAACCTTAGCGCCTTTGATGCGGGCGTCGCGGATGGCGGCCAAAGTGTCAGCAGTCTCACCGGACTGAGAAACAGCAACTACCAGCGTTGACGGAGTAATAATGGGATTTCGATAACGAAATTCACTCGCAGCTTCAACTTCGACAGGTATGCGTGCCCAGCCTTCGATAAGCTGACGGGCGATAAGACCAGCATGATAGCTAGTTCCGCAGGCAATGATATAAACGCGATCAATTAAACGGAGCTGTTCCAAGGACATGCCCAGTTCATCAATGGAAAGTACGCCGTTGGTCAGACGTCCTGCAAGGGTATCGCGGATAACACGTGGCTGCTCATGGATTTCTTTGAGCATGAAATCGGGGTAGCCGCCCTTCTCGACAACATCAACATCCCAATCAACATGCATGACTTTAGGTTGAATGGGATTTCCATCAGCATCGGTATAGCTGATGCCATCGGGCTCCATAACGGCAAACTCGTTGTCGCCAAGAACAGTGACATCTCGGGAGGCTTCGATAACCGCAATGATGTCAGATGCAACGTAGCCGCCCTTCTCGCCATGTGCAAGGACAATGGGAGAATCTTTGCGAGTAACTACAATGCGACCGGGTTCCTGAGAGCATATAACAGCAAGGCCATAGGTTCCTACAATTTGCGAGCATGCCTTGGCAACAGCATCGCGAAGGTTGCCTCTGTAGGCTTCTTCAATAAGGTGAGAAACGACTTCAGTATCGGTATCGCTGCGGAATTTGTGCCCCCGAGCCTCAAGCTGCTCACGGAGTTCGGCAAAGTTCTCGATGATGCCGTTGTGTACGACGGCAATTTGATTGTCACAAGAGGTATGTGGGTGGGCGTTGCGCTCACTTGGAGCGCCGTGCGTTGCCCAACGGGTATGTCCGATGCCACAGGGGCTTGCATTATTGAGGTACTCCACCGCTTCAGCTAATCCCGCAACTTTTCCTACGCGATGTACGACCGTAAGTTCTTCGTTGGTTGTGTTTTGCAAAGCAATACCGGCAGAATCATACCCACGGTATTCGAGACGTTTAAGACCTTCAATGAGGACATCTTTTGCACTTTGGTGTCCGGTAAAACCAACGATGCCACACATATATAAACTCCAATCGTGTGCTTCTGGGAGTGTCACAGAAACGATTAGTTTTAATCAACCCACTCTATATTTTAGCGAGTTATATAGGCGAACTTGTATGGTATTAAAAAGGCAGTTGGCAAATACTTATCAGAAAGCGAATAGCAGCTACGTGATTCAAACGGGACATAATGATACAAATGGGCTATTGACTGAGTTTCTGTGTGTCTATCCTTTATAAGTTAGATAGAGCTAACCGAAAGGAGACGCATTATGTCTGAAACACCCTCAGTCAAGAAAAAAAGGGCTGCAACCGAAGGACCTTATAAACATCGGTATCTTCACTGCTCTCTACTTCATAATCATCATGGCTGTGGCAATGCTGGGCTACGTTCCCATATTCATTCCATTGCTCTCCGTCATCTGTCCGCTTATCGGAGGCATTCCGTACATGCTCTATATCACAAAAGTAAGGCATTTCGGAATGGTTTTCATCATGGGAACCATCCTCGGCCTCCTTATGGGTCTCGGTGGCATGGGCGTATATGCCTTTATTACAGGACCAGTATGTGGTCTTCTCGCCGACCTTGTCCTCAGAAGCGGTAACTATAACAGCGCAGGGCGCGCCATTATTTCACACGGAGTACTGAGCGTGTGGTTGATAGGCAACTATATTCCCATCGTCATGAATCGCGCGAGCTACTTCGCAGGTATCGCCTCTGGCTACGGACAGGAATATGCCAACGCGCTCTCCAGCTACATTCCTGACTGGAGCCTTCTACCTCTTGCTCTTGCTGCATTTATCGCAGGGTGTATCGGAGCTGTCATCGGCAAGAAACTCCTCCACAAGCACTTTGAGCGAGCCGGCATCGCATAATGAAAAAGGGGCTGTTCCTCTCAACTGCCAATAACCGAGAGCTCGTGCTTGATCCCCGCACTAAAGTGCTTGCCACACTCGTCGTCTCAACAATTATGCTTGGGTCTTATAGCGTGGGGCCTCTCCTTGTGGTTAAGCCGCTGCTTATTGCAACACCTTTCATCATGCTAGCCCTCTCTCACCGTTTTCGCTCAGCAATCACCTACCTCACGTTATACGTGGCTGCAAGCGCTGTGGCAGCAATCGCGGAGTCGTGCCTCACTGGAGTTGCTCTCTTTGTCACGCTCGGCATCTCGGGAATCGTAAGGCAGTTCGCCCCTGGTATTGCCATGGGAACCTGGCTAGTCACAACCACGTCAGTGAGTGAGTTCATGGCAGCATGCGACCGCATGCACATGCCTCAGGCCGTAGAAATTCCCCTTGTCGTAATGCTTCGATACTTCCCAGCAATAGCCGACGACTACCGACAGATAGCTGCTGCTATACGCATGCGCAGCAGCAAGACAACCAGAAACCCTATCTCTGCCATCGAGAATTGCCTGGTACCGCTGCTTGTCTCGGCAGTGCGAGGCGGAGAAGACCTCTCTGCCTCAGCGTTGGTACGAGGGCTTGGTGGACCAACAGCTCGCACAAACATACATGAAGCGCGTATGCGCGTACGAGACTGGATAGTAATCGTCCTTCTCGCCATAGCCGCTATCTGCGCGGTGGTCACGCCGTTGCTCTACTACTAGGATCAAAATGATAGAGATAAAAAATGCGTGCTACCAATATCAGGCAAGCGAGAAAAACAACCTCTCCGAGGTCAACCTTAACGTAGCCCCTGGTGAAGTAGTCTGCCTGACGGGTGCCTCAGGATCTGGAAAAACAACCCTAACAAGGCTCGTCAATGGCCTCATCCCCCATTATTATGAGGGGAAGCTCTCGGGGAAGATTAAGGTTTGTGGTCTTACACCTTCCAACCACGAGCTTTGGGAACTAGCGCCAAAGGTCGGATCGGTCTTCCAGAACCCTAAAACCCAGTTCTTCTGTCTGGACACAACTGGTGAACTCGCATTTGCGTGTGAGAACCAAGGAATAATACCTGACAAGATACGCGCACGACTAAAGAACGTCACCAACGAGCTTGAGCTCTCAGATCTTATCGACCGCAGCTGCCTTTCTCTTTCTGGTGGAGAAAAGCAACGAGTCGCATGTGGTTCGGCCACTATGCTTGACCCAGATGTTCTTGTCCTTGACGAGCCATCCTCCAACCTTGACTTCGCCTCCATTGGGCTTCTCCGAAAGATTGTTGCAAAATGGAAAGCCGAGGGTCGCGCCGTGCTCATCTCCGAGCATCGACTCCATTGGTTGGAGGGCATCGCCGATCGCATTATTGTGATGCGTTCAGGCAACGTGGAACGCGAACTTACCTCCAAACAATTCTACGCGGCAACAGCTGCCGAGGCGCGAGCACTTGGCCTGCGTGCACCAACTTTTGCAGCTATTGCAGCTGAACAGTGCTGCACACGGGGCGAGAAAAACGAGTTTGTAGAAATACGGGATATGAACTATCACTATCCACAATCAAACCGTGGCAGCAGCGTTTCTCGTATCTCTTTTAGACGAGGTGGCGTCACCGCTATCATCGGAAGCAATGGTGCCGGAAAATCCACCTTCGCACGCTGTCTCTGCGGTCTTGTTCGCAATTGCAAGGGAACCATAGACGTCGGAGAAGGTCCTGCTCCACTCTCAAGCAGATCAAGAAACGGCTACTTGGTTATGCAAGACGTGAGCCATCAGCTCTTCCGAGAGAGCGTATTTGATGAGGTACTCGACTCCATGAGACGTGCTGACGAGCACCTTACCCGTACTATACTTGCATCGTTAGACTTAACTGAACTGGCACAACGCCATCCGCTCTCACTTTCAGGCGGGCAGATGCAACGCGTTGCGCTTGCTGCGGCGCTTGCATCAGAGCGTGATCTACTTGTGCTTGACGAACCCACAAGCGGACTCGACCTTGCTCATATGGAGCAGGTTGCCGCAAGCGTTACCGCCGCAGCGGCAGAAGGCCGAGCTGTTGTGGTTGTAACACACGATCCTGAGTTCATCAGAGCATGTTGCACCGACTTTGCCCGCATGGAAGACGGATTGTTTGTAGACCAAGGCGTGCTCGACAATGCTGGCTGGTCAAAGGTACTGTCATTCTTTGAAAACGCTCTTCAAAGAAGCTAAGGGAACTGGAGACACAATGGACATTGCTGATTATGCCAACATGGGTGGCAACGTCCGTCGTGTGACGCATGACGCGAGAAGTTCCGTCTGGCGGGCAGAGGGAACTGATGGTCAGGGCATCATGACAATGCACGACGTCATGCCTGGAATCACCCTTATGTTCAACGACTTTACAAACGTGTGGAACTTGGAGTCGGGCTTTACACTCATCCCAGGATCGCGCATGCTCTGCCTGAACTACTGCCGTGAGGGAAGAATTGAGTGGGAGTCCGGAACCAGCTCATGCCTATACCTGGACACAGGTGATTTAGGCATCGATGACCACTCAAGACATGAAAGCCTCTTCCGATTCCCCTTTGGGCACTACCGAGGTGTTACTGTCTGCCTTGACCTGGACACGGCAGACAAATCGCTGCAATCTATTTTTCCCGAAGGATTTCCGGTAAAAGTTGGACTACTTTACGAGAAGTTCTGTTCAGGTGACAAACCAAGCGTGCTTCGCGGTGGAGCGTCCATCGAGCATATCTTCTGCGAAATGTACAGCGCTCAGGATTGCTTTAGGGACGCCTACCTAAAACTCAAGATTATGGAGCTCCTGTTATTTCTCGGGAGCAGCATTCCTGAAGGCGGACGCATTGGACAGTACGGTCTCACGCGCGCCAAGGTTGACAAGATAAAGGATATAGAACGGGCCTTAACCTCCGATCTCTCTTCTCGCAAGACGCTCAAAGAGCTTTCTCAAGAGTTTGAATTCCCCTATGCCAGCATGCAGCGATGCTTTAAAGAAGTCTATGGCACCAGTGTGCACGCATACCTCACGCGTTACCGTATGGCACAAGCTGCCACTCTCCTCCGAACAACCTCCAAACCTATTGGAGAAGTTGCGTTTGAAGTTGGGTATACGAACGCCTCAAAATTTGCTTCCACATTCCGCAGCGTTGTTGGTATGTCACCCGCAGATTACCGCGAAAACGCTGGTCTAGAAAGATAGGCGCACTTCGATACGCTTGGACACGCTTCGATACGCTTGGATACGCTTCGATACGCTTGGAGCTTGCCGCGACAATCGGGCTTTTCTCATTCTACGAGCCGTGAATACAATTTGCTCATACTCGTAATTTGGGAGGACCCATGGACTCTAGCAAAAAGAAAAAGAGCAGTTGGATACAACGGCTTGCTTTATTTACACGCGGACAGCGCCTAAAACTCGGAGCCTCACTGCTATTTGCTGTGGCAGGTGTGGCCGGAGGCATTGTTCCCTTTTTTGCCGCCTACAAGTTGATCGCGCTGTCAATATCAAGCACCCTTGCCATCAGTGAAGTTGGATACTGGGCACTCATTGCCCTTCTCGGAGTGGCAGTTCAGGCGGTAGGCTATCTAGCCTCAACTTCAACATCGCACAGCGTTGCCTACCATACGCTTGAAAACCTGCGAAACGCCGCGTGCGAGCATCTTGCTGTATGCTCCCTCGGTGATGTTCAATCAGCATCCTCCGGAGCACTCAAGAAAACAATTATTGACGATATTGAGCAAATGGAGATGCCCATTGCCCACGTTATCCCAGAGTTCACCAGCAATGTGCTTCTTCTCGTCTCATGTTTTGCAATCGTGTGCTTAATTGATATCCAGCTGGCTCTCTCTATGCTCATCGCACCAGCCTTGTCAATTGTGCCTCTTTCGCTCCTTTTTAAAAACTTTGAACGAGACTATGCGGCGTACTGGGAGGCAAGTGAGCGCGTTAACTCAACACTTGTTGAATACATCGATGGCATCGAAGTCATCAAGACTTTCAACCAAGCTGACTCCTCGTACGCTCGTTTTCGTAACGACATCTCTGAATTTGAGAAACTAACACTTGCCTGGTATAGGTCTGCTCGTGTCCCCATGAACGCCATGTTTGCAATACTGCCAACGCTCCTTTTAGGAGTTGTACCAGTCGGATGCATTCTTGTAGCCTCAGGCAGCATCGACGTAGCCCAAATGGCTCTTGCATGCATGCTGTCTATCGGCGTCATTGGTCCTCTCACCAAAATTACCCAGTACACAAACATGTTCAAGGAGATCGAGAAGGTAATGGACAGCGTTAGTAAGCTGTTAGAGATGAAACCCCTACCCGAAGTCTCCTCTCCTGCACATATCACATCACACGATGTCTCATTCGAAAACGTTAGATTCTCTTATTGCGACGAAGAAGTGCTCCACGGCATCTCACTTGAAGTGCCTGAAGGTACCTCATGTGCTCTGGTGGGACCAAGCGGTTCTGGAAAGTCAACAATGGCCAAGCTTATTGCCCGATTCTGGGACGCGGGGTCAGGAGCAATCCGCATCGGAGAAACTGACGTGCGCGATATACCACTTGATCAGCTAGCTGGTCTTGTAAGCTTTGTGACTCAAGACAATTTCCTCTTTGATCGAACAATCTTTGAGAACGTAAGGCTCGGACGTGAGGGCGCAACTGACGCCGAGGTAGAGCGCGCACTTGCCGCTGCGCACTGTGAAGAGTTGGCAGATAAGCTTGCAAATGGATTTGAAACCCTCTCCGGAGAAGCCGGAGGAGCTCTTTCGGGTGGAGAACGTCAGCGTATCTCCATCGCACGCGCCTATCTGAAAGATGCACCGATTCTTGTGCTCGATGAGGCAACTGCGTTCATAGACCCCGAAAGCGAAGAGCTCATCCAGCAGGCACTTTCAGAGCTTGCACGTGGAAAAACGCTGATAGTAATTGCGCACAGAATCTCGACGGTACGTAATTTTGACAAGATAGTAGTCATGGATTCCGGAAACATCGTCGCTGAGGGAACACATACGGACCTCCTTGGCTCAAGCGAGCTCTATCGCCGCATGTGGGAAGCACACATTTCCAATAGAAACCATGAAGCGAGAAAGGACCAGCGTAATGTTTAGTGCGCTTATGAAAGTGGTGCGTTGGACGGGCAACAAGAAAACGCGAATTCTCTTTGGCTTTGCATACTCTTTTCTTATCTCACTTGTTTCTGCAGCACCCATCGCCATTGCCGTTTGGGCCATGTGCGGGTTTCTGGGCTTATCAAATGGCGAGAAACCCGATCTTAAAATTGCACTTACGGCTGGACTGGCCATTATTGCTTCGATTGCGCTACGCGCTGCGCTCATGTGGCTAAGAGCACGAGCCGAGGAAACCGTAGCTGCAGAACGTTCCAACGAGGTGCGTGTACGTATCGGAGAAGCGCTGAAACGCGTCCCTCTTGGTTACTTTGACAATCACCCATCAGGAGAAATTCTCTCGGCACTCACAACCGAGCTGTCATTCGTGGAAATCCACGGTATGCGCATGGTAGATATGCTTGGCAACGGATACATAACCGCAGCTGCAATGGTGGCGTTTCTCGCCTTCATGGATCTTCGGGCCTGCATCCTTGCATTGGCTGCAATTGCGGTAGCAACGGTGGTACTGGAGCTGATGTTCAAAAATTCCGCGCGTTTGTCGCCCGCACAAAATGACGCACGCGAGGATATGTCTCAGGCAACATTGGAATACATCCACGGTATGCCTGTTGTTAAGAGTTACCGGCAGGTAGATGCTGCTGTTTCAGCAGTACGCTCCGCATACGCACGTTCTAGAAATGTAAATCTCAAAACCGAGCTTGCTTTCCAACCCTTCAACGCCTTGCTTCTCTTTGTGACACGTAGTGCTTCGATCGGCGTCATTGTTATTGTATGTATCTCTTTTCTGAACGGCACGATATCTCTTCTTAACTTCTGCACGCTGGTGATGTTCTCCTTTATGCTGTTCCAATCAATCGAGGCTTGTGGCGATGCTGCCTACGTAATTGGACACATCGGAGAAGTTATCGACCGTCTTGACGCTATCGAATCCGCACCTGCAATCGATGACAATTGCAAAGCTGTAAAACTTGAGCATCACAACCTTGAGATGCATGACGTCTCATTTGCTTACGGAGATGGATCTCTTGTACTCAACGGAATGTCTCTGACTATTCCCGAGGGAACAACTGCAGCTCTTGTTGGAGGAAGTGGTTCAGGTAAGACAACTGTTGCCAAGTTGTTTGCACGTTTCTATGATGCAACAGGCGGTTCCGTACGCATAGGAGGCCACGATGTACGCGAGCTTTCTTGCGACAGTATTCTTGAGGACTTCTCCATGGTCTTCCAAGACGTCTATCTTATGGATGACACAATTGAGCGTAATATTGCCCTAAGTAGGCCAGATGCACAGTTTGAAGAGATTGTAGAAGCGGCAAAGGCCGCACGCTGCGATGAGTTCATAAAAGCTCTGCCCGAGGGCTATAAGACAAAAGTTGGAGAAGGTGGAGCTCGACTATCTGGAGGCGAGAGACAACGCATCTCAATTGCTCGCGCAATTTTGAAAGATGCGCCTCTTGTTGTTCTCGATGAGGCAACGGCAAGTGTTGACCCAGAAAACGAAGCAGAGATTCAAGCAGCCCTTGCCCAACTCTGTAAGGGGAAAACTGTGCTTGAAATTGCGCATCGTCTCTCAACAATTGAGGAAGCTGACCAGATTTTCTTCCTTAGAGATGGACGTGTTGCAGAACAGGGCACCCATGAGGAGCTTATCTCGCACAATGGTCCCTACCATGACTTTGTTGAAGCTCGCTCGCGTATTGAAGGCTGGCAGATTTCGAAGTAATGGCGAGATACATGCAAAGTATTGGGACACAGTTCACTTGCGGGCATATCCACAGGTAATGTGACTGAAACAGAAAAAGATTAGATTAGCAAAACACGTGTGTCTCAATTTATTGTATGGCCCTCGAGAATCCCCGATGCTCCTTGGGTCATCAGCAGTCATGGGGCTATCCTGTCCCATCTCTCGATTTTCTTGTTGCGAGGCGTCCCTTAGATAATTCCCGCCTTCTCGAAGTGCTTCTTCATGATCCTCAGCGAGACAAGGGCTCCCACCAGGCTCGTCGCCACCGTAAGAACGACCATTCCTGCGTACATGGGACCCGAGAACATCGCGACGAACTGCGCCATGGTCTCATCGGTAAGTCGCAGTATTTCTTGGCGCTCGGAAAGATACTGAGCAGCTGAAAGATATATGGGAAGGGTGTAGAGCGCCGACTGCAGCGTGCAACCGACGACGTAAGCCGCAACGAGACCTTTCCTGTTCGAGTACCCAATCCGCGTGGCAACTACCTCCGCAAGGGCCCAGCCTGCGATACTGCCGATGACGCCGAAGACGTTTGCCGCCATCAGGCCGGGCAGCACGTTTATGGTTCCCATGATGAAGAAGGTCCCGGTCTTCCTGACCTTTGCGGCAAGGAGCAGATAGGCTATCGATGTGAAGAAGCAGACGATGGGTATGTTGGCGACTGTCCCCACGACGGTAAGACCAGCGACGCCTCCTACTACGAAGAAAATTAGGAGGGACAGCGCTCCGAAAACTCCAATGGATACGAGATCTCGAGTACCTATGGTCGAGGTTTCGCCTTTTTTCATAATGAGTCCTTTCTTCCGTTCTGGTTTAAGACGTACAGGTTTGACGAGGCAAGTCTCGTCCTGAGCCCTTCTATCGCGGTCCGAATTGAAGCCACGCAAGTACTCCAGTTGCCAGGAGGGTCAAAGCGGCTGCCACGGCGTCTATTCCTCCGAAAGACAAGGGCCGCAGCACCGTCGCTTTGGTCTCGCCGTCTAAGCCGCGGGCAAGCGCGGATGCCGCCAGCTCGTCAGATACCCTTACACTCCTCATGAGGAGCGGAACTATCAAAAGTTCGCATGTGAGAGCTGGGTGTCGGAATGCGAACCCTCCTCCTGCGAGCACGCGCCGCGTCTTTAGGCTTTCCATGAGATGCGAGGCGTCCCTGCGTATAGTTGGGAAGAACCGCAGAATGACCGTGTATGGAATGAGAACTACCTGCGGAGCCCCCATAGACTGCAGCGCAGCGAGAAGATCCTGCATCGAGGCCAATTTAGAAAGAGAGACGCCTAGGAGAGCCAGAACTACGAACTTCTGGGCCATGTAGCTCAGCATGACCACAGCGGTCATAAGCGTTGTACTTCCGACTCTCTCGGCAAGAGCCATTACGGCGGCTATGAGGCCATAGGCGGCTGATAGGGTGATGCACGACCGCCATGCCCCAGAGACGAGCGCGCATGCCGCACCGATGGCGCATGCCGCATGGGCTGCTTCCGGTCGGTTGGAAAGCATTACGGCGGTGCCCAGAAGGCAGATTGAGAGCAGAGCCGTTCGCGGGTCTATGCGTCTGTATGAGCGTTCCATTGCGTGTCTCCTTTCCAAAGCGACCTCAGGAGTCTCTCCCTCGTCGGACCACCAAGAGCGAAGTCGTCAACGATGAGCCCACCGCTCAGATGAAGAATGCGGTCACAGGCAGAAAGGAGGAACTCAGGATCGTGCGAGACGGCGAATACGACGCTTCCCGATTGTGCGAGCGATCGGATTGCGGAAGAGACTCTCTCCATGTTCTCCCTGTCCAAGCCGCTCGTCGGTTCGTCGAAAAAATAGGCGGCAGTCTCATCGACAAGGGCACATGCTATTGTGAGGCGCTGCTTCTGCCCTCGCGAAAGCGTTGCGGGATGAGCTTCCCTCATATCCCATAGCCCCAGCCTTCTGAGTGCTCGCTCACAGACATCGGCGTCTCTCCGCCCGCCCAATGAGAGCTCTCCCAGAACGCTATCGGAGAAAAGCTGGTAGTCGGGGTCCTGCATGACTAGTCGAATGCGCCCCAACCGCTCCTTTGGCGAAAGGGGCTTGCCGTCTAGAGACACGGTGCCCCTATCCTCTTTCTCAAGTCCGCAGCACAGGCGCGACAGAGTTGTCTTCCCCGCACCGTTTTCCCCTATGATTCCGATTACCTCGCCGAGTCGGGCGGAGAAGCTCAGCGGGCCGATGGTGCGGGGGTCGCGCGGTGTCGACCCTGCGCTCCTCGTCGAATGCTGTGAGCCGTATGAGAACGTAAGATTATTTATCTCGAAGGCCGCATTCTCACGCTTTGACAAGGCCGGCTTATGGTCAGGCATAGCGCTTAGCACCGACTTCAGCTGCAAGTTCCTTAGACCCATATGGGCGAGCGTGGCGTCGTCGAGGGACAACGCACTGGCTGCGTCGTATACGTGGGATACGGCACCGTCTTCGATAACAATCATCCGGTCGATGAGGTCGGACAGATAGAAGAGTCGGTGCTCCAGAACGATGACGGTCTTTCCTTCGCGTTTCAGCTCGGATAGTGTCTTCCTGAGGGTCTCCACGGCCCCCATATCGAGGTTTGCAGACGGTTCGTCGAAGACGTACACGGAAGGCCCCATCGCATAGCAGGAGGATATGGCCACCAGCTGCATCTCTCCACTCGAGAGCTCGAACACGCTCCTATCCCGCAGACGCTGAATGTTCATGCGTCGAAATGCACTTTCGACCCGCTGCGCGACATCGTTGCGTGGCAGTCCCGCGTTCACGCAGCCGAATGCCACCTCGCTCGTCGTGTCGGTCATGAAGAACTGGCTGCGCGGGTCCTGGAAAACCGAGCCGACCATCTTTCCGATGTCTCCGATTCCCATCTCGCGCGTTTCCGTTCCGCCGACTTTCGCCGTTCCTTCCAGCTCGCCCTCGTAGAAATGAGGGATAAGACCATTTATAAGCCGTGCGACCGTGGTTTTCCCGCAGCCACTTCTTCCTGTCAGGAGCACGAACTCGCCTTCATGAATATCCAAGTCGACGCTGTGGATAGCATTGCTGCTTTTTCCCGAGTATCGGAACGTCGCCTTGCCGAGAGCTACATGCGCAGAGGCGTTCATGCTCGACCTTCCGTCTTGGCTCCCTGCTCCCAAAGGGTCCGGTAGTAGCCTGCGTTCTCCTCGAGAAGCTGCTCATGGGTGCCCCGCTGAACGATTTTTCCCTGCTGCATCACGATTATCTGATCGGCAGAACGAATGGTACTCAGATGGTGTGCCACCACAAGCACCGTACGGTTTTGCGCCAGCGCAGAGACTGCCTTCTGCATGAGCACCTCGTTGACCGGGTCCACGTTGCTTGTCATCTCGTCAAGGACGAGGATGGGGGCATCCTTCAAGAATGCTCGCGCGACGGATAGCCTCTGCTTCTGGCCGCCCGAGAGGCCTACACCGTTCTCCCCGATAGGCGTTTCGTAGCCCTGGGGGAGCGACATAACGAACTCATGGATGCAGGCTTTCTTGGCCGCCTCCACCACCTCCTCGTGTGTCGCGTTTGCCTTTCCGATGCGAATATTCTCTTCGATGGTGTCGGCGAAAAGCCGAACGTCCTGCATGACGACGCTGATGGAGGCCAGAAGGTCATCGTAGGGAATGTCTCTCACGTCTACGCCGCCGACACTCACACTTCCCGCGTCCACATCCCAGAACCTCAGCAGGAGGTTGGTCAGCGTGCTTTTGCCTGATCCGGACTCGCCCACGAGTGCCGTCATAGTGCGTTCGGGGACCGTGAAAGTCGCCTCGGATAGCTTGAACGAGTCCCTTCCGTAGGAGAAGCGCACTCTGTCGAACTCGATCGAGTGCGATGAAGGCACATGCGGCTCCTTGGGCTCTGGGACGGCAGGCGCGTAGACGATTTTCTCTATCCTGCGGAAGCTGTCCCTCACCTTGAGGTAGTTCATCCAGTGTGACTCCATGGCGAAGAACGGCTTGTAGAACTCCACGCTCGCAACGATGAAGCCGATATAGACGAACAGGGGTAAGGAGCGATTCAACATGAGCAGTGCACCGCCTGCCGCCATGACCACGAAGGCGAGGTCCGCCGTAAAGCTGTAGGCGGACAGCACGAGCGCCTTGTTTCGCGAAGCTGTCTTGCTGCTCTCGCCGAAGTTCGACACCGTTGCCTCGAGCCTGCGATCGAGAGCCTCACTTTCGGCAAAGGCCTTCAGCAGTGGGATGCCCTTCACGTACTCTACGAACAGGCTTGTCATGTCTGCTGCGTCGTCGCCGCATTTACCTTCGAGGACCTGCGCCTTTCTCAGTCCCGCCGTAAGAAAGGCCAGTGCTATTGGCAGGGTCGAGATCATGAGTAACGCCATGCGCCAATCGACGACGATTGCAGCTGCGAGCAGGATAGCTGCGACGATGAAGTCAGCTGCCATTCTCGTCCAGAGATGCCCCACCACCATCTCCATGTTGTCGATGTCCTTGTGGACGATGTCGCCAATCTCTCCCAGGCGCTCTCCCGTGTAGAAGCCGAGGGAGAGCTTTTTCAGACGCCTGACGATGGCGATTCTGATTTTCAGCACGAGGTTGAATCCCGCGCAATGCTTCTGCTTGTCGGCCACGATGCCGCTTGCCCCCTTGACGAGGAGAAGGCAGATAAGTTCTATCCAGTAAGGAATGAGGTCGGCAGATCCAGCCAGGACCGAATGGATTGCCGCAAGAACGACGAAGGCCATCGCCACACTTGAAAGCGCGTAGATCGAGAAGGAAACAATGCTTATGGCCATCATGCGTCGGCCGACAGGAGTCATCTGCTCAAGAATCTCCCTTACCATGATGTGACCTCCTTGATGTCCCAGTTATCCACCTGCTTTTGCTTGTCGACCATCTCCTGATAGAGAGGACATGTGCGCATGAGGTCTTCGTGGGTTCCGGAACCAACCACGCGCCCTTCCCTCATCACCACGATCTGATCTGCCTCTCGAATGGCGTTCAGGTGGTGGGCTATGGTCACGACGGTCTTATCGCGGGACAGGTCGTCTATCGCTTCTTGGATGAGGGCTTCGTTCTCGGCGTCGACTGCGGCTGTCGCCTCGTCGAGAATGATAATGGGGGCGTCTTTCAGCATCACCCGGGCGATCGAGATGCGCTGGCGCTCGCCACCCGAGAGCTGGATGCCGCCCTCGCCGACGACCGTTGCGTAGCCCTGCGGAAGCTCGGAAATGAAGTCGTGGATGCGCGCCCTCCGGGCCGCCTCGACAACCATCTCATGTGTTGCGCCCGGCCGGCCGATGAGTATATTCTCCTCGATACTCTGATTGAAGAGAAAAACATCCTGTTGGACTATGGAGAAGAGGCTCGATACCTGTCTTTCGGAAAGGCGAGACAGGTCTCGTCCACCCACAGTGATATGTCCGCTGTCAGGTTGCCAAAATCCCATGATTAGGCTCGCGAGCGTGCTCTTCCCGCATCCCGAGGAGCCAACGAGCGCGTTGGTGCTTCCCTTGCGGAACACGAGGTCGATCGAGTCGAGGGCCTGCTTCCTCTCGTTGCCGCATCCATCGCTCTTTGGGTAGGAGAACGAGACTCCGTTCAGCTTAATGTCTCCCATGCGAGGTTCCTCAGAGTCCTTGATGGGGTCTGCGGCCTCAACGCCCAGTACTGATTCGATGCCCGTCATTGCCTGGTCGAACATGAAACGATAGTGCTGCAGGGTTGCTGTCTTAGCCACCGAGGAGGTGAAGGCCGCGGAGAGCACCATAGACAAGATGAGGCGTTCGATGGATATGCTGCCCGTGGAGAGAAGCCATGTTCCCACGATCAATACGAGCACCGTCCCAGATTCCATAAACAGAGCGATGAGTGCCATGGGGACAGAGACGTCGTTCATCGAGCTCGTCGCCCAACTCACATAATCGTGTGCCGCCTCGATTGTCTCTTCCGTCTTGCGCTCTTCCTTTCCAAATGCTTTGATGACCGCTACATTGGCAACGTATTCCATAAGACTGTTCTGCATACGGGAGGCGTACTGGGCTACTATCTCGAAGCCCCTCGCCCAAGCGGGGGCCGCTGCCTTCTTCACGAGCCCCATGAGAGGCAGACCCGCCAACATGCACAGAGCGAGCCGCCAGTCCACTGCGAGCATAAAGATGAATGCGGCGGCGGGAAAGAGGGTGGCCGAGGCCGTTTCAGGTAGCCCGTGGGCAAGGTATACCTCCACTTGCTCCACGTCGTTGCGCATGACGTTCGCGAGGTCCCCTGGCCTTCTGATCTGAAAGAAGCCGAGAGGGAGTTTTTTCAGATGACGCACGATGCGCAGGCGGATGTCCGTCAGGTACGAGTACGCCACCCGATGTGCCTTCCATGTTGCCGCGAACATGCATGCCGCTTTCCCCGCCACGCATGCCGCCATCGCTACAGCGGCGCAGGCGATCGCCAAGGGCGAGAGGGTGCCATCCAAAAACAGATGGACAAGGTAGATTACGAGAACCGTGGGCACAAGCCCAAGGACCACCCTGGTCAGAAGCATGGCATTAGAGAGCCGACTTTTCGCCGTCATCTCCCTGGCTAATTCCCCTTTGCCCTTCATAGAACCTCTCCTTCAATACTAAATATAGATTCGATATTGCAAGTAGATTAAGGCCTATCTCAGTTCGACTAGACTAACTATATCAATATTGAATTAAAATTCAATATTAAATGTCAGGGTATCTGAATGGGGTGGCAGGAAATTCTGTCACAGGGAATTTACTCCTTCGTAATAGCACTGGGCGATGAGCGCAAGCATCTCACGAGCTTCATTTTCACTGCTGTAGTGGCGGGCTACCTCCATTAGGCTCTCCACGAAATTGCTTGCGAGTACGTGGGTGAGCAAGTCTGGGTAGTGAAGAACTGCACGTTCGTTCATCATGTATCGGATATGCCGCTCGATGCTCTCTACGAAATCGTCCTTCGCATGCTCATAGGCGGTACCCTGGCTCTTGTCAATTAGGATAACCAGCAACTTGTGGTGGGCCAGCATGTTGAGCAGGGGTCCCTCGGCGGCAATCTGATACCTCTCAGAGGGCGTATCCGCAATGATAGATTCTTCTTCACGTGCAATCCGGTTGAAGTCGAAGGGAGCAGACGAAACGACGCCCTCGAATAGCTTTTCCTTGTTTTTGAAGTACGAGTACAGCAGGCTTACCGACACGTCTGCGAGCTTCGCGATGTCCTGCAACTTCGCGCTACGGAAGTCCTTCTCGTAGAACACCTGGACGGCGGCGGCAAGTATGCGCTCGCGCACCTCTTCCTTGAGAACCTGCATGATTTTTCCTCAAATTCTCTCAATGCTGAATATTAATTCAGTATTGTTTATTCTAGGTGACGCCGAACAAATGTCAAAGAGTGGGAAGACGGTAAGCCTCGCATGGGCATGTCTGCTGAAACTGAAATCTCCCATAGGGCCTGTTCCGTTTTCCGTCGACCTACGTCCCCGATGTATGTCGCAAAAAAGAAAAACACGATAGCAGAGGAGGCGACATGGCGACGACAAGGGTAATGCCCTGTTCGTGATGAAGCTCATGCAGCAGCCCGTCCTGCCATAGGACATCTATTCCGTGGCAGAGGTTACGAGGCTGCTGGGGTCAAGCCGATTATGATCTACCACTACGTGAAAGACAAGGTAATCCCCTCTTCCCCTGAGAAAGTGGCAATGGCTCGCAAGGGTCTTGCGTTATCCAGGAGGAACTCATCGACTCTATGCGCAATATGATGACGCCTATTAATCTGGTTCAACAAAATAACGTTAAAGGAAGAAAAAAGCAGTTAATCCTATTTATTGTCATACGCGATTCGGAAGTAATCCAGCGTTGCTTTGAATCTATCCTGAGCCGTAAGACACGTATCAAGAAGATAGCCGTTCTCCTTATCCCACTTAGAGAGTCCACGATAGTAGAAAGACTTCATATCATCAGAAATGACAAACGGAACAACGTCATAAGTAAGGCATTCTTTGAGCATGATCAACCTGCCGACACGCCCATTGCCGTCTTGGAATGGATGAATGCGCTCAAAGCGAACATGGTAATCAACAATGTCTTCAAAGGAATGGGAGCTGTTTGAGTTATAAGCCTTTAACAGCGACTTCATCTCTTGAGCAACATTTTCTGGAAGAGTGGTTTCTCGCCCACCAACCTCATTTGGAAAGCGCTTGTAATCTCCAACGGCAAACCAATCCTGTAAAGAATCTGTAGTTCCCGTTTTCAGAATACGGTGAAGCTCTTTGATAATGCCCTCTGTGAGGGAATCTTTTGCATGGTCAATCACGTAATCGATGGCACGGAAATGGTTCTGAGTTTCTACAATGTCGTCAATGTGAACAGGATTTCCATCAACGTCGATAGTCGCCGTTTCAAAAATCATACGTGTCTGATCGAGGGAGAGCTTGCTTCCCTCAATATGATTAGAGTTGTAGGTAAGCTCAACCTGGAGCTTATGGTAAATGCCACCCTTTATTTTTGAGGTCTTTTCTTCAATCAAGCGCGTAAGCAGCGGACTTGTTGACGACGCTTTGGCATTTTTTCGAGAAGGTTTTACGGCATCGCCTGGTATGTTCCAAGTTTTTCCCACGAGAAAAGCGCCTGGTACGCGACCTGTTGCACAATAATTGCGCACACTTCTCTCGGATATGCCCCAGAGTTCAGCAATCTCTACTGCAGAAAGAAATCCCATTGAGCTTCACCCCCTATCGGCAAAAACTGATGAGATTATTATAGCAAAGGAGGTTATTTATTGCCGATATCGGCAATATTTGTAAGAACTTGTAAGAGCTTTGAGTTATCTTGCAATTATTGTTCTACTATTTGTCGTAGGTATAACTGTTTATGTCGGTCAACTCCACAAACACAGATTTTGCAGCCTTACAGCAGTCCTGAAGAGCGATTCCTTTTGCGTACGGATTCTTCCTCACGTACGTCGTCCACTGTGCTTGCATAGCAGCATCGCCAGCAACATCGTCGAGTACCTCGGTCCAACGTGCTATGACGGCTTGACTATTTCTTTTCTCACAAGTCGATGCCAAGGCATTTCTCAATGTTTCCATATTGATGTCATTTCTCTTGACACCCAACAGAACATGAATGTCATAGAAATCTCGGAGACGGGTATTGGTAACTCCGCGAGATACCACAGTCTCAAGTTTTTCCGCAAGTACTGTCTCAATTGGGTATGCCATAAGGCTAATCTTGCCCTCGCCGAAGAGCAGCGGGTAGCTGTACTCCACCGCATCCGGCGTGATTCTGTCACCAGTGGTGACATCTACTGTCAGCGGGACCAACATGGGGGCATAGCTCCCCTTGAGGTGTACGCGAATGCCTGGATAGTCATCGGTCTCGCGAATGTCTTCAATTCTGTCAAACTCAAACTCCCAATCGTCATCTACCTGTACTGACGTGATGTCGCGAAAGACCTTTTCTGCAGACTCATGAGTAAGAGTGAACCCTCTGACCGTCGTGTCCAGGTCCATGGTAGTCCTAGAGCTGACGCCAACGAGGGACGAGATGAGCACACCGCCCTTGATAACAATGTTGTCTCTCCATGTCGATCTTGAGAGGCGCTCAAGCAACCTCTCGAGGAGGTAGCTCTGCATGAGCGCCTGTGTAGGGATGCCCGCCTCCTTGGCCATGTTATTCACATGTGCCTTGAGCTGCATTGCGTTCTTCATCCTCATAGCAGCACCTCCAGATAATTTCGGATTTTCTTCTCAACGCCAAGTCTGCGCGCGTATTCAACTAGTTTCTCTACATCTCTCTTTGAACTTTTAACATAGGCCCGCATCGCCGGAATAACAACCTGTGAGTCTACTGTGCCCTGACCCCTGACAAGGTCGCAAAGTGTTCTCTCTAGATTGTATGCCCTAACAATATTGTTGTGCTGAGTAGTCAGCTCTACCAGTCCAAGCTCAAGCACCTCGTCGGCACAGGTACGACAGACTATCCCCGCTTCCCTGACGGGTGTGGCATTGTAGCCTCTGGGGAACGTCATGGTGAGGGAAAAGGGTGCACGGTCGGTCATACCGTGCAGAAACAGTGCCGTGTCATCGGAGAATACGCCGCGCGAGAACCGGTGCTGTGCGGCGAGGTATGGGTCCTCCCATGTCTCCGGAAGAGCGTAGAGACCGCGCTCAACCTGAACGAGCTCGCCCCTGTCGACAGCCTCGGCAAGCTTTCTCCTGGGAATGCCAGCGGCAGTAACCTGTGATGCTGACACGTAACCATTCTGGTCTTTCGCAATCTCGATTAAGGTCATGGTCACCCTCTTTCCAAATTATACATTTATGCTGAATATTATTTCATATTAAGCATAAATGTACAAATCTTCAAGATAGCTCCATGTGCTTACATGAAAGGACTTTAATGAGAGGGTTACGGCTTACCTCAAAAAGCGACATTCGTACTATTATATTTAGGACATACGGGGCTATCTGAACTCTGCTTTTCCATTGGTACTCCCATCTCACGATGTCAACTAAAAAACACACTTTATAGAAATACCAGTCTACGTAAACATATAAAAAATACTGTCCACTGAAATGGACAGTATTTGAGGTTGAATATTTGTAGACCCTAGCACACAGGATTGCCATACTCACGCAACATAGCGTCACGGTTAATAATCCACTGCTTACCATACTTACGAGCATCCACTCCTGAAACTATTTTGCCGTATGCAACAGCCTTGCGCAGAGTTGACTCGCTTAAACCCCAGAGTTCACTAGCATCTGAAAACGATATAAGCCCATCGAATGGAGTCACAACTTCCGTTCCATTCTTCCATAACTCATCGCAAGAGAGATCAAGGTCATCGTTCCAGATAATACCGTAGCCACCTTGATCAACTTCTACCTCTCTGAACAGTGACTCGTTATCCTCCAATGTCTTGAAGACCGGAAAACGATGCATAAGTGGAGATACATCATAGATTTTTGTAGTGCCGTTGGTAAACTGAACGCTTAACTTTAAGCTAGTCAGAGCAGAGATATCTTTTACCTTATGAAATTTCATAATCCGCCTCCTTTAGATGAGTGGATCGATTTTCTTAAATTCTTGCGTCTCCCACATCTTAAAGAGCTCGGTTCGGTGTAAATCCATCCACTCCCACACCATATCAGCAGCACGAGCGGGTAGGCTGCCTCGATTACCTCACCGGACCTAATATCAAACGCTGCGGTATCCTCGCTGTAAATCGCATGTATGTGTGGCGGATTGTGCTCCGATCCCAAGAAGTACATACGTATAACTATTCAATAAAACCTTGCAAGTGTTGGCATGTAAGTCCTTTCGGCTTGTCTATTATATCACGTTAACGTGATATAATAGACAAGCCTTAACATACAAACAAACTATCAACGTTTCCTATTAAAATTACGAATCGCAGGATTTTTATGTAGTTCTATCTCAGCAGCGCATTGGCTGGAGATGGGGGTAGACCAGCACGCTTCTTTCTGCGAGCCTCCGCTCGCCACTGGCAACCGGAGCACCCTGCCAGATTGCCCTAGAGCATCAGGCTGACCATCTTCTCCTGGTGCTCTACAATCTCATCGAAGCCCCACTTACCGCGGTTCTTGCACACCTGCATCATGATCCGGAACTTCAGCGACGCGACGCTCACCTGGTTTACCTTCCCCGAGGCGTCATCGAGATAGTGGTCAATCTTCGTCTTCGGGTCCCAGTTCGACCCCGAGCTGTTCGCCTCGCTGCCGATCATCGCGTAGTTGCCGAAGCAGTTGATCTGCGCTTTGCTCAGATGCCCGTCTTCGCCGTTCGCCGTCGCCTGGGGATAGTAGTGCTCCAGGCTCCGCCTCGTTCTCGAGAAGTAGAACTGGTCGAACGCCGCGAGGTCGAAGTCCCCGCACCCGAGTTCCGAGAAGAACCGCTCCCTCTCGCGGTCCCCTTCTCGGTACTTCCCTCCGCGCAGGTCGTCGCTGTATTTCTTCCAGAGCCGGAAGTCAAGGTAGTTGAAGACGAACAGGGGCACGCCGTGAGAGGCCTCGCTGCCGTCCCCGTATATGCTGTCGAAGCGCTCGGGCGAGCCTTTCGCAACGGCGCTTCTAACGAGCTCCCTGCCGGAGATGACCGTCAAGTCGAAGCTGCCGGGTCTAGGCGTGTTCCTCTCGTTGAGGAGGCTCCCGTTCAGGTAGACCTCGTTGAAGTAGCGGTCGGCGAGCTCCTCGACGAACGCTGCGTAGCCCTCCAGGCAACGTCCGTCTCCAAGGTCCTGCTCCATGAGGTACAGGAGCACGTAGAACAGGTAGTTCTTCCTCTGCCTCGCGGTGAAGGAGACCTCGAACATCGAGAGCAGGTGCGTGAG
Organism: uncultured Atopobiaceae bacterium; assembly: GCA_963538475.1. Taxonomy (GTDB): domain Bacteria; phylum Actinomycetota; class Coriobacteriia; order Coriobacteriales; family Atopobiaceae; genus Lancefieldella. Next base: position 32,414 of record CAUTIE010000010.1, read on the forward strand.
GCGCTCCTGCGTGCCCTGGTCATCGCACAGGTTCTTTGCGTAGCCCTTCTTACTGAACTCTATCTGCCATTTCTGCAGCTTCCAGGGGTTGCTGTCCACGGTATCGTCCTCCATCGAATGGTGGACGACGAAGTTGTCGAGCAGGAACCTGGCCTTCAGCAGCGTGTATGCAAAGGCCTTGACGGCGTCGGCGTCGAGCCTCGCGTTGTCGAACTCGTTTATCAGTTCCTTGTCGTCGAGGTTGAATGCCGCCAGGTCGAACCCCTCCTCCGACATCCTCGTGATCTTCAGCACGATGAGCAGGAAGTTGGGGAAGTCGATGATCGGCAGGAAGTCCTCGCCCTGGCCGCCGGCATCGCCGGCGCCGTCTTGCCTGCCGGGGTTGCCCGATGCCAGCATCTCCCCGATGGACAAGGTCCGCGCGCTGTCGCGCCATTCGTCGGTCTCTACGAGGCCGGCGAAAGACTTTGGCTGCAAGTCGCACAGGCTTGGGCCGAACACCTTCTCCCTGATCCGCCCGGCGTTCCTCTGGATGTAGACCGACATCTCGCTGCTGGCTTCCCAGATCCAGTTGAACGCCGACTTATCGCGGTCCGGGAGCTTCTGCATGAGCTGCGCCTTGACAATCTCGTGCTTCTCGAGCTGCTCGCCGCGCGAGTTCATGACCTCGAAGTAGTGATTGAGGTCGATGTCCTTCGGCACGCGGTAGTGGATGATGTGGACGCTTCCCAGGAAGTAGTCTTTGAAGCCGGTCAAGTCTCCTTCTGGGACGATGCCGTCGATGGCTGCCCTGGCGAACTTGTAGCCGCCCTCTATCGCCAGGTCGACCTCTTCGACGTCCAGGTCATCAAGGTGCCGCAGGGTGTCGTCGGACTTCCTGCGCGCCCGGTAGGCGAGCCTGCTCGTCATGTCGCAGCCCAGCGCCGTGAGAACGAGGGTGATGGTCGTGAGCCGCTGCTGGCCGTCGATTACCTCGTACGCCCGGTCGCCGCGGTAGTAGGTTACGAGCGTGCCAATGTAGTACGTCGGCTTGCCCCCGCGGAAAGCGTCGTAGACGTCCTGGACGAGGGTATCGATTTCATCCTTGCCCCAGGCGTAGTTCCTCTGGTAGATGGGGATCTCGTACGTGCGCTGTTCCCCGAAAGCGAACAGGCCCCCGATGGAGGTCTCGTCGAGGGGGAGGTCATGTCTCGTCATCGTTGCCCCTTCCAGAAGTTCTTGGCGCGGAAGAAGTGGAGGTAGTTCTGGTAAACGCCGTCCTCGTCGTCTCGGTCGTGCATGTGCTCGGTGTCGGCGGCGACCATGTCCTCGCTGAGCGGGTCTATCATCTCGGAAAGTCTCCCCATGAGCGCGCTTGGGGAGTCGGACTCGGCGATGACCTTGTAGATGTTGAAGGCGTTCGCCACGTCCTTGTTCGGCTCGCCGGAGACGTAGTTCTGCGCGACCAGCCAGCCGACGTTCCTGTACTGGGCGCGCATCGAGTACGCCCATGCGAACGCCAGCACCACGAACTGGTCGAGGTACTCGCTGTCTGCCTTCGACGGAATGGCGGGGCAGAACCTGTCGACGTAGAGCAAGACTGCCGAGTCGAACATGAGCCGCGTTATACGGTTGCCGACCCCGTTCCGGTACTTCTTCAGGTCGAGGGTCTTCACGATCTCGTTGTCATTGATGTAGTAACCCTCGTACCTGTCGTTGTTCTGGACGTCAGCGAGCACGTCGAAGTAGTGCTTCGCGTACTCGAAGAAGGGCCTGCCGGCGATGATGGGCGCGTCGATCTGGAAGCGGCTGAGGCTCTGCGCGCCGGCCACGAACGGGACGTGGGAGCTGTTCACCGCGTCCGCGTAGGCGAAGGCGCCCTTGTAGTACTGGGCGTACGGGTAGCTGTCGCGCGAGGTAACCCCCTTGAAGAGGTCGATGTTCCCCTCGTCGAGCTTTGCCGGCCTCTCGCCCTTGACCCACACCTTCAGCCGGTAGAGGTACTCGCTTAACAGGCGTGCGAGCTTCTCCTGGTCGAGGTCCTCCCACGTTTTCACGATTCGCTCGGTCTCTGCCTCGGTGGCGTCGGCCATCTCGCGGAGGTGGAAGGCCTTGAGGAGGTCGTGCGGGTAGAGCGCCTTACCGCGGGCGTTCTGCGAGTCGAAGAACTGGAACGCCTCGGACAGGTTCTCCGTTATCACGACTATCATCTCGCAGTTGCCCTCGATATAGGCGAGCAGGTCCTTGCGGTCCCGGTCCTCGTCGATCTGGCTCGCCCTACGCCTCAGGGCCTCGTAGTTCTTCACGACATTTCGCCAGTTGAGCGCGTTGTTGCTTAGCCCCTGCCCCAAAAACGGGATGGCATCACCCTCTTCGCCGAAGGCCCTGAGCAGCAGAGCGAAGGTTATCGTCCTCTGCTGGCCGTCGACGATGTTGTAGGTCCCGTCCCCCTCGTCGTGGTGAAGGATGAGCGTCCCCACGCGGTACGTCTCCCTGTTCGCCGACATGGCGTCCTGGATGTCGTTCAGGAGCTGGTAGGCGTTCTTCGTTGTCCACTTGTACGGGCGCTGGTAGACCGGTATGCACAACGATATGCCGTCGAGGGGCTGCCCGCTGTCCGTTTCCGACACTTTACGCTGGAGAAGCAGGTCGCCTATGGTCGTAACACCCAATGTGAGTCGGTTCGTCATACGTGTTCCACCCGTCGAAACGGGAAGCGGCCTCGTCTGTCTTGAAGCGGGTTCCGCCTGCCGTTGGTTGCCGGTCGTAATCTTCTTTGTGCTCAACGCAGTCATCCGAAACACCGCAGTGCTTGTTGTTGTCGACGGCGACGACCACTTGATGCAGGGCTTCGGGCATGCGTGATGTATATCCTCGTCCAGTGCCATAGAATCTTGATGCTCTGACCAGCATTGGACGTACTGTACGATTTTATCCCAATCAGTGGCTTAGTGTGGCTTACAGTGGCTTGCCGCCTGACGCCACTTTGCGCTCATGTCAGAATCGGCTTAAACCTCTCGTTGTCGTGCAAGAAACATCACTTCTTGCCACTAGAAGGCACCAGACGGCAGCAGATGCCAAACGAGAGGTTTCGCATGAGACAAGACATCTTCCAGCTCAGACGCTCCTCGACTCCGACGGAGGAAAAACGTGTCGGAGCCACGCGCGATAATGGGACCGATAGCCGTGGGAATGCCGGGGCGGGAAACCGGGAACCGGCCCTCCCCTCGACTCCTGTCGACAGCGATCAGGGAGACACCTTGCTTGACGTCTCAGAAGTGGCCAATTACCTGCGCATCTCGAGGTCATCAGTCTACAAGCTCATCGAGAGGCAGCAGATTCCCGCTATCAGGATCGGGAGGCTTCTGCGTGTCCGGAAAGATGAGCTCGACAAGACACTTCGCTCCATGGGCAGCGGTGCCTAAGAAGGCGCGCAATGGAGCCGCGGCTAAAAAACGCGATGGAATTTCCCCAAAACGTTTGGCACGTTTTTGGAACTATTGGCAGCTCTTAGCATCTCGTCCCATCATTTACCGTCCGAAGGGTCGTATGAAGAGTATTTATCCAAGTTAACACGCATAAAAAAGCCCCGAAACCGTGCAGTTTCGGGGCTTTCGAAGCGTTCATATTCACCCAAAGTCCAGGTGGCTTTGTCCTAGTCCTACCACTAGTTACTAACCACCGCTACCAGACGCGTTTATTGGGGTATTCTTTATCGATTAAACAATTCATACCCCCATAACTAAGGAATTTCTATTCCCACTCGGTGGTTATAGTTTTGCCGTCTCGTCACTCCAGTTGCACCCAGTTTT
>CAUTIE010000011.1:0-32490 GCA_963538475.1 uncultured Atopobiaceae bacterium
TGTATCTTCTTAATTCCTCCACAATTTCTACACAATTCGTAGTCTTTAGTGAACTGATGCGTATATTGGGCACTGAATTCCCTTTGTCATCTAGTAGTAACACTTTATTTTTCACCTATATATAGTGTTGTCTTTTTTACGATGCCTTTATTACTTTTTACGTTGTCTTGACGCGTGTTATTACGTTGTCTTGCCGCACTTTTTTGCGCGTCTTAATGAAGCTAAATCTCGTCTTTTACAATCTGGCAAGCTGCGTCAAGGAGCTGATCGCGCAGTGTCTCGTTGGCGGCCTCAGAATACACGCGTACCAGGGCATCCATGCGAGAAGGGCGAATAAGCACCCAAGAATCGTCTTTAAATTGAAGCTTGAGGCCATCGGCATGACTTACCGAAACAGGCACCTTACCTGCAACGTTTTCTGGATTAAGACCTGGAAGGATATTTCTGAATGCTTGTGTAGCTGCAGCATCAAGTCGTACTCCTCGCCTGCTATAGCACATGCGACCCAGCTCAGCCTCATCCTTAGCAACAAGCTGGGCGAGCGATTTATGGGTATACGCTAGCATTTCGACGATAAGCAGGGCTACAAGCAGGCCGTCTCGCTCCAACAGGTGACTTGGAATGCAAATACCGCCGTACTCCTCTGCGGCGAGAAGGACGTCTCCTTGCTCAATCTCTGAATAAAGTCGAGCAAATCCAACAGGCACGCTTGCAGACTCTAGTCCAAGATGAGCTGCCTGCCTGGATACCGTTGCCGAACAGGTCAGTGTAGAAACAACGCGGCCGGTTTGCTTTCTATTTTGTACAAGATGGCGTGTAATAAGCGGAATAAGCTCGTGTGGGCTAAGGAGTCGGCCGGTTTCATCTACGGCAGCAGCGCGGTCTCCGTCACAATCAAGCAAAAGGCCCAGCTGTGCATGGCTGCTTACCACCATCGAAGAGCACTCATCAGCCCAAGGGTCTGCTGGTTGTGGGTGAATGCCACCAAAATCCCTGACAGGACCTTGGTGCATCTGATGTACATCACATCCAGCTGCGGAAAGTACGTCAGCAAGCAGGTCTGTTGCTGCACCATACATAGGATCAACTACCACACTAGGGCGTAGCTCTTTAATAACAGACACATTAATCTGATTAAGCAGCGCACTTTTATAAGGCGTCACAATATCTGTTGTGGTAAAAGTTCCACGCTGATCTGTTGGCTCAAGCGGCGTTGCGGATTCCACGCGCTGGAGAAAATCGCGAGAAACAGGGCCTCCATTAGCAGCGCGAATAATCATGCCGCAATATTCGCAGGAAAGCTCAGTTGCAGAAATAATGAGGCCACCAGCTACATTTTTATGATGTGCACAGGCCCAGCAAACAGATGGAGTTGGGCAAAAAATCTCGGACACACGCACGTCTAAACCAAAGGAAGCCAATGTTGCAGCGGCTTCAAGAGCAGACGAATCTGCTTCATAGCGTGTGTCAAAGCCGACAAACACAATACCGCCAGGCAGCTCCTCTGACCAGACGGTACCAAGGGCCTCTGCAAGTCTAACTACATTATCCCTGGTAAAGCCTTTATCATAGCGGGCTTGCCAGCCATCGCTGCCAAAACGGAGTATGTCGGGTCTTTTATCCAATGCGGTTGGCATAGCTGCCGAGCGCCTCTTTAAATGCTGCTGCAGAGCTCTGATCAGAGAGTGCCATACGAGCATTAGTTGCTGCCCAAGCTGCGGGAGTACCAGTATCGCAGCCCTCTTCCGCGTCGATTACCAGCGCATACATCTCTTCCTCAGCAAGCAGGCGCTCCATTGCATCTGTCAGCTGAATCTCGTTGCCGGCGCCAGGTCCCTGAGTTGCCAGAAGCTCCATAATCTTTGGAGAAAGCAGGTAACGACCAACAATAAACAGGTGAGAAGGTGCGTCCTCTGGACGAGGCTTCTCGACAAGGCCGGTTACCTTCCAAATAGCACCCTCGCCCTCAGAGTTATCTGAAGGAGAAGAAATGCACTCACCTGCGATAATGCCGTAGCGATTCACCTGGTCTGCAGGGACTGGAGCAACTGCAATGACGGAAGCGCCGTTGTGCTGTTTGGAAATCTCTGCCATACGAATGCACATCTGACGGTCTGGAACAAAGTAATCGCCGAGAAGTACAAAGAATGGCTGGTCACCTACACCGTCTGCAGCGCAAAGCACGGCATGGCCAAGGCCACGAGGATTGTCCTGATAGGTAAAGGAAACAGGAAGCGCAGAAGCTGCATGGACCTTCTCGGCAAGGTCTTGCTTTCCACGAGAAGAAAGGTCTGCCTCAAACTTCTGGTCTTCAGCAAAGTATGTTTCAATCTGTGGCTTCTCGCGAGAATTGATGATGATTACCTCATCGACCTCTTCTGGCTCAAGAGCCTCTTCTACTACGTACTGAATGACGGGCTTATCCAAAACAGGCAACAGCTCTTTAGGGGTTACCTTTGTTGCAGGTAGAAAACGCGTACCTAGACCTGCTGCTGGGATAATTGCCTTCATGTGTTTACCTTTCACCTATGAGCCCTGTTGGCTCTGCACACCTAACGTGCGCTTGTAAGAATGACGGTTTTGCCGCCGATAAACTCAAATGACAGGCGCTTTTATACGTACCTAGCTTGCATAAGCGCCAGGTTACGTTACTTGCTTGGAATCTCAATTCCACGCTTCTCAAGGAATTCAATGAGTTTAGCCAGCGTGTCTACAGAAAGCGAGTGCTCCATAAGGCAAGCCTCTGCGTCTGCGGTTTCTGTGTCTACACCCAAATCCTCCTCAAGGAAGGTGCGGAGCGCACGGTGAGCACGCCATGTGGTACGGGCGTTTGCCTCGCCTTCTTTAGTCAGCGTGACACGACCGTAACGGCTCTGCTCAACCATGTCCTGCTCTTTAAGCTGGGATAGAGCCTTGTTGACGCTTGCCTTGGAAACATCAAGGCTCTCGGCAATATCAACGGAGCGGACGCTTTTATCGTCATCTGGCTGCTCAAGTGCAATTCGATAAATTGCCTCGAGATAGTCCTCGCCGGCTTTTGTCAGTGTGTGCTCGTTTTGTACGTTATCGTTGGCCATAACTCTCCTCCGACGACTGCTTGACAGTCTTTTTCATGCAAAATCAGTTGCGCTACGCAACGAAAATATTTCTAACACTTGAATGATACCCAAAAACGGCGCTTAGTTTTACTGGCGAGAAGAGCTGTTTGAAGATTCTGAGGACTCTTCTGAGCTTTTCTCGGCAGCTTCAGCATTTGCCTCAGCATCTGTTTGACCGTTTAAGCTAGACGGATCGTCTCCTGCTTCGATGACTTTCATCATCTTTGCAAGTGCGTCTTTATCTGCAATAACATACGACTGACCATCAATTTCTGTTCCCTCAGATGGTACGTATGCCGTATAGATATCCTTGTCAGTGTTCATGCCAATCATCTGGGTGCCCAGAGAAATAATGTCTGAGACAGATAGATCGGTGATGACCATGCGAGCTGTTGAATTAACGATATTTGCAATGGCTACAGGGTCTCCAGTATTCAAAATCTGGGCAATCATAGCCTTAATGAACGTTCTTTGGTGACGCATGCGGGTGTAATCGCTATCCGCAAATGCATAGCGAACACGAGTAAAGAAGAGAGCCTGAGCGCCGTTGAGTTTCTGAACACCAGGATAGAGCTCAACAACGTCGCTAAAGTTCTCTGTATCGCGCATGTACTGCTCAACGTTTACAGTTACGCCGCCAAGAGCATCCGTAATGCCTGCAAGACCGTCAAAATTGACCTCTGCATAGTGGGCAATATGCACGCCACACAGTTCGTTTACGGCTTGTACCATGCCATTTGCGCCGTCGTAGAAGTGAACAGCGTTAATCTTCATGTAGGAACCCTTCCACAAGACGCGGGTGTCTCGTGGAATAGAAAGCATGGTCACACGCTTATGAATAGGGTCAACGCGCGCCAAAATAATGGAATCCGCACGATATTCAGTCTCGCCTGGTCTACCGTCGGTACCTAGGAGCAGCATATAATAGGGGTCGCTTGGTGCGGAAGGCTCCTGAAGCGTCTGACGAAGCTCAGCAGTAATGACCTGCGAGTTGTTGAGCTGCGCTTGAACACTTGCATACCAGATACCTGCACCCACCACAGCGGCAACAAAAACAGTAGCAAGAACGCCCAGAAGCGACCTGACTACCACCTGTTTTCTGAAGACACGCTTACGACGCTTGTGGTAACCCTCTGCCTGCGTGCGGCTAAAAGGAGAGTTGCTAACCACAGCGTTCTGTGACGTATTGGTTGCAGCGCTTGGTGCAGTACCTTGGGTACTTTCCGTAGCGGTATTTTGTGCAGCGTCAGCCGAAGCGCCCTGTGAGGCCCCGTTGTCGAGCGGTTTTGCATGCTTTGGTTTAGTTGACACAAACTATCCTTCGATAAAGTCGTCGTCTGGAATGGTAGTGCGCTGAGCATCGGCTCCCAACGCGACGAGTTTCTCGACAAATCCCTCGTAACCACGGTCAATGTGATGGATTGCGGAAACGATTGTTTCTCCCTCGGCCACAAGACCAGCCATAACAAGCGCAGCGCCACCACGAAGATCTGGTGACTTGACCTGCGCCCCCTCAAAGCCGGAGACGCCGCGAACAATAGCGTGATGGCCCTCGATGGTGATGTCTGCTCCCATACGGGAAAGCTCGGATGCCAACATAAAGCGGTTTTCAAAGACGTTTTCCGTGATAATGCAGGTACCCTTAGCCAGAGCAAGCAGCGTCATAGTCTGTGCCTGCATGTCTGTTGGGAAACCTGGGAATGGGAGCGTCTGGATATCGATAGCTTTAAGATCTTGCTGGCGAGAAGCCCTTGCCCACCTATCTCCGGTCTCGATGGTAATACCCATCTGCTCGTACTTCTTAAGTACCAGACCAAGGTGATTTGGCTCAAAACCGTGAACGGTAATAGGCTCACCAGTAAGCGCGCCAATAGCCAGGAAGGTACCAGCCTCAATGCGGTCGCCAACAACTTCATGCTCAACAGGGTGTAGCTCTGTGACGCCGTGAATCTCAATAACAGGAGATCCAGCACCCTGAATGTTGGCGCCCATTTTGTTGAGCATATTAGCAAGGTCAACAATTTCTGGCTCACGAGCTGCGTTATCAATAACCGTTACACCCTTGGCAAAAACTGATGCCATCATCAAGTTCTCTGTTGCACCAACGGAAGCAAAGGCCAGAGAAACGGTCTCGCCGGTTATGCCGTGAGGAGCGCTTGCGTGAATATTGCCATGCTCAACCTTAAATTCAACACCCAAAGCCTCGAGGCCCAGAATGTGCATGTCAATTTTGCGAGCACCGATATTACAACCGCCTGGCATTGCCACAACGGCCTTGCCAAAACGAGAAATAAGGGGACCCAAAACAGCAGTTGATGCACGCATCTGTGCAACAAGACTGTAAGGAGTCTCCCAGCTTGTAATATCTGTGGTATCAATTTTGAGCTCGTGAAGACCAACGACTTCGATGCGAGCGCCTAACGTCTTGAGCACCTTGCCCATGACGTGAACGTCTGCAATATTAGGAACGTTAGTGAGCGTAGTAACACCAGGAGCCATGATGGTTGCAGCCATCAATTTAAGGGCAGAGTTTTTTGCACCCTCTACAGTGACCTCTCCTGTGACAGAACGGCCACCTACTACTTTTATGACGTCCATAAACCTCCGAAAACGACAGTGAGAGAATTTTACTCCTCAACCACTTGCTTCAGAAGTAGATTACACCAGTCTATCTTTTTTTCGTAGTAGGCACGACGATTATCGTCTTCTGGAAGAGAAAGCATCTGGTCAATGACGTCATCTCTTGTCTCACGCACAACATCTGCATCAATGTCGTCAACGCGACGAGCATGATCTGCCAAGATAATGACTCCTGTTGGATCGATTTCTGCGTATCCACCAGAAATCACTATCTTGGTCATAGATTCTTCTTTATTCTCTGGATGAGACATGTGCAGTCTTACAACACCATCACCAAGCGCAATGATTTCTGGTGCGTGGCCTGGCCACACACCATACTCTCCATCTGCTGAAGCAAGAATCAGACTTTCAACAGTTCCTTCGTAAAGGAGCTTGTCTGGTCTGACAAACTGACAAGTCAACTCAGCCATGAGAAATCCTAGTTCTGTGAGCTATCCGAAGCGGACATCTTTGCAGCGCGCTCGCGAACATCTTCGATGGTGCCTGCAAAACGGAATGCCTGCTCAGGAAGGTCGTCGCACTTACCATCAATAATCTCTGCAAACGAGCGGACAGTCTCCTCAACGGTGCAGTACACGCCAGGGTTACCGGTGAACTTCTCGGCAACGTGGAATGACTGAGAGAGGAACTGCTGAATCTTACGGGCACGAGCAACAGTGCGCTGCTGCTCCTCAGAAAGCTCGTCCATACCCAGAATTGCAATGATGTCCTGAAGGTCGGAGTACTCCTGCAGGGTCTCCTGAACTGCCATAGCAACGCGGTAGTGCTCTTCACCAACAATAGATGGATCAAGAGCAGAACTGGAGCTGGCCAGAGGATCAACTGCTGGGTAAATACCAAGCTCGGTAATAGCACGAGAAAGAACGGTAGTTGCATCCAAGTGCGTAAAGGTTGTAGCAGGAGCAGGGTCAGTGAGGTCGTCTGCAGGGACGTAAACTGCCTGTACGGAAGTAATAGAGCCTTCCTTGGTGGAAGTAATGCGCTCCTGAAGCTCGCCCATCTCTGTAGCCAGGGTTGGCTGGTAACCAACTGCGGAAGGCATACGACCGAGAAGTGCGGAAACCTCAGAACCTGCCTGAGAGAAGCGGAAGATGTTGTCGATGAACAACAGAACATCCTGGCCCTGATCACGGAAGTACTCTGCAGTAGTAAGGCCTGCAAGAGCGACACGCATACGAGCTCCTGGTGGCTCGTTCATCTGACCATAGACGAGGCAGGTCTTGTTAATAACGCCAGACTCAGTCATCTCGAGGAAGAGGTCGGTACCCTCACGAGTACGCTCTCCAACGCCGGTGAATACGGATGTACCACCGTGCTGCTGAGCCAGGTTGTTAATAAGCTCCTGAATCAGAACGGTCTTACCAACGCCAGCGCCACCAAAGAGGCCAGTCTTTCCGCCTCGAACATAAGGCTCGAGAAGATCGATTGCCTTGATGCCTGTCTCAAAAATCTCTGTCTCAGTAGTGAGCTCTTCAAAGAGAGGTGCTGGGTGGTGAATTGGATAATACTCAACGTCTTCAGGAATTTCTCCACCATCAACTGGCTGACCCATAACGTTCCAGACGCGGCCCAGCGTAGATTTGCCTACTGGCATCATCATTGGCTTGCCGGTGTCCTTAACGCGAAGGTTACGCTGAAGACCATCGGTTGACGACATAGCGACGGTACGAACAACACCACCGGGAAGCTGAGACTCAACCTCAAGAACGGTGCTGACGTGACCAACAGGCGTGTCATCCTCTACCGTCAGTGCGGTATAGATGCTTGGAACAGGTCCGTCGAACTTAACGTCGACAACTGGTCCAACTACGCGAACGATTACGCCATCGTCAACGTGCTGATTGCGCTTGTTGAGAATAGCTTCCTCAAAGGAAGAAGTCTCTACTTGCATATCTGACATTACATATCCTCCAATGCTGCAGCACCACCGATAATCTCATTGAGCTCAGTGGTAATTGCGCCCTGGCGTTCGCGATTGTACGTACGGCTAAGAGCGCCTAAGACGTTCTCAGCATTATCAGTTGCAGACTGCATTGCACGACGGCGTGCACCATGCTCGGCTGCAGCAGAATCAAGAAGTGCGTGGAAGATGACCGTCTTGATATAAGCGGGCATCAACGAATCAAGTACCTGAGAAGCAGATGGCGAGAATTGATATTCACTCTTGTTATACGTCTTCACCTGTGAGAGGGCTTCTTCGGTACGTGGTTTATTAGGAATCGTGAGTTTATCGCGCGAAATAGGAAGAAGTTGCTCTGTAACCTGCTCTTGGTCAACACGGTTCTTTGCATGCCAGTACTTGATTACGACACGATCAATCTTACCCTTGATATAGCCATCCATGATATAGGAGGCAATACGATCAGCCTGGTCTGCTGTAGGCTCAGAGGAAATGCCTACATAAGACATGGTGGGCTTGATATTTCTATACGTAAAGTACTCAGTTGGCTTGCGTCCGCAAGTAATTATCTCGGACGACACACCCTTAGCCTTAAGACGTGCCATCTCATGCTCAACCTCGCGTTGAGGCAGGATGTTAAATCCGCCTGCAAGTCCGCGGTCAGATGCGATGACTAAGAACAGCACGTTCTTCTCGACTTTATGTGTAGCAAGAAGAGGCTGTTTCTTAGGATTAAAGCCAGCGCCTGCTACATTTGCAAGCATAAGGGTAATAGCTTCCTTATATGGCGAAGCAGCCTCGGCCCTATCAAGTGCCTTGCGGACACGCGCTGTCGAAATCATCGACATCGTGCGCGTAATCTGCATGGTGCTCCTGATGGAGCTCATACGCCTCGATATTTCGTGAAGGTTCGCCATTGATAATTACTCCTGCAATGAACCCTGGGTTACTGCGTCAAAAGAGCCTGGTGTGTCTGAATTAGCTTCTGCCTCATCCACAACCTTGTTTGGATGCTCTTCCAAGAACTTAGCCTTGAAGTGCTTAATGTGATCACTCAAGCGCTCTGCCTGCTCATCAGAAATCTTTCCGTTGCGCAGAGAGTTGCGGAGCTGTGGGTGATACTCACTCATGTACTGAGCAAGGCCATCACGGAAGAGAGCAACGTTCTCAAGATCAACGTCATCAATGAAGTTCTCTTTTGCAGCGTAAATTGCGCAAATCTGGTCTACTACGTCCAGAGCTGAATAACGTGGCTGCTTGAGAAGCTCCATCATATGAGCACCGTGGTTGAGCTGGTACTGCGTAGTTGCATCCAAGTCGGATCCGAACTGCGAGAATGCCTGCTTCTCACGATAACTTGCAAGGTCCAGACGAAGTGTACCTGCAACCTGCTTCATTGCCTTGACCTGAGCGTCGCCACCAACGCGGGATACAGAAATACCTACGTCGACTGCTGGGCGCTGGCCCTGGAAGAAGAGATTAGACTGCAGATAAATCTGGCCGTCTGTAATGGAAATGACGTTTGTAGGAATGTATGCAGAAACGTCGCCTTCCTGCGTCTCAATAATTGGAAGTGCGGTAAGAGAACCTGCTCCGTTTTCATCGGAGAGCTTACATGCACGCTCCAGCAAGCGTGAGTGCAGGTAGAAAATATCACCAGGATATGCCTCACGTCCTGGTGGACGATGAAGCGTCAGTGACATCTGACGGTATGCAACTGCCTGCTTAGAGAGGTCATCGTAAACAACAAGAACGTGTCCGCCTGGATGGTCTTTGTCAGCAGGCTTGCCGTCCTTATCGTTATACATAAAGAACTCACCAATAGCAGCGCCTGCCATAGGGGCAATGTACTGCATTGGAGCAGAATCGGCTGCGGTAGCTGCAACAATGACGGTCTTGTCAAGAACACCATGGCGGGAAAGAGACTCGCGGATGTTTGCAACTGTAGACGCCTTCTGACCGATGGCGACATAGATACAAACCATATCGGTGTTCTTCTGGTTTACGATTGCGTCAATTGCGATAGCGGTCTTACCGGTCTTACGGTCACCAATGATCAACTCACGCTGACCACGGCCGACAGGAACCATAGCGTCAATTGCCAGAAGTCCAGTCTGAACTGGCTCGCAAACAGGCTGACGCTGCATGATGCCAGGAGCCTTGAACTCAATAGGGCGACGATGTGTAGCGTGGATAGCGCCAAGTCCATCAATAGGCTGGCCCAGTGGGTTAACAACACGACCAAGCATGTCAAAACCAGCTGGAATATCCATGACGCGGCCGGTTGTACGGCACTCGTCGCCTTCCTTAATCTCAGAAACTTCGCCGAACAAAACAGCGCCGACTGAAGTTTCATCAAGGTTCTGAGCAAGACCGAATACGCTGTGGCCCGTAACGGAGCTAGTGAACTCCAGCAACTCGCCTGCCATAGCGCTGCGTAGACCAGCAACACGAGCAATACCGTCTGCTACCTCAATAACAGCAGATACCTCTTGCTGGGATACGGTTGAATTGACCTTAGAAAGGCGCTCTCTAAGCTGTGCCATGACGGCATCTGAGCTCAGCGTTCCTTCCTGTATAGTGGTCTTATCAGTCATTACAATTCACTTTCAACGTGATCTGAAGAGAGCCTACTCTTAATGTGAGTGAGCTGTGTCTTTACCGATGCATCATAACGATGATCACGTGCCTCAACTACAATGCCGCCCAAAATCTTGGGATTAACACGCTCAATAAGATACACCTGAGTATTGAAGTTCTTCTCGAGCTTCTCGGTGACCTTTGCACGCAACTCATCATCAAGAGGCATTGTAGTAGTTACCGTTACTGTAAGTGTCTTGTCTTCTTCTTCAAGAAGCTCCTGGAACGTAGCGGCAACATCATTGATAAGGTTGACATCCTCACTCGCCTGCATAGCACCAAGAGTCTCAAGAACTTCTGGAGAGAACTTCTTTGCATGCTGAACCTGTACGAGGTCTGCAGTTGCACGACCCTCAGCGCGGCCAGCCTCCAGGAGTGCCCTGGTATAGCCCTCTACTTTTCTGTCTTGATCGTCTTTATTAGTGCTCATCTGGAGTACCTACTTCCGCAAGGTACTTTTCGGCAAGAGCACGCTGCTGCTCTACTGAAAGCTCGTTGCCAATAATCTTTCCGGCAATATCGACGGCAAGATCAACAACGGAATCAGAAAGCTCAGCCATGGCGTGACGACGCTCAGACTCTACAACGCCCTTACCCTTAGTAATAATCTCGACAGCTTCTGCCTTTGCCTGCTCGATAATACGAGCACGCTCTTCTTCGCCCTCACGCTTAGCAGCAGAAACAATCTCGTCTGCTTGCTGCTTAGCTGCGTCGATACCAGCTGCTGCGATTTCACGATCCTTGTTGGCTTCCTCGCGAGCCTTTGCTGCAGCGTCCAGATCGCCTTGGATCTTCTCTTGACGCTTGTCAAGCATACGTAGAACGGAAGGCCATACAAACTTTGCTACAACAGCAAAGATGATCAGAAACGCAATCAGAGCAGGAACAAACTCAGCGGGCTTTGGAAGAAGAATATCGGCACCACTTGCACCCTCTTCAGCAAGTGCGACTGAGGGAGCCATTGCCACAAGTAGAGCAGCAGTTGCGCCTACTGTGCTGGCTTTTTTAACTCCCTTACAAATCGTATTCATGCATTCCTCCAACGTAGCGTTTTCGCTGTTACAAACAGTAATTTACTTAACCATCAAGGTAACAACGAAGCCAATTAGGGTAAGTGCCTCGATGAATGCGCAGCCAAGAATAAAGACTGTGAAGAGACGACCCTGAACCTCAGGCTGACGAGCCATGTTGTTAGCGGCACTCGTTGCTACGACGCTAATACAAATTGCTGCTCCCATAACGCAAAGAGCATATCCGAAAATACCCACGATTCCTCCTTTTTCGCTCGCCCCTCTCAAGGCGACCAATATACATACCTATCATCAACTGAGCGTGGGCTCAGATGACTTCATCTTTTGTGCCGTTTGGCACCACAGTGTGGCAATGCCACCAACTAAGCGTTTTGCTTAGTGTTCAGACTCTACCAGCTGGATGTAGACAGTAGAGAGTAGGGTAAAAACGTATGCCTGAATGAAAGCAACAATAGTTTCTACCAAGTAAATGATAATCAACAGCAAGATCCAGAAAATCGAAAATCCTGCCTGGGCGGCTGTTGATGCGGAGAAGTTCTCAATCGCTGGCATAAAGTACATAGATGCAAGAATTGCAAACGTACCCATAACGATGTGACCTGCATACATGTTGCAGAACAGACGGACAGCCAGAGTAACCAGACGAAGGAATGTTGAGAAGACCTCAATAACCCAGATAACTGCTGCGATAACAGGATTAACGCCCTTTGGTGCAAGACTCAAGATGTAGCCAATAACACCCATCTTTTTTGCACCTACATACATAAAGTATCCAAGGGAGCAAAGACCAAGAGCGGCGGTGACACCAATGGTGCCAGTACCTGGGTGTGCGCCAGGAATAAGGCCAATAATGTTGTTGATCAGAATAAACATAAACATGGTAATCAAGAATGGGAAGTGTGTGCGCCACGTTTCCCCAAGAGAAGCTTTGCAGACGTCATCTCTGATGTACTCAATCAGATACTCAACACCATTAACAAAGCGTCCCTGAGGAGCAATGCTCTCTGCCTGCTTCTTCTTAAACCTAAAGCAGACAATCAGAAAAATCACAGCAGCGATTAAGAAATAGAAAATGTAGTTCGTGAAACCAAAGGTGGTGTTACCAACCAATGCGTGTGGCAAAAAACTTTCGAGCAGCTCGGCCATCTCTGCTGGCAACTGCGCAAGAACATCCACTCTGTCTCAACCTCCCCATACAATCTGCAACCATTTCAGATTGCCCGTCACTGCTCAGCATACTTGAAACGCAACGTAAGATGCCAAGAATATGCCACTTGGAGTATATTATCTACCACTCGGCGTGCATATTTGCGACGAACGGCGATACTAGCACTAAATGAATGCATAGTCACGATTACAAAATCAAATAATTGACCTATGCTCAAAATCTCACATTACTGACACATTTCGTGTTAGCTGCCGTTATTGTTCTACTCAACTATAACACTAATAAACTGCTGTTATGTCGCTTTTCTCAGTAAGTATTTATACAGCAAGAGAAATGTGTCTTGATATGCTTACTTAAGTAGTTTCTTTTAGTTATTTATATTCAGGCCCAATCAATAAAAACAAACACGCGCAAGAAATTATTTATCTCTTGCGCGTGCGGGAAGGGGTCTAACTTAACCCTAAATCGCTACCGATGCTTTATAAAACTCAAGTTGAGCCTCTTCGCTTACAACGGGAGCTTTAACTTCCTTCGGAAGTAGTAGGGCCATGACTGCAGAAAGGATAAATCCGCAAAGAGCAAAGATTACTGACGCGGTGTAGTTGCCTGTCATATCGGCCAAAAAACCGCCCATAAAAGATCCAGTTGCTGGACCTACAAACATTACAATTAGCGTTGCAAATCCCCAAACTTTGCCGAAATATTTATTTCCAAAAACTGCGCCAGCATAGCCAGCACAACCACCTGGCTCAACTGCCCAGTAACAAGCAAATAGAACACAGCAAATTGCGCCCAGCCATAATTGATCCGCCTTCATCATCAAGAGAAGAACACAACCAATTGCGCCTACAATTGGCCCGGCAATAAGAACAAGTCGTCTTGCCTCCGGCTCATTTCCCTTTGACTTAACAAGTCGATCGGCAACCTTACCTAGTAGAGGCATGGTAAATATTCCACATACTCCAATAATGATATACATATTGGAGGCAGTTCCTAAATCCATGCTCAGATTTACGGTCCAGTACTTAACAATTTGGGACCAAATCAGGAATTCTCCAAGCATGGCAAAAAGGAAGGCTAAAATATCACACCACATCGCTCTGGTACGAAATGCCTCTGCAACTGTGAAGTCATGAGCCTTTCTTTCCTTCTTTTGTGGGAGTTGGCCAAATGGCTCCAATCCAAGATCACCTGGATTACGCTGAGCTACAAGCGCTGAAACTGAAAGCAGCGCCAAAAATACAAAGCCCATAATCAACATAACAGTACGCCAAGCTGATGCGTTTTGAGCAAGGAATGGCTTCATGAATAAGGTTAGTAATACTTGTGAGATAGGAGCGCCGGCGAAGGCAATTCCCCATGCGGTTGAGTATCGATCACCTATAAACCATTTACGACATGATGTTGTCGAAGATACCCACAACATGCCTGTACCAATTCCAGCAAACACGCCATAAGTAAAGAAATAAATATAAATGTCATTAATAAACGAAGTGGCCACCATTCCAAGGCAACAAAACACGGCTCCGGCAAAATAAACAGGACGGCAGCCACTTTTATCAACAATCTTGCCTGCAAAAAAGGCAGTTACCGCATAAACCATCATCATAAGAGAGTATCCCATAGACAACTGAGATCCAGTCCATCCTAGGTCTTTTCCCATAGGGACCTGAAGAATTGAAAAGGTCGAGCGGAAACCAAATAAACAGAAGCAAGCAAGGAAGGCTGCTAATACTACCTTTCGAGAGGTCGACTTAGCATCTTTCATAAGATGCCCCCAATCATTTGCAATTAATAAGGCGCCTCGGTATCCCCGAGAATCCGAGGCGCCTTCCTGAGAAGGATGATTAGTATGGTTTAAGCCTTAATGGCCTCTGCTGCCATTTCGAATGCCTCGCAATTGCAAGCTCCATTCTCGGCAAACGCCCAATACTCAGTTTCAAAACCGCTACAAATTCCCATATTTTTTTCAGATGCCTGATAGTGTGAGCAAAACTTGCACTTGTGGGCTGGTACAAATTCGGCATCATCAATCTCATCATCGCCCATTACAACAACGTCACCATGAGCATGATCGATGCCCTTAACAACATCGATGGGAATATAAAAATCGCAGTCACGATACTTGCACATTAGAGTCTCCTTTCAAGCACTCGAAGTTAGATGGATTCATACTCTGTACGAGCAATAACCTCATCCTGGATTGGCTTACCAATTTCCACCCAATACTGCGTAAAGCCTGCTACACGAATAAGAAGCGTTCGATAGTTCTCTGGATTGGCTTGTGCCTTTTTAAGAACTCGGGAGTCAATAATGTTGTATTGGATATGGAAGCCACCCTTACGCATATATGCCCTGGTGAGGTCCATCAACTTCCTAGATCCCTCAATACCTCTTGCGGCACTTGGATGAAGTTTAAGATTCATCTGACTGTTCTGAGACATTGAGTGGTCCCAACCAGTTGCAGACTCAAAGAGCGCATACTGTCCATGAGTATCAGTGCCTGGATAGGCAGACATTGAAGCGTCTGCGAACGTAGTTCCTTGGAGTCGGCCATCTGCTGTTGCAGCAGTAACAGCACCCTCTGGACCATGCGTGGAGACAGACATCTGGCAGACATAATATGGCTCACCATATAGATTCTCTATTGTTGATGGCAAGTCATTGCAGAACCACTGCTCCCAGTCATAGAGCATTTGATCAACGTATGGATCGTCATTTCCATATTTTGGTGCCCTAAGGCAATCTGCGTGGATCTCATCATAACGTCCGTCATCATCAGCACGCTTCTCTTGATCCTTGAGAGATTCAGAACCGACTTCCTTTGAAGTCTTATATCCAAAATTATTGTCAAGAGCGTCCTTAAGCTGGTCAAGCGTATACTTCTTGTCTTCGTATACCAGCTTTTTAATTGCTGCCATAGAGTTAATTTGGTTACAAGTTCCACAGCACTCAATATTAAATGTGGAGTTGTAGCGATAGCCCTTTTGAGCAATACCAAGACCCTTTTCAAGACAATTTGGTTTGAGAAGTGAGTTAACCATAGATGGGGTGAACTTGCGCCATACATCATGCTGAATATTCATGCACTTGTTCAATACTTCGCAAGCCTTCTGGTAATAAGCCTTAAACTGTCCATCAAGTTCCTCAAATGTTTCAAAAGACTTGTCGTGCGGTGGGAAGACCTGCAGTCCCGTACGCTTATCAAAGCCATTATTTAAAACAAGTTCAAGAATCTTAGGATTGTTAATGAAGTGAATGCCAACAGATGTAGGCTGAGCAGATCCGCCAGGAATCCAGTGTAGCTTTCCGTTGAGATGAAGAGGCATCCATGTGCCAGGAGAAGTTTCAAGGCAACCACCAACTGACCAAGCACGTGCTTCCTGAACTGTCATGCCTTCATGACCGTACTGATTAATCAAAAACTCCATTGCAATACGGTTGTTCATGATTGCAGGATAACCAGCACCTGTCTTTACGCACTCCATGCATTTCATAATGAATTCTTCTGGAGCAGACTCATCATAGAGCAAAGAGAGCGTTGGCTGAGTGGTCTGGCAATTAATGCCTGCGTCAAGCATAATCATTTCAAGACGATTGGCGGCAGATTTACCGTCGCGATCTACGCCACCAATACAAACATTATTAAATGTATTGCCAGATAGAACGCCACCAACAACACCTGTGCATGCAAATGCATCAATGCAGGTCATCTTGACACGATAAAGCTCTTGCCACTCCTCAACTTCTTTCTCAGTGATGGTTCCATTCTCAATATCCTGCTCGAAATAAGGATAGAGAACTTGACCAATGCGTCCTGGTGAAAGACCTGACATTGCATCTTCGTTGAGTTCAGCTAGATGCAGGAGATAAATAGTCTGGAAAGCATCCTTAAATGTCTTAGGCTTCTCGTGAGCCAAGCGATGAAGACGCTCAGAAATCTCCGCAAGTTCCACGATTTCATTCTCATCATTAGTGATAGAAATTAATCGATCAGCTTCGCGTCCATAATTATCGAACCACTTTGAAAGACCTTGAACCAAAAGACCCATGGAGGTGTAGTAATACAGCCTATCCATGCCAGAGATTCCGTCGCCGCCAGGCTCGCCAGCTACTTCACCTGCACGTTTTTTACAAATCTCAATTAGTTCATCAAAGCCATGCTCCAGGACGAAGTAGTAATTCATAACTTCGCGTCCCTGAGGAATGGTAAAGCCGGAGTCAAAATTACTGACGACAGACTTCATGATGTTTTCTTTAATCTTGTACTCAGGTACCATCTGCTCATATTTGCGGGCGACGTCCTCTACAGACTTGCCTGCCCATGCATATGCGAGACGATGCATCGCTGGTACGTTTTCAAGACGAACTCCGTACTTTCCGCCGACAGAAACAACATTTCCAAAGCTCTTTGTTACATTTCCTCCACCTGCGCCAAAATGAGAGACCTCTGCGCTGGACTCTGCGCCTGTATCTAGGGCAGCCTTATACAGGTCAGAATCCTTGTCCATAAAGAAGCTCTCTGTCAGCCATGGCAGCGGAGCAGAACCGCGGTAAAATCCCGCCTTTGCACCAACAAGCTGCTCGTGTGGCCAAATTGGCGTATCCAAATGTTCAAATACGCTTTTTAGAGCATAACCACGACGCATGATAGGAACTTCGCCCTCATGCTCCATAGCTGCACGGGAGTACCAATAGGACTCCTGGATGTCCAGCGAAGAGAGTGTGTCGAAGTAGATATCGCGGAGGTAGTTAGCTCGTGGGGTTGGCTCCCTCTTGATCTCTCGATCGGTGATTTCAGCTGGTGCTTCTCCGTTTGCGTGGCTCTCAAGGGAAAGACCGCGCTCAGCAAGAACCTCGCTCAGCTTCATCGGTTGAAGTGTTGCCATCTCCAAGCCTCCCTTAAAACATTCTTGGCAAGCCCCTTTAGCCTGCCGTTAAAATGATTTTTAAAGAAGAGGTCTTGATTTACATCAGGCGAAATTCCTAATAAAAAGTTGTATCTTTCTTTACAAAAATCAGACTACGGAACTTCCTAGTACAAAAGTCTTATCTCCTAACTTCAAAATAAGCATCTAAATAGGACTATAGCTGTACATATTTATATAAATTTATTTCGATAATTCTACTGATAGTCAAAAGGGTTTCCGGGGAGGTTCTAATGAGAAGAAGTCTTTCTGCTCCCTTAAATCAGGGCTGCAGCGAACTAAAGGGTCGCATTTTTGATATTCAATCGTTTAGCGTCCATGACGGTCCAGGATGCAGGACACTCATTTTTATGTCCGGATGCCCTTTACGCTGTGCATGGTGCTGTAATCCTGAAAGTTTTCTCAACCAACAAGGAAAGCTTTTTTTCGGATCTAAATGTATCAATTCCAAAGATAGGCCCTGTGTTCGATGCATCCAAGCTTGTCCTTATGGAGCGGTACGCAACAATTCTCAAGATGAAAATCACCCGATGATTTTTGATTGGCAGTTATGCCATAACTGCCAATCACTTGAATGTGTTAACGCTTGCCTAAATGATGCACTCGTTAATATTTCAAAGGAGTACACCGTCAGCGAGATTATGTATATTCTCGAAAGAGACCGTCACTATTGGTCAGGAAAAGGAGGCGTAACTTTTTCTGGTGGTGATCCTATGTTTCAACCTGAATTTCTTGAATCTGTTCTTAAATGTTGTGAAGAATTGTATATCCATAAAGCTATCGAAACAGAAGCTCTTGCTGACACTGCTGTGTATTTGCGGATAATGCGTTATATGGATTTTGCTTTTAATGATTTGAAATGTATGGATTCTGAGCTCCATAAAGCATATACAGGAATTGGGAACGAGCGTATTCTTAATAACATTCGTGCTTTTGCGAATTCAGGAAGCAAAACGCGACTTATCTTAAGAGCTCCTATTATTCCAAGTTTTAATGATTCTGAAGAAAATTTTGCCAAAGTTGCTGACTTCATGAACGACATTGGTCTAGATGAGTTCAATATCTTACCGTTCCATCGCCTAGGTGTTTCCAAGTGGGAAGAGCTAGACCTAGATTATAAGTTCAAGGACACTCAGCCCACACCTTCGCATACTCTAGCAAAGCTCAAAAAAGTCCTAACTGATAAAAAAATCAAATGTTATATCGGAAGCGATACCCCATTTTAGTTACTCAAGCTGATTGAAAATTTGATTCATAAACGAATCAGCAGATATAACTCGATTGAGGACCTCTACTTCATCGACATTAATTTCTTCAATCTCATAGAGTGAAGAAATTGCTTCTGCTGGAGCTTTTCCTGATAACAAATTAACGCACAATAATAGGACGAGGCCCGTTATGCCGTCCGTTGTATGAACGTCCACAGTATCAAGACGTAAGTTTCCATTGCTAAATTCAAACAGTTTTTTAAATTCAAACCAAATACTAGTCCCAGCCCATAACTCATTAAGGTATGTAAGGACATTTTTTATAGAACCGTATGTTGTAAGTAAATCAAGTGTGTAATTAATCATTTCATGAGCAATTAATTGCTGTTCTTTAGAAAGACCACTTTCCTTTGCAAGAATATTTGTCCAACGTAGAATATCCGATTTGCGGATACTACCAGTATCAGTAGTAATGCAATCTTCTATTTCTTTTCCTGCACAGTATTCTCTGTCGACTATTCTTAAAAATTCCTCTGCGGGGAGACTCCTCTTGTACCTGCGGCGACCATTAACGAGAAGCGAAAGAACATAATGAAGTCTATCGAACTTTATTGGCGCAAACATAAAAATATTCGCGCCAGCTCTAAATGCCGCAAGTCTTAATTGATCAGAATCTTGTGGTCCATGAATAACAACAGGACAAGAAAGGAAATCAAATTTCTGGCGAACTAAACGGCAAGCCTCAAACCCATTCATATCCTGAAGTTCGACAGAAAAAATCAATACGTCCACGACTTGATCGTCAATAATTCTTAGCGCTTCTTCTCCTCGATAACAAAGAATAGTTTCGTAACCGAATGAAATAAGCTCTTGTTTAAAGCTTTTTCTGATTTCTTCGTCCGTACACACAAAGAGAACTCGTGGTCTATACATTACAGAACCTCTATTTTTACTATGAATCTAATGCTGCAGGAGCGAATTCACAAATAAGTTGAACTCGATTTTTCAAACCCAACTTCGAAAAGATATTGCTCAAATGGGTTTTTACTGTCTTTTCACTTACAAAAAGCCTATTTGCGATTTGCGCATTTGACATACCTGAGCACACAAGTGATGCAACTTCATTTTCTCGTTGAGTTAATAGATTTGATATTGGATTACACTTAAGTCCCAAAGACTCTTCTGAAATCGCGTCACATTCGAAATGAATGTCCAATAGACGACATACAATTGTCAAGCTATTGATAGCTCTTGAAAATTCTTCATGACTCAAAATAGGTAAATCAAATTTTAGATTTAGCTGTTTAGCATGAGGAGAATCATCAAACGTAAATCCAGAACAATGCCAAAACGCAATCAGTTCTCCATTGAAATAAATAGGGGCAAGAAAACTTGCAATACCATAATCACAGCACTTTACTAATGGTTCAAAGCTATGAGTCTTATCGAACCGGCTGGCAACATCTTTAACATCTATTCTATTTACGCCACTACATTTATGATGGCTACTCATCTCAACAAAGTCGCAAAAAAATAATTTCTTTGACGGTATTAAAAGTGATTTTCCATTTCTATCGAGTAGGTGGATTGGAATATCCATCTCACGAGAAAAGCAATCTTGATAATCCTGAAGGGTTCCCATACCAACCATCTCAAGCCACTGAGATGGTTGGACTATGCGCGGCACATTAGGAGTCATATTGTCACCCTCCCCAAAGGATTTGATGTATCTCCATTAGCACAAGAAGCTAGCTATCAAATTTTAGAATTTTATTTAATTTTTATATATTATCTAATTGTTACTAGAATTACACAATTAAAAATCGGTGATTGACTAGAGTGTTTTAGTCCTAGACAAATATAACTGATCTACCTGTGCAAAGATAAAAATTACAGTGTCTTGACTATAAAATAACTCACGCTCACCGATAGGTAAGCGTGAGTTTGTGCCCAACTACTTGAATTAGATTAATTACTTGGTACCGTAAATACGGTCGCCTGCATCGCCAAGTCCTGGGAGAATGTAAGCATTTGGGCTCAGCTGACGGTCAACAGTGCAGGTATAGAGACGTACATCTGGGTCAAAGTCCAGAGTTGCCTTAACGCCCTCAGGGCAAGAAACAATGGTCAAGCAACGAATATCCTTGACGCCAGCCTCACGCAGGAACTGAATAGCAGCAGTTAGAGAGCCGCCAGTTGCCAGCATTGGGTCAACAACCAGGCAGGTACGGTTCTCAATGTCTGCAGGGAACTTGCAGTAATACTGGTGAGGAAGATGGGTCTCTGGATCACGGTACATACCAACATGGCCAACGCGAGCGGATGGAACCAGCTCAAGAATGCCGTCAACCATACCAAGGCCAGCACGAAGAATTGGAATAATAGCAACCTTCTTACCAGCAATACGCTTAGCAGTCATGGTCTCAAGAGGAGTCTCTACCTCGACGTCCTCAAGTGGGAAGTCGCGCATGGCCTCATAGCTCTCAAGAATTGCAAGCTCGTTGACAAGCTCACGGAACTGCTTAGTGGTGGTTGTCTTGTCACGAAGAATGTGAAGCTTGTGCTGAACTAGTGGGTGGTCAACAACCGTAAGTCTGGACTCATCGTAATCTGCCATAATGCTCCCTCCAAGAGCTTGACCTGCGCTTTATTTGAATGTCTGCAACTATATCCTAGACGTACATTCCGTGCAGGTTTGTGTATGTATTGCTTAGACAGCACCGTTTATGTGCTGCTTACTTACTCAGCGTCAACACCCTTAAAGTTAGGGTCATCCTCACGCATGATCTTCTCGACACGTCCAGCGTGGCGACCACCTGCAAACTCGGTGCTCAGGAAAGTATCCACAATAGCCTCGTTAACAGCAAGATCGGTGAATCGGCCAGAGAGACCAATGACGTTTGCGTTATTGTGCTCGCGAGCAAGCTCTGCAAACTGAACAGTCTGAACAGGAGTGGCGCGAATGCCAGGGACTTTATCAGCGGTCATGGCAATGCCAATGCCGGTGCCACAAATCAGAACACCGCGATCTGCCTTGCCTGCTGCGACTGCACGAGCAACCTTATCTGCAAAATCAGGGTAATCAACACGGTCGTCATTTGCTGGACCAAAGTCTAAAACCTCGTGACCAAGCGACTTAATGTGCTCAATGATAGGATCTTTCTGGATAAAGCCAGCGTGATCGGAACCAACTGCAATACGCATACGCATCCTCCTCAGAAAATTCACTCCTATAGAGAGTACCGCATGCAGGCAAAAGCTGCAGCCAAAACACATAAAAGGGATAGGATTTTTTATCTATTTTGCAAATCCCGCGGTGGCGAGAATATCTTCGGTTGTGATGGCGCCTTCGCGCAAAATGCGCGGCTCATCGCCCGTGCAGTCGACAATGGTAGACGCAATAGCAAGAGGTGCTGGACCTCCATCAAGCGTCAGGTCCGCTTGCTCAACAAGGCCCGCCTCAAGACCACATCCATCAACTGCAGAAGGAGCTCCATGCGTATTTGCGCTGGTAGTTGCCAGAGGAGTCCCTAGCTGCTCAGCAATCTGACACACAAGCGGCGAGTTGGGCATGCGAAGCGCAATGGTCCTGTTATCGGGTAAGACGTATTCATCGGGAACGTTCTCTGATGCGATGACTACCAGCGTAAGAGCTCCTGGCCAATAGGCTTCTACCAGCTTATTTGCCCAGTCATGTGTGATGTACGCATACTTCTGCAGGTCAGATTTACTGCCCACCAGCCATGGAAGCGTCTGTGTTGAAGGACGCTGTTTAATCTCAAAGATGCGCTTATGACCTGGGTTTTGAGGAGTTGCAGCAGCGCCAATGCCATAGACAGAATCGGTTGGCATGATAAGCACGCCTCCACGACGCGCCACCTCAACAGCTAAAGAAACTACAGATGCATCCGGATTCATCTGATCAACTTTGATGTACTCTCCCATAAACCCTCAACTCTTTGTTGTGTGTTGCTCGATGTTGTGTGCTGCGCAATGTTGTCTGATGCGCAGCGGTACGCGTTGCACAGATTTTCTCGCCAAGCGTCTGAAGTGCTACTTTGCTAGATGCGCCACAAGAATGCGCGGCCTGTGCGTCAGGTCCTCTTTGACCTCAACGGACTCCCACACTCCCTGCTGCTCAGCAAGGTGCGCTGCCTTATCCAAGTGTCCCTCGTAAAGCTCAACACAGAGCATTCCTCCAGGTAGAAGCATACGAGGAGCAGCCTCCAGCAATCGCCTATAGACGTCCAAACCGTCCTCTCCCCCGTCAAGCGCCAGCTCAGGCTCAAAGCCCTTGACCTCGGCAGGAACTTCCTGCTCAAGCACGCTTGTAGGAATGTAAGGCGGATTAGACACCAATACCGAGAAGGACTGTGCAAGCTCTGCAGGCACGCCTTCTACCAGGTCGCACTCAATGAGCTCCACGCGCTCCTGGAGGTCCAGGGCATCTCTGTTGCGAGTTGCCAGCGCAATCGCCTGAGGAGAAAGATCTGTAGCGTAGACGCGTGTCTGTGGGCGCTCAGTAGCAATAGAGAGCGATATGCAGCCCGTTCCAACGCCAACCTCAAGTACACGCACTTCTCCGTCGGCGTTTGGAGTTGCCGCATCAACGCCTTCGAGCGCAACGTCTACCAGCACTTCTGTCTCTGGTCGTGGGATAAGCACGCCTGGCTCACACGTAAGTACCAGGTGCCTAAAGGGCATCTCG
Organism: uncultured Atopobiaceae bacterium; assembly: GCA_963538475.1. Classification (GTDB taxonomy): domain Bacteria; phylum Actinomycetota; class Coriobacteriia; order Coriobacteriales; family Atopobiaceae; genus Lancefieldella. The sequence continues at coordinate 23,322 of CAUTIE010000011.1, forward strand.
CCCGTCACGTACTGAAGCGGCTCGCCATCTGCACGGCGCTTAATTGCCTCACGCATACGAGCGCGCTCATCCGCAGAAAGCGGCTTGTCAAAGTTGGTGTAGAGCTGCACGCGAGAAAGGCCTGTCACTGCGGAGAGGAGCCATTCTGCAGAAAGACGTGGATGCTCATCACCCTTCTTTTCCAGGTGCTGAGTAGTCCACGTCAAAATTTTCTGGATTGTCCAAACTTCATCTGTCATGAAGTTTGCACCTTAGACAGCCTGAGCGAGTTTCTCGGCGCGCTCCGCTGCAGCAAGAGCCTCAATAACGGATGGCAGCGTATCGCCCAGAAGAACGCCATTGTAGGTGCCGTTGAAGCCGACGCGGTGGTCGGTTACGCGGTCCTGTGGCTGGTTGTAGGTACGAATCTTCTCGGAACGTGCGCCATGGCCAATCTGGGAAAGACGCTCTGCACCCTGCTCAGCTTGCTGACGCTCCAGCTCCATCTCGTAGAGGCGAGCACGGAGCATCTGCATACAAACCTCACGGTTCTGAATCTGAGAACGCTGATCCTGAGACTGAACAACGGTATTTGTTGGCAGGTGAGTAATACGAACTGCGGAATAGGTGGTGTTAACGCACTGACCACCAGGGCCGGATGCGCAGTAGGTATCAATGCGCAGGTCTTCCTGGTTGATCTGAATATCAATCTCGTCAGCCTCTGGGAGAACTGCAACAGTTGCGGTAGAGGTCTGAATGCGGCCCTGAGACTCAGTCTTAGGAACGCGCTGAACACGGTGAACGCCGGATTCATACTTCATGACTGAATAGACCTTATCGCCTGTGACCTTGAACTCAATGGTCTTGAAGCCGCCTGCCTCAGAAGGAGAGCTGGACAGAATCTCTGTCTTCCAACCACGAGCCTCAGCAAAACGCTCATACATCTTGAAGAGGTCGCCTGCAAAGATTGCCGCCTCATCGCCGCCAACACCAGCGCGAATCTCAACGATAGTGTCCTTCTCGTCATTTGGATCGCCTGGGATCAGCATGACCTTGATCTCATCCTCAAGATGAGGAAGCATCTCTTCATTAGCAGCAATATCTTCCTGCAGCATCTCTTTTTCTTCTGGATCAGAAGTGGCGTTGAGAAGCTCTTTTGCAGCCTCAATGTCATCGAGGGCAGTGATGTACTTATTGGCGTGAGCAACCAAGTCCGCCTGATTAGAGTGCTCTTTTGCTACGCGAGCATACTCTTTTGGATCAGAGACAACGGCTGGGTCTGCAAGCTTTTGCTCAAGCTCAGCATAGGCCTCAACGATTTTTTCTAGCTTGTCACGCATTCCTGCTCCTAAGATAAGTGCCTCGTGCGCGCTTGGTTTATAAGCCTGTGGCCAAACTGTAGCGCAAGCTGCTTGCGAGGTGAGATTTCAACTAAAGAAGTGTACCACCACTAGGCAGTTTTTAAACCGATACCTCGCTATCTGCACAGGATGAGGGTACACAAGTTACGTAATTGTGAGAAAATTACAGCAGGTTCATACGGTAATGAGGCGCCATGACTTCTAAGAATAAAACTTCACAACCAGATAACACGCCTGCTGCAGAGGACATCTCCTCTGATCAGAAGACCCTTGACGCTCAGGCCGTTGAGGCACCCGCCGCTGATGGCGAGAAAACCGACGAGCTTGAAGAGGTCACCGACCCTATTGCAGCTGACATGGCTGCCGCTGACGAAGACTACATCATGGAAATTGTCAGCCCTATCTTTCCTGGTCTAGACGAAGACGGCGAAGAGGACAAGGATGACTCAGCTTCAGATGAAGACTCTTCTGAAAACGATGCAGACAGCACAACTGACCTGGAGAAAATCGTAAACGATGCAGCTCTAACGCAAGATCTTTCTGCGGTAGAAGCTCGCCTCAAAGAGCTTGAAGAGAGCGCCCACGAACACTCAGAGGCCAAAACCGCCGAAGTTCCTTCCAAAAGCGCTACTAGCGCGAGTGATGCAGCGTCCGACGATGATGCAACCTCTATAAAAGATGTTGCTGATACGTTCTCAAGCTATCTTCGCAGTAGGCGTCGTGCGCTTTTTAGGTTTGTACGCCGCTACAGCTTGCTTTCTGGCATTCTTGCACTCTTAAGTCTTGCCCTTTTATCTGCGGTTATCGTCTTCTTTATTCGCGTGAGCAATGTTCCTTCAACAGATACTGTTATCGCTGACGCTCGTACACGAGCCGAAGCCCCAGCTTGGACTCCGGGTGAGTATGACGCTGATGAATCCTTACTGCTGACCGGCATTGAGGTTGTTTCTCGCACCAGAAGTACCACGGCAATCTCCAGCGATGCCGCTCAGTTTGGTGCCACCGGCTACGCTAATTCTGTCGTGCGCCTTACCTACACGGGTAACGCAATTGCAGCCACAAAGATATCCAAATTAGGATACGCAAATACCCAGGGCTGGAACGCTATTGGTGATGAAGAGACCCAATCTGTCACCTACCAGGCAACTTCAGGTGTTTCCACAACAAAAGTCCTTGATGCCATCGGCGATGTGCTAGCCAAGCTTGATGAAAAAAATCCAAACGAAGCTATTTCTTATAGCTCGCAGTTCTCTGGTGCAACGTTTACTGTTCTTGATGCAGGCTTTGATCGTGAACAACAGACTTGCTGGGTAAGAATGTCAGGTGTTTCGCCAACCTTCTATGGCTCGCTCACCTGCGATATTACGGCTTCATTTACGTTTGATGCCTCTACGGGCACCTGGTCGCTAGACACAGTCAGCCCCTCGGCAGGACTTAAGTACGACTACAGCGGACTGGTGGGAACGTGGAAGGGCACCTTTGTTAGCTGTGAAGCCAGTAGCGGCAGTCCTTGTTACGCTGGCAGAACTAATCCTTTAACGCTGACCGTAACGTCTGCTGGTTTTTCTCGGGATCAGCTGGTACTTACGGGTACTGCAGAGGGTGTTGTCCACAACCATGGAGCGCTCAATACCTCGTATCGTTGGTATCCAGGTGACACTGAGTTCAAGAACGCATCTGTCTCTCTGACTACTTCTGGAACCATCGGAGATCAAATTCAGGTTTCTGGAGTGGTAGATTTAACCAATGCAAGTCTGGATGCTCATTCTGCTTCTAGCACGGCTCTCACCACAGCTCAAAAACCACAGTTGAAGGTTACTTTTGATATTGCCAACAGCAGCGTGGTAGCTCAGCTTATTTCCACTCACACAGAAAACGGTCAGACAGTCACCTTTACTGATACCTACCAACTCTCCAAAGAGTAAAAATAATCCCGTCAGGCCGAGTCTTTCCTGACGGGATTTCTATCATCAAATTACGAGAAGTACAAAGGCTTGTTACTGCACCTTATCTTCTTCCTTATCTGTGGCTTCTTCGTCGTTCTTCTCGCCCTTATGCATACGCCCACGAACAATTCCCACAATTGTAGGGATGATCGAGACCGCAACAATTCCCACAATCAGCAGCTCAAAATGCTCCTGAACTACAGGAATGCCGCCAAAGAAATAGCCGAGAAGTACAAACATCGTGGACCAGGTAAGACCGCCCAGAATGTTATAGATGCCAAAGTTGCGCCAGTGCATACCGCCCATACCCGCAATAAAAGGCACAAACGTGCGGATAAAGGGGAAGAAGCGCCCTAAGAAAATTGCCAGATGACCATGCTTGTCCAGAAACTTCTGGGTCTTCTCAAGATGCTCTGGAGTAAGTGCTTTGACCTTTCCAGAAGCAATGATCTTTTGACCAAAGAAGTGGCCAATCATAAAGTTCATCTGATCGCCAAGAATTGCGGCAGCCCACGTAATAACAAGCAGCAAAACAATATTAAAACCGCCATTGTGGGCAAAAAATCCTGCTGCAAAAAGCAGAGAATCACCTGGTAAAAACGGGAAAAAGACTACGCCGGTCTCAATAAAAACAATCAGAAAAACAAAACCGTACGCAGCAAGAGGGCCTGTGGCAATCATTGAAGCAATAAATGCACGAGGATCTCTAAGCAGCTCAATGATGTAGTTTACAAAACCCATCGAAGTCCAATCGTCGTGACAAATGTCGCGGCAAACACACTATACGCCTAAGAAAAGCGCACTGAGTGGGAACGGATGCCCGCGAGTGACCCCTTATGGCTGCTGTCTCCCGACCCTGACCAGGTTCGAGGTGTCACGTCATCCGCACCCGCTCAATGCGCTGTAGATACTCTACCCTATTAGAGAAATCTTTGCACAGATCGTATCGCTTCTACGCATTTTTTGACGAATTTTTTTCAATTGCTTTGATGATCTTCTCGACGTTCTTTTTTCCTCTTGAGATACCTACATGCAAAATTCCAGCTATAGGAACAGATATGACGAGAAGAACTATGCCGCCCACGAGCACAGCCGTTGCCATAGAACTTGTAGAGAGACTCCCGTACACGCTGAGATATATAAGCCATGCTCCAATTGCGATACCAGAATAAGCGGCTCTTCTATAAACGCTTAGTGTTCCAAGAGCTTTTGTCTGCATACGAGCCTCGACAACCAAAGGGTTATCCTCGTGTGAATGAGAAGCTGCTCCTACATAGTTTTTCTTGCTCATAAAAACTCTCAATCAAAAGTGGCATCGCCGTACGACGATGCCACTTTATTACGTTTGTCTTTTCTGCGCCAGACAGGATTTTGCGCAAAAAATTAGTAAGACAGACCTGGGTTGAAGACGCCAATAACAACGCCAACAAGTGCTACAACAACAAGAATAAGCATAACAACCGTTGGGCTGAGCTTCTTCTTAGTCATCAACCACCAGCAAAGGTATACAAACAGAAGGTTCAATACCTTAGGGAAGATGCCATTAAGTGTTGTCTGAATGTCAACACCAGCAATATTCAGAGAAGTGGTGACGTTAATCCATGTAGCAGCAACAGAGCCAATGACCATAGTACCAATCATAACAATGGAGCTACGGAGAGCCTCGGACTCAGGACCAACAAGTGCCTCAACAGCAGAAGAACCCAGGCTATAGCCCTGGTCGTAAGCAAACTTCATGCCGAAGTACATAATGAGGTTCCAGACCACAACATAGAACAGTGGGCCAAGAACGGAGCCGCCCTTAGAAAGGCCAAGTGCAATTCCAAGAAGAATTGGAATAAAGGTACCAACAATAATGGAGTCACCAAGACCAGCAAGAGGGCCCATAAGACCAGCGCGAAGACCATTGATGGTCTCGTCGTCGATTGCCTCGCCGTTTGCACGAGCCTCTTCAAGAGAAGCGGTCAAGCCAACAACCATAGAACCAATCTGTGGCTCGGTATTAAAGAAGGTTGTATAGGTAGAAAGTGCCTCAACCTTTTGGTCATCAGTATCGTAAAGCTCGTCAACGATTGGAAGCATGGATGCAAGGTAACCAAATGTCTGCATGTGCTCCTGAGAGAAGCAGGTAAGATTGCCGTAAATCCAGCTCAAGAAAGACTTATTGCGTGCTTTCTGAGAAATGGTTTTCTTTTCAGCCATGATTAAATATCCTCCTCTTCTTCATCGTCTGCGCTTACATTGCCTGATGCTGCAGCAGCCAAACGAACATTCTTTGCCTGCTGAAGCTGATAGTTAAGAACAGCAAAGAAGACTGCTACGACTGCAGAGACAATGAGGTTCAGGCCAAGTGCGCCAGCAAGGATAAAGCCAAAGGCAAAAGTTACCCAATCAAGAGGCTTGGTAATAACCTGCTTGCACAAAATTGCAACACCAACGGTAGGAAGAAGGGTACCAACGGTGAAGAGGGTCATCATTGGGATACCGTTCATAGGGAGGTATTCCTTCATGATGCCAACCATGCTCTCGCCAGCCATGCAAATGAAGAATGTTGGAATGAACGAGAAAATAATGTGAGAAACCCAAGGGAATACAAAGTCAACCATTGGAATGGTCTTCTTAATACGACCCCACTCTTTGCTCTCCATTGCGCGCCAACCAATACCCTGCCATACAAGGTTCATGGTAGCGGTGCCGTAGAACAAGACGGTACCAAGAGTACCAACAGCTGCACCAATAGCAGCTGCCTGAGATGCAGCCTCAACAGAGCTTGGATCAAGACCATAAGCCTTGATTGCAAGAATTGCTAGAGGAATACCAATGTAGGAAACTGCACGAACGTCAGCAGAAACAGTTCCACCAGGTGTTACGAGTGCAATGTAGACCAACTGGATTGCTGCACCAACAATAATGCCAGTCTGGACGTCGCCAAGAATGACACCAACGACAAGACCTGCAACAAGTGGACGACCGAGGGTATAGTTACCTACGGTAGTACCAGCCATGCCAGGTAGTGACGCAAGGCATGCAAACAAACCCAAAAGGGCAGCTTGAAACGCATTAATTGCCATAAAAATCGCCTTCCGAATACTACTTTACGTCAAACTTCTCGCGGAATTTAGGCCACTCACCAATTGCCTTTTCTTTAAGAAGAGCAAATTGAACGGTATAACCAGCTTTGGTTATATCTTCAAATGCCTGTCCCTCTTCTTGAGTAAAGGACTGGTTGTTGCCCAGCTTTACCGCACCAGGACGGTCATTACCAGGACCGATAATGACAGTGTTAATTCCTGGCTTAAAACCAAAGTCAACAAGAATTTTCTTCATGTCGACTGGGTTTTTAGTAATAAGAAAATAACGAGAATCGCTGTCTAGAACCTTCTGAGCGCTCTCTTTGAAGTGATCAAATGTCCAAACAAATACTTTCTTGTCAGGTGCTGCTGACTTGTAAGCAGACTTAAGGACAGGATTTGATGCAGCCGCATCATTAACTGCAATGATTCCGTCACAAGGAACCTCAAGGGCCCAACGAGTGACTGTCTGACCATGAATCATGCGGTCATCAACACGAACAAATGAAATCATGTTTTCTCCTAACATATTTCTTACGCAAGCAGCTACGCGTACTTGCAGTAATTACTAAAGGTCTTCCTCGTCATCGTCTTCAAGAGCTAAGACGATCTGATTAACGCCATTTTTTCCTTCGTTCAGGATTGATGACACAAGAGCCTCACCACTTAGGCCATCATCGATAGCCATCAAAGCACCAATTACCATGGGAAGATTGGCACCACTAAAAGCCACGGTATGGGAAAGCAGGCCTTTTTTGGCGAGAAGATCAAGTGCATTAGTAAGTGGAGAACCACCGATAATGTCACCAAGAACAACAACCTCGTCGTCAGCAGTAAGTGGCTCAAGAATTTTTGACAAATTCTCTCTATATTCAGCTGCTCCCACGCCATCTTCCATGCTGTAGCTCAAGATGTTTTCTCTGGGTCCCATCAGCATGTCCATTACGCTATGCAGACCTGGTGCAAACGTTCCATGACTTACGAGCAAAAGGTACTTCATTACTGCTCCATTCCAGACATCACCACTGTGGCTGTACTTCGCCTGTATTAACAGCCGTACTACGCCAATACAAAATTTCCAGCCTGTTATGTAAATTGCTATGCATCAAAACTTACATTCCAAGCCAAGTGTCACTTGCCTAGCCGTTATAACACAAAGGTATACATGCGCTATTGGCATTCGCAAATTTTTAATATTCTTGATGTATTATTTTTTTAAATTTTATTTAAAAAATTCAATTGATTCAGTTTCTTTTAGATGAACAGGCGTTCTAACAGCATAAATAAATATGCAGAAATTTTTTGCATATATGAACATAAAAGTAGCAATATTGCATATATTAGATAAAGAAATGTACGCTCAGCACTCCTCGAAATACATTTCTAAAAGTAAGAAAGAAGGCCATACAAGATGACCTTCTTAACATGAAATAAAAAAATAATTTTATGTTATGTAACGTGTTATGTTCTGTTTCTGCGATAGAAATCAACAAGAGACTGAGTGGAAGCGTCTTGTTTTGCTAGTTCTTCGTCGTTATGAATTGCAGGGAAAATCTGCTTTGCAAGCTGTTTACCAAGCTCTACGCCCCACTGATCAAAGGAATCAATACCCCACACAACACCTTCAACAAAGGTAATGTGCTCGTAGAGTGCAATAAGTGTACCGATAGCACGAGGATTAAGCTCTTTACCAAAGATAGAAGTAGTTGGCCTATTTCCTTCAAAGACGCGTGCAGAAACCATCCACTCTGGCGTTCCCTCAGCACGGACCTCGTCAGCGGTCTTGCCAAAAGCAAGCGCCTTAGTCTGCGCAAAGAAGTTGGAGAGGAAGAGCTCGTGGACATCAAGATCTGCATCTTTTGTAGCAAAAGCAGTATTTACAAACGCAATAAAATCAGCAGGAATAATCTGAGTTCCCTGGTGAATAAGCTGGTAGAAGGCATGCTGGCCGTTGGTACCAGCCTCTCCCCAGAAAATCTCGCCTGTGTTAGAGGTAACCGCCGTACCATCCCAGCGTGTTGACTTGCCGTTGGACTCCATAGTGAGCTGCTGTAGATACGCAGGGAATCTATGCAGGTACTGACTATATGGAAGTACTGCGTGAGATGCTGCGCCAAAGAAATTAACGTACCAAACGTTTAAGAGACCCATAAGAGCAACAACGTTTTGCCTTAATGGAGTGGTCTTAAAGTACTCGTCAACTGCATTAAAGCCGCTAAGGAACTCTGCAAAACGCTGTGGGCCAAAAACAATTGCCAGTACAAGACCAACAGCAGAATCAACCGAATAACGGCCACCAACCCAGTTCCAGAAACCAAAGGCATTCTCTGGGTCAATGCCAAAGTCTTCTACCAGATCAAGTGCAGTGGAAACAGCAACAAAATGCTTGCGAATAGCTTCTGCATTCTGAGCTTCCGAGCCGTCAATAACGCCCTGTTCAGCAAGCTTTTCCAAAAGCCATGTGCGAGCACAACGAGCATTGGTAAGTGTTTCAAGTGTAGTAAAGGTCTTGGAAACAATAATAAAAAGCGTTGTTTCTGGATCAAGATCCTTGGTTTTCTCGCCAAGGTCAACAGGGTCAATGTTAGAGACAAAGCGAGCAGTAATACCGGCGTCAGCAAAAGGCTTTAGAGCCTCGTAAACCATAACAGGACCAAGGTCAGAACCACCAATACCAATACTTACAACAGTCTTGATAGGCTTGCCAGAAACACCCTTCCACTCTCCCGAGCGAACTCGGTCACAGAAGGCATACATCTTGTTCAAAGTCTGGTGAACATCGGCGACAACATCTTGTCCGTCAACAATAAGC
>CAUTIE010000012.1:0-31765 GCA_963538475.1 uncultured Atopobiaceae bacterium
CTTTCTGGCGGCAACCAGCAGAAGGTCATTTTTGGTAAATGGCTCGAGCGCTATCCTCAGGTTTTCCTGATGGACGAGCCTACTCGTGGTATTGATGTTGGTGCTAAATATGAGATCTACCAGCTCATTATTGATATGGCTAAGAGCGGTACCACTATTATCGTAGTCTCTTCGGAGATGCCAGAGATTCTGGGAATTACCAACCGAATTGGCGTTATGTCTAACGGTAGACTCTCGGGCATTGTAAATACCAACGAGACAAATCAAGAAGAACTCCTGCGCCTCAGCGCAAAGTACCTGTAGGAGAGGATGATACAAATGCCAAAAACAGGTGGATCTGTTCTGACGGCCGAGCAGGAAAAAGAGCTGCTAAAGCCTATTGATCAGAAGATTGGTTCCATTCAGGCTCAGATTGATGAGCTTCGCGCAAATGGTACCAACAAGGTAATTTCAACACTGAGCGCTATTGAGTCTACAAAGCGCGATAAGTCTATCTCTGCAGAAGAGCGCAACACGCTTATCGAGGGCTACAAGGCTGAGCTGGAGCTTGCCAAGAAGGTTGAGTCCGAGAACAGCGCTCAGGTCTCCAAGCTTATCGCAGAGGCCGAGGCTTATCTTAAGGAGCACTACAAGAACGAGTACCTGGAGCCTGTAAAGGCTAGCTGTGCTCTTGAGAAGGAGCAGGCTAAGCAGAACTACGCAGCCGCTCTTGCGCGCCTTAAGAAGGAGCATGAAGAGGCCGTCAGCAAGACTTCTGACGCTCAAGAAATCAAGGACGAGAAGTACGTCTATAAGAACCGTCAGTTTGACGCAAAGGTCAACTATCAGAAAGATCTTCAGCGCATCAAAGACCGTGCTCATAATGCGTTTAGTCATGAGTATCACCTCATCGACCTTCTCAGGATGTCTAAGTTCACTCCACTGGAGTCTCAGGCTCAGAAGTGGGAGAACTACAAGTACTCCTTTAACACCCGTTCATTCTTGCTTCAGAACGGCCTGTACATTGTTATTCTCCTGGTATTCATTGCCCTTTGTATTATTACTCCAGCAGTTAAGGGCACTCAGCTCCTGACTTACTCCAACGTCATCAACATTCTTCAGCAGGCATCGCCTCGAATGTTCTTGGCACTTGGTGTCGCTGGATTGATTCTGCTTACTGGTACTGACCTTTCCATTGGTCGTATGGTTGGTATGGGCATGACCGCTTCAACCATCATCATGCACCAGGGCATCAATACTGGTCAGGTCTTTGGCATCACGTTTGACCTCACTGGTATTCCAATTCCTGTCAGAATCATCATGGCTCTGGTTACTTGTATTGTTCTCTGCACCTGCTTTACCAGTATCGCTGGCTTCTTTACTGCTAAGTTTAAGATGCACCCATTCATCTCGACCATGGCTAACATGCTGATCATCTTTGGTATTGTTACCTATGCAACAAAGGGTGTTTCGTTTGGCGCTATCGAGCCATCCATTCCAGACATGGTTATTCCACGAATTGGCAAATTCCCATCAATTATTTTGTGGGCAATCGCAGCTATTGCTATTGTTTGGTTCATCTGGAACAAGACCACCTTTGGTAAGAACCTCTATGCAGTAGGTGGAAACCCTGAGGCAGCAGCTGTTTCTGGTATCTCTGTCTTTAGAGTTATGGTTGGCGCTTTTGTTATGGCCGGTATCCTCTACGGATTTGGTTCATGGCTCGAGTGCATGCGTATGGTCGGCTCTGGTTCCGCAGCTTACGGCCAGGGTTGGGACATGGACGCAATCGCAGCCTGCGTTGTTGGTGGCGTCTCGTTCACCGGTGGTATTGGTAAGATCTCCGGTGTTACCGTGGGTGTTCTTATCTTCACCGCACTGACTTACGCACTGACCATTCTTGGTATCGATACCAACCTGCAGTTTGTCTTCTCGGGCGTCATTATTCTGACCGCTGTCACCCTTGACTGCTTGAAGTACGTCCAGAAGAAGTAGCTGGCGCTTCTGCGCTGCGCACCACGCGCCGCGGACCGCAACGCCCGCAAGTGCGGAAACGCGCGTCAAGCGGAAAAGCGTGCTACTACGTGCAAGTTTTGAGGCGTCTACTTACGTAGACGCCTCTTTTTTTTGGCGAAAAACGAGGCATGCACGTTAAGGAAAAGTGCCTTTACGGAGAAATTACAAAGCAACTGGTAAACTAAGGTATCTCTTCGGACATATGTCCTTTTACGATTTTCGCACCACACCTATGACAGATAATCTGCAAAAATTGGCGAGAAAAGCACACCTAAGGCTGATATTCTGCAGATTTTGAGAGAAATAACACACCTATGTCAGAAAATATGTTAACTATCGACAGATTATTTGACTTTGGTGTGCTCGGGCCTCTTAAGGCTTGCAGATTATCTGACGTAGGTGTGTTCGGAGCGTTGAACAGAGTTTTCTGCGACAGATTATCCGACATAGGTGTGTTTGAAGGGTCAATCAGAGCCTAACTTGAATAGAATACCCGTCTTAGCTGCGCTTACGGGTTGTTTTGCCGTTATTTGAAGTCTGCTTGGCATAAAAAACAAGAGGAACGATCTTCTCGGCCCTCTTGCTGGGTGATTTATGCGATTGCGAGATACGCTGTAGCTCGCGGTACGCTGAAGTTCGTGGCTCGCTGCAGCTGCACTGTGCAGCAACCCGCTGCGGATAGCAGCGACTACAGAGACTCAAGGAAGCGATGTTGCGCGGCTCGTCCTTCTTCGTCCCATTTGAATACGCCGGCGTCTTCAAGTACGTGCGAGAAGACAATACCAACCTCATCATAGATGTACTTCTTGAGCTGCTCGGACGAGAGGGAAGCGTTGCCCTTGCTAGAACCGTCGCCCTGTTCAAGCAACTTAGCGTAAATCTGGCGCGCCCAGTCGGCGTGGGAGATGGTGGTAGAGTCCGTGGTCAGCTGACCATAGACGGCATTGGCTTTCTTGTCATTTGCCAGACACTGTTCCATAACCGACTGCACCTTGTTAAGCTCTGGCACAAGGCGAGGAGGAAGTACAGCAAGGCCCATAACCTCGATGAGGCCGATATTCTCTTTCTTGATGTGGTGATACTCGGCATGAGGATGGAAGATGCCAAGCGGATGCTTTTCGCTGGTAATGTTGCAGCGCAATGCAAGAAAGACCTCGTAGGTGCCATCTTTTAGCTTGCGGACAACAGGGGTAACCGTGTTGTGGAGCTCGCCATCAGTTTGCGCGTAAACAGAGACGGATTCGTCGGTATAGCCGCGCCATGCAGAGATGATAAACTCCGCAGCCTTGAGCGCTTCTTCTCGACTAGTGGAAGAGAGGCGGAGGACAGAGAGTGGCCACTTAAGAATTGCGCCCGCTACCTCGGGGAACTGCTTGAGTTCAAACTCTTCTGCAACTTCCGCGCGCATCATAGGGAACTCGTAACGTCCGCCCTGGTAGTGATCGTGCGAGAGAATCGATCCACCAACAATAGGCAGGTCGGCATTGGAGCCAATAAAGTAGTGGGGGAATCTGTCCACAAAGTCAAAGAGATTGACGAGCGCCTCGTGATCAATGTGCATAGGAATGTGATCCGAGTTCATAGCAATGCAATGCTCGTTGAAGTACGCGTATGGACTGTACTGGAATCCCCAACGATGCTGATTGAGTTCAATGGGGATGATGCGAAGGTTCTGCCTGGCAGGATGAGCGCCCGCGCCAGACGAAGCGCCGCGTCCGGAGTAGCCCTCGTTATCCAGACAGAGCTGGCATGCAGGGTACTTCTCGCCAGAAGTGTTTTGAGCTGTTTTAGCTGCTGCAATCTCACGAGGATCTTTTTCTGGTTTGGAGAGGTTGATGGTAATCTCAAGGTCTCCCCAGGTAGTTGGTGTAGTCCAGGTGATGTTTCTGGCAATGGCGCTTCTTCTGACATAGCCAGCATCGCAGCAGAGCGCGTAGAACCAGTCAGTTGCATCGCGAGGTCCCTCAGAAGCGTACAGCTCGTTGAAATGGCGTGCGACCTCGGAAGGCTTTGGCAGCAGAAGGCCCATAACGCGCATGGCAAAAGAGTCCTCGCCGCTCTGGGTGTTCTCGGCAAGTCCATGAGAAACAGCTAGACGGGCAAGCTCGGCCAGCGTCTGATCAAGATCAAACGCCGCTAGGTCAATCTTCTCCCAAGACTTAACGGGAGCTGGACCTTCGTACGAGAGCATATCCAGCAGAGCGTTATAGCACCAGGTCAGATCCTCAGTTTGAATAAGTCCGCGCTCGCATGCATACGCAACAATCTGCTGAATGCACAGTGCGCTTTCGTTATCTGCTACAGCCATTGTGCACAAGCTCCCTGGTCAGAGATGGCGTAGTGGCGGCAAGCACCTTCGCCAAACCACTGGTTCATTTGTGCGATAAAGGTCTCGACAAGGGCGAGAGGAACAAAGCACTGGATAGAGCCGCCAAAACCGCCGCCGTGAATGCGAACGGCGCCAGAACCTTTTAAGATGCTTTCAGCCAAGCCAAGGGCAAGCATGGCCGGCTGATATGAGCCAGAAGTAGAAACGTTCTGCAGGTACATACCGGAGCTTGCACCGGAAGCGTTGGTGAGTGCAATAAAGGACTCAATATCAGAGTTCTGAAGATCTGCCCAGCGCTTATCTACCAGGTCATTCTCATACCAGTAGTGAATAGCACGGAGAAGAGCGCGGTCTCCAAGATCTTCTCGCAGTTCATTGACGCGAGCTTGGAAGTCTTCAACGGGAACCTCAGAGAGGCGAGTCTTGCAAAAGGCTGCAGCAACTTTCTGCATCTCAACAGGTACAGCGGCATACTCATCAGTGAATGCAACATGATCGCAACCAACGTCAACAAGGCAGAGTGCATAGCCGTAATCCTCAAAGTTGAGGTCCAGCTTTTCTGCCTTGGGCTCTGCGGGATCTTCAAAGTTCATGAAGGCAAGGCCGCCAAGGCAAACAGCGAGCTGATCCATAAGACCGCACGGCTTACCAAAGTAAACGTTTTCTGTGTTCTGGCTCATTTGGGCAAGTTTTACAGCAGAAATCTCGCTGCCACCTTCCCAGAGAGCTTCCATTGCACGGCCGGCTGCAGCCTCAAACGCAGCAGAGGAAGAAAGTCCGCCGCCACCAGGAACATTGCTAACTACTGCCATGTCAAAGCCGGATGGCTCAAAACCAAGTTTGACCAGGTTTGCTGCCATACCGCGAACAATAGCCTTAGTGCTCAGATACTCAGCTTCGGTGGGCTCAAGATTTGTGTAGTCAACCTCAAAAGGATCATATCCCACACTGGCTACACGAATAACGCCCAGGTTGTTAGGGGCGCAAATTGCATCAATAGCAACGTCTAAGGCACCAGCGATGACATGACCGCCCTCGTGATCTGTGTGGTTTCCTGCAATCTCGGAGCGACCAGGCGCATGTACCGCAAGATAGCGGTCAGCTTTTCCAAACATTTGCTCAAAGTGCTCTTTTGCGCGATTGAGTTGAGCTGTGGTTTTCTCGTCAAACGTGTGAGCCATGGTGTTCCTTTCCCTTTAGTGCCGTGAAGCTACAGGTACCTTAAAAGAATCGATAAACAATTTGCGAGCTGTAAGGCTGCTCAGGTGTGCAGGTAGGCTGAGGCCACTCTGCATGGTGAGCACAATCTGGATAAAACTCGCTCTCAAATGCAAAACCAGCGTGAGGCTTGTAAATAGCGCCGTCTTTTGCGCGAGCCTCATCAATCCAGTTGCCGGTATACAGATGGGCGCCAGGAGCGGTAATTTGAATTTCTAGTGAGCGTCCGCTTTCTGATGTGGCGAGAAGGGCGGGGCGTAGCTGGCCATTTTCATAGTTAGTAATGGCAAAGCAGTGATCATAACCGCGAGCAATTTTGAGCTGCTCATTATCTGCGTCAAGATCTTTGCCAATGGTCTTAGGTGTGCGGAAATCAAAAGGAGTTCCTGCAACAGAGTCAACGGTTCCTGCAGAAACTGAGTCATCTCGTAAGGGAAGATATGAGTCTGCCTGGATAGTGAGCTGGTGATCTAGAACATCACCAGAATCATGACCGTTGAGGTTAAAGTAGACATGGTTGGTCATGTTTACAAAAGTTGTAGCATCAGTTGTGCAGGTATACGTAAGATTTAGCGTTGACTGTGAGGCTTCTTCAACAAGCGTATAGGCCGCAGTAATATGACGGTTTCCTGGCAGTCCATATTCTCCATCTACCAGGTCAATGCTAAAGGTTACCGTATTATGCGCTTCATCAATTTCTGCCTGCCAAATGCGCTTATGGATACCAGCAACTAAATCAGTGTGCAGGTTATTTTGATTGTCTGGACCGTTGTTTTTAGGAAGGTGATAGACAACTCCATTAAGCGGGATTTCTGCCTTATCTGCTCGATTAGCAGAAGGTCCAATGGATGCGCCAAAGCAGGCGGGGTTATCTAAATACAAGTCAAACAAGCCATAGCCAAGAACGACATCTGCTTGTGTGCCATAGATATCTGGTACAGAAATGCCAAGAATGGTTGCACCAAAATTACTCAATTTAACTGCTGAATGAGCGCCGCGAATAGTATAGGTAAGCGCAGCAGGGGAGTTAACAAAACTATCAAAAGGTCGAACATCAATCATCGGATACCTCCGAGATACCACTCATAGTGCATTACCCCTACTATGTTAACGTACTCATAACGAACTAACAGGAAATTATTAAATTTTCAGTCAGTGGTATTTTTGCGGGGGCAAACGGTTAGAGCGCAGGTCAAAAGTCCTTCTCGCCGAACGGTTCTTTTTTTACCGTGAGCGTTTAATTTGCTGATAAATATGCAATTTTATCGCGTCATGTCAATCTGCCTGTTAGTATGAGTACGTAAACAAGCAGATAATCGGAGGAATTCGTGACTCGCTCGCATAGTTCTAGCTCAAATAAGCGCTCTGTTTCAATGGCTGATGTTGCGCAAGTTGCTGGTGTTTCTCAGCAGACCGTTTCGCGTGTTGCTAATGGTGCTCAGAACGTCAGCAAAGCCACGCGAGAAAAAGTCCAGGCCGCAATGGAGTCTATGGGCTTTAGGCCAAGCTTTGCAGGTAGATCGTTGAGGTCTGGCTCGTATCAATCGGTGGGACTTTGCTTGTACGATATTCGCGAGTTTGGTAACTTGGCAACCCTCGATGGCATTGTTTCTGCAGCTCGTGAGCATGAATATGCAATTACAATGATTGAGAAAGGCTCCGACGACGGCTTGTGCCTGCAGGACATTTCTCATCGTATGTCCAATCTTCCCGTTGACGGCATGATTATCAGCATGAGCCTTATGGCATCAGACTTTGAATCATTTGTGCCGCAGCCAGGCCTTGGAACAGTCCTTCTTACCATGCACGAGCATCCCTATTGCACAACTGTTGACTCAGATCAGTATGGTTGCTCAAAGCTTGTTATTGACCACCTCTATGAGCTTGGTCATCGCAAGATTCGTTTTGTAGCAGGCCCTTCATACTCAATTGACTCGCAATTTCGCGAGAAGGGCTGGCGAGACGCCATGTCTGAGTATGGGCTAGAAATTGTTGAGCCTTTAGCTGGCGATTGGACCGCCAATAGTGGCTATGAAATTGGTAAAAAACTGCGAGAAACTCGTGATTTTACTGCAGTTTATGCAGCAAACGACCAGATGGCGCTAGGCATCATTGCGGCATTTGAAGAAGTGGGACTGAGCGTGCCGGAAGACGTGAGCGTTGTTGGTGTTGACGACTCTCTTGAAGACTATCTGCCAAACTTCTCTTTGACCACTGTACGCTTTAATCTTCTAGAGCGTGGTCGCGTTGCTCTTGAGCATGCCATTCGTGCATCTCAACCAGGATATGAACCTGAAGCAATTAGAATTGCTCCACAGCTTATTGTTCGTACCACTACAGCAACACCACAGAAGTAGAGAAGTCTCTTAAAAAGTCGGGTTTCTCGCCATAATCAGCTATACTGTTCAGGCAATAGTTGATTAGAGGAGTTGTATGTCTGAGTCACCAAATAAAGAGTTAGACTGGTCAGTTCAGGTTTCCTTGGATACCCACGAGATTCGTGCAGGAGAGACTGTAACTGCTACTCCTAAGATTATTGGTGCAGATCCTGAGGGCTTTAAATTCCACTATGTGTGGAGTTTAAACGACCGTTGGGATGAGGGTTTTTGGGATACCACAGAGCATCAATTCGGTGATTCAATTCCTAATACGTCGTGGACATATACCTTCCCAGAGCCTGGTCGCTATCATCTCTATATTGATGCATTTGACACACACAACAATCCTCAAACAGTTACTGCCTGGGTAGTTGTTGCTGGCGATGACGATTTTATGCGTCCACCACTTCCATCTGAAGACGCAGAGACCGTTGTTGCGGTAAACGGCGTTTCGGAGATCTTTAACATTGCCTCTGAGCAGTTCAACTCACTGAAAGAGTACTTTATTGCCTTTGCACGCGGCGAGGTTGCTTTTAAGGAGTTCAAGGCTCTTGATGACATCTCGTTTGAGGTAAAGCGTGGCGAGGCTTTTGGCCTGGTGGGCACCAACGGTTCCGGCAAGTCTACCATGCTCAAAATCATTGCGGGCGTACTTGAGCCCTCTAAGGGAACTTGCGAGGTCAAAGGTACCATTGCGCCTCTTATTGAGCTGGGTGCTGGCTTTGACATGGAGCTGACCGCTAAAGAGAATATCTACCTTAACGGTGCTCTTCTTGGTTATAAGAAAGAGTTTATTGACTCGCACTTTGACCAGATTGTAGAGTTTGCTGAGCTTGAAGGCTTTATGGACATGCCGCTCAAGAATTACTCGTCTGGTATGGTGGCACGTATTGCCTTTGCAATTGCTACCGTTACAGAGCCTGACCTGCTTATTGTTGATGAGACACTCTCGGTTGGAGATTTCCTCTTCCAGCAAAAGTGCGAGAACCGCATCAAGGAGCTTGTTGCTTCTAATAATGTTACGGTCCTTCTGGTTTCTCACTCTATTGACCTGGTTCAACGCATTTGTGACCGCGCCATTTGGATTGAGAAGGGTAAGCAGCGCATGCTTGGTCCTGTGGATGAAGTTTGTGAAGCTTACGAGCACCTCAAGAGATAATTAAAATTCCTAACCAAAAGTTAGGCTCTGTACGAGTACAATATGTGTGTCTTTAAATGTGGTACGAGATACCCGTAAGGCTCATAGTCATAGTTTTGCCTTTTGGATACCTTGTGCCTGGTCAGGTGAGGTATCTTTTTTATTGGAGGCGCTATGGCTCAAGAAGGTTCGCACTCTCTCATTGTGGACGAGCAGTCCCTTGACCGCATGCTTACACGAATTGCTCACGAAATTGTCGAGAATAACGATTCAATTGAAAACGTTGCTCTCGTAGGCATTATTCGCCGTGGAGAAGTTTTGGCTTCTCGCCTTGCGGAAAAGATTTTGAGTTTTACCGGATGTAAGCCAAAAGTTGGCTCACTTGATATCAGCTTTTATCGCGATGATTTTAGAAGAAATACTGCACCGGTACTTCATGCAACTAATATTGATTTTGATATTACTGGCACAAGTGTTGTGCTGGTAGATGACGTTCTTCAGACTGGAAGAACTATCAGAGCAGCGCTTGACGCTCTTATTGATTATGGCCGCCCTGAGCGCGTCCAGCTGGCCGTGGTAGTTGACCGCGGTCACCGCGAGCTTCCTATTAGACCTGACTATGTGGGAAAGAACGTTCCTTCATCAAAGAGCCAGGTAGTCAGCTTGAATGTTAAAGAAATTGATGGTCAGGACTGCGTCTTGCTATATGAAGCTGACTTTTCTGACCCCTTTATTGAGGGAGGAAACTAATGCTTTCGGTTAAACATTTGATTGATACAAACAGTTTGACTCGTGACGATATCCAGCAGATTCTTGATACTGCTCAATCATTTGAAGCGGTAAACAACAGAGACATTAAAAAGGTTCCAGCACTTCGCGGCCGTACCATTGTCAATCTGTTTTTGGAGCCTTCTACCAGGACTCGCTCTTCATTTGAGCTTGCCGAGAAGCGCCTCTCTGCTGATGCTTTGAACATGGGAGGTTCAACCTCGTCTGTTGTTAAGGGAGAGTCGCTGGCAGACACCATCCAGACCATTGACGCTATGAACGTTGATATGTTTATCTGCCGCGCACGACTTGCAGGTACCCCACAGAAGATTACTGAGCACACTGATGCCGTGGTTATCAACGCTGGTGACGGTAAGCATCAGCATCCAACGCAGGCCATGCTTGACCTCTATACCATTCGCAAGAACTTTGGACACCTTGACGGCCTCAAGGTTGCTATTGTCGGCGACCTTTCTCACAGTCGCGTTGTTGGTTCTTTGGTGCCAGCGCTTAAGACTATGGGCGCAGAGGTTGTTCTGGTTGGTCCTCCAACATTCCATGTAGACGATCCAAGTTGGTTTGGTTGCTATCAGACCTCGCACTTTGATGAAGTCATTGGCGATGTAGACGTCGTGTACATGCTTCGCGTGCAGCTGGAGCGTATGGAAGGAGCTCCTATTCCTTCTCGCCGTGAGTACAACAGGCTTTGGGGCCTTGACGAGCGCCGCAGCAAGCTGATGAAACCTGAGGCAATCATCTGCCACCCAGGACCTATGAATCGCGGCATGGAAATTAACAGCGAAGTGGCCGATTGTGCTCGCTCTCGTATTCTTGACCAGGTCAATGCTGGCGTTTTGACGCGCATGGCCGCAATGTATCTGCTTTTGGGAGGAGACTCTGATGGCATTTCTGCTTAAGGGTGCACGTGTTGTAGACCCACAGCTTAACCTTGATGCCGTAATGGACGTTCGTATTGAGGGAGAAACTATTGCTGAAGTTGCAGCAACTGTTGCGCCTCAAGAGGGCGATACCGTTATTGACGCAAAAGGCAAGGTACTAGCACCTGGCCTTGTTGATATGCACGTCCACTTTAGAGACCCTGGCTTTGAGTACAAAGAGACTATTGAGTCGGGCTCCAGAGCTGCGGTTCACGGTGGCTTTACTGATGTTGCTACTATGCCAAACACCAATCCTGTTACCGATAACGGACCAGCTGTTCGTTTCCAGATTGACCGCGGCAATGAGGTCGGCTTGATTCATGTTCGTCCTATGGGTGCCCTTACCAAGGGCTCTAAGGGACAAGAGCTTGCTGAGATTGGCAACATGGTTGACGAGGGAGCATCCGCATTTTCTGATGACGGCTACGGTGTCCAAAGCGCTGGTATGATGCGCACCGTTATGGAGTACGTTTCCCAGTTTGACCGCGTTGTTGCCGCTCACTGCGAGATTGAGTCCATCAGTGCTGGCGGCGTTGTCAACGAGGGTCGCGCAAGCACGCGCCTTGGTATGTTTGGCTGGCCAGCACTTGGCGAGGAGCTGGAGATTTCCAGAGACATTGATCTTTGCCGCCTTACCGGTTGCCCTCTGCACATCTGCCACATTTCAACGGGCAGGGGAGCAGAGCTGGTACGCGCAGCTAAGAAGGAAGGTCTGCCGGTTACCGCAGAGGTTTGCCCTCACCATCTCTTCTTGTCTGAGGACGACATCACTGATACGTATAACACCAACCTTAAGATGAATCCACCACTCAGAACCGCTGAGGATGCCCTTGCGCTTCAGGCCGCTGTTGCAGATGGTACGGTTGATTGCATTGTTACCGACCATGCACCTCATGCAGCTCACGAGAAGGACTGTGAGTGGGAAATCTCTTACTTTGGCTGCATTGGTCTTGAGACCTCGCTGCCTCTGATGATCACCAACATGGTGCGCACCAACAAGCTGTCCTTTACGGGCCTTGTCCGCGCTATGGCCGTTAATCCTCGTCGTATTCTACGCCTTGAGCCTGTTAAGATTGCTGCTGGCTATAAGGCTGATCTGACCCTTTTTGACCCAGAAAAGAAGGTTCAGATTACGCCAGAGTATTTTGAGAGCAAGTCTAAGAACTCGGCCTTTATTGGCGCCGAGCTTTATGGCGTTGCAACTGATGTGTTTGTTGACGGCAAGCGTGTTCTTGCCAATGAGGTAGTTGTTCCTGGAGGGGAAAAGTAATGCCACTACGTGGAAATGTACAGGTATTTGACTTTACGGTTCTAAGCAATACCCAGGTTGCCCAGA
Organism: uncultured Atopobiaceae bacterium; assembly: GCA_963538475.1. Classification (GTDB taxonomy): domain Bacteria; phylum Actinomycetota; class Coriobacteriia; order Coriobacteriales; family Atopobiaceae; genus Lancefieldella. Next base: position 12,101 of record CAUTIE010000012.1, read on the forward strand.
ATCTGTATAGAGCTCAGCTCAAGGTACCAGGTCTTTGTAAGTCCTTGGAACCTGGTCAGTTTGTAAACGTCAATGTTCCAGGTGATAAGCGCCATATTCTTCGCATCCCACTGTCCTTCTCGCTTGCTGATAAAGCAACCGATACGCTGGAGCTTATCTACGCAACAGTGGGCGAGGGCACACGTAGGCTTTCTCAGATGAAGCCAGGGGACACCAGCGACATGACAGCTCCATGCGGTCGTCCCTGGCGCCTCAATGCTTCTAGCAAGAGAAGTGTGCTGGTGGCAGGTGGTGTGGGCATCACGCCAATCATTGCAGCAGCGCGCAAGCTTACTGAGCTTGGTGTTGAGTTTGACGCGGTTATTGGTGCACAGACTGCCGAGAAACTCTTTGGAGAAGAAGATCTTCTCGCGCTAGGCGCACAGAACGTGTACGTCACAACGGATGACGGTTCTAAGGGTACCAAGGGCTTTGTAACAGCAGCTTTGGAGGAACCTTTGAGCCAAGGTGTTTGGGACGCTGTGTATACCTGCGGTCCAGAGCCTATGATGAGAAGCGTGGCCAAGCTTGCAATTGCCAACAACGTTGCCTGCCAGGTTTCTATGGAGCGTATGATGAGCTGCGCCTTTGGCGCATGCAACACCTGCAATGTCCCACTTGCTAAGGGCGGCTATGCGTCTGCTTGCATGGTTGGACCTGTCTTTGAGGCAAAGGAGATCGCATGGTAGATCAGGTGAACATGGCCGTCAATCTGGGCGGTATCCAGATGAAAAATCCAATCAATACTGCTGCGGGTACCTTTGGCTACGGTTGGCAGTTTGAGGGTTTCTACGACGTTTCTCTGCTTGGCGCCATCACTATGAAGGGTGTTGCTCGCGTTCCTTGGGAAGGAAACCCAGCTCCTCGTATGTGCGAGCTCAACGGCGGCATGATGAACAGCGTTGGCCTCGCCAATCCTGGAGTGGACGATTTTATCGCCCACACTGATGACTACATGAAAGATCTTGAAGGCCGTGGTACGCGCGTCATCATGCAGATGGCAGCACACTCCGTGCAGGAGATGATTGATGTTGTCGAGCGCCTTGAAGAGCTTAATCCGCACATCTCAGCTATTGAGCTTAACGTGAGTTGTCCAAATCTCGAGAAGGGCGGTAAGCCCCTCGGTGGTACTCCAGAGCAGGCCACAGAGATTATGAAGGCAGTACGTCCTCTGACAAACCTTCCCATCTTGGTCAAGATGGCTCCTGTCAACGTTGCCGAGATTGGTAAGGCTTTTGAGGCCGCAGGCGCTGATGGTCTTACGCTCATCAACTCTATTCCAGGCATGTCAATTAACGTCCACACCAGAAAGAGCAGGCTCTCTAAGCTAACTGGCGGTCTCAGTGGTCCTCTCTGCCATAACGCTGCTGTTCGCATGGTTTGGGAGTGTGCAAGTGCGGTTTCTATTCCTATTTGCGGCGTTGGCGGCGTAGAAACGGGCGAGGATGCTGCAGAGTTTATCCTAGCGGGCGCTACGGCCGTCTCGGTTGGTTCTGCAAACCTTTACGACCCAATGTGCGCTCCACGTATTCTGAACGAGCTTACTGACTGGGCAAAGTCCCAGGGAGTATCTGACATCCACGAGCTGATTGGAGCTGTTGAATGCTAACAGACGAGCAGGCACGCGACGCCGTTATTGTTGCGCTTGATTGCACAAGAGAAAGGGCTTTGGAGCTCACCGATCTTCTCGCCGGCCATGCACGTTGGGTCAAGGTTGGCATGACGCTCTTTTATCGCTATGGACCCTCGATGGTAGACGAGATGCATGCTCGCGGCTTCAAGGTGTTCCTTGACCTCAAGGTGCATGACATTCCATTCCAGGTTAAAGGCGCTGTCCACTCTGCATCGCTTTCTGGCGCAGACATTCTTTCTATTCACGGTCTGGGAACTGCTCAGATGATTGCTGCTGGTCGTGAGGGTGCAGAAGAGGCTGCCGTAGAGCGTGGCGTTGATGAGTCTGGCCGCACCAAGCTAGTAGCTATTTCTGTCCTCACCAGCATGGACGAGGATGCACTCCATTCCATTGGTGTTGATGGTTCCATTAAGGACGAGGTTGCTCGTTTGGCTTCTCTTTCTTATAACGCGGGCGCTGACGGAATTGTCTGCTCGCCCCAGGAAGCACAGGAAATGAGAGAGCTTTTGGGACCAAATGCTCTCATCGTGACCCCAGGAGTTCGTCCAGAAGGTGCCGAGAAGGGCGATCAAGTCAGAATCTCCACACCTTCTGCAGCAATTAAGGCCGGAGCAAGCAAATTGGTAGTTGGTAGGCCAATTACCTGCGCAAACGATCCAGTTGAAGCATTTGAAGCCATCATTTCTGAGCTTAAAAATTAGCAAAAGTTTTTGGAATTATGGTGAACAGGTGGTTTTTGATGCGTAAATATTAAAAAACCCCTTGTAAATAACGTGTTATGTGGCAAACTATTTTGCTGAAGTGCAAAAGGCACATTAAATTGAGTTTCGTATATGACGTACGAAAACGATGTTTGGAGGAACAATGGCTCTACCTACACTTACCGATGAGCAGCGCAAGGCAGCACTTGAGAAGGCAGCTCAGGCTCGTCACGCTCGCGCAGAGCTTCGCGAGAAGGTTAAGACTGGTAAGGTCTCCCTTAAAGAGGTCCTTGATTCTACCGATCCTATTGCTGAGCGTATGAAGGTTTCCGCTCTTATCGAGTCCCTTCCTGGCTATGGCAAGGCAAAGGCAGCAAAGATTATGGACGAGCTCGGAATTTCTGCAACTCGCCGCGTTAAGGGCCTTGGCGCTCGTCAGCGTGAGCAGCTCCTCGAGGCACTGACCAAGTAGTGGCTCGTTCAGCCAAACTTTTTGTAGTATCTGGACCGTCAGGTGTAGGAAAAGGAACGCTTGTCTCTCTGTTGAGAGACAAGCGCCCAAACCTAGGCCTGACGGTTTCGGCTACTACACGCTCTCCACGACCAGGAGAAGTCGATGGCGTTGCGTATCATTTTCTCTCCGATGAAGAATTTAAAAAGCGCGTTGATGCTGGTGAATTCCTTGAGTGGGCTCATGTTCATGGTCATTGCTATGGCACGCTCAAATCCGAGGTTGATCGCCTGATTTCTGCAGGTCAGTCTGTTGTTCTAGAGATTGACGTTCAGGGTGGACTTATGGTCCACAAACAATATCCCAACGCCATTCTCGTCTTTATTAAGCCACCTTCATTTGAAGAGCTTGAACAGCGCCTTAGAGGCCGTGGTACAGAAGACGAGAAGACCATTTCTACGAGACTTTCTAATGCGTCACGTGAAATGGAGTATGCAAACGACTATACTGTTTGCATTGTGAACGACAACCTTGAGACTGCTCTCAGCAAGCTCGAGGAAGTTTTTGATGACTATGAATCAGACGGAGGTCAGCTTTAATGTCTGTTATTAAGCCTGAGATTGACAGCCTGCTTCAGAGGACTGAGCAGAATCCATTCTTGCTTTGCTCTCTTGCTTCTAAGCGTGCTTGCGATATTAACAATATGCTTCACGGTCAGCACCTGCGTGTAACCGCTGTTCAGGATTTTGATGACATTACTACTGTTGCAAGTGGTAAAGATTCTGTCTCTATTGCTATGAAAGAGATTAACGACGGTACCCTTGGCTTTGTTAAAGAGTCTTTTGACGAGGCAATTAAGGGCGAGAACACCATCGTTTACTAAGAGTTATGACTGAAAGAGTATGTCTGGTTCACTACCACGAAATTGGTTTAAAGGGTAAGAACCGATCCACTTTTGAAAATCAGTTGGTAACAAATTTGCGACGAGCCCTCCGACACTTTCCAGTGGCGGGGGTTTCTCGCATTTCTGGCTACCTTCTTGTAGAAACCACTGATAAACAAGCAACTGAAGAGCTGCAACATGCCGTGGCTCAGGTTCCTGGTGTTGCTCGCGCTTCTTTGGCGTATCGCTGTGGCTTAGATGAGCAGGAGTTTTGTAACGCTGCCGTGAAGGCGCTGGGGGAGTCCGGTGACTTTACTACGTTCAAAGTGCATGCTCGCCGTTCCTCAACGGTCTATCCAAAGCATTCCATTGAGATTAACCAGCTTGTAGGCGCAGTACTTTGTGAGAACTTCCCTGATAAAAAAGTTCAGATGCATAATCCGGATATGACGGTCTATGTGCATGTTGTTCAGGGTAACGCATATGTTTATGCTGCATCTATTCACGGCGTTGGCGGTCTTCCTGTTGGCACCGCTGGCAAAGTAGTATCGCTTCTTTCAAGCGGTATTGATTCTCCTGTTGCAACATGGATGGTTGGTCGCAGAGGTGCTACGGTTATTCCAGTTCACTTCTCTGGCCGCCCTATGACTTCCGATACCAGCGAATATCTGTGTCAGGATATTATTGAGGCACTTGAGCCTGCTGGTCTTATTGGCAGAATGTATGTTGTGCCTTTTGGCGAGCATCAGCGTGAGATTTCTCTTGCCGTTCCACAGGCTCTTCGTGTCATTATGTATCGTCGTGTGATGTACATCATTGCACAGAAGATTGCAGAGCTTGAGGGCGCTAAAGCACTGGTAACTGGTGAGTCACTTGGCCAGGTTGCTTCTCAGACACTTGATAACATTGCTGCTGTCAACGAGGCAGTTACCATACCTGTTTTGAGGCCTCTGATTGGCTCTGACAAGCAAGAAATCATCCGTCGTGCCCAAGATATCAATACGTTTGATATCTCAACGCAGACGGCTCCTGATTGCTGCACACTGTTTATGCCTCGCAGGCCTGAGACTCATGCAAGAATGCGAGAAGTTCTTGAGGCGTGGAATTCCTTTGATCATGAAGCCATGATTGATGACCTTATGCAGCATATTGAGTACGTTGATTTTAGTCAGTGTCCTTCATATAAGCCACCTAAAACACTTGCTGCTCGTCATAAAGAGCTTGCTCCTGCAGAGTTTATTACTGACTAGGGTATTTCTGCAGATCAAAGGCTTTGATGGCTTTGCTTAGACGCATTTTAAGAATCCGTCCCGTGAAGGGGCGGATTTTTTATTTGAGTGTATTGATAATCTTATTTAGGACAATTTCGTTGATTTCAGCTTGCTTCACTTATCTGCGAATTGTTTATAACTGCGTCAGATTACCAGCAGTTTTATGACAAGATCACTAGATAAATAGTTAAAAGTCGTGTTTCTTATAAACCTAATAGTTGAATATAAATCTGAGGTGATTGTATGGCTCAGATTTCAAATAACCGCACTCAAATAATTAATAAATTGATGAGAAGGTCTAACCTCTCTAAGCAGCAACTCTTAGCGGTTTTTGCTGTGGGTGTCCTAGGTATCGTTTCAGTAGTTGTATTTATTGGAATGATTAGCGCTGGAACATCAGAATCTTTTGATAGGTCACATAATCAAGCAAGCTCTACACAGGGAGCGATTGTTGCGGAAAATCCACAGCACACGCAAAAGGATAAGACTGTAGAACAACCAGGAGATGACAATAAGATTAAAGAAGCATCTCCTCAGATGATGGTTCATGTTGATGGAGCTGTTAAATCACCTGGTCTGTATGCGCTTCAGATGGTAAATCCCCGTGTAAACGACGCAATTCAAATAGCAGGTGGCTTGACTGAAGATGCCAACAGTCAAGGCATTAATCTAGCGTCTCCTGTTGAAGATGGTCAAAAAATTTATATTCCTCGAAAGGGAGAAGAGGTACCGCCAGAGATTTTGCAGCCAGATCAAAATAAAGCTACGAGCAATAAGCAGATGGATAAAAAGAGTGACAAAAAGACAGTTGTAGATATTAATCGAGCAACCGTAGAAGAATTTACCAAGCTTCATGGCGTTGGAGAAGGATTGGCTAAACGAATTGTTGCAGATAGACAAAAGAACGGACCCTTTAAGACTACTGAAGATTTGATGCGCGTTTCTGGTATTGGTCAGAAAAAGTTTGATCAGCTTAAGGACAATATTCGTGTCTAAGGTGATAGAACAACCCTCTAGGCCTTTTATTCCGTATAGCCTTTGCGTATTGCTTTTTGTCTGCTTATGGCTTCAAGTTTGTATTGCAAAAAGCGCAACGCTCAATACTGTTCTGATTCATGTTCTAGGAATCTGTGCGGTGGCTGCTTTAGGATTTTGGTATGTAAAGCATGCGCATACCAGCATTATGACTGTTGGGGTAGTTTTACTCTTACTTGTAATTATCCTTATCAGATCTTCCTTTATATACGAAAGTCAAATGGCGTCAGTGAATCTTTTAGAGTCAACTTCCGTATATGATTTTGAACTAGTTGTCTCAAGAGATTTAGTTTACAAAAATCATGCATGGACTGGTCAGGCGTCTGTCTTTTACCAAGGCGGCTGTATCGGGTCTGTTGGCATACATGCTAAAGAACCATTCTTACGAGAAACACATCTGTGCTGCGAAGGGAGGTTTACTCGGTATAAAGATAAAGAGTTTTCAGAAGAACAATTTAAGAGAGGAGTACTTGGTTCAATTCAGATAACCAAGGTAAATTCCTCAACTTATGAAGAGGGAATTATTGGAGAAGTTGCTCAATTTAGAGAAAGCTGCATTTCTCAACTTCAGCCAGAGGTGAGCTTTGGTCGAGCATTGGCTGCATGTGGTCTTTGCGCATATAGATCAAGCTTGTATAGCTTTAACATTCCTCGGATATTTATGCGTTGTGGTCTTATGCACCTTATAGCCATATCTAGTTGCCACATGGTAATTCTCTCTACCTTTATTGATGCCTTTCTTAAAAAGGTAACGCTAAAACCACTTTTGAGAGGAGTGTTAAATGTAATTCTACTCAGTAGTTACGCGCTTTTTTGTGGATTACCTGCATCTGCAATAAGGGCAATACTTCTTGTTGAACAAAAATACGTTATGCAATGTGTTGGCAGGAAACAACACACGCTATCAGCTGTTTCTACTCTGGCTCTACTTATGCTTTGTGTTGATCCACAGCTGAGCGTAAACATTGCTTTTACCTTGTCTTTAGCTTGTATTTTTGGAATGAATATATACGGTGGTCTTGCTCAGTACTATGCAAAAATTGCCTTTCACGTATCTGGCTATGGAAAAGTACAGAAGGTTCTAAGAAAACCGTTTTCTCATGTACGAAACACCATGTGTGCAACAACAGTCGCTCAGCTCTCATGCCTTCCAATTTCATGTGTGTATTTTGGCCACTTTTCGTTACTTGCGCCTCTCTCAAGCGCCTTAATTACAAGCTTGTTTTCTCTTCTGAGCCTATTTGGAATTGGAGTAATAGTTTTTAGTGGCTTTAAGCCAGTTCAAGGCATTGCTCTTTTTCTAGTGGATTCTCTTGGTCAGTTTATAGAGACCCTCGCTTCTTTTTTATCTGAAAGATCTTTTGCAAGCGTGTCGTTAACTGACATGAGTTGGATAGTTTCATTGCTTGTGTTTGTGGCAATGGTAGCGCTTTATTTGTTTTGGCCTAAGGGGAAAAGGTCAGTTTTAGTTGGCATATGTTCAATGGTAGTTATGCTTATTTTGGGTTTAAGCATCTACTGGAGGTTTTTCTCGCCAACAAGGATTTGTGTGATGGATATTGGTCAAGGAGATGCCATATTGCTGAGTGATGGCGCGCACTCCCTGCTTGTAGATACAAGCGTGGGAGATGTAGTTAACGATGCCTTGGAGCGACAACATATTTCATATCTTGATGCAATTTTGCTTACACACCTTGATGAGGACCACGCTGGTGGCGTGAGGTATATGGTTGGCTCGGTAAAGACAGGCCGGGTATTAGTTGGAGAAGGAATAACTAAACAAGAAAAGCCTGAGTTACAAAAAGCCATTCAGAGGATTTCTGGTAGTGGTTCCTATGAAGTTTTATATGGCGATGAGTTTGATGTTGGTCGCTTTCATATCAAGGTTGTGTGGCCACATAGAGGATATAAAGCTAAAGAAGCTAATAATGCGTCGGTTGAGCTCTATGTGACGTATAACGACGGGCAAAATACTTTAACTACGCTTTTAACAGGAGACGCTGAAAGAGATCAAACAAAAGAGACGGTAACCTCGGGTGATGTCGGCGATATTGATTTTTTGAAAGTTGGACATCATGGAGCGGCAAAGTCACTCTATCCAGAAACTGCTCGTGTGTTAAAAACCGAGGTAGCGGTTGCAAGTGCTGGAAAGAATAATCGATATGGACATCCTAAACAAGAAGCGGTGGATATCTTAGAGGGTGTTGGTGCAAGGTTTTATTGCACAAAAGATTATGGAGACATCACGGTATTTCCTGGGGAACATGGACCTAGGGTGAGCGTGCAACATGCTAAAGTAGATACAGAATTAGAGGAGGAAAAAGATGGCGGAGCAGGCTAAGTTACTAGCTGCATATTTGGCTGTTGGCCCTGATGAGATGAAGCGTGCAAGGGCTATTGATAAGCTTAAAAGCCGTCTTAACCAGAGCTTTATTACCTTTAACCTTGATGAGATTTCTGTAAGTGCTGAGCTGACTCCAGAATCTGTTTTGTCTTCTGCTCAAACACTTCCTATGGGTGATTTTAGGCGAATTGTTGTTATTGACGATGCTGGTAAATTGCCTAAGTCTGTATCAGAAGCTCTTGTCGAGTATCTTAAAAATCCTAATCCAACTACTACACTGATGCTTTCTGCACAGACGCTAGCAAAAACTACAAGACTTTACAAAGCAGTTGATGCATTAGGCAAGCTTGCAGTTATTAATTGTGGTGCAATTTCTCGAAAAGAATTGCCTAAATATATAGGGGATCTTGGAAGAAAGTACGGACTACAAATTCCTCTAAATGTGGCCAATGAGCTTATAAGTCGTGTTGGCGATAATACCACCATGCTTGATTCTCAAGTCAAATCCCTAGCAGCTCTTCTAGGTCGTCCTGGTGCAATTGACATTCAGTTTGTAGAAACTCATGTTGCACGAGTGGTTGAGGTCAAGCCGTGGGATTTTCTCGATAGTTTGTCCACGAGAAATGCTCAAAAGGCTTTGGAGCTTTATAGTCAGATGGATGAGTCGGGAGCTATTGGCAATCTATCACTTATGACTGGACGTGTAAGAGAACTCATTTGTGCTAGGTCTATGGTTAAGCGTGGTACAGAACGGGAAATTGCCCCAGTTTTAGGTAAGCAGGACTGGCAGGTAAGAAATTATGCACGATGGGCGCGTCAATTTGCTGATGGCGAGCTTGAGCATATTTTGAGTCTCTGCGCAGATGCAGAACGTGGTCTTAAGAGTGGAGAAGATAAAACAACCACTATGACCAAGCTTATCTTTGCTCTATGCGGCGTCTCAAATGTGTAGATTCAAAGAATTAAGGTAAGAAAAAACGGACTCCAAGGAGTCCGTTTTAAAAAGTTAAAAGTAGATAAGAACTACTTAAGGGTGTTAACAAGTTTCTGAACGCCGCTCTTACGCTGAGCAGCCTGATTCTTGTGTACGATGCCCTTAGAAGCAGCCTTGTCAAGAAGACGGGATGCCTTGTTAGCTGCAACCTGTGCGTCCTCAAGCTGGCCTGCCTCAACAGCAGTGCGAACTGCCTTAATAGCAGTCTTAAGCTCGGAACGGACAGCCTTGTTGCGCTGGCGAGCCTTCTCAGCGGTGAGAATACGCTTCTTCTGAGACTTGATGTTAGCCACGTGCGGTTCCTTTCGGTGTTTACTATGTGAGGCCTCTTCGCTGAGACACGTTTGAGGCAGCTTTAGAAGTATAGCACGAAGGGGGTACTTTACGCTATTATTTTCCTTATGAATACACAGGATACTTCACATATTCGCAACTTCTCTATTGTTGCGCACATCGATCACGGTAAATCTACCATCAGTGACCGTATTTTGGAGCTTACTCATACCGTTGAAGAACGCGATATGGAGTCACAGCTCTTGGACACTATGGACATTGAACGTGAGCGTGGAATTACCATCAAATCAAACGCCGTCCGCGTCATGTATGACGCAGATGATGGAGAGCGCTATCAGTTCAACCTGATTGACACTCCAGGCCACGTTGACTTTACCTACGAGGTCTCAAGGTCTTTGGCTGCCTGCGAAGGAGCGGTTCTGGTTGTTGATGCAACGCAAGGCGTGGAGGCTCAAACAGTCTCAAACGCTATGCTTGCCATGAACGCCAACCTGGATATTGTTCCTGCAATCAACAAGATTGATCTTCCGTCTGCTCGTCCTGAAGAGGTTCGTGCAGAAATTGAGGATGTTCTTGCAATCCCAGCTGATGATGCCGTATGCGTCTCTGGCAAGACTGGTGAGGGTATCCATGAGCTTCTTGAGGCTTTAGTGTATTTGGTTTCTCCTCCAAAGGGTGACCCCGCGGCACCTCTTAAGGCGCTTATTCTTGACTCGTACTTTGACCAGTTCAGAGGTGTTGTAGCTACAGTACGTGTTTTTGACGGCTCAATCAAAGCGGGCGATCAGCTGCTTATGATGCAGAGCTCTACGCCTTTTCTTGTTGAGGAAGTTGGCGCTAAGAGGCCTCTTGAGATGGCTGTTGACCAGCTTTCTGTTGGTGAGGTTGGCTATGTAGTAACTGGCCTCAAAGACCCTGAAGCTGTTCGTGTTGGAGATACGCTTACCTATAAGCAAAATCCATGCGCAGAGCCACTGCCGGGTTACCGTGAAGCAAAACCGATGGTATTTACCGGTCTTTTCCCCGTAGATAACAAGCAGTACGAGAACCTCCGTGATGCACTTGATAAGCTGCACGTTAACGATCCGTCACTTACGTGGTCACCAGAGACTTCTGTGGCTTTAGGTTTTGGCTTCAGAGTTGGATTTTTGGGTCTTCTCCACATGGAAGTTGTTAAAGAGCGTCTTGAGCGTGAGTTTGACCTGGATTTGATTGCTACCAGTCCCTCTGTGGACTATCACGTCTATAAGACCGATGGATCTATGATTGAGATTACCAGTCCTCAAGATCTTCCAGAGGTCACCAAGATTGACCGCATTGATGAGCCGTACCTCAAGGCAAAAATTATTGTGCCTCCCGAGTTTGTTGGTACGGTTATGCAGCTTGTTGTTGATCATCGTGGCGTATCTGAGGACATGGTGTATCTGTCTGATAAGTCCGTTGAGATGATCTTTAGTATTCCTCTGGCTGAGCTTATCCTGGACTTCTTTGATCAGCTTAAGAGTAGAACCAAAGGCTATGCCTCACTTGACTATGAGTTTGATTCATATCGCACTTCTGACCTGGTTAAGCTGGATATCTTGCTTGCTGGAGACGTTGTTGATGCGCTCTCGTTTATTGTTCACAAGGACAAAGCATACGATCTTGCTCGTGGCCTTTGTGACAGACTCAAAGGCATTATTCCTCAGCAGCTTTTTGAGGTTCCTATTCAGGGTGCAATTGGCAATAAAATCATTTCTCGTTCTACCGTTCGCGCACGTAGAAAGGACGTCTTAGCTAAGTGCTACGGCGGCGACATTTCCAGAAAACGCAAGCTGCTTGAAAAGCAAAAAGAGGGTAAGAAGCGCATGAAGCAGATTGGCTCAGTCGAAGTACCTCAAGAGGCATTCTTGGCTGTTCTCAAGGTTGACGACGAGTAGAAGGTATCTGTGGAATCGCTTCAAACTATTATTGCAACCTGCGCCCCTGAAGCTGGTCTTTCTTCTCGCATTGTTCCTTTTGCGTCAGGTACCACGCTTAAGGAGCGCCTGTCTGCAAATCCCGTGCTTATGGCTCCTATGGCCGGTGTCAGCGATGGTGTGTATCGCACTATGGCTCGAGCTGGCGGGGCAGGTCTTGCGTATTCAGAAATGGTTTCTGTTGCAGGAATTCATTATGGCGGCGAGAAAACCTGGGAGCTTGTAGAGCCTCTTGCAACTGAGCCTGATATTGCTGTTCAACTCTTTGGTTCAAAGCCAGATCAGTTTAAAGAAGCAGCAGCTCAGATTAGTGAGCGTTTAGGAGATAAGCTGGCTCTTATCGATATCAATATGGCCTGTCCTGTTCCTAAGGTTGTGAAAAAAGGGGAGGGTTCAGCTCTTCTGGACACACCAGAGCTTGCTGCAGATTTGGTTAAGGCTTGTCTGTCTGAGGTTAACGTACCTGTTACTGTCAAGATTAGGCGTGGTAGACGTCAGGATGAGGAAGTGGCACCTGAGTTTGCTCGCGCCATGGAGTCTGCTGGAGCATCTGCCGTTGCTATTCACGGTCGCTTTGCTACCCAGATGTATCGTGGTCAGGCAGAGTGGGAGACGGTTAATAGGGTTTGCGACGCCGTTTCTATTCCGGTCATAGGCTCTGGCGACATGCTTACTGCTGAAGCAGCAGCTCATGCTCTTACCGAGACGGGTGTGACAGCTGTAATGATTGCTCGCGGAACGTATGGAAATCCGTGGATTTTTAAAAACACTCAAGCTTTAGTTGAGGGTCAACCTGTACTTGTTCCAACCCTTGACCAAATGCTTGCATCTTTTATGATGCATGTAAGGTTACTTGATGCTGCTCACATTCATATTGCTCGCGCTAGAAGCCTTTCTACCTGGTATTTCAGAGGTATTCCAAACGCGGCCTATTGGCGTGGAAAGTCAGTAAAGTGCGTTACGGCCCAGGATTTCATTGATCTTGCTCTAGAGATTAAAGAAACCGTCAAGCAGCTTGAGGGTGAGCAAGAATCTTCTGAGCACAATCTACCTATGAGCTAGTGGTCTGTTGTGGATTCCTGGCAATCTAAATACAACCAAACGGCCACTCCTGCACTTTACCTGCATATTCCGTTTTGTGCACAAAAATGCTTCTATTGCGATTTTTCTTCTTGGTCCACAAGACAAGACGATAATCGCATGAAAGATTACGTTAATGCACTAAAACATCAGCTATATGAAGCCGCTCAACTTGGCCTGTTAGCAGCTACTAAAACGGTCTATATGGGAGGTGGAACTCCCAGCTTGCTTGGGCAAGATGCGGCAGATTTGGCGCAGAACGTCTCAGCACTTACGCAGCCTAGTGAGTTCAGCATGGAAGCAAATCCAGACTCACTATCTGACGGTCTTCTCGCCAATCTCTCTAAAGGTGGAGTGACAAGAATTTCTCTGGGAGTTCAAAGTTTTAACGATAACGAGCTTAAGAGGCTTGGCAGAATTCACTCGGCAGACCTCGCGTATGACAGGGTTTTAGCCGCAAAAGAGCGTGGTTACGACGTGTCGGTTGACCTCATGTGTGCTATTCCCGAGCAAACAGAGAACTCCTGGGAGTATTCGCTTTCAAGGTTTATCTCGCTTGGGGTGGACCATGTGAGTGTCTATCCGCTTACTATTGAAGACGGTACGGCGTTGGCTAAACAAACCCAAGATAAAGACACTCCTTGGAACGCCTACGACGTGCAGGCAGATCGAATGCAAGCTGCGTCAAAGACGCTTCAAGCAGCGGGATTTGAACGCTACGAGGTAGCAAGTTACGCCCGAAATCAGAAGAGCTGCAAGCACAATAAGATGTACTGGACGGGAGAATCGTACCTTGGTCTTGGTACCAGCGCTGCAAGCATGCTCACCGCACCTGAGTATGACATGCTTGCAGAGCAGAACGCCTCTTTACCTGCGCGTCCACAAGAAGCTGCTCGCGCACGGCTGGTGGTCCTTGATTCTCCAAGAAAAATTGCTGAAGGTACATCGCTCTTCTCGACAGAGTTTGATGTTGAATTTTTGACTCATAGAGAAGCTGTGGCAGAAGATTTGATGCTGCACGCTCGCCTTATGGAACCAATTTCGCCTGCGCTTTTGGTTGAGTCTGAGCTGGTATTTGGCGCGTCGCGTCTACAAGACGTGCTTGATTCGTGCGTTCATGACGGATTGTTGGACTGCGTTTATGCAGATGTTTTAAATGGCGCAAAAACCTATAGGCCTACCGAGAAGGGCTGGCTGCTTGGAAACGAGCTCTATGGACGTCTTTGGGATTTACGTCTGTAGTGTGTTTGTGCTGCATTAACTTCAAAACAAGTGGGTACACTTTCAAACGTTCTCATGATGCAGATTTAGGTATGGGTTGAATCGGAGAGATTTCATGGCTGCTATGAACGAAAAGGACTACTACACCATTCTTGGTGTTTCTGAGTCCGCGACAGCTGAAGAAATTAGAAAAGCTTTTCAAACTAAAGCTCGCAAGCTTCATCCAGACGTCAACAAAGAGCCTGATGCTGAAGAGCGTTTTAAAGAGGTCTCTGAGGCATATGCTGTTTTGTCAGATGCCGAGAAACGCCGTCGCTATGACGCAATGAGAAGCGGCTCTTTCTACGGCGGCGGTTATGGCCCCTCTGGTTATCCTGGTGGATCCACGTACGGAGGTTCTCCTTTTGAGGGAGGATTCCCGTTTGGCGATATTAACTTTAATAATTGGACTACTGGATCTCAAAAGCGCTCTCGCGCATATAAGCCTCAGACAGGTGCAGATATTGTCTACGACTTAACACTAAATGATACTGACGCTAAAAATGGTGTTAAGAAAGGCATCACGTATCAGCGTTTTGTAACCTGTGATGCTTGTGATGGTAAGGGATCTCAGCATAAGACTGAGGCAACCACCTGTCCTACCTGTCATGGAACAGGCCACATTGATATTGATCTTTCTTCCATTTTTGGAGTTGGAAAGTTTAGAGTTGATTGTCCAGAGTGCGATGGTGCCGGACACGTTGTACAGGACCCCTGTGATGTTTGTGGTGGTTCGGGACGTGTTTTATCTGCAAGTGAAATTATGGTTGATGTACCAGCTAATTCACATGATGGCGATCAAATCAGAGTACCTGGAATGGGAAATGCAGGAACAAATGGTTCTGCAACTGGCGATTTTATCGTAAATATCAAGGTTCCTTCAGAGCAGTTGACATTCCGTCAGCGCGCGGGAGCTCGTATTACTGGTATTACTGCAATGCTTTTAGTATTTGTGGCACTTAATTTGAGGTCACCGCTATTTGCCATTGTTTTGATTCCACTTTTGATATTTGGCATTAGAAATGTTCTTGCAGATGGCGTCAAGATGAACGCCGGCTGGTGGAGAAGCTTTGCGAATGCATTTGTTTCGGGAATCATCAATGGTGCCTTCTACTCAATTATTATTATGACTTTGTATGCTTGTACGGCCGGTTTGGGCCATGTTGGCTATATGGGAATTTAAGTTTTAGGTTTTACAAGGGGAGAGTTAGTAAGCGTGGCAGAGAAGAAAGACTTCTACGAGCTCTTAGGTGTTGCTCGTGATGCAGACCAAAAAACTATCAAGCGAGCTTTTTTAAAGCTTGCAAGAAAGCTGCACCCTGATGTTTCTGATGACCCTCATGCAGAAGAAAAGTTTAAAGAGGTAAACGAAGCTTATTCTGTACTTTCAGATGAGCAAAAGCGAGCCAACTATGACCGTTATGGTGATCCTAATGGTCCATCTGGTTTTGGCGGCGGCTATGTGGATATGTCAGATATCTTTGGCGGCGGTTTTGGTGGCTTTGGAGATATCTTTGATTCCTTCTTTGGCGGAAGCCATGGTGGCCGAGGTGCTGCTCAATGCACTCGTGGTAGTGATATGGGTATCAGGCTGTCCATTACGCTGGAAGAAGCCGCAGCTGGAGTTACTAAAACTATCTCATATAACAGACTTTCTACCTGCGATGATTGTAATGGCACCGGTCTTGGTGAGGGCGGAAAAATTGAAGACTGTCCGCGCTGTCACGGTACGGGCACGGTAGTCCAGGTTCAAAATACTGTCTTTGGCCAAATGCAGTCTCAGACAGTTTGTCCAGAGTGCCAAGGAACAGGTAAGAAGGTTGAGCACGCGTGCGAGACCTGTGGAGGTCAGGGAAGAACTCCTGATCACGAGCGTGTTTCTGTAGAAATTCCTGCAGGCGTTCATTCTGGCCAGTCAATTTCCATTGCCGGTAAAGGTGAAGCGGGCGTTAGAGGTGACACCTCTGGTGACCTTATCGTAACCATTGAGGTTTCCCAGCATAAGGATTTTGAGCGCAGGGGAGACGACCTCTTTACCTCAGTGAGCGTTGATTCCCTTGAGGCAATTGTTGGTACTACCGTGACTATTGACGGTATTATCAAAGATGAAACTATTGAGATTACTATTCCAGCGGGCTGTAAGTACGGCCAGCAACTGAGTGTTGCTGGTAAAGGTATGCCTCGTTTGCACACTAAGGCTCGCGGCAACCTTTACGTTCTGGTTCACATTGAGACTTCAACTGGGTTGACTAAAGATCAGTTAAAGACGCTAACCTCCCTTATTGATGAGCGCAAGCAAAGTGGCGCTCAAGAAACTCAAGATGAGCAGCATGATCAGCATTCTGCAGCAGAAGATTCCTCTGATCATAAAGACAAGAAAGCCAAAAAGGCTTCCAAGAAGAGGCGCTAATGGCTCATGGAATTGCGCTCATAAATCTTGGATGTAGAGTTAATCGCGTAGAGCTTGATTTAATGGCAGACTCTCTGCTCCGTATGGGATGCCGCATTGTTGAAGAAGATGAGGCTCAAGCCATTGTCATCAACACGTGCGCTGTCACTGCAGAAGCTGAGGCTAAGACAAGAAAAGCTGTGCGAAAAGCAGCGCTTATGCCAGGAGCTCCTCTTGTAGTTGCAACGGGTTGCGTTGCAAGTCTTTTTGCGGACGAGCTTGCCTCTCTTGCTCCTAACGTTGTGGTAGAAGCCGAGAAAGTCAAAGTTGCAGATAGAGTTCTTGAAGAGCTAGGCTTTGCTCCAGAATCTGTAAGTGATGACGGTCTTGTCATCTCCAAGCCAACTCCAACAGGTCGCACACGCCCTGGTATCAAGATTCAAGACGGTTGCGACAATCGTTGCACCTTCTGCATTGTCTGGAAGGCGCGCGGTGCGGGAAAATCCCTTGATCCTCGTGAGGTTGTTTCGCAGGTGAAAGATGCTATGAGCAGGGGAGCTCAAGAGGTTGTCCTTACGGGAATTAATCTTGGCAGCTATAAAGCTCAACTTGAGGATGAGGGAGAGAAGACCCTCAGGCTCCCAGACCTTCTCGAGTATGTTCTTGAAAAAACCGAGGTAGGTCGCCTCAGGCTTTCTTCTCTTGAGCCACCTGATGTAAATGCTCGTTTGGTAGAGGTCATTGCCGCTTCCAACGGAAGAATTGCACCTTTTTTGCACATCTGTCTTCAATCCGGATGTGACGCTACGCTTGCACGTATGGGCAGGGTGTATAGGACAGAACTTTATCGCAACGCTGTCGAGGAAGCTCGTTCGGTGCTGCCAACTATTGCGTTAGGAACAGACCTTATTGTTGGTTTTCCTGGAGAAACTGATAAAGAATTTGAAGAGTCGTATGAGTTTTGTCGTCAGATGGGCTTTTCAAAGATGCACGTATTTAGGTATTCCAAACGACCTGGAACTCCTGCGGCAACCGCTCCAAATCAGGTAGATCCAAAGGTGATGGCTGAGCGCGCCAAGAAAATGCGTGATCTGGGTAATGCCATGCGCTTTGATGCTGCTAAGAAGCTTGTTGGTACCTGCGATAATGTGGTGGTACAGTATCCTGGTAGGGGAATTTCTGGCGGTCTTTTTGATGTTCAGGTTGATCCTACTATTGAGCTTGATGAGCTTATTGCTATGCGTTTTGACGAAGTTTTACCTAATGGAACGCTAAAAGCTACTCGTTTGTAAATTGGGGGAACATGGAGCCAACACAGATTCGCTTAACTATTCCTGATTCAGTAGACCCTTTGTACCTGACGGGTCCAGCTGATAGTTTGCTCAGAGAAATCGAATCGTCATGTGCAGCTCTTATTTCAATCAGAGGCAAAGCAATCTTTTTGTCAGGAACTTCTCAAGAAATTGAGCAGTTAACGTTCATTTTTTCTCACCTGATTCAAATGGTCGAGTCTGGATCTAGGCCAACGCTTGAAGACGTAAAGTTGCTGCTTGATAGTACAAAAAGAAATGCCAACTTAGAGCAAACGGGAACACGTACCCTGTTTGTAACTCATAAAGGCAAAGCAATTCAGCCTAAAACACAAGGTCAAATAGCGTATACAAAGGCAATAGCAAACAACTCCATTACCTTTGGCATTGGTCCTGCGGGAACTGGTAAAACGTATCTGGCAGTGGCTATGGCACTTGCTGCTTTAACATCTCAGCAAATTAGCAGAATTGTGCTGGTAAGACCTGTTGTAGAAGCGGGAGAGTCTCTTGGTTTTCTCCCGGGAACACTTCAAGAGAAGCTTGATCCCTACATCAGGCCGCTCTATGACGCGCTTTTTGATATGACCTCCATGGAGTACGCAAATAACCTTATTGAACAGGGAATTGTTGAGATTGCTCCGCTTGCATTTATGCGTGGTCGTACCATGAACGATGCATTTGTCATTTTGGATGAGGCACAAAATACCACGCCTGAGCAGATGAAAATGTTTCTGACTCGCCTGGGTTTCTCGTCAAAATTTGTTATTACTGGAGATGCAACGCAGCGAGACCTTGTGGGAAGAAGTGGTTTGGATGTTGCTCGACAGGTGTTGGGTAACCTTGAAGACGTTGCTTTTGTTGATTTAGATAGAAATGATATTGTTCGCCACACGTTGGTTGGTAAGATAGTTGATGCATACACTGCGTATGAGAAGAAACAGCTAGGGGAGTAACGTGGATAACGAGTACGACATTGTGATCGAAGAAGGCGTCGAGTGCCCAATTTCTGTAGAAGAGATTGAAGCCGATTGCAACCTTGTACTCTCTGAAGAGGGTGTAGAGCGCCCTTGCACCGTGTCCATTTCCATTGTCAGTGATGAAGAGATTCAGCAGGTGAATCTTGAGTGGCGAGAAAAAAATGCGCCCACAGACGTTATTTCACTTGAGGTAGAGCGACCTGATGATCCAGATCTGGCTCCTGGTGAAATGTGTGAGCTGGGCGATATTATTCTGGCTCCCAACTTTATTGCGCGTCAGGCAAAAGAATATGGCACTACGGAGGCAGACGAGTTTAGGCTCATGCTTGTTCATGCCACGCTTCACCTGCTTGGATATGACCACATTGAAGACGATGAGGCAGAGGTTATGGAGGCTCGTGAAGACGCTCTTGTGGCTCTGCTTTCAACGGATAGGACTATTGAGCCAGTTGTGTTGACTCGCCACCGTGAGGGGATTGACGAGTAATGATTCCGGGATCTAAGGGCAGACATCCAAGCTTTAAGCGCGGTCTACTTTTTGCACTACAGGGTGCTCGACAAGCGTTTGCTCAAGAGGCAAACTTGCGCCGTATGTCAGTTGCTGCTGCAGTAACCGTGGTAGCGGGATTGTTTGTTGGCTTGGATGCCGTAAGCTGGGCGCTTGTCCTTGCGTGTATTGGTGCAGTTTTAACCACAGAGCTCATCAACACGGCAATAGAAACTGTGGTAGACCTGGTTTCTCCTGAGTTTCATCCTATGGCTGGTAAAGCCAAAGATATTGCTGCGGCAGCTTCATGCTGTATTAGCATTACCGCAGCTCTTATAGGACTTTTGATTTTCTCGCGTGCAATTTTTCATTGGTAAGTTGGAGGACGTATGACCGCCAATTCAGTTTCTGAAAACACTTCATCTGAGACCACCCCATTTAGGAGCGGTTTTGTTGCATTAGTTGGTCGTCCAAGTGTTGGCAAGTCTACGCTTTTGAACGCTTGTATGGGCCAGAAAGTGGCTATCGCAAGCCCTGTTGCCCAGACTACGCGTCGTCG